>JBAPRL010000056.1:0-96892 GCA_049281095.1 Candidatus Acidiferrales bacterium
CTGGCCTTCCTAAGCCTGCTATAATCTGTGAAATGCACAGTGCCGGGTTTCACGGATGAGCCAGGTGGCTATCGTCGTTCACTATCATGAGCTTTGGCTGAAGGGCGGGAATCGGCGCTTCTTCATATCCAAGCTTGTGTCGAACCTGCGATCCGCACTCGAAGGAGTTCCTATCGAAAAGATTGAGCGGCCCAATGATCGCTTGATCATTCGATTGGGAGAAGCAGCAGCGCTCGAGGAGGCTTTGCGGCGTATTGCACGGCTTTCCGGCGTCGCCTACTACGCTGTGGCGCGCCCTGTCGAGCCAGACCTCGCAGCTCTCTGCCTCGCAGCTTGGCAAGAAATCGAACCTCTTGCCTTCTCAACGTTCGCCGTTCGCGCCAAGCGCAGCGACAAATCCTTTCCGCACAGCAGCTCCGAAATCGAAAAAGTCGTTGGCAAGCATCTGCTCGATTCCCTCAAAGCCGCAGGCCGCAGCGCACGCGTAAAACTGAACAATCCGGACGTGACCTGTCGCGTCGAAATTACCTCCGGGCCCGCCCTTGTCTACGCTCGCAAAATACCCGGAGCGGGAGGCCTGCCTGCGAACACCGCCGGCAAAATGACCTGCTTGCTCTCCGGCGGATTCGATTCCGCGGTGGCCGCGTACCATATGATGAGACGCGGAGCGCATCTTTCCTTCGTCCATTTTTACGGCACCGGCGCCCGTCCCGGAGAATCTTCCGTGCACGTCGCGCGCGAACTGGTTCGCCAATTGGTGCCCTGGCAATTCACGGCGAAGCTTTATCGCGTTCCCTTCGAGGAGATCCAGCGGGAGATTGTCCGTTATGCGCCCGAGCCGTGCCGCGTCCTTCTTTATCGCCGAATGATGCTGCGCATCGCGGAGGTCTTCGCGCGCCGCACGGGTGCGCTCGCCCTGGTTACCGGCGATAGCCTCGGCCAAGTCGCCTCCCAGACTTTGCGCAATATGGTTTCCGTGGAAGCTGCCGGAACGATGCCCGTGTTTCGTCCACTTGCCGGGACGGACAAGCTGGAAATCATCGACACCGCGCGAAAGATCGGCACGCATGATATTTCCGCTGAGCCCTTTCACGATTGCTGCCCAGTTTTCCTGCCGCGCAGCCCGGCTTTGCATGCAGCTCCCGCCGAGCTCGAAGCCGCGGAAGCGGGCCTGGATATCCCGCGTCTTGTTCGTCAAGGGATCGATGGCGCAACCCTCGAAACGTATCGCTACGTCGCCGGCCGAGTCGAAATGATCGAGTCGCCACCGAAGCCAAAGCAAAACGCGGCTATCGCGTAGAATATCCCCCAATTGCCCCCGTTTTCATTAGCTGCGGTAGCTGGCGTTGATGCGCACGTAGTCGCCGGTGAAGTCGCAAGTCCAGATGCGGGCTGAACCTTTGCCTGCATGTAGGTCGACGACAATAGGAACTTCCTTGGCGAGAAGTTTGCGATGCGCGGCCTTTTCATTGAAGGGACACGGATGCCCTGCGCGGCACATCAGTATGCCGGCCATGCGAATCTCAGCACGGTCCGGATCGAATCGCACTCCCGCGCGTCCCGCGGCAGCCAAGATTCGGCCCCAGTTGGGATCGCCCCCAGCAAGCGCCGTTTTCACCAGCGGTGAATTCGCAATGGTCCGCGCGATGGCGTCTGCGGCTCGATCGGAATCCGCGCCTCGCACTTCGATTTCAACAACGCGATGCGCGCCTTCTCCGTCCGCAACAATCTGCAATGCCAGCGACTGGCAAACGGATTTGAGCGCAGCATGGAATTTCCCATAGTCAAGACTGCCCGCGCGAATCGCGGGAGCGCCGGAAGCGCCGTTGGCGAGGACCGCCAGGGTGTCGTTTGTTGACGTATCGCCATCGACGGTAATCGCGTTGAACGTTTTAGCGACTGCGTCGCGCAGTGCCCGGCGAAGTACACTCGCTGGAACCGCTGCGTCTGTCACGATAAAAGACAGCATCGTCGCCATGCGTGGGTGAATCATTCCTGCGCCCTTGGCGCAGCCAAGCAAACGCACGCGCTTTCCATCGACCATGCAATTCGCCGCTGCCCATTTCGGTCGCGTGTCTGTCGTCATGATGGCGCGTGTGAATTGTCCGAATGCGCCGGGCGTCGCGGACCCTTCGGCTCGCAGCTTCGGAATAGCGCGCAGAATGCGTTTAACGCGAAGCGGTAGGCCAATTACCCCAGTGGAACAAACAAGCGTCTGCTCGGTCCGGCAACCTATCGCGCGCGCAAGAGCTGCAGTCGTTCGCCTCGATGCTGCTAGGCCTGCGGCGCCGGTCACGCAATTGGCATTCCCGGAATTCACGATGATGGCGCGCATCTTTGCCGCGGAGTGCCGGAGATGCCGTTGGGAAACGAGGATGGGCGCAGCCTTGACGAGATTTGTTGTGAACACGCAAGCGGCGCTGGCTGGAGTTTCGCTGACAATCAACCCCAAATCGAGTCCCGATTTCTTGAGGCCGCAGGAAACAGCGGAAAACGCAAAGCCTCGAGGCAAGGCGGATGCCAATAGGCGAGGCTTCATGCGGCGGAAGCGGGTGACACAACGCCCTCGACAATGGGCAAAGCGACACGCTCGGGCATAACGTTGGCAATTACCGCGATCAGGCGGCAGCGCCTCGCTTTCGGGCACGTGCAGCAGTCGCGCTCGATCTTTTCCCGCAGCGCGTGCCGCGAAGATGCCGCAAAGCCGTGGCGTACGAAGAACTCCGGCGCATGCGTCACGGCAAACACGCGTACTATTTTCTTCCGCCGCGCCTCCGTCAAGGCAAATTCAACCAGCCGCCCGCCCAAGCCGCGGCCGCGAATCCCC
Source organism: Candidatus Acidiferrales bacterium (assembly GCA_049281095.1). Taxonomy (GTDB): domain Bacteria; phylum Acidobacteriota; class Terriglobia; order Acidiferrales; family UBA7541; genus DAHUXN01. The sequence continues at coordinate 2,828 of JBAPRL010000056.1, forward strand.
GGGCTCACCGCAAGCGAGCGAATTTCCGCCAGATCAGCGCCATAATTCTCCAGAGATACGCAGCCCGCGACCTTGCCCTTGTCCTCAAGCACTAAAAACGTGCCAAGATGCTCGCGCACATTCTCCTCTGTGCGCGGGAGCAAAATCCCTTCGGCGGCGTAGCTGGCGATCAGCGCATAAATCGCCGCCGCGTCGCTCAAACGTGCTTTCCTGGCCCTCAATTTTTCTTCTCCGCGGACGCGAGCCGCTCTTTGGCCTCATCCAGCGCTTTGCGCACGGCCGTCGGAGCTGTGCCGCCCAGCGAATTCCGGCGGTTGAGGGACGCCTCGACCGTCAGTGCGCTCGAAAAGTCCGTTTCAAACACCGGAGAGTACGTCTTCAGCTTCTGTGGCGGCCATTCGGCGAAGCCCTGGCTCTGTCCCTCGCTGTCGCGAACGAGTCTTCCGATGATTTCGTGCGCCTGCCGAAAGGGAACGCCCTTCGCCACCAGATAGTCAGCCGCTTCCGTTGCAACCAAGCCCGGCTCCTGAACCCTGCGGCGCAATCTGCCTTCATCGAACTTCGTTGCGGCCATCGCGCCGGCTGCGATTCGGGTCATCGCCAGAGTCTGATCGTGCGCGTCGAGCAGAGGCTCCTTGTCCTCCTGCAAATCCCGCTGATAACTGGAAGGCAAGCCTTTCATCGTGACTACAAGCGCGACCAGCGCCCCGGCAACCCGTCCGCATTTTCCTCGAATCAATTCCCACGCATCAGGATTTTTCTTTTGCGGCATCAGGCTACTGCCTGTCGAATACTCATCTGGCAAAATCACGAATCCGAAGCCCGGCGACGCGAAAAGAATCATGTCCTCGGCCACGCGCGAGAGATGGGTCGCGAGTACGGTGAGGGCAAACAGATAGTCGAGCGCGAAATCGCGCCGGCCAACCGAATCGAGGCTGTTGCGCGTCACTCGCGCGAAGCCCAAATCCTTCGCCAGAGCGTTGCGGTCGATGGGGAAGGCGCATCCCGCCAGCGCTGCCGTGCCGAGCGGACACGCGTCCGAAGTTTTCGCGGCAAAATCGATGCGTTCGAGGTCATGAAAGAAAGCTTCCGCATGCGCCAGCAGGAAATGCGAGAGCAAAATGGGCTGCGCAGCCTGCATATGGGTCATGCCAGGCATCGGCCAGCCGAAATGCCGCTCTGCCTGCTCGATGAATGCCCCAATCAGTTTGCGCACCGCGCCGTGCGCTTCCGCAGCCGCTTCCTTAATGAACATGCGAAACTCGGTGACGATCATTTCGTTCCGGCTTCGCCCCGTGTGCAGCTTCTGGCCCAGCGGGCCAAGCATTTCCGTCAGCGTGGATTCAACGAAATGATGCACATCCTCTGCGGATGAACCGTCCAACCATTTCGGTTCGGCGACTGCGCGTTTTTCAATCTGTTCCAGCGCCGCGCGAATCTGTCCGCCCTCCGGCGCGCTCAGAATTCCATTCCTTTCCAGTGCGTGCGACCACGCGCGGTCAAGGTTTAATTCGAAGGGAAGCAAGCGCCGGTCGAATCCAAACGAGCGCTCGAACTCGTAGAAATCTTTATTCGGCGCGTGCTCGAAGCGGCCGCCCCACATCTTTTTCTGCGCCGCTTCGTTCAACGCGCCTCGCCTTTCGCGGCAGGGATGGTTATCGGCAGCGCGAACAGATTGATGAAGCCTTCCGCATCTTTCGGGTTATAGCCAGTCATCGTGAAGCTCGCGAGATTGGTTCGATAAAGCGAATACGACGATTCACGCGAAGTCACGTTCACGTTGCCTTTGAAAAGACTCAAGCCCACCGTGCCCGTCACGCGGCGCTGCGACGATTCGAAAAACGCATCCAGCGCCTCGCGCAGCGGAGTGAACCACATTCCGTAATAGACCATCTCCGCATAGCGCAGCGACAAATGCTGCTGAAAGTGCAACGTCTCCCTGTCGAGGCACAGCGCTTCTAATTCGCGATGCGCCGCGATCAGCAACGTCCCACCCGGCGTTTCATACGCTCCGCGCGATTTGATCCCTATCAGACGATTCTCCACCATGTCCATCCTGCCGACCGCGTTTTTCGCCGCGACGTCGTTCAGGGCTTCGAGGAGTGCGAGCCCGCCTAATTTCTTGCCATTCACGGAAACCGGCATGCCTGCTTCAAATCCAATTTTTACTTCGGTCGGCTGATCCGGCGCGGCCGCCGGAGAAACAACCCATTGCCACATGGCCTCTTCCGGCGCATTCGCGGGATCTTCCAGGCATCCGCCTTCGTGGCTCAAATGCCAGATATTGCGATCTCGGCTGTAAATATTCTTGGTCGTCTGCTCGACCGGCACATTGTGTTCGCGCGCATAAGCAATGGCTTCTTCGCGTGAGCTGATGTTCCACTCCCGCCACGGCGCAATGATCTTCAGCTCCGGCGCGATCGCTTTGACCGCCAGCTCGAACCGCACCTGATCATTCCCTTTTCCCGTGCAGCCATGGGCCACAGCGTCGGCTCCCAGCTTGCGCGCAAGCTCTGCTTGCCGTCGCCCCAAGATCGGCCGCGCAAAAGAAGTTCCAAGTAGGTACTTGTGCTCGTAAACAGCGCCCGCGCGCAGCGTCGGCCAAATGTAATTTTTTATAAATTCTTCACGCAGATCTTCCACATATGCCGAGCTCGCGCCTGTTGCCAGCGCCTTGCGTCGCGCCGCTTCCAGGTCTTCCTTCTGCCCCAGGTCGCCAATCATGGCGATGATTTCGCAGTGATAATTTTCCTTGAGCCACGGAATAATGATCGAAGTATCGAGTCCTCCGGAATATGCCAGTACGACTTTCTTTGCCAACGTTTTCTCCTTAGCCGAGCAGCGTGAGTAGAATTGCTTTTTGAACATGCAAACGATTTTCGGACTGATCGAAAACGATCGACTGCGGCGAATCGATCACTTCCGCGGCCACTTCCGATCCACGGTGCGCCGGCAAGCAGTGCATGAAGACCGCGTGAGCATCCGCCTGCCCGAAAAGCTCCCGATTCACTTGATAAGGTGCGAAGATCGCTTCACGCCGCGCCGTTTCATCTTCTTGCCCCATGCTCGCCCACACGTCGGTATAAACCGCCTGAGCGCCGCTCACTGCTTCCTCGGGTGAACGCAGTATTTCGACCTTGCCGCGGTTCTCACGCGCCACGCGCCGCGCTTCGGAGACCACCGCAGGATCGGGTTCGTAACCCGCCGGCGTCGCCACGCGAACGTGGACGCCCAGCCGCGCCCCAACGGTCAAAAGCGAATGGCAGACGTTGTTTCCGTCTCCGATGTAGGCAAATTTCAGTCCGCGCAAGCTTCCAAAGCGCTCCTCCAAAGTGAAAAAGTCCGCGAACGCCTGGCACGGATGGCAGCGCTCCGAAAGAGCATTGATCACCGGAATCGACGAATTCTCAGCCAATTCCTGGAGTAATTTGTGTTCGAACACGCGCGCTACGATTCCTTGCACCCAGCGCTCCAGATTCCTCCCAACATCGCGAACCGATTCGCGCTCGCCCAGCTTCGATTGCGTGTGATCCAGGAAAACCGCTCCGCCGCCCATACTGGAGATGCCCACTTCGAACGTCACTCGCGTGCGCAGCGACGGCTTTTCGAAAATCAGCGCCAAAAATCTTCCCGCCAGCGCACTGCGGTAGCGTTCCGGCCGCGCTTTGATATCAGCGGCCAGATGGTACAGCTCGCGCACTTGCTCCGTGCCCCACTCACTTCCCGTCAAAAGATCATTCGCAAGAGTTGGTACTGCTGCCGCGACCGCGTTCATGGTTACCTCGCTGCGGCTTGAGCTCGCGCTCCCGCCGTTTCTTCCGTTCGAGAAGTATCGTGCGTTTGCTTCGCCTGATAGGGTTCCCACGCTTTGCGCGGCGCTTTCGCCAGCACTTTGCTAAGTGTGCTCCGAAACTCCCGCACCTGCTTCGCGCGGATCACGAAAGGCGGCAGAAACCGCAGGATGTGTTCGTGCGTGCAATTGATAATCAGCCCTTGACGCAGTGCTTCTTCGACAATAGGGCCGCCTTCGATGGAAAGATCGAGCCCGAGAATCAGTCCTTCACCCCGCACTTCGCGGACAAAGTCGAAGCGCTCCTGCAGCTTTTCCAACTCGCTCTTCAGTTCAGCGCCGCGCTCGCGCACATTTTCGAGCAGCTTCTCGTCCTCAACCGTGTTTAGAAATTCCAGAGCCACCGCGCAGATCAGCGGTCCGCCGCCAAAGGTCGTTCCGTGAATTCCCGGCGTAAACGATTCGGCAAACTTTTCATTGGCAATCACCGCTCCCAGAGGCAGGCCTCCCGCGAGCGGCTTGGCTACCGTCACGATGTCCGGTTTGCTGCTGAATTTCTGATACGCAAATTTCTGGCCGGTACGTCCCAAGCCGCATTGAATTTCATCGGCAATCAGCGCGGCGTTATGCTTGGTCGCGAGTTCGCGGGCGCGCTCCCAGAAGTCTTCGCTAACGGCGGAAATGCCGCCTTCGCCCTGGATGGTTTCGATAACGATCGCGCCAACCTCGGCGTCGAATCTCTTTTCGAGGTCCGCAACATCGTTGAAGCGGACGAATTCCGCGCCCGGCACGAGTGGCTCGAACGGTTCGCGATACTTCGCCGGGTAAGTGATCGAAACGGCCCCAAAAGTTCGCCCATGGAATGAATTCTCGAGCGCCAGAATACCGGTCTTGGGCCGCGAGCCTGGAGCCGCAGTTTTCTTCGCATACGCCCGCGCCAGTTTCAGCGCGCCCTCGATGGCCTCGGTGCCGCTGTTTGTAAAGAAAACGCGATCCAGCCCGGACCACTCAGCAAGTTTCTTGGCCAACGGGCCCTGAAAAGCGTTGTGGAACAAATTGGACAGGTGAACGGCGCGCTTGGCCTCGCGCTGTATCACCTTCACCAGCCGGGGATGCGAATATCCCAGCGCATTCACGGCAATGCCGCCAAGAAAATCCAGGTAACGCTTCCCCTTCGAATCGTACAGATAGCAACCCTCGCCCCGTGAAAACACCACGGCGGGTCGCCGGTAAGTGCGCATCAAATACTTGTCTGCGTCGCGCAAGGCTCCCGCTGCCTCGGCCCGCGGCGTTTTGAGAGACTTTTTCGCTGTATGCGTTTTCATTGGCTTTTCTTACTGGGAGGCGCGCATCGCCAGCTTGGCTTCCGTAGCCGGAAGTACGGGCATCACCCGTGTGCCGGAGCCTCTCGCGCCATTGCTGGCCGAGCGTAGTACGCGCGGGCTGGTCCCACCGACGATTCGCACTTGCTTAACGCCGCCAGCCAGTGCGCGTTTGGCGGCTTCGAGCTTCAAGATCATTCCGCCGGAAACTTTTTGCCGGCGGATCAAGTCCTCAATGTCCGTGCTGTTCACTTTGTCCAGCACTTTCTCGCCGTCCAGCACTCCCGCCACGTCGGTGAGGTAAATCAGCCGCTCGGCGTGGCAATACTCCGCCGCCGCCGCTGCCATGTGGTCCGCATTGATGTTGTAAAGTTCCCCGTCCGATCCCAGACCCAGGCAGCACGCTACCGGTACGATTCCCGCGCGCCACAGAGAAGTCAGGAATTCCAGATTCACGCCGGTCAAATAACCGACGTATCCGAGTCCGCCCGTATCGCCTTCATGAATCATCGGCTCAGCGAGGAAACACGCGGAATCCGCGGCCGAAATTCCCACCGCGTTTTGACCGGCAAGGGAGATCGCCCCTGTCAGCCGCTTGTTCAGCAGTCCCGCAAAAACCATCACTGCTGCATCTCGTGTTTCGCGATCCGTAACGCGCAATCCGCCAGTGAAGCGCGACGTGATTCCCATGCGCGCCAGCGTCGCGGTGAAAATTTTCCCGCCGCCGTGAACGACCAGCAGTTCATGACCGCATTTGGCGGTTTCGGCGATCTGCCGCGCGAGCTGCCGCATCACAGCTTCGTCGTCCAACAGAGCTCCCGCCAGTTTTATGACCAGTCTCATATCAGTCCTGTCGATTCCGCGTGGCCGTGCATCCAATTGAAATTTTGCACCGCTTGTCCCGCCGCGCCCTTTCCCAGATTGTCGAGGCAAGACACGACCACGATTCGCTCGCCTGATTCATCGAGCGCGAATCCCAAATCGCAAAAGTTGGTGTGCGCGACGTGTTGCAGTTCCGGCAGTTGTCCTGCTGGCCACACGCGGACCATTGGCCGGTTGGCGTAAAACTTGCGAAACGTTGCCTCGATTTCTTCTGCCCGCCGCGGTTCGTCTAGCCAAAAAGAAAGCGTGGACAGAATGCCGCGCTCCAGCGGCAGCAGATGAGTCGTGAAAATCAAGCGTCCCGCATCGACACCGGCATGCTCGATAACTTCGGGCGTGTGCCGATGGGTGAAGACGCCGTAGGCGCGAAAATTCTCATTTACCTCGACAAAATTTGTTTCACGCTTCGGCTCTTTCCCCGCGCCGCTTGCTCCCGATTTGCAGTCGCATACAATGCCGCGCGACGTGTCGATCCAGCCCGCCTCCACCAGCGGTCGAAGACCCAGGATCACCGAAGTCGCGTAGCATCCGGGATTCGCAACCAATTCCGCGTCCGGCAACGCTTCCGAGTACAACTCCGGCAAGCCGTAAACCGCACGCTTCGTTACTGCCTCATTCGGCTCCGGCAATTTGTACCAGCGCGCAAAGGTCTTCGGATCTTGGAAGCGGAATGCCCCGCTCAGATCGACCACTCGCAAGCCGGCGTCCAAGAGCTCGGGAACCAGCTCGAGCGAAACTTCGTGTGGCGTAGCCAGAAATGCCGTTCCCTCACCGCCGGCAGCTATCGCGTCCACCGAAAGCGGCCGGCACGGTGCCTCTCCCCATCCACGCAGCTGTGGAAATAACTGCGTCAAGCAGCGCGCTTGCGCGCTCTCGCCGCGGAGGTAAAATGTCGGCCGTTCGATTTTCGGATGTCGCAGCAGCAGCCGGGCTAGCTCGAATCCCGCGTAGCCCGTGGCCCCGACGACTGCGACCCGTCTCGGGTCCTTCATCGGAGCAAGTCCTCCATGCGTTTCTGAATGGCGGCCCGCGCGGTGCGCGTTGGAGTGATGATCAGCACCGTGTCGTCTCCCGCCAGCGTGCCGGCCACCTCTTTCCAATGCTCGCCGTCAACGGCCGCTGCCAGCGGCTGCGCGCCGCCGGGCGGCGTCTTAAGGACCAGCATGTTTTGCGCAGGGCGAATTTCGACCAGGAACTCGCGCAGGGCCCGGCCCAGTTGGGGCACCGGCGCAGAGTCCTCCGTAGCCACGCCGAGCGGTCGATAGCCATCGGCTGTTTTCACCAGCTTCAACTCGCGAAGGTCACGCGAAAGCGTCGCCTGCGTCACGCGCACTCCCATGTGCCCAAGCCGCCGCCGCAAATCATCCTGATTCGCTACGGGCTCATCCCCGACCAGCTTCAGGATTCGTCCTTGCCGCATGCGCTTGTGTGATCCCATCCGAATTCCTGCTGTTTGAATATTCATTGCTATGTATATTTATACGGGCAGCGCCAGGCCACTGTCAAGCAAGAAAAAGGGCGGGCATGGGTTCCAGGCGTCTGGAGAAATTCTGCGCTAGATCCGCGGGCCCACGTTTGGCGGAACGAACGTGAAGGCCACCGGGATGACCGAGGCAATTCCGTGCCCATCCAGTTTCGCCGCGCCGAATTTCCATTTCTTCACCGCGGTAATTGCAGGAGCTGTAAGCGAAGGAATACTGTGGAGTACTTCCACCGAATCGATGGCTCCGTTCTCGTCGAGGTGCACTTCCAGCACAACCGTGCCGGACGCCACGCTATTGATTGGGTACAGCGCTTCTGCCGTAGAGATCACCGTCGGCGGTTCGTACTTCGGCGGCGTCTGCGCCCGGACGAAGCCGCCGCAAATTGACGCGGCCATCACGAAGCTTGCAAAAATCAAAAGTGTGCGGCTCAAAATCGAAGCTCTCATTGTGCGTCACCTGATCCTTAGATGTGCGGCTGCCCGCAGTTGTCGCCACGCCGTCGTGCTTGACACTTCCGGCCTGAATAGGTTTTGCTTTCCATGGCGTCTCTTAGGGGAAGGATACTCCACAATGGCCTTGCAGGTAGTACAGCGCCGCTCGCGCGGCTTCATTTGTCTTAACGCCCATCCTGAAGGCTGCCGGCGAAACGTGGAGCGGCAAATCGAAACCATCGTCGGCCGCGAGGGTTCTCGACGGGCCGGCCCGGCGAATGCACTCATTATCGGAGCATCGACAGGTTATGGCCTTGCCTCTCGCATCGCCGCCGCGTGGGGCTTCGGCGCGAAGACGGTGGGCGTTTTCCTCGAGCGTCCTCCCGAAGGAAATAAGACCGCAAGCGCCGGATTTTACAACACCGTGGCCCTTCACGACTTCACACGCCACCAGAGACTGTTTGCGGCGAGCATCAATGCCGACGCGTTCGCCAACGAGACCAAACGCGCCACTGCGGAGTTACTTCGCAAAGAGCTTGGCAAAGTCGATCTGATCATCTACAGCTTGGCCGCTCCCAAGCGCACCGACCCAGTTTCCGGTGCGGTCCATCACTCCGTCCTAAAGCCCATAGGCAACTCGTACACCAACAAGACCGTCGACCTCGACTCCGAGAAAGTAACCGAAGTGACCATTTCTCCCGCAAACGATCAGCAAATCGCCGACACCGTCGCGGTGATGGGCGGAGCGGATTGGAAACTCTGGATCGATATGCTGGAGGAACGAGGCCTGCTTGCCGAAAATGCCCGCACCGTCGCGTATTCCTACATTGGACCCGAGATGACTTGGCCCATTTACCGCGACGGCACGATCGGCCGCGCCAAGAAGCATCTCGAGGAAACCGCGCGCGTTTTGAATTCGCGGCTGCGCGACAAATTCGGCGGCGAGGCGCGCATCGCTGTGAACAAGGCCATCGTAACGCAAGCTTCCGCGGCAATTCCCGTCGTTCCGCTATACATGAGTTTGCTCTTTCGTGTGATGAAGCGGAAAAACCTGGACGAAGGCGCCATCGCGCAGATGCGGCGTTTGTTCTTCGACTTCCTTGCCGATGACGCGGCTCCGAAATTTGACGAAGAAGGGCGCATCCGCCTCGATGACCGCGAGATGCTCCCCGCCGTGCAGGCGGACGTTGTGGCGGCATGGCCGCAGGTCAACAGCGAAAATCTGCGTGAATTGACGGATTTCGCCGCTTTTCAGCATGAGTTCCGCGCGCTCTTTGGTTTTGAAATCGAAGGTGTGGATTACGCGGAACCTGTCGAAACGGAGCTGGCCTGGTAGCGGCAGCCGCTCCACAGCCTAAAAATGTAGAACAAGTCCTGCACAAATTTGACCATCGCTCTGGCTCGGCTGTATGTTGCCGGTCACTGCATCCGCCTCGATCGCGCGAATGGAAAGATAGTGATTCACGCGGATATCGAGTCCGCCGCCCCATTCCGTGCTGAAGGCATTCTTTTGCAGCGTCGCCAGGCTTATCCTCATATCGCCAATCAGGACGTGAACAAACGGCGAATAGCGCATCGGCAGCGAGAGCTGTGGACCTACGTAGAAGTCGTGAAGATTCATCGATTCGCCAAAAAGAGTGCCGTAATTCCCCGTGAAAGCTCCGGTCACTCCGATATACGAGTTGAACTTGTAGGTGAGCGAACCTTCCCACCCGCTCGTGTGCGCGTCACTGCCGGTCTGGTCGAGTTGCTCGTAAGAATATCCGGCGAAGACATCGAACTTCTGAGCGCGCGCAGCCACCGGTGCGAGCAACAACAAGCCCAGCAGAATCGAAATTTTTCGCATTCTATTTCTCCACGTGGCTGGAATGGGAAGCCCACTCCCAGATGTGCGGTTGCGAGCGATCCGCCGGCGACAACCCCAACAAACACATTAACGCAAAAAATCGCGATCACAGAATGCTCCAGTTGGGAGTGTGCGCAGAGGTGCAACGTCTCGAAGGAAGTATCAGAGCAGAGACTCGTCGGCGCCGCGTGCAATCACTTCGCGGGTTTCATCGCGTAGGCGCACAATTTCACGCCAGCCGTCCGCGCTGGCGTTCGATTCGATCAAAGGTCCCACTGTTAATATCACTCTTCCCGGTTTGGGCAGATAGGTCTCGTCCCGGAGCAATTCCCGAGCGCCTCGCACAGCGATGGGGCAAATCGCTCGCCGTGTGTCCACTGCGGCTTTGAACGCGCCCAGCTGGAACGGTCTCACCCCGGCCTCCGCAGTGAACGTTCCCTCCGGATAAATCACCACGGATTCGCCCCGGCGGAGCGCCTCCTCGATCTCATTTGACTGCGCCACGCGCGCGTTCGCGTCGCTTCTGTCGAATGCGAAATGTCCCGAACGGCTGGCCAACGTGCCCACCAGCGGCATCGAGTGAATCTCTCCCTTAGCGACGTAGCGCGCCTCGGCGGGCAGGCAGGCCAGCAGGATCAGAATGTCCAGGTAGCTCGAATGATTCGGCGCGAAAATCCACGGTCCTTCCGACCGCCATCGTTCGAGCAACTCCCGTCCCTGAATCTCAATGCGAATCGTGGCGAGAACCAGAAGTATTTGAGATGCCTTGTGAACGAGCTTTGCCGAAAAAGCCCGGCTCTTCGCTGGATAAACGATCAGCCACACAACTGCCGTCGCCACACCAAACAGCGTCAGCGCGTAGACGCCGTAAACAATCTCAGCGCCGCGTAAGATAATCGACTTCGCCACCGCGCCGAAGCGTGGCAGCGCTCCCCGCGCGGCCAGCTTCCCAACCTGCATCCACGCCGGCGCTTGCCGTTTGCCCAATTTCCCATCCAGGTAGAGCCGCCGCGTCTCGCTGCGACGAAGTTTCCCGCTCGACGTCTTGGGAATCGCGTGCACTGGCAGAATTTCCACGATGTCGGGAGGAAGACCAACTGCCTCACTGACTTGGTGCGTAATTTCCTGCGCGATTCTGCCGGCTTGTTTTGAATCGCGCGCCTCCGCCACCACAGCCAGCCGCTCCGTGCCGCTCGCTTCATCGGGAACGCCAAAAGCAACCACGCAGCCTGGGCGAACACCTTCCACGCGCCCGGCAATCTCTTCAATCTCGTGCGGATATAAATTTCGTCCCCCTTTGATGATCAAGTCTTTGGCCCGGCCGGTGATGTAGAGCTCACCGTCCGCAACGTACCCGAGATCGCCGGAATCGACCCATCCATCGCCGCGCATCAACTCGCGGGTCGCATCGGGATTCTTGTAATAACCTGCTGTCACCGAAGGTCCGCGGAAGTGCACCAGACCCTCGCTGCGTTCCGCCGCTCCTTTGCCTTGCTCGTCGACGATGCGAATCTCCATCCGCGGCAGCGGGTACCCGACGGAAACAAATTGCAGCGTCGTGTCGTTTTGCTCGATTGCCGGCACGGCTCTGCCCCCGTTTTGAAATGGCGCGCGCTCGATTCGATCCACGCGGGCGCCCGTACCCATCTCCGGAGCCGCCACGCCCAGGCTCGCTTCCGCAAGCCCATAAACCGGCAACAATGCCTCGCGGCGGAAGCCGCAGCGCGCGAACTTTTCAGCGAATCGCTCGAGCGTCTCTGGGCGCACTGGCTCAGCGCCATTGAGAGCCGCGCGCCAGCAACTCAAATCGAGACCTTCCATATCTCGTTCGTCAATCTTCCGCACGCACAGCTCGTAAGCGAAGTTCGGCGCCGGACTAAGCGTTCCTCGGTGACGGCTGATCGCTTGCAGCCAGCGCACCGGCCGGGTCAGGAACGCCAGAGGAGAAAGCGACACAAGAGGAATGCCCGTCGCGAGCGGCACGAACCACGCGCCAATCAGCCCCATGTCGTGATACAGCGGCAGCCAGCTGACTGCCACATCACCGTCGGTGAGTTTCACCCCTTCCGCGATCGACCGAATGTTCGCCAGCAGGTTCGCGTGAGTCAGCACAACTCCCTTCGGATTTCCCGTCGACCCGGAGGTGTACTGCAAGAACGCGATGTCTTCGGCGCGCGCATGATGTCGAAGTCCATCGACCGGCCGAATCTCGGTTTCCGGCGGCGCTGCGCCATAAGAGGAAACAAGGCTTGCAGCCGTCACCACGCCACGCAGCGTCTTCACCTGCGGCCGAAGCAATTTCGCCACGCCCTCCGCGCGCCGGAATGTAACCAGCAGCCGCGCTTCCGCGTTCACCAAAATCGCCGCCTGTCGCTCCGCATATTCCTCGATGCGATCGGTTCGAAACGGCGGATAGATCGGCACCGGAATCGCCCCCGCAAGCATCACTCCCGCAAATGTCCAGAAAAACTCGGCGCCGGTGGGAAGCATGATTCCCACGGTGTGGCCAGGAAGGATTCGTCGCCGCGCGAGCTCCGTGGCGACGGCAGAAGCTCGCGTATAAAGCTCCCCGCACGTAATCGTGCGGATGCTTTCATCCTCTTCATACAGGTAAATATGTTTCGTCTCCGCGTCATACCGTCCGCGAATGGCCATGACTTCTGCGAGTGTTTCCGCACGCGCGAGCCTCTCGCGCAGCTCATCGCTCGGCTTTTCGGCTGTGTCGCGGCGAAGCTCCTCAAATGACGCGGCGCTTGCTCTGCGCCCCTCATTCTTTTGTTCGCTGGGATGCTGAAGAACAGCATTCAACAAATCGGCGACGCTGTTCGCTTCCGCGACGACGGTTTCAGGCAACTGAATCGACAAGGCTTTGTCGAGCCGCAGCATCAGTTCGACCCGTTCCAGACTTCCAAGGCCCAAATCACGCTCCAGGTGTGCGGCGGTTCCTTTGCGATTGAATTCTTCGAGCGCGCGCAAATTCCCAAGCTCGCGCAGAAGTTGAACAATGATTTCGCGTATGCTTTGTTCCAGGCTGGTGCGTTCGAGTTTAGTGGCGGAGCTTCCCACGGTGCGGCCCGCTTCGTGATACTAGCGTGCAGCGTTTGTGCAGGCTTAACCAACGCTATCACGCCCGGGTGGCCTGTTCAACCTTCGACGAACGTATGGCGGGGCAGATCTGCAAGACCAACGTGGATTGTCAGCCTGTGGTGCGGCCTTGAATTTTTCAATGGGGCGCGGTTTCGCAAGGTTCTCGCCACCGACAGTGCCGAAGCGGCCGTTCGCCGCTGGGTACACACCCCTGCGGCGTGCACTGCGGTAAGAGTGCGCAAGCCCAGTGAAGAATTCAGGTTCAGCGAGCGTTCAGCTTTGGTCCGCTCGGCTCGAGAGAACCGAAACTGCCCGCGTCGTCGCGGATTGAATCTCCATTCGCAAACTTGCGTCGCTGAGGTGCGTCGCCGCTTCGTGGATTACCTTCGCGAGTATCAGCTGTTCTGCGATCAGAAGATCCCTCGATTCATTGCATTTCGAAAAAAGCCAAATCAGCGATCGATTCAGCCGTTCTGTCGGGGAATTTGTAATGCGAGACACTTTGACACCCATGGATCGCTCCCTGTTGTAATTGATTGGTCACAATGGTCTTCTGCTGCGGACCGACTGCGGGAAGGGTATTCAGGAGGATGGGGTGTCCTGACATGCCAAAAGTACTCCGAACCGGCCCCCGCGTCAAGTTCACAAATCACGCGTTCCAGAAATGAGGTTCACCTTGCAATCGGCCAAGTAAGTGCCGTCGCGCGATCCGGAAGCCTCTTATGAAACGTGATGTCGCAAAAGCGCGTCTCTAGACAGCGCGGCGTGAGCGTGAGCTAATTCGTCTGCATTGCATTTTCGCTCATTGGGCGTTAGTGTCCGCACTACTACTTGTTGTCGTAGGAGAATTCTTCGGGAGGTTACTTTCGATGTTGCAATTCGAGATTCGCTCCATTCGCTTTCTTTCACTTCTAGCCTTGTTGACGCTCCTTTGTGGGTGTTTGTGGACGGATGCTGCGTTTGCGCAGAACCAATCCTCCTCGTCCACCATCGAATCGGCGACCGCCAATCTGAAAATGCGCGCAATCGGGCCGGCCATCATGGGCGGGCGCATTGACGACATAGCCGTGGCCGAAACCGATCCCAAGACGATTTATCTCGGCGCGGCGGCGGGCGGTCTCTGGAAAAGCGCCGACGACGGAATGACCTGGACTCCTCTTTTCGACGATCAGCCAAATCCTTCGATCGGCGCCGTTGCTGTTGCGCCGTCGAATCCATCGATCGTGTGGGTGGGAACTGGTGAAGCGAATAACCGCCAGAGCGCTTCGTGGGGCGATGGCGTTTACAAATCCACTGATGGCGGAAAAACCTGGTCGCACATGGGCCTCGACGACACGCAAGCCATCGGCAGAGTCGTAATCGATCCTACGAATCCCGATATCGTCTACGTGGCGGCTCTGGGACACCTGTGGGGACCGAACCCGGAGCGCGGCCTCTTCAAAACGTCCGACGGCGGGAAAACCTGGAACAAAGTTCTGTCCATAAATGACGACACCGGCGTCTCCGATGTGGCTATCGACCCGCAAAGTCCCACCACGCTGTACGCCGCAGCGTATGAGCGCCGGCGCAGCGTTTGGGGCTTCAATGGCGGCGGCCCCAACAGCGGGATTTACAAGTCCACGGACGGCGGCGCGACTTGGAACAAACTCACCAATGATTTGCCCGCAGGAGACACGGGAAGAAGTGCCGTTGCTGTGTATCGCAAGAACCCCAATGTCGTCTACGCCCTGATACAAAACGCCCAAGGCGGAGTCTTCCGCAGTGAAGACAAAGGGGCAACGTGGAAGAAAATGGGTTCCGAGGATCCTCGCCCGTCTTATTTCAGCCAGATTCGCATCGATCCCAATAACGACCTTCGCATCTGGATGGGCGGCGTGAATCTTTATTATTCAGAGGATGGTGGCAAGACTTTCGACCAGCAGCGCGTCCGCGATGTTCACAGTGATTTCCATGCCATCTGGATTGATCCGGAAAATTCGAATTTCATGCTCGTTGGCTGCGATGGCGGCATCTATGAAAGCCGCGACGCCGGCCGCAATTGGGATCATCTGAACGTGATGCCGCTCGGACAGGCTTACGAAGTGGGCTACGATAATCAACAGCCCTACCACGTTTGCGCAGGCTATCAGGACAACGCCGAATGGTGTGGCCCCAGCCGCACGTGGTTTCAAGCAGGCATTCCCAACAGCGATTGGTTCATGGTTGGCGGCGGCGACGGATTCTACGTGAAGCCAGATCCTGCCGACCCGCAAACGATCTACACCGAGTCGCAAGACGGCAATATTGAACGTCGCGATTTGCGCACCAACGAAGCCCTAAGCATTCGTCCTGTCCCGAAGGAAGGCGATCCGCCGTACCGCTTCAATTGGAATTCCCCTTTGGTCATTTCGTCTCGCGATCACAACACGATTTACTACGGCGGGAATTTTCTTTTCAAATCCACCGACCGCGGTGACTCATGGACCAAGCTCGGCGGCGATCTTACCACTGGTGTCGATCGCAACACCTTGCCAATCCTCGGCGCGCTGCCGACCAAGGATACGCTCTCGCTCTATGACGGCGTTGAGTGGTATCCCACCATCACCACCATCGACGAATCGCCGGCCAACAATTCCATTTTGTGGGTCGGAACCGATGATGGAAACCTGCAAGTTTCTCGCGATGCCGGCCAAACCTGGGAGAACGTTGCCAGTCGCGTTCCCGGCGTTCCCAAGGGCACCTACGTCACGCGCGTGGTTGCCTCAAAATTCGATGAAGGCACCGCCTACGTTACCTTCGACGGCCATCGCTCCAACGACTTCCACGTGTATCTGTTCAAAACCACAAATTACGGCCACAGTTGGAAATCGCTCGGCGCGGGCATCCCGCAAGAAATCGGCACCCTGCACGTGATCCGCGAACATCCGACCGATCAGGATATGCTCTTCGTTGGCGCGGAATTCGGCGCGTACTTCTCGCTCGATGGCGGCGACCACTGGAACAAACTGAAAATGGGTTTGCCCACCGTGCCGGTAGACGATATTCAAATTCAGCCTCGCGAAAACGATCTGATCCTCGCGACGCACGGTCGCTCGATTTACATTCTGGATGACCTGACTCCGCTCCAGCAATTGAACTCCCAGGTCCTCGGCGAAGATCTCCATGTTTTTCCCATTCGCAATACCATCGCCTGGCGCATTTACCAGAACCGCTGGTTCGACGCCCAGCAAGTCTTTCTCGGCCCCAATCCTCCCGACGGAGTTCTGATCGATTTTTATTTAAAGGAGAAGCCCGCAAAGGGGCAAAAGGTCACCATCACCGTTCTCGATTCCTCCGGCAAGCCGATTCGCGAAATCCAGGACCGCAACCCCGAAGCCGGAATCAATCGTGTCAATTGGGATTTGCGCTATGACCCGCCGGTGAAACTCACCCCGGAACAGGAAGAAGCGCTTGCTCAGGGCTTTTTCGGCGGAGGCGCGCGAGGCCCTGTAGCCGACCCTGGCGCCTACACTGTGAAAGTCGCGCTCGGAGATAATTCCCAGACGCAAACCGTGCAGCTCCAGGAAGACCCGCGAGTCCAAATCAGCGAACCCGACCGCGCCGCGCGTCACGATGCCATCATGCAGCTCTATGCGCTTTACAAGACCGGCAATGATGGCCAGCGTCTCATCTCCGGCCTCAAGAAGTCACTGGATGACGCGCTGGATGCCTGGAAGAAGCCAGGAGCACCGAAGGTTCCCGACGAAATCCGCAAGCAAGCAGAAGCGCTCCAAAAGAAGGTCAATGACCTCAGCGGGAAATTCGTATCCGCGGGCGGCTTTGGTGCTGGCGGCCCGCTTCATTACACTCCTCCTCCGCTACCTCAGCGTGTTGGCCGTCTGATGTCGCAGCTCGACTCCTATTCCGCTGCGCCGACTCAGCCGGAAAAGGATGAAATGGCGGCTGTTTCTCAGGAGCTCAGTCAGGCGCTCGATGCTCTGCACGCGCTCATTAACACCGATCTCGCTAGTCTGAACAAAGCCCTCAACGATGCCGGCGTTCCGCACATAACTGCGGAACCGCTCCAGGAGGCTCCGCGCCGGCCAGAATAGAAGCAGAAGAGTACATTCCAGCGCGCCAATGACGGCCCGGATCGCTGCGTTCGGGCCGCTGCCCGAAGAGTACCTCCGTACCAGGACGAATTGAACCTTTCGGCCTATCGACCGTTCCGCTGCCTATCGGCACAATGATTCTGCATTCGGGGCCCGGCGATGCGCCCCCCGCGCGAATCGGGTCTCGGAAGTTTTTGCACCTCCATCACCCCATGCCCACGGCGGCCGGCACCCCCACCGGCCGCCTCTTTTTTTGCGTGTGAATTGCCCAAGATCGAATCGGGCGGCAACATGAACCTTCCGCCAACCGAACGCCTTCCATCCAAACCAACGTAGGAAAATACTGTTTGGAGTATATCTCGGCGCCTCACGCGGGAACTGCTCACCGCTGTTAATCAGGGCTAAGTGTGCGGGCTTTCGGACACTTAGCTTTTCCTTGAACGACTGGTACACGCTTTGCATTTGAGTGAGCCCTTGGGGCAACGCCCTAAGGCATTGGTTTTATCGTCGGACTTGCGCGTCTGTGGCGGGTGTGCCTCGGACGTTCCGTGCATTTTTCTATTTGGATTCGAGGGCGGCAATCTGAGCGGAGGTGGACCGTGAAGCGGGCTTTCTTGCTGTGCTTGTTGGTGGTGTTCGGAGTGGCAACTCTTCTGTCCAGCTGTGTTGTCCAGGCGCAGGAAGCCACCGGCAAAATAGTCGGCACGATATTCGATCAACAGGGTGCTGTGATTCCCGGCGCAAGGGTTACGGTCACAAATGTGGCGACAGGCGTTGCCAGCGAAGGCCTCGCCGACAAAGCTGGCTATTTTGAAGTTCCCAACCTCCCTATCGGCACGTATGAAGTCACCGTTGAGCAGCAAGGATTTGAGAAGGCCACTACGCAGACGAAAGAACTCCAGATCAATCAGACCCTGCGTTTCAACATCACTATGAAGGTTGGTGCGGCGACCGAATCGGTGACCGTTGAGGCTCAGGTGTCCGGAGTCGAAACGGAAAATCCGACCGTCGGCGGCACCGTCATCGGCCCGGAGATCCAGGAAGCCCCGTTGAATGGCCGCAACGTGCTGGATTTGGCCCTGTTACAACCCGGCGTGATTCCAGCCAACCCCACAGTCGGTGGATACGGTATAGGTGGCGGTCGTATGGATTCCATCACGTATCTCCTTGACGGCGGCCTCAACAACGATTTGCTGGACAACGGTGTCGTCTACAACCCGAATCCCGATTCCGTTGCGGAATTCCGCGTTTTGGTCAGCGACTACACGGCGGAGTATGGCCGCAATGGCGCCGGAATCATAAGCGTTGTGACCAAGTCCGGCACGAACACAATCCATGGCAGCGCCTTTGATTACGTCCGGAATGGCGACTTCAATGCGAATACATTTTTCAATAATCTAGAGGGCCTTCCGAGGGACACGCTGAGGCGCAATCAGTTTGGCGGCACCGTTGGCGGTCCTATCTCGATTCCTCACATCGTTAACGGCCATGACAAGCTCTTCTTCTTCATCTCGTACCAGGGGCAGCGCCAGTCAGACGCGCAGACCTCGGTCGACATCCCCACATTCACCCCAGCCGAGGAAATGGGCAATTTCTCGCAGGCCGTCCCCTTCGGCGGGCAGGTTCCACTTAATGCGCCTTATGTGAATAGTGGTGAAACATTGAGTCCAATTCCGATGTCTGCGGTTTGCGCTGTTTCTACAGGTTGCCCGGACGCCAATGTCGTCAATTTCCTCCAAAACAACCCATTCTTTCAGTCGAATGCTGCGCTCGCGGCTCAGGGAATCATTGACCCCACCAAGATCGACCCCGTTGCCACAGCCGTGTTCGCTGCGAATCTCATTCCCATATCGTCCAGCGGTTTGGCTAATTCGGTTGCGAACGCCACCGATAACTACGGTGAGTTGACGGGCAAAGTCGATTATGAAATCAGCCCGAAAGATAAACTCTCGTTTACCATTGGCGGCCATCGCGACGCTAGCTTAGGCCCTTTTGACGGTGCCAACGTTTCGGGCTATCCGGACCTCACCACCACCAATACGTATTTTGCCGGAATTTCCTACGTGCGCACCTTCTCAGCGGAGAAGCTGAACGAATTTCACGCTAATGTGCAACGCAACAACATTTTTCAGGAACAGCCGAATGTTTCTCTTCCCAGTCCAGCCTCCTTGGGTTTTGGCATCATTCCTGACTTAGTTCTGGGGCCGCCGCAGCTTAGCTTCGACACCGGCATGACTACGGGATTCAGCATCCAAGGCCCCAGCAACCTCGTTGGCAATACCTTTGCGTATACGGATGTCTTTACCTTGATCAAGGGCAACAACACGTGGTCATTTGGCGGCGGATTTTCCAACTACCAGCAGAACATGGTCTTTGACTTTATCGGGAATTCCATCTTCGATTTTGAGGGATTCGAGGGTAATGGAAGCGGCAACAGCTTCTCCGACTTCTTGTTGGGCATACCTAACTTCGTTATCCAAGGTCCGGACGCGCCGTCGAACATCCGGCAGAAGACCACCTACAGCTTCGCCCAAGACCAATGGCGTATGAACAAGAATCTTACCCTCACGCTGGGCCTGCGTTATGAATACAGTTCTCCAAAGCTGGACACTCGGGGAAGAACCTTCGCTTTCGTTCCCGGACAACAGTCGACCGTCTTTCCCAATGCACCTCTCGGCTTGGTGTTCCCCGGCGACGCGAATGTTGCCCGTGGTGTGAATTTTCCCGACAAAGACAACTTTGCTCCGCGCTTCGGATTCGCCTGGGATCCCACGGGCAGCGGCAAGACCAGCATTCGCGGCGGTGCTGGCATTTTCTACGATGTCCTCAAAGCCGAAGATAACTTCCAGTTCAATGGCCAGCCCCCGTTCTTCGCCGACGAAGGTCTGCCCTTCCCCCTTGTCGGTGGTCAATTTACCGGCACTCCGGTTCAATCTTCCCCCACGGGGTTCTATGCGAACCCCTGGACTTCAGTGGGCCTTCCGGGTAACCCGTTCCCTTCCGTGCCGCCGACGGCGAGTCTCAGTTTTATCGACGCAGGATTCATTCCCTTTGCCCCCGCTGGGGGTGTCTACGATAACCAGCACCTTAAGACTCCTTACACTTACCAGTACAACTTGAGCGTGCAGCACGAGCTGGCGAAGTCGTTGACAGGCGAGTTCAATTACGTCGGCAGTAGTTCAAAGGACCTGACCGGGCTCATTGACATCAACCCATTCATTCTGGGAACAAGCACTCGTGTGAACAATGTCGCAGCTCTTGCGGCGAGCCCTAGCATGACTGCATTTTGTGACGCAGCATTTGGCCCCGGCGCCGCCAATCAATGTCCCTTCCCCATTATGGACGGTTTCGACAATGTTGGTTTTGCTTCCTTCAACAGCCTCGAATCATCATTGACCAAGCAAGTCGGTGAAAACCGGTACATCGGAAACACCTATTTCACACTGGCCTACACCTATGGTCGCAGCATTGACAACTCCTCTGGCTTTAGGAACAACACCAGCACGGTGCCGGCCTACGATCAGTCGGCATTCCGCGGCCCCTCGGATTTCGATGTGACCCACCGAGTCGTCCTCAGCGGCGCTTGGGAGTTGCCTTTTTATCAGGCCTGGAGCTCTGGACCGAAGAGGCTGACCAGGGGATGGACCTTTTATCCGATTTTCAGTTATCGATCTGGTTTTCCACTGAGTGTCAATGCTGGCCTTAACCCATTTGAAAATTCCGACGACCCCGGACCCTCGGGAGCTGGCGATGCTTTCCTCTCCAATGCTTCGTTCGCTCCGGGGTTCTCCAGCGTATCCATTTTGAATCCCAAGGCGCTCGGCAATTTGTGGTTCAATCCCGCCACTTTTAGCCAGAATGTGCCTGCTTCTGATCCGTACGGTTTGCCGCGAGGTATCTTCCGCGGGCCTGGGCAGACGAATCTGGATCTGGCGCTGGCTAAGCACACCAAGATTTACGAGAACATGGACCTGGAGCTGCGTTTGGAAGCGTTCGATGCTTTGAATCACGCCGAATTCAGCAACCCGAACCTCAACATCGTCAGTCCGGAGTTCGGCGCGATCACCAGCACTTCGTCCACTGATCCCTGCCGCATCGTGGAGCTCGCTGCCCGGATCACTTTCTAGTTTCGGCAGTAGTCGCAACGAAAAGCAAAAAAGGCTCCGAGCGATCGGGGCCTTTTTTATGCCTATGATGACTTTGATCCGGTCGGTGGGAAAGAGCACCCTGCAGTGTCAGGCGGCCGGCCATCTATGGTTTTCTAATCGCGACACGAATTATTAGAAGCTGGCGTAAGTCGCTGATAATAAAGGACGGCGTACCATTCTAATCACAACTTTCGGAAGTCTTTTTCATCCCAACCACACCATGGTCCCTCAGTCTTTTGGCGTCGATGTAGCTGCGGCCTTCAGCTTCTCGACCTGCTTCTGCAAGTCATCCACTTTTTTCTGAGCTGCTTCTATCGCCGCCTGTTTTGCGGCGATTTGGCTCTTGTCGGCCTCCAATTTCGCTTGGCCTTGCTCATCTCCCGCGTAATTTGGCGTGCTGTAGTATTGATCCGAGTCCAGCTTGTACTCGCGTTGCGCTATATCCAAGTCAGTTTTCGTGCTGTCGAGATTCTTCTGGGCGTCTGCTAATTCAGCATTGGCCTTTGCAAGATCGCCGGCGGTATCGTCCGGAGTCCCTGCTTCTGCACTTGGCTGTGCTTCGCTGGCACTCGCTGCATTTCCCTGCTGTGGCGCTTGCCCCACCACGCTCACCGTCGCTGACGTAGGCAGGTTATCGTTGGTCCAGACCATTTTCGCCTTGGGCGCCTGCTTCTGCTGCTCTTTAGCCTTGCGAGCCGCGTCGCCCAGTGATTGGCTTGTTTGCTGAGCCGCGGTGACCGCCGGCAGGCCTGCAAGAAACATGCAAATGCCAAACAGCACAGCCATTTTTTGAGCTTTCATGATTTCGCCTCGAATCTTCCTGTTCGTATCTTAGTGCTGCACGAGGGTGTTGAAAAGCCTGGCCTGCGCCAATCCCTCGAAAAAGTCACCTGTACGCCAGGCCCGCTGAGTTGTATGGACGGCACACCGTTTCCGGCACGCATTGTCTCGGACGTGCCGCTCGCTTAGAATACAGGGCAAAGCGAGCTACCATGCCGGCCCCTCTCTCAGCCGTGGATTCTGTTTCTCCCGCATTTGCCGATGCCCGGCGCATTCTTTTCACGCCGTGGTCGTTTCGGATGTGGTCCCGCATGGCCATCCTGGGCCTCTTGACGGGTGAATTCGCCACTGGCGGCTGGAGCGGCAGCAACTTCCAGGTTCCTCGTATGAACAGCCGTTTGTCTGTCTTACCGATAAGCTCTGGCGCTACGGATGCGATATTCGAGTCACTGCATGATAACTGGATGTGGGTCGCCATTTGCGTGCTCCTCTTGATTGCCCTATTTTTTATCGCCGAATATTTATCGAGCGTGAGCCGGTTTGTGCTGCTCGAATCGGTAATCACCGGAAAATGCGAGCTCCGTCAAGGTTGGAGAAGATGGAGAACGAAAGGCCTGCAATACTTTGCCTGGGATGTGGGTTTTGCGATTTGTTGCACCATTGTTCTGCTGTTGCTGCTCGGCGTCCCTGTATGGACAGCGATCAGAAAAATGGCTGCTTCGGAAAGCCTCGACGTAGCCGCGCTGCTTGCCGGAGGCGCTGTCGTTCTCCTCGCCGTGGGGATTTTTCTTGTCATCGCCGCGGTCATTGATCTTCTTGCGCGGGATTTCTTGGTGCCCATCATGGCTGTCGAGAATCGTGGAGTTTGGTCCGCTTGGCGGCACCTGTTTCCCATGCTGGCGGCGGAAAAGCTTGCCTACACCGGCTACATCCTGATGAAAGCCGTTCTGGCGGTTGGCAGCGCCATTTTCTTCGGCATCATCGA
Source organism: Candidatus Acidiferrales bacterium (assembly GCA_049281095.1). Lineage (GTDB taxonomy): Bacteria > Acidobacteriota > Terriglobia > Acidiferrales > UBA7541 > DAHUXN01. Next base: position 25,653 of record JBAPRL010000056.1, read on the forward strand.
CGTCATCGCTCTCTTGCTGCTGCTGATTCCTCTGGGACTCATCGGTGTGCTGATTTACCTCAGCTTGCGTGGCGTAAATCTCTCGTGGAATTTCGCCACCGTTAGCGTGACCGTTGTCCTCGCCGCTCTGGTCATTGCGCTGATTTTGTGGCTGTGTGCATTTCTCTACTCGCCGGCTCTCGTCTTTTTTCAATCGTACGCTCTGCGATTTCTCGCATCGCGGCTGCCTTCGCTGAGCGCCGTGATGAATCCCCCCATAAGCGAAGCAGCTCCGCCCGTGCCGCCGCCCGGGGCCGCGCCTTCGGTCTGAAGCCAAAGTCGATTCGTCCTTGCAGTCCTTACAGTGCCAAAGGATAATCGCCTGCTCAAGAGAAACGCGCCATCGTACTGAGGAGGTTTCATGCCCCAGTCCCGCAGCTGGTTCTTCGTTGTAAGCCTTCTTTTTTGCCTGTTTTTTATCTTGCCGCGCACCGGCGCCGCGCAAGCGCAACCCTCGGACACTTCTGCGCAATCGCAGCAGGCCACCCAAGCTCAGTCGCCGCAGCAGACTGGCCAAGACGTCAAGGCTTACACGCTCCCTCCGGATCTCTACGAAAAAGCGGTCAAGTATAGCCGCGCGCAGTACATCCTCTACTTCGTGGGCTTTGTGTGGGGCGTAATCGTATTGCTCCTGGTTCTGGCCTGGCGTCTCGCGCCGAAATATCGCGACTGGGCGGAGCGCGCAACCAGTGTCCGTTTTTTGCAAGCCGTGATTTTCACGCCGATTCTGCTGCTGACTATCGCGGTGCTGGGATTGCCGGTGGATATTTATGGGCATTGGCTTTCGCGCAGTTACGGAATCTCCGTGCAAAGCTGGAGTTCGTGGGCCGGTGATTGGGCGAAAGGCCAAGTCCTCGGCTTCATCCTCGGCATTCTTCTTGTTTGGATTCTCTATGCCATCATCCGGCACAGCCCGCGCCGCTGGTGGCTCTATTTCTGGCTGGCCGCACTGCCGATTTTGTTCTTTGTGATCTTCCTTTCGCCGCTGGTTATTGATCCGATGTTCAACAAATTCGAGCCGTTGCAGAAGACAGATCCCGAACTTGTTACGGCGCTCGAAAGAGTGGTGCATCGCGCCGGTATGAACATCCCTCCCGATCGCATGTTCCTGATGCGCGCCAGCGAAAAAACCAACGCCGTGGACGCCTATGTCACCGGAATGGGCGCTTCCAAGCGCGTGGTCGTTTGGGACACGACAATCCAAAAAATGACCGTCCCGGAAACGATGTTTGTTTTCGGCCACGAAATGGGCCACTACGTTTTGAACCACGTTTATAAAGGCTTGGTTTTCGGTGCGCTGGGGGCGTTTGTGTTGCTGTATTTGGGTTTTCGCGGAGCCTTTTGGATGCTTTCGCGATGCAGCCGCCGCTGGTCTATTCGCAGCACGGACGACTGGGCGTCGCTCCCTGTACTTCTTTTGTGGCTCGCCATTCTGAGTTTCCTCGCCGCGCCTTTGGGCAACACCTTCAGCCGGCACATCGAACACCAGGCGGATCAATATGGCCTCGAAGTCACCCATGGGTTGCTTCCGGACTCGAAGCAGGTGGCCGCGCGAAGTTTTCAGATACTCGGAGAAGTGGACCTGGCGGATCCGGATCCCAATCCGTTCATCAAAGTGTGGCTCTTCAGCCATCCGCCGCTGGCGGAGCGCGTGAATTTTGCGCTGACGTACGATCCGTGGGCCGAAGGCAAGCAGCCGGAATTCGTCAAAGGCCAGTGAAAAATATGCAGCGCCTGCTTGCCGGCTCTTCCGAATAAATCTCGATGGCAGATTTGCAATTCGTCGAAGAAATTTCCGCGCCGGTGAAAATCGTGGGCGCGTTTTTTGTGCCGCACCGCATGGGCGCGTGGTACGGGCGCGAACTCTATTTGCAATTTGAAGTGCAAGGCGGAGCGATTGAATTTCGCAGTGGGCTGAAAGTGCGCCTGACGGGGCGAATCGGCAAACGCGAAATCACGCACACGTCGGTGGTAACGGAATTCGAACGCGGGCGCGTGCTCGAATGGCAATTTCAGGACGCCTACGGCGTGCGCGGCATGCAGCGGTGGGAGATCAGCGAAGCCGCGAATGGCACGCAGGTGCAAATGCGCGACCGATATGAAATGCCGGGGCGCTTCGGCCGCTTCTTCGATTGGCTCATGACGCGCCACGCAGTCTCACGACGCGACCGACGCGAACTGGCGCGCCTCAAGCGCCTGGTCGAACACGAGTGACAAGGGCCACTCTCCTGAAAACGCGAATTTAGTCCCGATTAGAAAATCTTTTCTCCTTTGTTTTACGTGAGTTACGAAGAAGCGACTTGTGTTTTGTGTACCGATTAACTTTTTCTTCGCCGTGGCGGCGCGAAGCGCTGAGTTTTGTGTTGGTTGCAAGGTGTGCGGCCGTTTCCTTTGTCACCGGCTGATTCGGACAGTTTGAGCTGTCTTCCTTTCTATTGCAGCGTCCCTCAAAAAACGACAAAGCCACCGAAGCGGTGGCCGCCGGGCAAATTGCCCACGCGAAAGATATATATACCACTTTATAACTAGCTTGTCAAGGAAAAAACAGGGAAAACGTTTATATGATGGACCTGCACTACTCCACGATGATGCGGAGGAATTTCTTCTTGCCGATTTTCAGTTCGTATGTTGCAGGATGGTTGGGGTCGAGCCTGGCGGCGGGATCTGTGACTACTACTCCGTCGATCTCAAAGCCGCTTCCCTTGATAATGCGCTCCGCCTCGGAAGTGGAGGGCACTTCTTTGAGGTGTGCCAACACCGACGACCATTTCGGGCCATTCGGCCCGAACGCGAGACAACTCGAAATTGCCCAAGAAGAGAGGCCCGGGACCGATCTTGCCAGGAGATTCGGAGCGGCGAGTGTTAGGCGAATCTCCTTCATGTCCCGAGGGATCTGGCGTTCGCTGAATGTGCGGCGGAATTCATCCGCAGCGAGCATGGCGTCTTCCTTGTCGTAAAAAGCAGCGACAATGTTTGTGGCGAGGATACTTTTTGCGCTCTTCGGATGGACATCTCCTGTAGCGACCTTCTTCCTGAGGTCGGCGATATATTGCTCGGAGAAGTCGGTGAGGAGCGTGTAGTAGGACCACATCAGATCATCCGAGATGGACATGAGCTTCCCGAACATTTGCTGCGGCGGTTCCGTGATCCCGACGTAATTGTTCAGGCTCTTGGACATTTTCTTCACGCCATCGAGGCCGACGAGAATCGGCATGGTGAAGACCACCTGCGGAGACAGGCCGTACTCGCGCTGGATGTCGCGATGAATCAGGATGTTGAATTTCTGCTCGGTGGCGCCCAACTCGACGTCGGACTTCAGTTCAACCGCGTCGCAGGCGGTCAGCAGAGGGTAGAGCAGTTCATGAACGGAAATCGGCAGATTGTTATCGAGGCGCGAACGAAAATCCTCGCGCTCGAGCATGCGCGCCAAGCGATAGTGCCCGCAAAGCCGCACCACGTCGTAACTGAGCATCTTCCCGAGCCATTCGCTGTTGTAACGGACTTCGGTTTTGTCGCGATCGAGAATCTTGAACACTTGGTCGAGATACGTCTTGGCGTTGGCGGCGACCTGCTCGCGCGTGAGAGGAGGGCGCGTTTCGGATTGGCCCGTAGGGTCGCCAATCATGGCGGAAAAATCGCCAATCAGGAAAATCGCGGTGTGGCCGAGGTCTTGAAAATGTTTGAGCTTGCGAATGACCACGGTATGGCCAAGGTGGATATCCGGCGCAGTGGGATCCACGCCCAGATAGACGCGCAAAGGCTTGCCCGTTTTTGCAGACTGCTCCAGCTTGGCTTTCAGCTCGTCTTCGCGAATGATTTCCGCGGCGCCCTTGCGCAGGTAGGCGAGCTGTTCTTCGACGGATTTGAGCGGATGCTGCGCCGATTGTTTGCCTGCTTCAGACATGCGATTTCGCGGCCTCCGCTTCCTTGAGAAGAATCACGCGGCGGCCTTCGATACGATAGCGCCCTTCGAGAATGATGCGCACGGCTTCGGAATAGATACGATGCTCTTCGCCAAGGATGCGGGCGGAAAGCGAATCGACGGTGTCGTCATCGCGCACGGGAATGGCGGACTGCAAAATGATCGGGCCGGCGTCGAGGTTTTCGTCCACGAAATGCACAGTGCAGCCCGCGAATTTCACGCCGTGCTCGAGGGCCTGGCGCTGCGCTTCGAGTCCCGGGAACGCGGGCAGAAGCGAAGGATGTATGTTCAGGATGCGGCCGCGAAAGGCTTGCACGAAGTAACTGGAAAGCAAGCGCATGTATCCGGCGAGGCATACCAAATCGATTTTCTTTTCGTGCAGGACGGCGACAACTTGCCGGTCGTACGCTTCGCGGTCGAGTCCTTTCGACGGAATGACGCGCGCATCGATGCCTCGCGCGTGCGCGCGTTCCATGCCGGGCGCGCCTTCGCGGTGGCTGATCACCACGGAAATCTCTGCGTTCGGAATGCGGCCGCTCGAGACGCTGTCCGCGAGCGCCTCAAAATTGGAACCGCGGCCAGATAGAAGGACGCCAATGCGTTTTTTCATGAATGTCAGAAGTTAGCACAATTCCGGCAGGCATCAAAACGCGCCGGGCGACTGGTTATTTGAGGTCGCGCAGGTCAAATTCGGACTTCACGGTTTGGCCGTCGGGCGTGGCGACCTCGATGTGTATGACTTCGGCATCGAATTGGGCAGGGTCGAAGTCCAAGATGATTTCTTCTTCCCCGCCATACACAGACTCGGAATCGCCCAAGTCAATGGACCTTCCGTGGACTTTCGCCGGTTTCACGGCGTGGTCCTGAGAAACGCGGATGCGGAAGCCATAGAACGAAGAGCCATCTTTGCCGTCTGGCGGGCCCTCACTGGCAGAGCTGTCCGTGTCTTCGTCCGAAAAATCGAGCGGATAAAGAACGAACACATGGACGGAGAGCTTGGTGGGCCGAGCGGCGTAGTCCTTTTCGGCATCTTGCTCCGTGTAATCCGACCCGTGCTGCCGGGAACGCACAGCGATTTGTTCATAAGGCGTCCGCAGTTCAATCGAATCCACGCAGGGTCCGCTCGCCGGACAATCAAGCATGCGAGAATATTTTTCGAAGAACTGTTTGACCGTATCCGGATCGGTGCTGCGGCCGAGGGAAAACGCTTCTTGGACTTCCTCGGAATGAAGTTGCTGCATGTAGGCCATCGCGACCGGAGCCAGAGCGACAAATGCACTTATGGCGGCTAGGGTTAGCGCGACCTTGTGCTTGCGCGTCATTGTCATAGCTGGGGAACCTTGTTCATATGACGTTTGAATGGACACGCACGTTGCGGAGAGACGACACGGGCTTGCCGCGCGTGACAGAGGCTAACCTATCGGCAACGCGCCGGAGAAGGTGACGCGGGATTTGCCGGCAGGCGCGGATTCGATGCGGCCGATGCGGGAAAATCGCTCGCGGCGGCGCTTCAGTTCCGCTTCGACTTTGTTGGCATTTTTCGAGGGGACAATCAAAATCATTCCGACGCCGAGATTGAACGTGCGCAGCAACTCTTCCGTTTCGATTTTTCCGACGTGCGCCAGATAGCGGAAAATCGGCAGGACCGGCCAGGAGCCGAGTTCAATCACGGCATGAACGTTTCGCGGCAGCACGCGCGGGAGGTTGCCGGGTATGCCGCCGCCGGTGATATGAGCCATGCCGGAGAGCCAGCCGCGCGCGACAACGTTTTTCAGCATGGGCCAGTAGCAGCGATGCGGTTTCAGAAGCTCCGCGGCGATCTTGTTGCTGATCTCGGCGACGTACGTGTCGGGCTTCAACCGGGCCACCTCAAAAACGAGTTTGCGCGCGAGAGAATAGCCGTTGGTGTGAAGCCCGCTCGAAGGCAATCCAATCAGAACGTCACCTGCATGAACACGCCGGGCATCGGCCTGCTTTCCGCGCTCGACAGCGCCAACGATGAAACCGGCGAGATCGTATTCGCCCGCGGCGTACATCCCCGGCATTTCGGCCGTTTCGCCGCCGATGAGCGCGCATCCGGCCTGGCGCGCCGCGCGGCTCATGCCTTCGACAATCTGTTCGACGACGCGCGGGTCGATGCGGCCCATGGCCAGATAATCGAGAAAAAACAGCGGTTCGGCGCCCTGCGTCAGAATGTCGTTGACGCAATGGTTGACGATGTCCGCGCCGACGGTCGAATGCACGCCCGCAGCGGAAGCAATCTTGAGTTTGGTGCCGACGCCGTCGGCGCTCGAAACCAGAACAGGATCGCGCCAACGCTTGGGATCGAGATGATACAGCGCGCCAAAGCCGCCGATCGGCGACAGGACAAACTTGTTCAGTGTGCGGCCAGCGAGATGCCGGATTTTCTGTTTCGCTTCGTCAGCGCGGGAAATGTCCACGCCCGCATCGGAATAACGCATGGAACTGCCGTCCTGTTTTCCGCGGAAGATCGCTTCAAAATGTTCGGAACAGCCGCTTCCAACGCATTTTGCTGGGATGAATCAAAATGCTCAAGTATGTGCCGAGCCGCTCGCCAATGTGTCCGGGTTCCCAGACCTCTTCCGGCGCCTTCACGGACATGTAGATGAACAGCGGCGTGCCAATAATATTCTCGCGCGGGACGTAGCCCCAGAAGCGGCTATCGTTTGAATCGTCGCGATTATCGCCCATCACGAAATACTGGCCGGGCGGAACGAGAAACGGCCCGGTGTTTTCCTGCGGCGCGGAGGGGTCCGGTAGCGGGTTCAGATAGGGCTCGTTCAATTTCTTCCCGTTGATGAAAACAATGCCGCGCTTGACTTCCACTGTATCGCCGGGCATGCCGATGACGCGCTTGATGAAATCTTCTTCGTTGGCGGCTTGCGGCGGCGCTTCAAAGACGATGATTTGCTGCCGCTTCGGGTTGCGCCACAGCGCGATGTGATGCTCGGTGAACGGAATGCCAATGTCGTATCCCAGCAAAGTGACGATCAGGTGATCGCCGATCAATATCGTATTTTCCATTGAGGCGCTGGGGATCACGCGCGCCTGAATCACCATAGCCTCAATAATGAAAAATGCCAGGATCACCCAGAACCATGAAAGCAGCTCTCGCCGGATTCGGTCCCGCGTAGTCAGCTCCGCAACTTGCGGCTTGGCTTTTGTTTTTCCCTTGGATGTTTTTTGCGCGGATGACATTCGTTTGTACGCTAAAGGCCGAGCCTAAAAGCTATGGAATAATCGCTTCCAGCGCACTTCGCCAGGATGCGCAAAAATACTGAGGTAGGTCTCCAAACGTTCGCCCATGTGGCCCGGCTGCCATACTCCTTCTCCTCCCGGGGCGTTGATGGACATAAAAACGAACAGGGGCGCGGCGATAATGTTTCTGCGCGGGACAAATCCCCAATAACGGCTGTCGTAAGAATCGCCGCGATTGTCGCCCATCACGAAATAGTCGTTCGCTGGCACCACGAGGCTGCCGTCGTGCACGTACTTCGGCAGCGCCACGGCCCAATCCGGCGTAAGCCCGTTGTAAATTCCATTGCCTTCGACCGGAAAGTTTTCGAGGGAACTTCCCATCTCCGCAGGATCGCGGAGCGCGTAGGGTTCGTTCAAACGAAGGCCATTTACGTAGACTGTTCCGTGGTAAATGCGAATCGCATCGCCGGGCACGCCGATGACCCGTTTAATGAGATCTTCGGAACCGTTCAATGGAGAAACCAAAATGACGATCTGCTGGCGCTTCGGGCTGCGCCACAACGGCACGTGGAATTCGGTGTACGGAACGCACAGGGCATAACCAAACGGACTGACCACCATGTGATCGCCAACGAGAATCGTGTTTTCCATTGAGCCGCTGGGAATCAACCGGCTCTGCGCCATGGCTCCTTCCACGAAAAACAGCGCCAGCAGCAGCCACACCCATGAAAAAATCTCTCGCAGCACTCTCTGCCGTCTCGCCTGCTGGCGTTGTTCCTTTTCCGGCGTTGATTTTTCCGGTTCAGCCACGATGCGCCTCCACTTCCAGTTGAATGTTTTCCGTGGGATACACGCCGGTGTAACAGGAAGTGCAGAACTTGCCTTCCGTGTCCTCGAGGGCTGCGCGCAAGCTCTCGAGCGAGAGATAGCCGAGCGAATCGGCTCCGATAAACTCGCGGATTTGCTCGATCGAGTTTCGCGAGGCGATCAGCTCGATTTTCGTAGGCGTGTCGATGCCGTAATGGCACGGCGAAACCGTCGGCGGACAACTGATGCGCATGTGCACCTCGGCCGCGCCGGCTTCGCGCACCATGCGCACGATTTTCCGGCTGGTCGTTCCGCGCACAATCGAATCGTCCACCAGCACCACGCGCTGCCCTTCGAGCAAGCGGCGCACCGGATTCAATTTCAGGCGCACTCCGAAATCGCGAATGGCCTGTTCCGGCTCGATGAATGTGCGTCCGATGTAATGGTTGCGTATCAGCCCCATGCGAAAGGAAATGCCTGATTCAGCCGCATAGCCGACGGCCGCGGGTACGCCGGAGTCCGGCACCGGCACAACGACATCCGCGATGGCCGGGCACTCGCGCGCCAGCAAGCGCCCCAGCTTCTCGCGCGTGGCGTTCACCGGGCGGCCAAAAACGATGCTGTCGGGCCGCGCGAAATACACGTGCTCGAAGATGCAGTGCTGATGCGTCTTTTCCGGCGCGAAGCGAATCGATTCCAATCCGCACTTCGAAATGCGCAACATCTCGCCCGGTTCCACGTCGCGCACGTATTCGGCATCGATCAAATCGAACGCGCAAGTTTCCGAGGCCAGCACCCATGCATCGCGCAGCCGGCCAAGCGCCAGCGGGCGAAATCCGCGTGGGTCGCGGACGGCAAAAATCTCGTCGCGCGTCAGAATGAGCAGTGAATATGCGCCCTCCACCTGCCCCAGCGCATCGGCAATCGCTCCCGCAAGATTTCCCACTTTGCTGCGCGCTACCAGGTGAACAATGACTTCCGTGTCGCTGGTGGTTTGGAAAATCGAGCCCTTGTGTTCGAGGTTGCGCCGCAATTCGAGCGCGTTCGTCAGGTTGCCATTGTGCGCCAGCGCGAGTTTGCCTTTATTGCAATCGCTGGCGAGCGGCTGCGCGTTGCTGAGCGAAGTGTCGCCGGCGGTGGAATATCGCGTGTGCCCAATGGCTGCAAAACCCGGCAGGCGCGCGATCACTTCCGGCGTGAACACATCCTGGACCAGGCCCATGCCCTTTTCGACGCGCAGCTGCACCCCGTCGGTAGCAGCGATGCCCGCCGATTCCTGTCCGCGGTGCTGCAACGCATATAGGCCCAGATAGCTTAGCTTCGCCGCTTCTTCCGCGCCGAAAATGCCGAACACTCCGCACTCATCGTGGAAGTGGTCGTCGTCGAGATGGGAAATTTTGCTCATCCGTTTTGTAGGGAAGCTTCCAGACTGCCGGCCCAGATTTTGCGAAGCGCATCCGCGGCGGCGCGAATCTTAGACTGACCGTTTACTTCGATGCAAAATTCCCCGCGAGTGACTGTTCCGATTCGCCGCGCTTCAATCTTCCATTGTGCCGCAATCTGCTCGACGCGAGCAAGCAACTCCGGCCGCGCAGAAACGACCACGCGCGCGCCCGATTCCTCGAACAAGGCAAACTCAGCAGGATCTTCCGTATGCATTTTTACTTCCACGGACAGTCCATCGCTTGCGAAGCAGCATTCGGCAAGGGTGACCGCAAGGCCGCCATCGCTGATGTCATGGGCCGATTGCAAAGCGCGCTCCGCCGCCAGCGCAACCAGACAATCGATAAGTGCCATTTCCGCATAAAGGTCGATTGCCGGAGGAACGCCCGCGACAACATTGTGAATCGTTTTGGCGTATTCCGACGACAAGAATTCCCGGCGCTGTTCGTCGCTCATCGTTCGCCCTTCGATCGTTCCTTGCAGCAGCACAATCGCGTCGCCCTCGCGCTGAAAGCCCATCCCGACGGCGCATTCGGCATTTTCCAAAATCCCCAGCACGCCGAGCACAGGCGTCGGATAGATCGCGCGCCCCAGAGTTTCGTTGTAAAAGCTGACGTTTCCTCCGGTAATCGGCGTGCCCAGTGCGCGGCACGCATCCAAAATGCCGTCGATGGCGTCGCTGAATTGCCGCATCACTTCGGGCTTCTCAGGATTGCCGAAGTTCAAGCAATTGGTCGCTGCGATGGGGCGCGCGCCTGTACATGCGACGTTGCGCGCCGCCTCGGCGACGGCGTGCATCGCGCCCGCGTGTGGTGAAAGCTGGCACCAGCGGCCGTTTCCGTCTGTCGAAAGCGCCAGCGCGCGCTTCGTTTCCTTGATGCGAATCACTGCGGCGTCGCCCGCGCCCGGGCCGACGCGCGTGTTTGTTCGCACCATGTAGTCATACTGCCCGAAAACCCACTGCTTCGACGCAATCGCCGGGGACGCCAGCAGTCTGCGAAAATTTTCGTTCAGGTCAGCACTCGGCGGAGCGAATTCGATCAGAGCCTCTGTAGCCCTCTTCGATTGATGCGGTGCAGGCGCAACCGTTCGCCGGTAAACAGGCCCTTCCTCCGCGATGGCGTGCGCCGGAATGTCTGCGACGGCCCGCCCATGTTCCAGCACGCGCAGCCGGCCATCTTCGGTTACTTTGCCGATCTTCACCGCGTCCAGGCCCCATTTGCTGAAAATCTCGAACACTTGCTGCTCGCGTCCGCGCTCGGCAACCAGCAACATGCGCTCCTGTGATTCGCTGAGCATGATTTCGTAAGGCGTCATGCCGGTCTCGCGTTGCGGGACGCGATCCAGTTCGATTTCGATTCCCATCGAGCCGCGCGAAGCCATCTCGCACGACGAGCTGGTCAGGCCCGCCGCGCCCATGTCCTGAATCGCCACCACTGCGCCCGTGTGCATCACTTCGAGGCACGCTTCCAGCAGCAGTTTCTCCATGAACGGGTCGCCGACCTGCACATTGGGACGCTTCTGCTGCGATTCCTCGCTGAATTCCGCCGACGCGAGCAGCGACGCGCCATGAATTCCGTCGCGCCCTGTTTTCGCTCCAACGTAAATCACCGGATTGCCCGCGCCCTTGGCGCGCGCGAAGAAAAGCTCCTCGCGCCGGGCGATGCCCAGCGCCAGCACGTTGATGAGAGGGTTGTGCGAATAGCATGGCTCGAACTGTATTTCTCCGCCGGCCGTGGGCACTCCGAAACAATTGCCGTAAAACGCGATGCCGCTGACCACGCCGTCGAGGATTCGCCGGTTACGCGCAGCCTCTGCTTCGGTCACGTTCGCACCTGCCGTTAGCGGGCCAAAACGCAGCGAATCGAGCACGGCGATGGGGCGCGCGCCCATGGTGAAAATGTCGCGCAGAATCCCGCCCACGCCTGTTGCCGCGCCCTGAAAAGGTTCGACAAAGCTCGGGTGATTGTGCGATTCGATTTTGAACACCGCGCACAGGCCGTCGCCGATGTCCACCACGCCGGCGTTTTCGCCGGGCCCCTGAACAACGCGCGAGCCGCGAGTCGGCAAGCGTTTCAGGTGCACTTTGCTCGATTTGTACGAGCAGTGCTCGCTCCACATCACGCTGAAAATCCCCAACTCGGTGAGGGAAGGATCGCGTCCCAGAATTTTTTGGACGCGCGCAAATTCCTCGGCCGTGAGCCCGTGCTCGGCGGCGACTGCAGCGGTGATTTTTGTCTCGGTGTCGATCATGAATAAACTCTATTTCGCGCCTGAGAAATCGTACACGACATTCCAGAGAAGATGCAGGCCATCCTGATAATTTTTGATCGGGATGCGTTCATTGTCTCCGTGAACGCGTTCATCGTCTTCTTGAGTGATGGCGAAAGGCTCGAAGCCGTAGCTCACGATGCCTTTGTCGCGGAAAAAATGAGAGTCGGTGAAGCCGGCGTCCACGCTCTGGACCACGCCCGCGCCGGGGTCAAGTTCGTGCACCGCCTTTTGGATGGACGCGAACAGCGGCGTATCCGTGGGCGAGACCGCGGGAGGAAAATTGAGGATCACTTCGACGCGAATCGACGGATCGTTGATGATGCTGCGAATCTGCGCGACCCAGCGGTCGATGGTCCAACTGGGCAGCAGGCGGCAATCCAGTTCCGCGCTGGCCTCCGACGGAATGATATTGGTTTTGTTCGAACCCTTGAGGCTCGTGATGGAAATCGTGTTCGTGAGGCGGGCGAGGATGTCGGGCCGCTTGGTGAGCAAGTCATAGGCGTCAGGCTGCGCCAGGAACTCCTTTGGGTTCGCAAACCGGCCACGCCACGGCTCAGGTTCGTAAGGGGCGTGAGTTTGCAGCATCGCTTCAACCGGAGGCGTCAATTCGATGGGCGGACGATACTGCCGCAGGCGGTCGAGCGCAGCGATCAGGCGATTCGGCGCAGAATCGGGTATGGGAACCGAGCCGTGACCCGAACGCCCCGTGGCGATCAGTCTCAGCCATGCTGGCGTTTTTTCCGTTGGGCCCACGCCGAAATAGATTGGCTTGCCGGAATTATCGGCAAGCGAGCCGGCTCCTTCGGTAAGCATGAAGCCCGCACCAGCAATCCATTGCGGGCGGTTCTTCACCACCCAGCCCGCGCCGAAATTTCCTCCTGCTTCCTCATCGGCAGTGCCGATAAAGATCACATCCCGGCGAAGCGGTGTGTGCAGGCGATGCAGTTCGAGAAACGTGAGCAATTCAAGGATGCCGAGCGATTTCATATCGATCGAGCCGCGGCCCCAAAGATATCCGTCGCGAATAAGGCCCGCGAATGGATCCACGGTCCAGTAAGCCCGGCTCACCGGCACAACGTCCATGTGGTTGAGCAGGATGAGCGCAGGCTCCGAGCCGCTTCCTTTCAGCCGCGCGACGATATTTCCTCGGCCCGGCGCGGACTCCGCGATCTGATAAGGGATGCCTTCCGCCTGAAAGATTTTTGCGTACCACTGCGCGGCGCGAATCTCGTTGCCCGGCGGGTTCGTCGTGTCCACGCGAATATAGGCGGAGAGCTTCTGAACGGCGTCGCTTTCGAGCGCATGCCAATCCGGAGACGCCGCCGCGGATTGCGCCCGGGCTCGCGGAGCCAGCGCAAGAAATATGAGCAAGACAAGGATCGGGCAGAAAGAAAAGCGTCGCACGAAAATCCTCCCGAAAAGGCGCACCGCGCTAGGCCGGCGCCGAGATTTTAATCTCGGCATCACTTCCCGCGGATTGCGCCAGACTGTTGATCATGGAGTGGAAAATGACAAGACCATCTGCCGAACCGAGCGCCGCTTCCACCGCTCGCTCCGGATGCGGCATCATGCCGAACACGTTGCGATCCCGATTGCAAATGCCCGCAATCGCCGCAAGCGCCCCGTTTGGATTCGCAGATTCATCGATTTCTCCGGCAGCCGTCGTGTAGCGCAGCACGATTTGATCGTTGCGCTCCAGTTCAGCCAGCGCTCCGTCGTCGCAGAAATAATTTCCTTCCATGTGGGCGATGGGAATTTTCAAAACCTGCCCGCGCCGCGCCGCGCATGTGAAAGGAGTGTTGGTCATCTCCACGCGCAAATAAACGTGCTGGCAAAGAAAGCGCAGCGCCTGGTTGCGCAGCATCGCGCCCGGCAACAAGCCTGCCTCCAGGAGGATTTGGAATCCGTTGCAGATGCCGATCACCAGTCCACCATGGCGCGCGAAGCGCTCGACCGACCGCATCACCGGCGAAAAGCGTGCGATTGCGCCTGTGCGCAAATAGTCGCCGAACGCGAAGCCGCCCGGAAGAATGATGGCATCGCAACCCGCGAGATCCTCGGAACGATGCCACAAGAATTCGACGGGTTGGTGAAGCACTGTGCCTACCGCGTGGTAAGCGTCATGGTCGCAGTTCGAGCCCGGGAACACTACGACGCCGAATTTCATCGCGTGGAATCTCCATGGTGATTCTAACACATCGGCCACGCTGATCTTAGGTCTTGGCGGGGCGGCACGCTGCGATGCGAGCCGCTCGCGCTCTGCTATCGTTGGGGGGATTTCTTTCGTCGCTGGGACGGCTTCCGATTCCGCATCTGAGGCGTTTTTGCACTGCCGCGCTGACCACGGACTCCGTCTGGGGCTTCACCGCTGTGTGCGGTCGCACTTTCTTCTTCGCTCATCTTGCGTCGCCGCTCGGCGGCCCATCCTGCCTTGTTGACCTGGCGGCCGCGCGCGATGGCCAGCGCATCGCCGGGAACATCTTCCGTGATCGTTGAACCTGCGGCGATATACGCACCATCGCCGACGCGAACCGGCGCCACCAGCGCCGAATCGCTCCCAACAAAGACGTGCTCGCCGATACTGGTAGGATTCTTTTTCACGCCGTCGTAATTGCAGGTAATCGTGCCCGCGCCGATGTTCGACTCGCGCCCGATCGTTGCGTCTCCGAGGTACGTCAAATGCATGGCCTTCACGCCCTCCCCGAGCACGCTTTTCTTCACCTCGACAAAGTTGCCCACGCGCGCGCCCGCGCGTAGTTCGGCGCCTTCGCGAAGGTGCGCAAACGGTCCGACGATCGCGCCCGCGCTGAGCAAGCTCGCTGTAAGCACCGAGTGCTGCCGCACCAGGACGTGATGATCGAGCACGGCGTCGGTCAGCACGCTGCCGGACTGAATCCGGCAGTGCGACCCGATGCGCGTCTTGCCCAGCAACTGCACGCCGGGCTCGATCACCGAATCGCTCCCCACCTCGACCTCGGGATCGATCAACACTGTTTCCGGCAGATAAATCGTCACTCCGCCATCCATCAACGCCGCCGCCTTGCGCGCGCGGAACACTCGATCCGCTTCGGCCAGTTCGGCGCGCGTATTGCATCCGAGGATTTCCCGGGCGCTCGCGGTCCTGACGGCCAGGACGCGCTCTTTTCGCTTGTTCAATTGAGCGATGGCGTCGGTCAAGTACAGTTCGTGATGGGCGTTTTCCGGCCGCACCTCGGCCAGGCAAGGCCACAATTTTTCGAGAGTGAAGCAGTAAATGCTGGAATTCACTTCGCGGATTTTGCCTTCGGCTTCGTTTGCGGACTTTTCTTCTACGATGGCTGCGACGCTTCCGTCTTTGTTGCGCACGATGCGGCCGTACCCGGTAGGATCGTCCAGCTGGGCGGTAAGAACGGTTGCCGCTGCGCCGCCCTTGCGGTGGGTGTCGACGAGCGCGTTCAGCGTTTCGGTGCGAATGAGCGGTGCGTCGCCCGGGAGAACGATGGCCAGCCGCGCCTTGGCGCCAATCACATTGCGTGCGATCAGCATCGCATGCCCTGTGCCGTTTTGCGGCCGCTGCAGCACGGTGGTGGCCTTGAACGGCGTGACCGCGGCGCGAACGTTTTCAGCCTGATGCCCGATGACCACTAAAATATCGCCGCCAAGTGGCTGGCAAGCGGTAACCACGTGCTCGACCAGCGTCCGCCCGCCCGCGCGATGCAGCACCTTGGCAACTTCGGACTTCAGTCGCGTGCCTTTGCCCGCTGCCAGAACGATGCAAATGAGGTCCTTCCCAGCCATAAGGCGATTATTGTCTCTTTACACCCGCAGTTTGGCAATCAGACACACGCCAACTGGGTTCGCAAGCCGAAATCCGTCATGGGCGTGCAGTGGAGGGAAAACTAATCGGCGTGAACTGTGGAGATATCCAAAGGAACAGCTTGACTCTCCTCGCTCAATTCGTCGTCAAAGGTCTCGATCCAATGCGACGGCTCGGCAAGCAGGCGCGTCACGAGCCGCGTATGCAGCGCGTGGCCCGCTTTGTGCGCCACAACCAGCGCCTTGAGCGGCCGGCCCAGCAGCGCCAGGTCTCCAATCAAATCGAGCGCTTTATGGCGGCTAAATTCGTCCACGAATCGCAATTCGCCCTGCATCAGCCCGTCCGGCGTCAGCACGATTGCATTTTCAAGCGACCCGCCGCGAATCAGGCCCATCGCGCGCAGTTTTTCTATCTCGTCTGTGAAAGTGAACGTTCGCGCCGGAGCAAGCTCCCGGCAGAACGATTCGCTCCCCACGCTGATTTCCGTTTCCTGGCGACGAATCAAAGGATGGGGAAAGTCGATGAAGCAGCGCACGTGAAACTCATCAGCCGGATAAATTCCGACGTGCCGGTCGCCCTCGGAGATTTCGAGCGGCTTCACCACCTTCAAATATTTCCGCCGCTTGCGAAGCTGCCGAATGCCCGCTTCTTCGAGTAACGCGACGAAAGGCCGCGCCGAGCCGTCGAGAATGGGCAGTTCCAGCGCGTCGATTTCGACGTACACGTTGTCGATGCCGCAGGAGTAAAGCGCGGCGAGCAAATGCTCCGTCGTCGAGAGCAGCACGCCATTTTTCATCAGGCTCGTGGCGTAGCTCACGCGCGCGACATTTCTTCCGTGCGCCTCAATTTCAAAGTTATCCAGATCGGTGCGGCGAAAAACGATGCCGGTATCGGCCGGCGCGGGCACTAACCGAATGTGCGAACGTACTGCGGTGTGCAGGCCGATGCCCTCGGTCTTGACCGCTCGTTTGATGGTGTTTTGGAAGCTCACGGCAACTTCCGCTGTGCATTTTGCATACCTAACAAGGATATGCTAACTAACAGTAAATTATGCCTTTATTCTGCACTCGTGTTCACATATCGCCATCTGTGTTGCAAGAAAGCAACAATTCGTAGCCTCGGTGTTGCCGGCCTGTAACGGCTCGGGCTGAAGTAAGCCCGTCGAACCGGCTCGGACCCGGCAACCGATGGCGAACTTGTGCCCTATTCGCCCATTCTGTAGAATGAGAGTCTCACAACGACTCCCGTGCAGACACCATTCCCCATCCTGTCGAGTTCGCCGGTTTTGCCCGAACCTGCGTCGCATCCGCGCCCTTCTTGGCTGCGCGTCAAGTTCTTTGGAGGGCAAAACTACCAGGACTTGAAGCGCATCATGCGCACTCTCGATTTACATACGGTATGCGAAAGCGCGCGTTGCCCGAACATGGGGGAATGCTGGGACCATCGCACGGCCACTTTCATGATTCTTGGCAACATCTGCACGCGCGCATGCGGATTCTGCGCGGTTCCCTCCGGCAAGCCCATCGGCCCGCCGGAGCAGGATGAGCCGCAGCGAGTCGCCGAGGCTGCTCAAAAAATGGGATTGCGCTACGCCGTAGTCACTTCCGTGAATCGCGACGATCAGCCCGACGGCGGCGCGGAAGTTTTCGCACGCACCATTTTTGAAATCCGCGAGCGCGTGCCCGGCTGCAAGGTCGAGGTTCTCATTCCTGATTTCCGCGGGAACTGGGAGGCGCTGGAGACCGTGGTGCGCGCAAGGCCGGAAGTCTTGAACCACAACATGGAGACGGTGCCGCGTCTCTATCGCCGTGTGCGCAAGGGCGCCGTTTACGAACGCTCGCTTGAATTGCTCCACCGCGCCAAGGGAATGTCCCCGGAGATGCCCACGAAAACTGGGATGATGCTGGGCCTCGGCGAAGAGCGAAACGAAGTTCTCAGTGCGATGCAGGATATTGTCGCGCAGGGCGTCGATATTTTGACGCTAGGCCAATATCTCCAGCCGACGCGTGAGCATTTGCCGGTCGCCCGCTTCGTGCATCCAGACGAGTTTGCAGAGTACAAGCGCTTGGGCGAGGGAATGGGATTCAAGCACGTGGAATCAGGGCCGCTGGTGCGTTCCTCGTATCACGCTTTCGAACAAGAAGAAGCCGCCCGCTGCTAGCCCAGTCTTGCAACTGGCTACTCCATAATGCGCGGGTCCTGCGAGCGAGGAATCCAGCGCACCAGCCACGCCGCGGTGACGTACATCACGAAACATTCCAGCGCGAACGGCAAGAATCCCCAATA
Organism: Candidatus Acidiferrales bacterium; assembly: GCA_049281095.1. Classification (GTDB taxonomy): domain Bacteria; phylum Acidobacteriota; class Terriglobia; order Acidiferrales; family UBA7541; genus DAHUXN01. Next base: position 43,439 of record JBAPRL010000056.1, read on the forward strand.
GCCCGGCGCGGGCATTTCAAAAATCTTCCACTTCTGGAAGATAGGAAAAATGTAATGCCACTTCGCGGCGGCCCAATAGTTCCAAAATTCCCAAAGCCACCCGCAAACCCATCCTGAAACTAGCAGCGAACAAAATCGGCCCCATCGCCCATAGGAAATGTCGCCGATCAGCGACGGCAGGCCCAGGCGGTAATTCAACGGGTCGAGAAGCAGATAGAACCCGATCCAAACCAGTCCGAAAAAATAAGCGCCGATATGCTGAGGCAAGATCACCGGCACGATAATGCACAGCGCGCCAGCGATCATCATGTCGCGGCAAAGAGCGGGTGAAACGTTCCTCTCTTCGCCTTGTTTGAACCAGCCAAATGATTCGATCAGCTCGCCAGTTTCTAAAATCGCCGGCGTAATCGTCGCAAAGGACCAGCAATAGCCCAGCAGGCCCCAGAGGAGCGATGTGGGCACTCCCACATACGTCCAGTTCTGCAACCGAAGGTTGTACGCCTCGAAAATCAGCCATAGGGGAATGGAGAGCAGCGCCATCTGGAAGAAATCCCGCGGCGCGTTGCGTAATCGCGACCTGCCGGTGACGGCAAAAACCGCCGAATCGCAAATCAGCAGATAAGCCGACCAGGCGATGGGCGTGAAGTACGTCGCTACCGGCTCGATGCCGCGAAACATCAGCCATTCCGCGCCAACCAAAGCCGCGAGCCCGAGCCAGCCCGCGTACGGAAAAAAATGCTTTCGGCGCCGCCAGAATTCGAGGAAAACGATTGTGATTGTGGCTGCGGTGATGATCACGCCGAGCTTGGTCATGCCGGGCAAAGTGTAACGCAGTTTGCGCGAACTTTATCGTGGGCGGTTTGACGTTCTTTGTTATTCTTTGGCCTCGTCTTCCGCTAGCTAATGAATCATCTAGGAAATCTCGAACGCGGCTTGGGCCTGAAAGAGGCCGTCGCGCTCAACATGATTGACATGGTCGGCATCGGCCCGTTCATTGTGATTCCCCTGGTCATCAGGAGCATGGGCGGGCCGCAATGTCTGCTGGCGTGGGCCGTTGGAGCTGTGCTCGCGCTCATCGACGGCTGCGTTTGGGCAGAACTGGGTGCGGCGATGCCCGAGGCCGGCGGCAGCTACGTTTATTTGCGCGAGGCCTACGGACCTGCCAAATGGGGACGCCTGCTCTCGTTTTTGGTGATCTGGCAGACGATTTTCCAGGCCCCGTTGGTGATGGCCTCCGGCGCCATCGGATTCGCGGAGTATTTCGCCTATCTGCACCCCCTTAGCCGTTACGGACAGAAAGCGGTCGCCGGCGCAGTTGTGATTCTGCTTGCCATTCTGCTTTACCGGCGTATCGCAAACATTGGGAAGATATCCCTGTTCCTCTGGATCGGCGTCTTCGGCACGATTCTTTGGCTGATCGTCGCGGGTGCCACGCATTTTCATTCCGCGCTCGCTTTTCACTATCCTGCCGGCGCATGGTCGCTCAACTGGTTGTTCTTCGCCGCGCTCGGCAGTGCGACGGTCCAGACGATCTACACTTACTGGGGCTATTACAACGTTTGTTTCCTCGGCGGCGAAGTGAAACAGCCTGAGCGCAACATCCCGCGCACCATTTTTCTTTCCATCATAGCCATTGCAATTTTGTATCTGGCGATGCAGACGTGCGTCTTGGGAGTGGTGCCGTGGCAAGAAGCGCAGCATTCCCAATTCATCGTCAGCACGTTTTTCCAGCGTATCTACGGAACACAAATCGCCAGATTTGCAACGGTGCTGATTCTTTGGATCGCCTTCGCGTCGCTTTTCTCGCTGACGCTTGGCTATTCGAGGATTCCTTATGCCGCGGCGCTCGACGGCAATTTCTTTTCCGTTTTTGGCCGCGTGCATCCGACCAAACGTTTTCCGTATGTGTCGCTTCTGGCGCTGTGCGCCGTAGCGTTTGTTTTTAGCTTGCTGTTCCGCTTGGAAACGGTCATCGCCGCGATTGCCGCGATGCGCATCCTGGTGCAGTTTGTGGGCCAGGCCGTTGGTGTAATCTTGTTGCGCCGCAGGTGGCCGCGCGAACGCTTGCCGTTTCGAATGTGGCTTTTCCCGATTCCCGCGGTACTCGCTATAATTCTTTGGCTGGCATTATTCATTGCCACCGGCAAGCGAATGCTGTTCGGCGTGATCGCCATCGCCGCCGGCGTAATTGTCTTCTTGATACGTTCAAAGGGACTGAAACAATGGCCATTTGCGGAGGCGGCTCGATGATGAGGAAATGTACAATCCTGGCGGCGTCGGCCGCGATTCTTTTGGCGGGGCGCCCAGCCCGCGCGCAATCGGTCGCCCAGGTGGTTGACGCGATTGACCACGCCCGCATCACCACCCGCATCCTCTACGTTACCGCGCATCCCGACGATGAGCGTGCCAGCGTTCTCACGTATCTCTCGCGCGGTTTGGGCGATACCGTCGCTCTCTGTTCCACTACGCGCGGCGAGGGTGGCCAGAACGCGATTGGCCCCGAGCTAGGTCCGGCGCTCGAAATCCTGCGTACCGATGAGCTTTATCGAGCCACACAGGCTTACGGCGTGCAGCTCTTCTTCACGCGCTCTCCGGATTTTGGATATTCCAAGAGCGCCGAGGAAACTCTCGGCATCTGGCACGGCGTCACCAAGGAAGACTTGGTTCGCGTCATCCGCACGTTCCGCCCCAACATCGTCATCAACCAATGGGGCGGCGTTCATTCCGGACACGGCCAGCATCAAGCAACGGGAATCGTTGTGCCACAGGCCGTCGAAGCCGCCGAGGATCCCTCCGCTTATTCTGATCAGCTCAAGGAAGGTTTACGGCCTTGGCATGTCGACCGCGTACTGCAATTCGTATTTGGCGGAGAAGGGAACCAGCAAAACGAGATACAGCTACCGGTCGGCGACATTTCTCCTCTGTGGGGCGAAAGCTATTACGACCTGAGCCTCGCGGGCTTTGCCAACCATCGCTCGCAGGGCATCACTCGCATTCTGGATTCTTCTTTCCTCCGGCGCCCTGTAAGCCTGACGGTCGTCCAGGGCGACAAGATGACTTCCGAAGACCTCGCGCAATCCCTCTTCTATCTCAATGCCGGCTCGAATGCGCTGGAAGTTCCCCTCGGCACGGCGGATGGCGCGCTCGTCGCTGCTCGCCAGGCTGCTCTCCGCCTCGATTGGCCAAACGCGGTGAGATATTTGGCCACGGCGGGGAAGCAAGTCGCGAGCGCAACCCGCCAGGCCCAGTCGGATCCAGCCATCGACAAAGATGTGCTTTGGGCGCTCCAGCAGGAACAGGGCAGGATTGACGTCGCGCTGGCGGAGGCCGCGGCTCTGCATCTCAATGCCGAATCCGACCAAAGCACATTAGTTGCTGGCGAGAGTTTTTCGGTTCACGTCAACTGGGAAAAGCGTCCCGACGTTACCGCCGAGCTCGACCCGCCATCCCTTCAAGTGCCGCCCGGGTGGACAGCGACGCCGGAAACCCCCAAGCCGGGCACGGAAGCTTCCGCAACGGCATCCTCCTTTAACGTGCAGGTTCCCGCAGGCGCGACGCCGCCCAGCTCACCGCAAGATGCCATTCTTCCCTGGCCTCTGCCGCTTGTGGAGGCGCGTATAACCGGCACGGCGAATGGCTACAAGTTCTCATTCGACAAACCGGTCATCGCCAACGAGTACACGTCAACCACCGTCGAGACCATGCCGCTCGAACTCGTTCCGGCGGTCACTCTTTCTGTCGATCCGACGCAGGTTATGCTTCCGGTCAACCGCGAGTCGCGAGCGTTCCAGCTCTTGACGCGCATTGATTATCACGGAAGCGCGGCGGCGCGTGTGGAAGTCGGGCTCGGTGTGCCGCAGGGTTGGAGTGTAACTCCGGTTGCTCCCATCGATTTTCCCGGTTCCGGCGACCGGCTGGCGCGGTTTACCGTCACGCCGCCGGCCGACGCTTCCGAAGGCGCCTACGACCTGAAGCCTTACGCCAAGCTCGGCTCGCAGACTTTCACGACTTCCTATGAAGCGTTGCCGTCGCTTCCGTCGCGCCACGTGAGCGAGCTTGCTGTCGCTCAGGCACACGTCCTCAATCTCACGCTTCCGGCGCACCTGCGCGTCGCTTACATCGCCGCGGGAATCGATCCCGTTCCGCAATCCCTGCAGCAGCTCGGAATCGACGTGAACATGCTCGACGAAGCCGCTCTGGCCTTCGGCGATCTGAGCCATTATGACGCCATCGTCGTCGGCATTCGCGCCTATGAGCTTCGGCCCGACCTGATGAGCGCCAATCATCGCCTGCTCGATTACGTGGAGCGCGGCGGCACTCTCATCGTTCAATACCAACGCGATTTTGCCTGGAATAAGCTCTTGCCGGCGCCATTCCGCGCGACCATGGACCAGCAAGCCGAGCGCATCACCGACGAAAATTCGCCGGTTCGCTTCGTCGATCCGGGCAGCCCGTTGCTCAATTATCCCAATCACATTACGGCGGATGATTTTCGCGGATGGATTCAGGAGCGCGGCCTTTATTTCTGGGGTCAGTGGGATTCTCGCTATCAAGCCGTGCTCGCCATGCACGATCCAGGAGAATCCGATGCTCTTGGCGGTTTGGTGTGGGCTCGTGACGGCAAAGGCATTTACATTTACACCGGCTTGGCATTTTTCCGTCAGCTTCCTGCCGGTGTGCCGGGCGCGTATCGCCTTTTCGTGAATCTCTTGAGCGCGTCGCAGGCTCAGGCCGCCGCGCGGTAGCCGCGACGAATCTTCGTTCCGCTCCGGTACTGCGCGGCTATTTCCGCGCCTTCAACCCGGCGCCCAGCCCCTTTTCCCGCCCGTTGACTTTCCCCATTTACTTTCGAAGAACAGCCTTCTCGGCGCACGGGTTGTGAAAAATATTCGTGCTATCCTGCTTCGCGTTTGCATGCGGCCCTTGGTTTTTCCCAGGCGTGCCGCACTCGGCATGGGGGGAATGATGAGAAAACTGCTTGTGCTGTTTTGCTTGATTTGCCTCTTCGCGATTTCGGCGGGATGGGCAAGCCCGCAAAAGCAACAGAAAACGAATCCTGCCGCTGCCACTCCCTCGTTTATGTCCGTGTCCGACGAGATCGACCACGACATCGGCGAAATGCTAGGTGCTTGGCAGGTGGGGGACGTCGAGGCGATGCACAAATACTACGCCGAAGACGCCACTTGGGTCTCTGGAAGCTACGACGTGCCGGTCGCTGGCTGGCAGAACTACGTCCAGACGTACTTGCAGCAGCGCAAGGACCTGAGCGGCGTTCAGCTCATTCGCAAGAACACCAATGTTTTTCACTACGGCGATACCGCGTGGGCCTGCTACCAATGGGAGTTTGACGGCCTGGTTCAAGGGAAGCCAATCACCGCGCATGGGCAAACTACTCTTGTCTTCGTGAAACAAGGCAATCGCTGGCTGATCGTCCACAACCACACGTCGCAGATTTGCCCCGGATCGTAGGGCAAGCCGGAGAAGTCGTCAAATTCCGCCTAGAAGCTTTTGTAGGCCTGCCAGATCCACAGGCTTGCGCTCACCGCAGCCAGCACGATCCACGCGATCATCACCGTTCGGATGATCGGATTGATTCGCTCAATCCTCGCGACGACTTCCCGCTGCTCCGCCGCCAGCATTGGATCGGCCAGATACAGTTGGTCGTCTTCATGAGATTCAAGCGTTCCTCGGTAAATGATCAGGCAAAACCACGCGGCGAGAACCACGCCGCTAGCAATCAGAAAGGCAAAAAGGGTCACGTGGAACGTATCCATCGCTGCCTCCTCGCCCGAGAGGCCAGCATAGTGCTCACAAAGTAACCGGCCCGCCGGGCCCTTAATTGCCGGGATTATAGCACCGCGGGGGCGCAATGGTAATTGGGCTGTACGGCGAGCCATCTATGCCGGAAAATCATCGTACAGATACCTCGGCAAGAGACTCATTAGTCCGCGGCGGCCTTAGAGGATTTCGGTGCTACCGGATCGCGGCGGGAGGGCGCCCGAAAAACAGCATAGAGCATTGGTGCGGATGAGAGGATTTGAACCTCCACGACCTTGCGGCCATAAGCGCCTGAGGCTTACGCGTCTGCCAGTTCCGCCACATCCGCATAAGGCAATCCTAGCACGGCCCTTGAAATATCGCACGCCGACCGAACGGAGACGCGTCAATGGAGATAATCCTGCCATGCTGTCGTGCGGGCCGGGTACCTCCTGTCGCATCACAACGAGTGCCGCTCATTATGTGTCGTCAACGCCTTCTCAGCTTCGGCGGTGGGGAGTTTCGGTCGGAGCAGCTTGAGCTCGACTCCGAATTGTTCCTCGTAAACGAGCGTGAGAATAGACGAACAGCGTTCACACAGCCAGAAATGCCTTACGCCGTGGGCGCCTGCTGGCGCACTCGTGATCGCACCGCTGCGGGCAGCAGCGCGAGGATCAATTCGAAACCGGAAAAATTTGCCGCCCTTCCGCCAATCGAAGGCGATAGGACAAGCTGGATTCGCACACTTGGGATTCAAATTCTCGTGCAGAGCGGTGCCTCCCAAGACTTGGCATGTCCCGTTGAGCGCAGAGTTTTCACCGCGATCGCGAACAGGAACTCTTCTTTGCGCCTCTAACTGGGTGATCGTAGTTTGCAGCCATTTCTTGACCGCTTCTTCAATCTCATGCTCGTCGCCGTACCGATAGAGCGAATCGAGCGTTTCTCCCGCGGTGTTGAGTGGTATCCGCCGACAAGGGAATCTGTCCGAGCGAAATTCTGGCGGCACAAGCCGCATCAGCACGCAGTCGCCGCATGACGCTGGATTGACTTCGTAATCGTGATTCATGCACGCGGGAGAGTCTTCGAAGATAAAAGCCGGTTTCCAGGACCCTTTCGCCAGGCGTCCATATCCGCCGCTGTTCAGGAATTCAAGTTCTGCCTTCAAGACCTCCAGAAGATCCCGCTCATCTTTTTGCATCTTGCACCTCCCCATACGCAACAGCGTGTTCCTTTGCCCGCAATCGCCGCTGTGACCGAGGTCACACCGTGATGTGCGGCGTGTCACAGGCAAACCCGTGGCGTGGGAATAGAAATGTAAGTGGGGAAAGGCAACGAAGACGGCTCACGGGAGGTAAACAAATGGCCTATCGGATCCGCGTTATTCCAAAGAAAAAGCGGCGTATAATGCACGCGAATCCCGCGATGAAGACACCATACGGCCTGCAAATCATTGAAAGTTGCCTGGCCTGTCCGATGACCAAAGACAGGCTCTTCTGCAACCTGTCCACGCGAGCGCTTGAGGGCCTGGACGCAATTTCGTCCTCCGCAACATATCCCAAGGGCGCGGTCCTGTTCGTCGAAGGCCAGGAGCCGCGTGGGGTATTCGTCATCTGCAACGGACGGGTGAAGCTCTCCGCAAACTCTGCGGACGGAAAAGCGCTGATCCTGCGCATTGCCGATCCGGGAGAGGTAGTCGGCCTGCCCGGTACCATTTCGGGAAAACCGTATGAGGTGACGGCCGAGGCGCTTGAGCCAATCCAGGCCAATTTCATCCCCAAAGATGTATTTCTGAAGTTCTTGCGGGAGCACGGGGAAGCAGCCCTTCGGGTGGCAGAGATTTTGAGTGACATTTATCACGCCACCTACCAAGAAGTTCGTTATCTGGGGCTCTCTGGCTCCGCAGCCGAGAAATTGGCACGCTTCGTGCTTGACCTCGCGTCGGAACAAAGGCCGGCCGGCAGCGAAAGTAACGGCCCGCAGCGTATTACCTTAACGCTTACTCATGAGGAGATTGCAGAGATGATTGGCTCGTCCCGTGAAACCGTCACACGGCTCTTTTCCGACTTCAAGCGCAAACGGCTGGTCGAAGTTCATGGTTCCACCATGATAATTAAGGACAGAGCCGGACTTGAAAAGACTCTTAGCAGCTGAATGGCCCCCTTCGGATGCTCTTGTGACACTCAGCTCCGCCTTGTGACAAGCGTCACAGCATTATCACTGGGAAATTAATAATCTGCGATGCGGTTGCACTCTGGGTTTGTTTGCTTATCCCGGTTCGGAGGCCTGCTGCGCGGGTACTTACAATGGCTCTTTCCCTCCCTGGTTTCGGCAAGTGTGCAATATTGAACAGCCGCGCATTGTCAGTCCCTCTACGATTGCTGCCTTTTGACGAAAGATCAACGACCATCGGTGAAACCCAACTCACGGCTGCGAGTGCCGCAACTCTAAGTATTACAAGCTGCTGCCGAGAGAATTGCTTCTCTTGAAAACGGCTGGAGGAGGTCGATGATACGCGTCGGGATCCCGAAGGGCCTGGGACTACTCATTTTATCCGGTCTGTTATCGGCCCTCGCTTTGGCACAGGCCCAGCAAGCGCCGCCAAAGACCGATTCCCACACATCAGCCAGCCAAGAAAAAACCTCCGTCGCTAAACCCGCGGCGCCTTCCGACTACGTTGGCTCGGACGCCTGCCAAGCCTGCCACGCGGACGAATATAAATCCTGGGCGGACTCCCCGCACTGGAAGACGACCCTGGACGTAAAGCAAGGCCCCTCGCACCAAGGCTGCGAAGCGTGCCACGGCGCAGCGGCGAGCCACATCGCAGACCCAACGGATACTTCAAAGCTTTTCCTTTTCGAAAAAGCTTCCTCAAAAGAAATCAACGCGCGCTGCCTGGTCTGCCACGCCGGGGACGCTCAGCACATGAACGCGCTCAATTCCGTCCACGCGCGCAACGGCGTGAGCTGTACGTCCTGCCATTCGCCGCATCATGCGCAGACGAAGGAATTCCTGTTGGTCAAATCGCAGCCGGAGCTTTGCTATTCGTGCCACCTCGCCAAGAGGGCCGAATTTGAAATGCCCTTCCACCATCGCGTCAACGAGGGATTAATCCAGTGCACGGACTGCCACAATCCGCACGGTACCGAGGGCCCCAAGCAGGTGCGCATGGCGGCGACGCAGGATGCGGTCTGCTTCAAATGCCACACCGACAAGCAGGGTCCGTTTGTGTATGAGCATGCGCCGGTGAAAGTGGATGGCTGCGAATCCTGCCACATGGTACACGGCGGGCCCAACCCTCACATGTTGAAGCTCAGCAACGTGAATTTGCTTTGCCTGCAGTGCCACACGACTTCGAGCTTTAGCAGCGCGCCGGGCGCCCCCTCCTTCCACAACCAGGCGAGCTTCTTCCAGGCATGCACGTTGTGCCACGTGGCCATCCACGGCTCGAATTTCAGCTCCACGTTCTTCAAATGAGGGACGCTATGGTTTTTTTGCGAACATCGTGTGGTGCGAATGCCATCAGCGGCAGAGCGATCGCGTTAGGCTTGGTGGTGCTGGCCGCAATATTTCCCCCGCAGTGCTCACGCGCCCAGCAAGCCTCTGCGCAAACTTCCGAGCAAACGCAAGGTATAAATTCCGGCGGTTACAACGTTCAGCAAACCATCGACTTCGGCTACCGGCTAAACGAAATCGGCGGGAATTACGACACCTACGATACGTTCGTCAATCTCGGCTCGGGCATCCGCCTATTTGATTACGAGCTGGACATGCGCTCCCTGAACCATGAGGGGATGTTCTTTGACGACCTCGATTTCAGCAACTTTGGCTACGGCGGCGATCCCAACGATGTTTCGCGCCTGCACATCGACATGAACAAAGTGTACGACTTCAGTGCGCTGTTCCGCCGCGACGAGAATTTCTGGGACTACAATCTCTTCGCCAACCCGCTTAACCCGGCGGCGCTGAACCCGCTGGGATCGGCGACCGCTGGTTGCATCGTCAGCCCGCCCACCTCGGCCAATCCGGGCCTTCCCGGCTTCTGCTCGAACCCGGCCGTCGCCGAGACGAATTCGCCGCACGCGCTCGATCTGGTGCGGCGGATGCAGGACTACGATTTGACGCTCTTGCCGCAATCCAAGATCCGTTTTCGCCTGGGCTATTCGCATGACACGGGTGACGGGCCCGGTTTCTTCACCACCGACAGCGGAACGATACCCGACTATCCGCAAAACTACAGCTATACGACGAATGCCTACCGGGCCGGAGTCGATTTTCGCGTCCTGCCGCGTACTACCATCTCCTACGATCAGTTTCTCAGCTACTTCCGGCAGGACAACACAGTTACGGAAAATCCCACGGCCACGCCCCAGCAATATGGCTATCAGGCCAATGGCGTGCCCGTCGATCTGGGCATCGTTTGGAGCACGCAGACAGCCGCTGAGGCGCTGCCTTGCGCCGCTCCGATCGCGAACGCCACAACCACGCCGCCCACAGCCAGTACCGCCTGCAATGGATTTGTGAGCTACAGCCAGGTGGGCCAGCCCAGGGACTTCATGCCTACCGAGAGGCTACGCTTCCAATCCAACTATTTCTCGAAGTTTGAGACCTCCGGTTCGTTCGGCTACAGCAGCTCCGACAATACCGTCCCCAACTTCAACGAAACAATGATCGGCTGGACCGTCCGGGGGGGAGGATCTCCCGGCAACACGACTGCGGGCCCCGCCGAGACAAAACGTGATTCTGTTGATGGCGATTGGTCGGGCGTGTATTCGGTGACCAACAACTTCAGCATCGAGGATTTCTTCCACTATAACAACTGGCGCATTCCCGGCCAATGGGACAGCGAGCTCGGTTCTCTGTTTAACACCATCGCCGGAGCGGGTCTGGATTTGGGCGCGCCGGTTGGCTTTTTCGTGGCCGCCAATTGCAACGCCGGCAACAATTTCAGCGGCTCAACGTGCCCGGGCCACACCGCCGCGTCTGCCGCGGATCTGGTGGATGCTTACAACGCGAATTTCCTGAAGCAGGATATGAAGTCCAACAACTTGGAGTTCGAATACGATTTCACCAAGCGCATCAGCGGGTACATCGGATATTTGTACACGCATCGCGACATCGTCATGTCCTCCCTCAGCTACACCACAGAGGAGATTTATTATCCAGGAGGCGCCACCGCCTCGGCTGCGAATGACTTTCTGGCCGCGCGAGGAAGCTGCGCTCTCCCGCTGCCCGCCGACTGCGTTCCCAATCCCAACGGCGATGGTTCGATCATCTACACGCCGCCTGTGCCCACCACTGGTGCCACGGTCGACTCGCTCGACATCAGCGAAAATTCGCTCGAGCTCGGCTTCAAGGCTCGCCCTCGCGATAGCCTGCTCCTCAATGGAGATTTTTCTTTTGGCTATAATGATGCGGCGTTCACGCGCATCGATCCGCGGCAAGTGCAGAGCTATAAACTGCACGCTTCCTACACGCCGAAGCCCTGGGCCACGGTGGATGGCGCGGTCGAAATCCATGAAAATCGCGACAACGTATATTACGTCGACAACTTGGAACATGATCGCATGTTCAGCTTCAGCACCATGCTTGTGCCCAACCCGCGCTTGGCGGTCAGCTTCGGCTACAACTATTGGAACGTTTACACGCAATCGGCGATCTGCTTCAACTATTCCATAACCGCCACGAACCCAACGCCGCCCCCCGGAACGCTGCCCGTAAGCACTTCGCCTCCCGGTGTGGTTACGACTGCTTGCCCTATTCCAGGTGCGTCTGTCGGAAACCCACCGAATGCGATTCCGCCAGCTGTGCCTGGAGACGGGCTGGGCGCTCTTTCCACCTACTCAAGTAACGATCACTTCGCGCATGCCGAGCTGATGTGGAAGCCCTTCAAGCGCGTCACCGCGAATCTCGGATACGGCGGCAGCTTCGTCCGGGGCAACACCATCTTTCTCAATCCGCTCACGCCTTCGGGCACGCTCGATTACAACTATCAGATGCCGTACGGCTCGATCGTCATTGATATGTACAAGGGCTTTAGCTACAAGATCGGCTGGAACTATTACGGGTTCAACGAGACGGGAGACACGAACCCGTTCGGATTGGCGGCGATACCGTTGCAGGATTTTAACGGCAGCAACATTACCTTTTCTTTTCGGTATTCGTTCTAGGCGAATATCGAAAAACTGCATTGGCGATGACTTTTTTCATGTCGAGGAGGCGTCAGATGAACTGTTTATTGTGTCGAATCAACCGGGTCTTGCTCTTGGCAGTTGCGTTTATGTTTGTCTTGAATATTTCTACGCGAGCCGATGATTCGGCCGCTCTCTATAAAACGAAATGCGCCGTTTGCCACGCTCCCGACGGCACCGGCAACTGCGTCATGGGCAAGAAATTGGGCGCCAAGGACTTGCACTCGGACGAAGTGCAGAAGAAGTCGGACGCGGAGCTGACTGGCTTCATAACCAACGGCCTGGGCAAGACCATGCCGGCATACAAAGGCAAGTTGACCGACGATCAGATCAAGGGTCTCGTTGGCTTTATTCGGGGTCTCGCCAAGACAAAGTAAAATCCTGGCGATTCTTGACGCCTGAATGGTTCTGTCTCCATTCCTGGCGGCGGCATGGGGAGGCTTCGTGACGCCATTGATGTGGTTGCTGCTCGTTCAAATTGGGGTGACCATCCTGCTGGCCTTGGTCTTCTTGATTCGTCCTTCGATCACCGTCGGTCCCGCCGGCAAAATCGTGGCCTTCATTGGATTAGCCGTCCTCCCCGCGCTTTGTCTCGTGGGAGGTATGAACACCCACATCCAGCGTTCGGAGACGACTCGATTCTGCACTTCTTGCCACGTCATGGTCCCCTACGGCCGGAGTCTTTACGTTGACGATCCCAGCTACATTCCCGCCGCGCATTTCCAGAATCACCGGGTCCCGGCGGACGGGGCGTGTTACGCCTGCCATGCGGATTACTCCATCTACGGTCCACTGAAGGACAAAATGCGGGGCCTGACCCGGATTTATATGCAGTATGTGAGCACGCCGCCCAATCCCATTCGCATTCCCGGCGGATGGGACAACCATCAGTGTTTGCACTGTCATCAGGGCGCGCGCAACTTCGAAGGGAACGCCATTCACTCCGCGGTGATGAGCTCTCTCACCACCAATCAAATGTCCTGTATCTCGAGCGGCTGCCACGACACTATCCACAACATTAACTCGCTCAGCCACGTCAAATTCTGGAGGCCTGGCCAATGAAAGTCGGAATCCAGCGGCTTCTGCGAATTTCAAGCGGTTTGATCATTCTGGGGCTGCTCGTGGAAATAGCGAGCCTGCTTTGGTTTCACCCGCTCTCTTTCGTCCTTTTCGCTTTTGTCGCCGCTTCGCTCATCGGCTTGGGGATCTTGGTTTTCCTGGCATCGCTCGTTTTTGTCGCCAAAGCGCCCACCGGGAACGGCAGATGAGATAAATTGCAACCAAGATTCTCATCCGTTTTTGCCAACCGTGAGCGCCAACCCCAGCATCAATTCACGCCTGTTGCCAGCGTAATTTGGCGGCTTGCAAACGGGAACTCCTACTTTTTGTTTCCTGTGCTTCCGCCCGCCGCTGGGATATGGCGCACAGGCGAAGCTTGCGATCCCGGCCCGGGCTCCGGTTCTGGCTTGGGCATATCCGCCGACGCGAAGCGCGGCACCATTTCGTCGGCCATCGCCACGGCATATACCGCCGACGCAATTTCCACCGCCCCCTCGCGCACATCTTCCTCGTAAATCCGTTCATAAGTGTCGAGGTTCGTGTGGTGCGTGAAGCTGCCGTAGTCGAACGCGTCCTGCATTAAGCCGATTCCCGGCAGTCCGGCGTTGTTGAATGATGTGCTGTCGGTGCCGCCGGTCCTGCGGCTGTTGGTCGTTCGCACGCCCGTGAATCCCCAATCCTTGAACGGCATCAGCGCGTCGCGAACGATTCCCGCGGCGTCCGGTGGTCCAAATACCATCGCGCCTCGCGGCTTGCCCGTCCCGGAATCAATGTTGAAGTACGCATCGAGTTTCGCGTACTCCGGCTTCTGGTCCTCGAAGCTCCCGAAGTGCTGCTTCACGTAGGCCAGTGAGCCGAGCAATCCTTCTTCTTCGCCGCTCCACAATGCGACGCGAATCGTGCGCCGCGGCTGCACGTGCAACGCCGACAGCAGCCGGATCGCCTCCAGCATCATGGAAGCGCCAATGCCGTTGTCGGTGGCGCCAGTCGCGTCGTGCCACGAGTCATAGTGCCCGCCGAGCATGACGATTTCATCTTTTTTGTCCGTGCCCGGAATTTCGCCAATCGCGTCGTAGACCGTCGTCCCTTTCGGGTATTCCTTGTTTTGAACGTTGATTCGCAGCGTCACCGGCGTGCCGTCGGCCAGAATGCGCGTGATGCGCCCATAGTCCTCGTTGCGCATCACCAGCGTGGGAACGGCCCGCGTCCAATCATAAGTATAGTTCTGCTGCGCCACGATGACGCCGTGCGCCCGCCCTGCGTCGTTAATGCGTACCAGGGCTCCGTTGTCCACCAGGAATTGATCCACCTGCTTGGTCACTTCCGCCCTCGTCAACTGGCCGGGAGCCAACTGTGGCGCTTGGCGATTGCCGAACCGTTGAAAGGTCGTGTTATTCGGATCGAACAGTTCCGCCCACTCACTGTCTGAACGTCGCAGCGGCGCGGGAGTAAAATCCTCCGGAACCTCGACGTGTTTGCCGACCAGCACGATGCGGCCGCGTACTTTATCCTTCATCGAATTCAAATACGCGTCCAGTTCATCCTGTGTAGGCTGTTTCGGAGTCTCCACTGCGGGCGGCGCGGGCATCGGCGGCGGCGTTCCGGAAGGTTGTGCTGCGGCGGCTGGTGTGGCTGCGCCGAAACCAAACCCGCCCGTAGGCGCGGTTAATCCTGGCGGATCCAGCGTCACCACTTCGGCCGTCACCTCGCCCTTCGTGCTTGGCGTCCACGCCAGCGGCTCGATCATCAGCGGCCCGTGAAAGGGCGTAACCGCGTCAGCCACAAGCTCTACATTCGCCCAACCCGGCACGGGCATCGCCGCCGTCGGCGGCTGGAAGGTCCACGGTTCCAGGTGCACGTTCGAAAGTCCCCAGGAAGTCATGGTTTGCACCGCCCAATCATCCGCCGCTCTCAAATTTGGCGTCCCTGTGAGGCGCGGTCCGTGCACATCAGCAATTTCATGGATGATCCACATGATCTTCGAATTGTTGGTTTCTTCCGCCCGAATCTGCCCATACACATCGCTAAGACTGGGGGCCTGCGCCGCCGTCGGCAGCGCCACAAGCATGCAAATCGCCAGCGCATATCCGCGAATCCGAGTCATCGTTCCTCCTCGCCCCTGCAAATCGCGCCACATTCTACCTGCTTTGGCATCCTGACGCGAGGAACGGTCAATCCAGATTCAAGACCTAAGCCGCAAGGTCGCAGAGGGGTCGAGCCCTCTCATGGGCGCCATTTATTCCGAGACGTTGACGTTTATTTCACCAGCAACGATAAGCCTTCTTTCACAGGTCTTCTGAGCAGCCAACCCGCAGGCCCCGCAATTGTGGAACTAATTGCCATCGCCCAAGGAATACCCATGGGAAGTTGTCGCCGTTCTCTCGGCTTCGGCGTAGACAAGCACGCAGGTTCTAGGATGGACAGACAGCCGGACGGCGAAAGCAGAATCTAAGGCATAGATGATGACCATAACTTCAACTTCGAGAATTTCACTTTTCCTCGTCTTCGCGTTCCTCTTTTCGCTCACGGCTGCCTGTTTCTTCGGACTGCTGCCCGTTCGTGTCGTCCGTGCCCAGGATCCGCAGGAAACAGTGGCCGTTGGCGATGTCACGCGAACATTCGTGGTGCATCGCCCTCTGGGGTACGACTCCAAGCAGCACTATCCGGTTGTGATTCTTCTTCACAGTTTGAATCAGGACAGCGAAGACATGGCGCATCTGTCGCACTTCAACGAAGTGGCGGACCGCTTCGGCATAATCGCTGTCTATCCGAATGCCTTGCATCGCTGGAATGTGGGTGTATCCCTTGAGCAGCCCACCCAGCCAATGGCGCGGCGCGGAATGGGCGGCAGAGGAGGAGGAATGCGGTTTCCCGGCGGAGGATATCCAGGAAGTGGATGGCCTGGCGGGAGCGGCCAAGGTCAAGGCCAGGATCCGAATCAGGGTCAAGGTCAGCAAGGGCGGCAGCAGCAGGCCCCGCCAGCAGACGACTTGGCTTTCTTCAACGCTATGCTCGACAAGCTCTCGACTGAATACTCCGTCGACAGTACGCGCATATACGCGACCGGCCTTTCCGACGGCGGATTCATGGATTTTCGGGTAGCTTGCGCCATGGCCGACCGCATCACCGCCGTCGCGCCGGTCGGAGCGGAAATGCCCAAGTATCTTTACTGCACTCCTGCTCGTCCGGTGCCCGTGCTGATGATCAATGGGACTTCGGATCCGGTGGTCTCTTACGGCGGCGGGAGCGGTCGTCCCGGTTCGTACTTGAGACTTTCGGCAGTAAACAGCGCAAAAGATTGGGGTCAATTGGATGGCTGCAACGAAAAGCCGCAGCGCACGACGATACATCCCAGTGCCAAGAAAGGCATGGAAACCCGCGTGGAGACTTACGACGGCTGTCACCAGGGTGCGATGGTTACTCTGGAGAGCATCGAGGGTGGCGGAAACACATGGCCCGACGGCGAGCAGTATTTGGATGAAAAAACCATCGGCAAGACCAGCAAAGACCTAAACGCCGATGAAGTCATTTGGAAGTTTTTCCAAGCGTATCGCTTGCCGGCTCCTGCGCCCGCTGCTCCTGCGCACTAACCGCCTGGCTTGCGCCCCATATCCGCCTGTAACTGCCTGTCCTTGCGAATCATCGAACGAAGTGCGCCCCGTACGCGGCTTCGTCTTTTTCTTTCCAAAAGACAGCCTTTATCTACAGTGGAAAGCCGCTGGTGCGCTTGATTGGTGAGGGACAGCTAGAAATGGCGCGCGCGATTCTTCGAGGAAAACCTTACCCCCAGGGAGCGACCTGGGACGGTTCCGGTGTGAACTTTGCTCTCTATTCTGAACACGCCGTTGCCGTTGAGCTGTGCCTATTTTCATCTCGCGACGACAAAAATCCCGAAATCATCAAGCTTCCCGAACAAACTTCTTTCGTATGGCACGGTTATCTCCCGGGCGTGCAAGCTGGCCAGCTTTACGGCTATCGTGTCTACGGCCCTTACGAACCGGACAAAGGCCTGCGCTTCAATCCCGCCAAACTGCTTATCGATCCGTATGCCACCGCCATCTGCGGCGAGGTGAACTGGAAGGCGCCGATTTTTCCTTATGAGATCGGCGATCCGGAAGAGGACGCCAAGGCCGATAAGCGCGATAGCGCCTGGGGTATGCCGAAGTGCATCGTCGGGAACCCGCATTTTGACTGGGAGGGCGACCGCCCCCTGAAGATTCCCCTCAGCGACTCCGTCATTTACGAGCTTCACGTGAAAGGATTCAGCTTTCAAAAGCCCGACGTGCCCCCTGAACTCCGCGGCACCTATGCCGGTCTTGCTTCTGAATCGAGCATCGAGTACCTCAAATCACTGGGGGTCACTGCTGTCGAGCTGATGCCCATTCACGATTTTCTCGACGACAAACATCTCGTTGACCGCGGCCTGAAGAACTACTGGGGATATAACACCACGAATTTTTTCTCTCCCGCTGCGCGATATTCTTCCTCCGGTGATGCGGGCAGCCAGGTCGCCGAATTCAAGTCCATGGTCAGGGCCCTGCATCGCCAGGATCTCGAAGTGATTTTGGATGTTGTTTACAACCACACTTCGGAAGGCAACCACATGGGACCCATGCTGAGTTTTCGCGGCGTGGACAATTTGACCTACTACCGCGTCACTCCCGACAATCCCCGTTCCTATATGGACTACACCGGCACCGGCAACACGCTGAACGTCCGCCATCCCCAAGTGCTTCGCTTGATCATGGACAGCCTGCGCTACTGGGCCATCGAAATGCACGTTGACGGTTTTCGCTTCGATCTCGCCGCAGCGCTGGCGCGAGAATTGCACGATGTCGACCGCTTGTCCGCTTTCTTCGATGTGATCTATCAGGATCCCGTTCTTTCTCAGTTGAAACTCATCGCCGAGCCCTGGGACGTAGGCGAAGGCGGATACCAGGTTGGGAAATTTCCTGTGGTGTGGGCGGAGTGGAACGGAAAATATCGCGACACGGTTCGCCGTTACTGGAAGGGTGATGCCGGGCAGCTCTCCGATTTGGCCTACCGCCTGATGGGATCAAGCGACCTTTACGAGCGTGGCGGCAGGCGCCCTTCCGCTAGCATCAACTTCGTCACGGCTCACGACGGATTCACTCTGAGTGACCTCGTCAGCTACAACGAGAAGCACAACGAGGCCAATGGCGAGGAAAATCGCGACGGCTCCAACGAAAACTATTCCTGGAACATGGGTGTGGAAGGTCCCACCGACGACCCCAAAATCAACGAAATGCGCGAGCGGCAGAAGCGAAATTTCCTAGCCACCCTTTTCCTTTCACAGGGAGTACCCATGCTGTCTGGCGGAGTGGAAATCAGCCGTACGCAAAACGGCAACAATAACGCCTACTGCCAGGACAACGAGACCACCTGGTTTGATTGGAACCTCGATGAGCGCAAAGAAGCTATCTTGCAATTCACCTCCGACCTGATCAAATTCAGGCTCGCTCACCCCAATTTTCACCGCCGCAAATTCTTCCAGGACCGCAGCATTCGCCACGCAGAAGATGCCGATGTGCTGTGGCTCCGCCCGGACGGCAAGCTAATGACCGATGAGGCATGGGAGCAGGGGTGGCAGCGATGCCTGGGCGTGTTCCTTAATGGACGTACCCTCGGCGACGTCAATCTGAACGCGCAGCCGGTAATCGACGACGACTTCCTTCTCTTGCTGAATTGCCACTATGAGCCGGTAGATTTTTCGATTCCGG
The DNA here is from genome assembly GCA_049281095.1 of Candidatus Acidiferrales bacterium. GTDB lineage: Bacteria > Acidobacteriota > Terriglobia > Acidiferrales > UBA7541 > DAHUXN01. The sequence continues at coordinate 62,184 of JBAPRL010000056.1, forward strand.
AGCTCGAATCCGATCGCAATTGGGAATTCGTGTTCGATACCCGCAACGCTGCCTTCGAGAAGCCCGGCAAATCCGTTCGTGCGGGCGAATCCCTTACCCTCGTCGAACGATCTCTCGTCCTTTTCCGCGCTGGCAACGGGCGTTGAAGATCGGTTCTGCGGCGTTGTTTCCTGCCGGACAAAAACTATCGACCCCGTTTCTGCGCCCAGGCACGACGTAGCTCTCCAACACTGTCACTGTCATTTTTCCGCTTTTAGCTTTATCATTCGCCGCTCTGTATATGCAGGCCGCCAGGCTCTCCAACAGCGCTGGCGGATGGAGAAACACTCATGAAGCGTTCGGCGCGGGAATTCTCTCGGATTCACCATGGTTTCTGGATCAGTTTTTGCCTTGCGGTCTTTCTTTCCGCCGTTCTTGTCGGCAACGTTCTCGCGCACGCGTCACCGCAACAGCAGACGCAGCCGGCAAATGCCACGGCCGCGTCTCTCGAGCCAAACTATACCCTCGCGGCCCGCTTTGTCCCCTCGCAGGTCAGCAAACTGGTCTTCGACACGGACGTTACGCCGCACTGGTTCGAGCTCTCCGACCGTTTCTGGTACAGCTACGAAACTCCTGACGGCGTCCACTATTGGGTCGTTGACCCGCTTCGCAAGTCGAGAACTCCGCTCTTTGATAACGCCAAGCTCGCTGCCCAGCTTTCCACGCTGACGAATTTCCCCTACGACGCGCAACACCTGCCCATCAAGAATTTGAAGCTCGTCAACAAAGACACCGCGCTGCAATTTGAAATCGAAGTTTCGAAAGATGCCGTGATCCCCAACGAAACAAAGAAACAGCAAGACACCGAGGAAACAATTCAGGAAGATACCGAGCACCAACAAGCCCAGCGAATGGGCCAGCATCAGCAAGAAAACGAACAGAATCAGGGCGCCGAAGCGAAACCCGAAACGCGAAAAATCTATTTCGAATACGATCTGGCCACGGAGAAATTGACGCGCCTCGATGGCTTTGAAGCCCCTCCCGTGAAGCCGATGTGGGCCTCCATTTCCCCCGACGAAAAAACAATCGTCTTCGCCCGTGGCTACAACCTTTACATGATGGACGCCGCGAATTACGCCAAAGCGGCCAAGACTCCCGGCGACAAATCCGTCGTTGAGGCTCAGCTCACCACCGACGGCGTCGACAAGTACAGCTATGCCCGTGTTCTGGTTGACGAAGAAATCGAACAGCTCAAGAAATCTCAGAAGGGCGACACCAATCAAGCCGGCCCGCGCACCCCTTCCATTCCTATTGCTTGGTCGAAGGATTCGAAAAAATTCGCCTTGATTCGCTCCGATGAGCGCAAAGTCGCCGACTTGTGGGTCATTCACACCCTTGCCAATCCACGCCCTACCCTCGAAACCTATAGCTATGCCCTGGCCGGCGACGTCAACGTCCCGCAGGAAGAACTTCAGGTATTCGACGTCGCCAGCAAGCAGCACGTTTTGATTCAAACCGCCGCGTTCAAAGACCAGACGCTCACCATCGCCACCGACCGCATTCTCGCCCGCGCCCGCGAACATGAGCTGCAACAATTGCAAGGTGAGCGGCAGAACCTCGGCGGATTCGGCCCATTCATGCTCGGCCCATGGCTCTCGGATACCTCCGACAAGCTCTATTTCACCCGCTCGAGCCGCGACCTGCACCGCATCGACGTCTGCGTCGCCGACACAACCAGCGGCACCTCCAAGGCGCTGATTGAAGAACGCTCCAATGTTTATCTCGACGATCAGCCTCTTCGCCAGATCGGCAACGGCCAGGAACTGATTTGGTGGTCCGAGCGCGACGGTTGGGGCCACTATTATCTTTACGATTCCGCCGGGCACCTAAAAAATCAAATCACTTCCGGCGAATATATGACCGGCCCGATTCTCGCCGTCGACGACAAGGCTCGCGTCATGTATTTCACCGCCAATGGCCGCGAAGCCGGCGAAGATCCTTACTACACGCATCTCTATCGCGTGAATCTCGACGGCTCCGGTTTGAAGCTTCTGACTCCCGGCAATTTCGACGACACCGTCAGCGCTTCGGATTCCGGCAAGTATTTCATCGACAATTTTTCGCGTGTCGACACGCCCGCGAAATCGGCCCTCTACGACGATCAGGGCGCGTTACTCGCCAATCTTGAGACCACCGATGTCACGCGCCTGCTGGCTGCCGGATTCAAGTATCCGGAAACGTTTCACGTCAAGGCCGCCGACGGCGTCACCGACCTCTACGGTGTCATGTACAAGCCGTTCGACTTCGACCCTGCGCGCAAATATCCGATCATTGAATACGTTTACCCCGGCCCGCAGACGGAAAGCGTTGACAAGTCCTTCACGCCAAAAGATCAGAACGAGGCTCTGGCCCAGCTTGGTTTCATCGTCATCCAGGTCGGCAATCGCGGCGGCAGCCCGCAGCGGAATAAATGGTACGACGCGTACGGTTACGGCAATCTTCGCGACTACGGCCTGGCCGACAAAAAAGCCGCCGCCGAGGAACTCGCTGCGATTCATCCCTATATCGATATCGACCGCGTCGGCATCTGGGGCCATTCCGGCGGCGGATTCATGACCGCTGCGGCGCTGCTTCAGTATCCGGATTTCTTCAAAGTGGGCTGGTCGGAATCCGGCAACCATGACAACAATGTCTACAACAAATATTGGAGCGAGAAATATCACGGCATCAAGGAAGTCGACGAGAAGGATGGCACCGTGAAATTCCTCTACGACATCGACAAAAATTCCGAGCTGGCCAAGAATCTCAAAGGCCACTTGATGCTCACCACCGGCGACATGGACAACAACGTTCACATGGCCAACACCATGCGCCTCGCCAACGCTCTCATCAAAGCCGACAAGCGCTTCGACATGTTCGTGTTTCCCGGCCTTCGCCATAGCTACATGCCCGAAGCCGAGTATGTTTTCTGGATGCGCGCCAACTACTTCTGCCGCTGGCTGCTCAACTCGTCGGAAACCGGTCCTGATGTCCTCGAGCTCGCGCGCGAGCACCAGGCAACGGAAAGTCACAAACCCAACCCGTAGTGCGGAGAAAACCTCAGGGATTGCGTCAGAAGTAGGTGCGGCGGGAGAAGACTTTTCTGATGACGGACGAGGCGGCAGTGTGCAACTCGGACTCGAACTTCGCGGCGGCCCGCCGGCCCTGGTCGAGCATCGGCGAATCCAAGAGAAAGCCGCATCGATCGACGAACGGTCCCGCCGGGGCCGAAAATGCATTCGCGCGCGGCTGTGAACCGCTGGCGCGGCCGAGCAGCCTTCGATAGAGGTCGAGGTCGCGGCAGAAATCGTTGAACTCGTCGCCTGAAAAATCCAAGCTGCGGCCAAGTGCCACGTAGAATTCCTCGCGAAATAAATTCACCAGCTCGGATTGCTCGGGGCTCATCTTTTCCGGCGAGCGAGCGCCAAGCCGTTGCGGCGCTTCCGCTTCAACTTGCAGCGCGAGGACCAGAAACGCCTCCCGGCGGATGGCCTCGACAAGCTCGCGGTAGCGCCCGGGATTCGCGATGCGCCCCGGGCGTTTTCGCTCACTGGCGTACCATCGAAGAAACCGGTGAATCATGCCGCCGCGATCCACCGCCACCAGAAGCTGGAAAGCGGTTTCTTGCGCGCGCACCGCCACTTGCCGCGGCGCCATCAGCGCCGCACGAGCGTGCCGGCGCCGTGCGCCGCTGTGACCCTTCGGTTTCCTGACGAGGACTTGTTTGCGGCGCGATTTACTCTTCGGATGTTTGCGCCGAGCGGAAAGCCTGGGCGCGCTGCGCTTGGGTTTCCGTACGCGTCCCTTTTTTTTCTTGGGCGACAAGCTGGCTCCAGACCATTCAAAATGAAAAGCCCGGCAGAACTACGCCGGGCCTCTCATGATACATCCTCGTGTCGGTTCCTCAGTGAATCGGACTCGCGGGCGGCCGTTCTTCGCGAGCAGGGCGTCCCAACGGTTTGTGCCAAGCCTCGATGTCGCCCAGCGCGATGCGCAGCGCTTCATCCACGTTGTGGACAAAGTGCACTTTCAGGTCGCCGAGCAGAGTCTCCGGCAAATCCTCCTTCACGTTCGGCTCATTCTCCGCCGGAAGGATCACTTCGCGGATCCCCGCCCGTTTTGCGCCCAGCACTTTTTCCTTGATTCCTCCCACCGGCAGCACCACGCCGCTAAGAGAAATTTCACCGGTCATCGCCACTCGCGGACGCATCGCGTGGCCGCTCAGCAGGCTCACCAACGCCGTGACCATCGCCACTCCCGCCGAAGGCCCGTCTTTGGGAATTGCCCCGGACGGCACGTGAATGTGCAAGTCCACCTTGCGGAAGAAATCAGGGTCGATGCCGTAATTCCCCGCATTGGAGCGCACCCACGACAACGCCGCTCGCATCGATTCCTGCATCACTTCGCCCAGGTGCCCGGTCATCGTGAACTGCTTCCCGCCGCGCATGCTGCTCGCTTCGATGAATACGATGTCCCCGCCGGCAGGCGTCCATACCAAGCCCACCGAAACGCCGGGCCGCGCCACGCGCTCTTCCACTTCGCGCTCTGCGTGCACTTTGGGTACGCCGAGTGTTTCGCGGACCACCTCAGGAGTCACCACCAGCTTGTCCGTTTTGCCGTCGGCGATACGCCGCGCCTGTTTGCGAATCAGTGTGGCAATTTCGCGCTCCAGGCTGCGCACACCAGCTTCACGCGTGTAGCCGTGAATGATTTCGCGCAAGCCTTCGTCGGTGAATTCGATCTGCTCGTCGGCTTTGAGGCCGTTTTCCGAGCATTGGCGCGGAATCAGAAAGCGTTTCGCGATGTGGATCTTCTCCTCCTCGGTATAGCCGGGGAGCTCGAGAATTTCCATGCGGTCGCGCAACGGCTCCGGAATCGGATCCATCCAGTTCGCTGTGGCGATGAACAGAACCTTCGACAGATCGAACGGCACGTCGAGGTAGTGGTCGCGGAATGTTGCGTTTTGCTCCGGATCGAGCACTTCCATCAACGCCGCCGAAGGATCGCCGCGAAAATCGCGGCCCAGTTTGTCCACCTCGTCGAGCATGCAAACGGGATCGTTCGTCTCCGCCCGGCGAATGCCTTGCATCACTTGCCCGGGCAGCGCCCCGATATACGTGCGCCGGTGGCCGCGAATTTCTGCCTCGTCATGCATGCCGCCCAGGGAAATGCGGACGAATTTGCGTCCCAGGGCGCGCGCGATCGATTTACCCAGCGAAGTTTTTCCCACTCCTGGAGGCCCAAGGAAGCACAGAATCGGACCCTTCATCGAAGGTTGCAGTTTCTTCACTGCCAGGTAGTCCAAAATCCGCTGTTTCACTTTTTCCAGGTCGTAGTGGTCCTCATCCAGGATGCCTTGCGCCTTGGGAATGTCGATATCTTCGATACCCGACGATTTCGCCCACGGCAGCGAGGTCATCCATTCCAGATAGGTCCTGGAAACCATATATTCAGCCGAAGCCGGCGTCATGCGCGCCAGCCGCTTCAGTTCCCGGTCACATTCCTTCTTGGCCTCGGCGGACATCCCCGACGACTCAACTTTTTCGCGCAGTTCCGCCACTTCCGCTTGGGTGTCGTCTCCGTCGCCCAGTTCCTTCTGAATGGCCTTCATTTGCTCGCGGAGCAGAAACTCGCGCTGCGACTGGTTCACCTGCTCCTGCACCTGCTCGTGAATCTTGGCGCGGAGCTCCAGCACCTCTTTTTCCTTGGTGAGCTCGCGAATCAGAATCTCCAAACGCTTCCGGACGCTGGGCGTCTCCAGCAGCTCTTGTCGCAGCAGCGTATTGAGCGAAGGCAACGTGCCGGCAACGAAGTCCGCAAGCTGGCTCGGTGATTCCATATTGTTGGCCGCACCCTGCAAATCGTCGGAGAGCTGCGGCGAACGCGAAACAACCTCGCGGAAGAGTTCCTGCGTATTTCGATAGAGAGCTGTCAGTTCTGGCTCGAGTTCGTCGTCAACGTCTGGCAACTCTTCCACGCGGGCGCGCAGAAACGGCTTCAGCCCGATGACTTCTTCCACGCGCATCCGGCGCAGTCCTTCGAGGAACACCACAACGTTGCTATTGGGCGTGCGCACCATCTTATGCACTTTGCCGACTGTGCCTACCGCGTGCAGGTCTGTGCCGACCGGATCCTCGATGCGTGGGTCCAGCTGTGCCACCACCCCCAAAATCTTCTCTTCTTCCTGGAGCGAATCCAGCAGCGCCAGCGAGCTATCGCGGCCTACGGTCAGCGGAATCACTGCGCCCGGGAACAGCACCGTGTCGCGCAGCGGCAGAATGGGCAGTTCCGGCGGCAGTTTGTATGAAGACTTCGGCATTTTGTATTCCCCTCTCCACCCGGTGGAACAAACCCACGGGGGCTAGATACCCTCAATCAAGTAGATGCAACCAAGCCCAATTGGGTTACACGGCATTACATTACGAATGTTATAAGACCTTAGCATATGACGCTCAATATTGCAATTCGTTTTTAACTGCAATATTATATATAACTTACACTAGCATTTGCGGACAGAAAACTCCTTGGTTCCCTGTGCTCCTACCTTCTTCTCAATGCCTTTAGACGGATTTTCCGGAGAATTGCGAGCGAACGAAATCCAGCGCTTCTTCACGGGATGTGATTTTGCCCTCGAGTTGGCCGTCCTCCACGGTCGAGAGAATCTCCTTGAACAGCGGCCCTGGCTGAAAGCCCATGCTTTTGAGGTCGTCACCAGTCAGAAGCCGCGCCGGACGGACTGCTTCAGGCGGAGTCTCTGCGAGGAAGCGCTGGACGAACTCATAGCTCGAAAGGCTCCCGTGGCTCGAAAGGCAATCGAGCCGATGCAATTCAAGATGCTGTTCGAAATGCGGAAGCCGCGCGAAGCGCTTGCGAGTCGAGTCGCGCATGTTCGGCACATCCTTAAACCGCATGTGATTCGCCACCAGCAACGCGATTTGCTCCGTTTCTTCGCTGGAAAAGTGCAAGCGCCGGCAAATCTCCTCGGCGATCCGCACGCCAACTTCCACGTGCTCGTCAAACCGTATCCGATCGCCTGGGCCGGATGGCGCCTTGAACGTCGGCGGTTTGCCGACATCGTGGAGAAGAACGCCCCACGCGAGCGTCCGCGCCGCGCCCGCCGGGAGTTTTTCTAGCATGAGCAAAGTGTGCGTCCACACATCGCCCTCCGGATGGAACTGCGCCGGCTGCTCCACGCCTTTCATTCGCGCGATCTCCGGCAGCACCTCGCGCAAAAGCCCGGTTTCATCGAGCAGTTCAAAAGCGCGTCTGGCTGCTCCTTCGGTCAGCATTTTGCTCAGCTCATCGCGAACGCGCTCCTGCGAGACCTGCTGGATTTGTGAAGCGAGCTTTCGAATAGCGGCGAAAGTCCGCGGTTCAATCGAATAGCCGAAGCGCGCCGCGAACCGCACCGCGCGCAGCATCCGTAGCTTGTCTTCTTCGAACCGCAGCTCCGGCTCGCCGATCGCGCGAACCATGTACGCCTTTATGTCCGCCTGCCCGCCAACAAAATCCAAAATCTTGCCGTCGCGCGGGTCCATCAACAGGCCGTTGATGGTGAAGTCCCGCCGGCGCACATCCTCTTCAGGAGACGACGAGAATTCCACGCGAACAGGATGACGCCCGTCGGAGGAGCCGATGTCCGAGCGGAATGTTGCCACTTCCACTTGGACGCCATCTTCGACGACGATCACCACGCCGAATTGCGCGCCTACCGGAATGCTCTCCGGAAAAATCTGCTGAACGCGCTCCGGCGTCGCATCCGTGCAAACGTCGTAATCGGAAGGCTCGCGGCCCAGGATGATGTCGCGCACGGAGCCGCCATTGAACAGCGCCTGATAGCCCGCATCGCGCAGCCGCGCGCAAATCCGCTCCGCGTGTTCACGTGCATTCATAAAGGGAATTATGACGCTCGAACGCGCCACGAGCAAATCGAGCTGCGCCTACGCAGCGCTGGCAGCGCGGCGCCTTCAGAGAAAGCGCACCGCCATGCACGTGATGTCATCGTGCTGCCGCGCAGGCCCCACATACGCGTCGACGTCCGCCATCATCGCGGCAAGCACCACCGCGGCCGATTCATTCCTGAAGTGCTCGACGCGATTCTGCAGTCGCACCTCGCCGTATTCTTCGCCGGAGGTGTTGACGGCTTCCGGCAGTCCGTCAGTGAAAATCACCAGCAGATCGCCCGGCTCGATGGCGACTGGCTCCGAGCGATAGTCCGCCGCCGCATCGATCCCGAAAGGAACTGTGCCCTCCGAAAGGCGCAACATGGCTCCCGAGGCCCGCCGCAAGAATGGTGGATTGTGCCCGGCATTGATGTAGCCAATGCGCCGCGAAGAAGCGTCGTATTCCGCGATGAATGCTGTGGTAAAGCGCATGCCCGCGAGGCTGTGGTCGCAAGCGTAGCGATTGAGGTCGCGCGCCAGCTCGTCCAGATTGCCGGGGCGCGCCGCCAGAGCATGGATGCTCGCCTGGAACGTCGCCATCAGCAGCGCCGCAGGCACGCTCTTCCCGGCTACGTCGGCCACAACCATCAGCAAGGATTGCCCGGCATGGCCTTCAGGTCCCGCGCGCAGGAACGCGTCGTAGTAATCGCCCGCAACTGTATTCTGTGGGCGCGTGGCAAACGCCAGGTCAACGCCCGGCACAACCGGAGGATATTCCGGCACCAGCCAATGCTGAATCTCGCGTGCGATTTCCAGGTCGCGCTTCATCGTCACGCGATCCGCGAGTTCCAGCGCCAGCAGAAGAAAAAGAATTGCGGAGCCGGCGCCGCCCCATTCAAACGAATACTGCTGCTCATTCCCAAAGTGAAAATTCGGCTGAATGATCAGCAGAACGCAAGCGATCAGCAGCAGCACGCGGCGCGCGGGCGTCAGCTTCATCAGCATCGCCTGGAAAAGCGCCCACGCGATACGGAACGGGCGCTTCCAGTTCCTGCCCGTATCCATGGCCTGCCAGTCGACGTCGCGCGCGTAGAACGAATACGTCGACCGCGCGTCCGCCTTCATTTGGCCCCACAGTTGATCGACGGCCAGTCCTTCCGTTACGCGCGCCCAATACTCGCGGAGTCGGCCTTGTTTTCGGCCTCTGCCCGGCGCATTGCCTGGCGGCGGAGGTGAATAGTTCGTTCCTGCGGAAGCCATGCGGGGATTATACGGCACGGAAGAAAAACGCGCCCTGCTTAGACGAGAGGCAATCAGTGGTCGCGCGGTGAACGCAGCGAGCCGCCAAGCTGCAGTTTTGAGAAACCAAACCGGTCGCGCACGCGGTCGGCCGCTTGAGCCAGGCGTTCGAGCTTTTCGCGATTCCCTGAGTCCAGCAGTTCAAGTTGCCCTGTGGCCGCGGACGCAGCCAGGAACGAAGACAGCGCCACGCCGACCAGCCGCAGTTTGGCCGAGCCGTTCCACGCGCCGCGCAGCAGTTCGCGCGCTGTGCCAAGAATTGTGCTATCCAAATCGGCGGGGGCGGCCAGAGTGCGGCTGCGCGTGATGGTGTGAAAATTGGCGAAGCGCAAAGTCAGCGTCACCGTGCGGCAAAAAAGTCCCGCGTCGCGTAGCCGCTTGCCCGCCCTTTGAGCGAGCAGGCTCTGCGTGCTTTCGATGGCCTCACGATCCGCCGTGTCTTCGCGAAACGTGCAGTTGTGCGAGATCGACTTCGGCTCTGCATCGATGAAAAATTCGTAGGTATCGTCGCCGCGCGCCTTCCTGTAAAGCGCCGTGCCCCAGCGCCCGAACATTTGTTCCAGCCGTTCCAGCGGAACTGCGGCCAGCTCTTGCACATTGCGAATCTGCGCTGCGGCTAGCGCCTCTTCGGTCACTTTGCCTATTCCCGGAATTTTTCGCACGCTGAGTGGCGCCAGGAAGGCCGCTTCCGCGCCGCGCGGAACCCACACCAGTCCGCGTGGCTTGGCCTGCTCGCTCGCCACTTTCGCCACCAGCCGCGTCGCCGCCAGTCCTCCCGAGCACGGCAACCCCGTCGACTTCGCGATATCCGCAAGCAAACGATGCGCCGCCGCGAGCGATGGTCCCAGCATGCGCTCCGTCCCGGTCAGGTCGATATAAGCCTCGTCGATCGACGCCATTTCCACCACGGGCGAATATTTCGCGAGAATCGCGGCCACTCGGTCGCTCCACTCCGCGTAGAGTTCGTGGCGATTGTCGAGAAACACCGCCTGCGGACAAAGCTGCCCGGCGGTTCGCAGCGGCATTGCCGAATGAACCCCGAATCGGCGCGCTTCATAGCTCGCCGACGTCACCACGCCGCGCTCGTTCGCCTTTCCGCCCACCACCACCGGCAGCCCGCGAAGCTCCGGCCGTTCCAGCAATTCCACTGAAACGAAGAACGCGTCCATATCCACGTGCAGTATGGAAATGTTTTCTCGTTCAGCCGGTGGCGTCCCCGGAGAGCCTTTCAGCGGCTGTTCGCGTTTCGCGCGGTATTGCGCAAGCTTGGGCATGACGTGTGGCCTTGCAGGAAATAATACACGTAATTCACGCGCGGAGTGCCGCCGGAAAAGCAAGCGTCGAGGCGGCTAGCTCAGGCGCGTTCGGCGGAAATGACGCGCGGGATCCCGGCGAGATCGTTCGTGACGCGAATCTCTTTCCACGAGGCATTATCAAAAATCGGCCGGATCGCTTCGAGTGCGCCATATCCAACTTCGACCACCAGCAATCCACCGGAGCGCAATTGTTGCGCAGCCTCCGCGATCAGCCGCGCATAAATCTCTGTTCCCGTCGCACCGCCAAAAAGCGCTTCACGCGGCTCATGCTCGCGCACTTCGCGTGGCAATTGCGACTCCTCAGCCCGTGCCACGTACGGAGGATTGCTGACAATCAGATCGAACCGCTGTCCTTCTGCCGCAGCCGCATCAAGCAGATTGCATTCGACAAATCGTATTCGCCCGGCAACGCCATGTCGCTCCGCATTGCGCCGTGCAATTTTAAGGGCTGCGCCGGAAATGTCCGTGGCCACAATTTCCGCGCCGCGCAATTCGTGCGCCAGCGCCACCGCGATGCATCCAGAGCCGGTCCCGACATCAGCGATACGTAAATTCTCCTGCCGTCGCTGCTCTCCGAGCCTTTCGATCGCCGCTTCCACCACGTGCTCGGTTTCCGGCCGCGGAATCAGCACTGCAGGCGTCACTTCGAACTCCAGCCCCCAGAATTCCTGCTTGCCGGTCAAATATTGCGTCGGCACTCCGCTCGCGCGCTGCGCAACGAGCTCGAAAAATTTCCGCGACGCCTTGCCGTCGAGCGATGCTTCCGGATGCGAATAAATCCACACGCGATCGCATCCAAGCGCGTGCATCAGCAGCAACTCCGCCGCAAGTGCATACGACGGCACGCGTATGTCCTGAAGACGCCCCATCGCGTCGCGCAGCGCGCTGCGCACCGTCATCTCTGCGTCAATTTTCACCGGCGCGCTCATCACGCCTTTCCGCCGCCATCGCCGTTGTCGCTCAATTCTTTCTTCAGCCTTTCCGCCTCATAATAAGTCACCAGCCCATCGACCAGCGGCCCCAGCTTTCCGTCCATCACTTCCGTCAGTTGATGCAGCGTCAACCCAATGCGATGGTCGCTCACGCGATTCTGCGGGAAATTGTAGGTGCGGATTTTCTCCGAGCGGTCGCCCGTCTTGATTTGCCCGCGGCGCTCCGCGGCGATCTGCTGATGCTGTTTTTCCTGTTCCATCTCGTAAAGCCGCGTTCGCAGCACGCGCATGGCCTTGGCGCGATTCTTGATCTGTGATTTTTCATCCTGCTGCGATACGACCAGCCCGGTAGGTATATGCGTGATGCGCACCGCCGAATACGTCGTATTCACCGATTGGCCGCCCGGCCCCGACGAACAGAACGTGTCGACGCGCAAATCCTTCGCCTCGATTTTGATGTCGATGTCATCCGCTTCCGGCAGCACGGCCACCGTCGCCGCGGAAGTGTGTATCCGCCCTTGCTGTTCCGTCGCCGGCACGCGCTGCACGCGATGCACGCCGCTTTCGTACTTCAGTTTCGAATACACTTTTTGCCCCTGAATCGCGGCAATGATTTCCTTCACCCCGCCGATCGACGATGCCGAGCTTTCCAGCACCTCCACTTTCCAGCCCTGCGATTCCGCGTAGCGCGAGTACATCCGGAACAGCTCGCCCGCAAACAGCGAAGCCTCATCGCCGCCCGTGCCCGCGCGAATCTCCACGATCACGTTCTTTTCGTCGTTGGGGTCCGTCGGCAGCAGCAGCACTTTCAGTTCGCGCTCCACCGTCTCGCGCCGCGCTTCCAGCGCGTGCTCCTCGTCATGGGCCATCTGCTTCATTTCCGCGTCTTCCGCTTCGGCGATCATCTGTTTCGCATCCGCGAGCCCCTTCTCGATTTCCTTCCATTCGCGGTACTTCGAAACCATTTGTGACAGGTCCGCGTGCATCTTCGCCACCTTCTGGTAGCGTCCCGAGTCGGCGTGCACTTCCTGCGAGGAAAGCTCCGTCGTCAGCTCCTCGTAGCGAGCTTCGATCTGATCCAGTTTTTGAAACATATTCGCGTTGCTCATCGCAAGCTCCCGTAAAACCTCGCAAAACCTTAAAGCCCGGCGACCCGGGCCTGTAAATGAGAATGACAAAACGGTAAAGGGCGATTGAAAAAAACTACGGCGGCGACCCTCCAGGGGCCTATGCGGAAGCGCTAATAAAACGCGGCAAACATGGCATGCGTATCTATCAACAGCATAGGAGCATGCGAAAAACTTGTCAAATCCTTGTCAAATCGGGTAGTGGGTCAGTTTGAATTTTCTTGATCGTGACACAAAGACTCAAAATTCAAACTGACCCACTACCTCAAATCGACGACCGTCTCTGCGTCCTAATACACCCCGGTCTTTTCCTTAAACCTCGCCTTTTCCGCGTCTTTGTCGATGAACGGAATTCCGTGCACCATCCAATCCGGCGCCGGCGCGCCTTTCAGGAAGTGATCGAAATACTCCTGCATGCGCACCGTGAAGTCCATCGCGTCCGCTCGCCGCACGATTCCATGAGGCTCGCCGTTGTACGAGAACATGTAAACCTCTTTGCCCAGCCGCCGCAGCGCCAGATAGTATTCGATTCCTTGATACCACGGCACCGCCGTGTCCGCGTCATTCTGCAAAATCAGCAGCGGCGTCGTCACGCGATCCGCCATGAAAATCGGCGAGTTCTCCATGTACTTCAGCGGCGTCTCCCACGGCGAACCGCCGATGCGGCTCTGCGTATGTTCATACTGAAACTGCCGCGGCATTCCGCTGCCCCAGCGGATTCCGTCATACGAGCTGAACATGTCCACCACCGGGGCGCCCGCCTCCGCTGCGCGAAATCGATTCGTTTGCGTAATCATGTACGAGATCTGGTACCCGCCCCAACTGTGGCCCTCGATCCCGATGGCCTTTTCGTCCACAAAGCCCTGCGCCACCACCGAATCAATCGCCGGCAGCACGCACTTCAGCGCGCTTTGCCCCGGCTCGCCGATCGTGTAGACGATGTCCGGTTCCAGAATCAGGTAGCCATTGCTCGCGTAATAGCTGGGAATGATCGTGTGTCGCGGCTGCGGCGCATAGTATTCGTGCAGGTTATCCGAAAGCTTCTCGTAAATATAAATGATCATCGGATACTTCTTCTGTGGATCGAAATTCGCCGGCTTGTAGAGAATTCCTTTCAACGCCACGCCGTCCGCGTTGAGATAGTGAATCAGTTCCGCTGTACCCCACAGCATCTGCGCCTGCTGCGGATTTGCGTCCGTCACTTTCTTCAGCGAAGCAAAATTCGAATCCGTAACCTGCAAATCCGGAAACTCTTCGAACGTCGACTCCGTCGTCACCGCCACATCTGCATTTTTCGCTTTGATCGGTGGCGTGAACGCCTTCGCGTCAAAAATCAATCTTTGCGGAGCATCGTTCGCATCCGCGGCGCCGTCGGCGCGCATGCGATAAGAGCCGCTGTCGAACGTCTCCGTGTCCGTCGCGCTCAGGAGCAGCGGCTTCGCCGTGTCGATCCATTTCGCCTCCCAGCTTTTTGAATCCCCGCCAAAATAAACATACCGGAATGCAATGTGCGATCTGCGCCCAACGCCACGCGTCAAGTTCACCGCCTCGCTGCCGTCCGGCGTCATCCGCCAAATATCGAACTTGTCGTAGAGCAGCACGTACTTCCCATCTCTCGTCCACCCCGCCGATCCATATGGAGGCGCCGCCGCCGGGTAGTCCACATCCTCGCGCCAGAAATTCACGCCGCGGCCATGCGTTAGATTCGTGATCGTTCCGTCCGGCACGGAAATCGTCATCCAGTCCTTATCCGCAAAATACAAAATGTGCTTTCCATCCGGCGCCCAATGCAGCGCCGCACCGCCTTGCCCGAAGTCCTCGAGTTGCTTCTTCAAAATCAGCCGCCGCTCGCCGCTCCGCGTATCCACCAGGTAGTAATCGCTATAGTCCGCGTCGTAATCCATCACCGGGCCGTACGCGCGATCGTCCGCCCCAATCGCCCACAATCCGTCTTCGCTCGGCGTGACCTCGCGCATCGTCTCGTCGCCGAGCTGCACCATTTTTTTCTCCGCCACGTGGTACACGGCGCGGTACGTCCGGTTCCGCTCTTGTTCCGCGCGGATTTTCTGCATCGGCTGGATGTGCTCGTCTTTCCAGCTCCAAAGATCGGCATTGACCTTCTCGTCCGCTAGCACATCGTCCGCGGGATTATGTTCGACTCGCGGCGGCGCGCAACCGAAGAAAATTCTCGCGCCATCGTGGCTGAACGTGATCGCGCCTTTCTCGCTGATCACGAATCCTTGGCGGAATCCCGCCGTTGTCACCGAAACTTCCTTTTCCGGAGCGCTTCCGCCACGCTCCCACAAATAAAGAGCCAGTTTCGGCTGCTTCGCTTTCGCGTCGTCGCGGTCGCTCAAAAAAGCCAGCTGCTTCTGCGGCTCATCCCATGCGAGCTGCACGTATTTGCCCGGCCCCGTCAGCAGCGCCTGCGCCGCGGAGCCCGTCGCCACATTCACAGCAAAAAGCCCGTCAGCAGCTTCGTTCTTTGCGGCCACCGCGTATACCAGTGTCTCTCCGTCTTTCGCGAGCGTGTACGCCAGCACGTCCGCGAACGTGCGCTCCTTGCGCGTCTGCAAATTCCGCAGCACCAGCTCGGTTCCAAATTCCTTCTTCGCTGCGCCGGTTTCGGATTTGTCCGTCGCGGCGTCCGCCTCGCTCTTGCCCTTGCTTGCCGTCGTTTTTCCAGCCGCAGCTTTTGGCATCTCCGCTTCTCGCAAATACGCAATCGCGTCGCTTGCGTTCTCCGGAACTTGGAAATTTTTCACCCGCTCCACGCGCACCGCCGCCCCGGAAGCCAAGTCCACCATCACCATGGACTTCTTGGGCAACTCTTCGGCCGTCTTTTTTTCCTTGGCGGCTTTCTCCACGTCCGCCTTCGGCGGAAACGCCGAAAACACCACGAACCGGCTGTCCGCCGTGAAAAGAATCGTCACCGCTGGCGGCGGCACCGGCTCATCCGTTTCCGGAGTCCGCAGCGCGCGCAGCGGCCGGCTCCCCGCCGCTTCCCGAAACTCCGCGCCCGTCTGCAGGTTGCGAATCACCACCACGCCATCGCCGTCTTCCGGAAACAGTCCGTATGCTAAAAATTTGCCGTCATTCGATAGCGTTTCGCTCTGGATGTCGCGCCATCCATCGAAGTCCTGCACCGTGAGCGGCCGCTTCGTCTGCGACAGCGCGATCGGCGCCAGCAGCAGCACCAGCACCGCGGCAATCTTGCGCATCGACAAACCAATCTCGTGCCCTGGCAAACCAAGGTTGAACATCGACAAGCTCAATTTGATTTTCATAGTGGCCGGAATCTATCAGAACAATCCCGCGCCGTCTACGCCGCCTACCTTATCTAGCGCGCATTCTTCGCTGTCCAAGGCTCGGCGCTTTTTGTGTTTTGTAGCGGCGGCCTTTAGGTGGCAGCTCTGCGCTTCATTTCGCGAGTCAGGTCCTGGGCTGTGCATCCGCGGCAACTGGGCCGCAGTGGGCGCGGGCCCATTCGCGGAATTTGTCGCGCTCTTCGGGTGTCATCTGTTCCCAACGATCCTTCATGCGATCGCGATCGCGCCAATGGCCGCCGCGGCCCGAGCGGTATCGGCCAGCTCCGCGCAAGCCTCCGAACAGAATCCAACTGAGGACCATGAGGCCGAAGGCTTGCCAGAGACTCGCGAGCGCGGACAGATGGAAGAGGCTGGGCATCAGCCAGTTCCACAGGTGAAAGACGATCTCGCCGAAGACGAAAATCGCCAGGGGCACGAAAATCAAAACTCCGATGATGATACCCACGATTTTCTTCGTTGCTCTGTGCGCGAAGTCTGATCTCATTTTTTATCTCCTCGTCCTGCTGCGTAATTCGTCGTAGATGCTGCGAAGCCGCTCGCGCAAAAAAATCACAGCGTAGTGCTTGCGCGAAAGTAGCGTATTCACGCTGAGCCCCGTTTTCGCGGCCAGTTCCTTGAAGCTGCGGCCGTCGATTTCATGGGCGATGAATACTTCGCGCTGCTCTTTCGGGAGCTCATCCAGAGCTTCCTCGAGCTCTTCAACCAAAACAGTGCGAGCATAGGCCGCCTCCGGGCCGGCGTCGGGCGAAGGAAGCAGCTCTTCGAGCGCAAATGACTCGCCGTCAATCTCGGGCGTCCGTTGGCCGTGCAACGCCTCCGGCCTTCGCTTTCGAAACAGGTCCGTAATGCGATTGCGCGCCACGCGGAACAGCCAAGCTCCCACCTGTTCGATCGGCTTCATCAGGCGGTACGCTTCCACGAGTTCCGAGAAGACGTCCTGAAGAATGTCTTCCGCGTCGACGCCGTCGGGTACACGCCTGCGGATGAAGTTGCGCAGCCGAGCCCCCTCGCGCACGACGGTCTCGGTAATCTGCTGATCGCGTTCGTCGACCATCTCGATTAGGCTCAACTCGCTTGCGCTCAACGCTTGCTTCATCTACCCGTGTAGACGAATGAGCCGCGCGGATATTGTAGAGAAGAGTGAGGAATTTGCCCCGGACAGTCAACGGCGCTACATCTTCCCGCCGGTCCGTGCAAGGCTCCTTCGATTTACACGATCTTTTTTGAGGCTACCGCCGGTCTTTTGTGCTTGACTTTCCGATTACTATATGGTACATAAGGCTCACGGCTGGACGGTCCAGCCAAACAGGGACAAAACGGGAGAAGAGAAAAGCGGGCCGCGGCGACGCGGCTTTTTGCTTTTTATGCGCTTTTTAAATTCTAACCGCGTCACCTATGAAGAATTAGAACTTCATGCAACTCACACAAAACAAACGATCGGACCCGTTTCTAATCGCGGAAATCTGCGATTTTTACAAAAAATATGGTCCCATTTTCGGACACCTCCTATTGTCGTGCCGAACAGCCTCAAGATCGCCGCTGTCCGGGAGTGTTGTTCCCCAGCAGCGCCTGTACTACGATACCCCGCTTGCCTCGGAGCGGCTTCGCTTTGGGCAAGATGCTGAACACCAAAATGACCGACGCAATCACTGGCACTCCACACCCAGAATCCGTCCTCGACCTCGGTCTGCTGTGGGATTTTTGGTACCCCGCGCTGCGCTCGAATCAACTCTCCGGCCGCAAATTAAGCAAAGCCATGCTGCTCGAAGTGCCGCTCGTGATTGGGCGCGACGCGCACGGAGAGCCGTTTGCGCTGCGCGACGTCTGTCCCCATCGCGGCATGCCCCTCTCCTACGGCCAATTCGACGGCCAAGCGGTCGAGTGCAGCTATCATGGTTGGAAGTTCGAAGCGCACACCGGCCAGTGCCGCGAAATTCCGTCCATCACTTCCGATTCCAAATTGCGCGCCGACCGGATTTATGCCGGCGCTTTTCCCTGCGAAGAGCGCGACGGCTACATTTGGGTTTACATGGCTTCGCCGGATTCGCCGCGCATCGAGCAGCCTCCCGTCCCTGCGCCGGAGTTGCCGAAGTTCGGCGGGCGTTACCGCATCGCGCATCTCTCCGCGGAAATGCCGGTGCACGTCGATCACGGGGTGATTGGTCTGATGGATCCCGCGCACGGGCCGTTCGTGCATCAGTCGTGGTGGTGGCGCAGCCGGCGCAGCATTCACGAAAAGCACAAGCAATTCGAGCCGATTCCCGATGGCTTTCGCATGAGCCCGCACACGCCATCGTCGAACAGCCTGCCGTACAAAATTCTGAAGCTCATCACCGGCGCGCCCGTCACCACGACCATCGATTTCACCCTTCCCAGCTATCGCTTCGAGCAGGTGCGCTCCGGCAAGCTCTGGTTTTCTAGCCGCGCCGTAGTCACGCCGATTCGCCGCGATTTGTGCCGCCTCGATTTTTGCGCCGCGTGGAACGTGCTGCGATTTTTCCCGGTCGTGGGCTTCATCATTCACGTGCTGGGCCCGCGATTCATCGCCCAGGATACCGAAACAATGACCAAGCAGTCGGAAGGACTGAAGTCGAATCCGCATCTGATGTTGATCGACGACGCCGATCGTCCCGCCAAATGGTATTTCCAACTCAAGGCCGCGCATCTGGAGTCGAAGCGCACCGGCGCGCTCGCTGCTCATCCGATGGACGGCCCGGTTACTCTGCGTTGGCGCTCATGAACCCACACTCTTGCCTATACATTCGTATCGTTCGAGGGTGCGGTGAACGCGCGATCAATGCGAAAAAGTACCCACGCCGTTGCCGCGCCGGCCGGCGCTGCGAGCAACGGCATCCAGCGATGGCTGCCATTGATCAGGTAAGGGCCGGTGAGAGGAATGAAGATCCAATCACGCCAGCTGCTTCCTTGCAATGCCTGTGATGAAGCGACAGCGCCAAGCAGCGCGGTCAATGCCGGCGCGAGAATCGCTCCGCCCACAAGCCAATGCCACGTGCGATTCCAGTGCATGCTGTTCGCAGCGCGGCGCAGAAAAAAACCGAAGAGAAGCGACGTGACGGCGCCAAACATCAGCGAAAGGAAATATATGTACAGCAACAGCGAAACAGAGCGCGGCTCGATTGGGTTCCCCACCCAGATCGTACAGCTCATAAAAAAACAGCCGCACACCCACGCGGCCAGGTAATACGCCAGACTCCCGCGGCGGGTCATATGCGCCGCTGAATGTTGGGAAAATCCTGCCAGACTTTCACGCCGCAGAAGTGCGAGCCTTCTGTGCAAATCGGCGTGGTGATGCCGGCGCGCAAGTAGCACGGCGGGCCGATGTACTGTGCAAATTGCGGGAAAACGGCGCGCAACTGTTCAATCTCTTCCATCGAGGCCTGGTAGATTTCTTCCTGCGCATTGAAGCAGGTGCGCATCGTCCACTTGTGCAGCAGGTGAAGCAGCGAGCCGGATTCGACCAGGCGAACCGCTTTCGCATTCGGCAAAAGATACAGCGCGATCTCCGTGGAAACTCCGCGATCGAGCAGCTCATTTTTCGCGGCCCAGGCTTCCGCCATGGCCGTTTCGTAAATTTCGCGTGCGCGTGCATTTTCGCGAATGAGCATCGGCGTGATGTAGTCGGGCGTGCGCGTGTCGGCCAGAGTCAGCAGCGGACGCGAGCCGGGAATCATGCGATGGCGCTGGTCTTGGCTGTCGGCGGTGTGGCTGATTTTTTTGGCGAACGTGAAATTCGCGTGCTGCAGCGCGCGCATGATCGGCGCATGCACGCCGATGTTGATCCATTCGCGGCGATAGGCGTTGTGCGATGGATTGAGCAGGCGATCGATGGCGTCGGCGTCCGAGCACTCTTTTTCCGCGAGGCCGAGGACCGCGCGATACGCGTTCGCGACAACTTTGAGCGCATTTGCAGAATAGTCGGCGAGCTTCGAAGTGCGTCCCGCGAGCCGCGCGTCGAATTCCGCCGCGAAAGATTCACCATCGCTATCCTTTTTTGCTCCCGCCCACTCGGGTAAATCCTCCAGCGGTTCGGTTTCGAAGCGGTCGAAAAATTGAGAGTCCACTTCACGGACTCGTTCCACCATTTGCTGAAGAATGCCGCGCGCTTCCGCGGGCGTGTCACAGGCGGCCTGCATGCGCCACAAACGGTGGAGCACAATGCCGGAGAGGGTGTGAACCATAGTGGTGAACGCAGCGACGGGAAGAACATAGCGCGCAACTTCGATGGAGCGCTTCCCTGCGGCGGCTTTGATTTTCTCGACGCGCCGCGGATGGGACATGGGCCCGATATGCCAGATCTCGCTGAGGATGCGATTCGCTTCCGGTTCGAGGACGCGAGCGAGTTCGCGATAATGCGCCCAGGCGCGAGAGATGGCGCGTTCGAAGATGGCCCGCTCCGGAGCGCGAAAATTCGGGCCATCTGGCGGGATGTACGCTTGCGCGCGATCCAGGCGAACATAGCGCTGGCTTTGCTGTTCGGAGTTGTAGAACGGATGAGCGTGAAGAAAAGACCACACGAATTGCCGGCTGATGTTTTCCAGTCCAAATTCGAAATGAGCGTGCTGGTAAACGGTGTGGTGCCCGCTATAGAAGGTCGCCGCACCAATGTTGACGCGTTGCTTCTCGGTGATTTCTTCGGGTTGGATCAGCCGCGGGGCGTAGCAAGTGCGCGCGGCGGCAATCGCCGAATCGTACGGATGCGAAAAGGCATTGCGCAAGGTGACGCGTGGAACAGAGCTATCGACCGGATCGGCCGGCCACGCAGACATGGGAAGCGCCATAAGCGGGGACATTATTGCACTGGTTGCGCCGCAGGGGAATCGGCGAGCGCTATATATACTTCGTCGCCGGGAACGAGCGCCGAGGGAAACCGTTGAACCACGCCCACATAACCAAAATGGCACAGTGGCGGCCCATTTCCAGCGGTACTAAGGTACCGTTGACACAAACAAACCCGGAGGCTACCGTGGCCGGGACAATTGAATCGAGACCCTGGTCAAACCAGGAACGAAGGGGTGTACCGTTTAGACACAAGGTCTAAACTTTTACCCCTTGACAACACAGGACCACATAGAATCCGCCGAGTTGTAATTCCGAACTCGGGGGGTTCCAATGAACAAGTGGTTGACGTTAGTGGTTTTAGTGTTGTTGGTGCTGGCTAGCGCTGTCGGGCTTCGCAATCTCAGTACCAGTCAACAACTGGTTGCGAGCACCGGCAATCCGGTACCGATACTGCCCGACAACGTAAAGTTGTTTGCAAGCACGGGCAATCCGGTGCCGATACTTCCCGACGGGAAGTTGTTTGCGAGCACCGGCAATCCGGTACCGATACTGCCCGACGGGCGTTAATACCGGGTTTCCTGGGAAAGAAACTTTGGGCCAGGCCTCAAGGAATGGTTAATGCTTGGTCCTTTTGATTACGTGCTTTCGGTCCTCAGTTTGCTAATTGAGGCGTACGTTGTAGTGTGCCTCTGCGTTTCGAAAAACTCCCTACGCTATTTATCCTTAAATATCTATATGTTGGCGGCCTTCGGTGCCCAAGTCGGCCAAGACGTTGCGTTGCTCCACTTCGGAGTCTCCTCGCAAGGGTACGGCTACGTGTATTACTACACGGATGCACTTCTCACGATTTCCCTATTTTTCGTCATCATGGGTTTTTACCAGCAAGTCTTTCAACAGATGGGAGTTGGCCGATACGTTCGATGGGCATCCATTCTTTTGCTGTCAGCCACCGCCATCTTTTCATATTTGGTTGTTCGGCGAATGCCGAGCCATCACCTGACCAACCGTTTCGTAGTAGAGATGAGCCAGAACCTTTATTTCGTCGGTGTGGTCCTGACGTACTTGCTGTGGGGCGCGGTCGTCAAACTGCGCGAAACCAGAACGCGGCTGATCCAGCTTGTGCTGGCGCTGGGTATTTTCTTTAGCTCGGAGGCGGCCGGGTATGCCCTTCGTAATCTTTTTCCTGGTCTCGAAGCGAATTTCTTGAAATGGGTACCCCCCATAGCCGGAACGTTTTTGCCGCTTGCTTGGGCTTACACGTTGACACGGATCCCTGAGGAGGCGCGACTCGAGACGGCGCGCGTGGCGCGCGTGCCGGCTCAGCAGATCACCGCGCATCAACATCCATGATTGCCGCGCTCATCTGCGTGATCTCGATTGCCGCGCTGCTGCAGTTCTTCGTCTCGTATTCGCGTTCGGTGATTGCGGCGTACCAGAAGTCCGAGCTTTCCGAACAAGTGCGCGAGGTTGCAAGAATCGAAGGGGAAGAAGTCCGAAGCGAGCAATTTGGCCAGTTGGTGCAACTGGTCCGCTTGTGCCCTCAGAAGAGCGACGACCAAAGCGATTTGGCCGTGGTCCGCGTTTATTACGGAATGATGGGATGGCTGGGGACGCTCGCGCGTTCTCTTGCTCCGGGAGTTTACAAATGGGCGGAACGCGAGCGAATCAACTGCACGTATTTCGCCGCGGTGGCTCTGGACCGTCGAATTGCCTACAGTCGAGCCCTGCTTGCACAACAGATGTCGGACCACTGATTCACTCCCACCTATACGCGCCTTTCCGCGACTGATACCATAGGAACAGAACGTCTATCCTGGCCATGATTTCACCGCTTGCTGCATCCGTTCGAGACACGATTCAGCGGCACAAAATGCTGCATGCCGGGGATTGCCTGGCCGTTGCCGTTTCGGGAGGAGCCGACTCGGTGGCGCTGCTCCGGCTGCTCGAGGAGCTGCGCGGCGATCTGGGCGCGACGCTGTGCGTGATCCATTTCAATCATCAGTTGCGGTCCGCGGATTCGGATGCGGACGAAAATTTCGTCGGCGCGCTGGCGCGCCAGCAAGGGCTCGCTTTTATTGTCGGCTGCGATGATGTGGCCGCGGCCGCGGAGCGGCATGGTTGGAACTTAGAGGATGCCGCCCGGCGGTTGCGCTACGACTTTTTTGCAAAGATCGTGGCGGACAGCGGCGCGACGCGGGTTGCCACAGCGCATACCGCTGATGACCAGGCGGAAACCGTGCTGGCGCGGCTGATTCGTGGAACGGGATTGACCGGGCTGGGTTCCATTTACCCCGTGCGAGGCAACATCATCCGGCCTCTTCTGGAAGTGCGCCGGGCCGACCTGCGAGCCTATCTGGCCACCATCCACCAGGAGTGGCGCGAGGATGCCACGAACGCCGACACGCGACGGCTTCGCGCGCGAGTCCGGCAGCGATTGTTGCCGGAGGTGGAGGAGAATTTCTCGCGTTCGATTGTGAGCAAGCTAAGCCAGCTGGCGTCGCTGGCACGTGACGACGAGCGATTCTGGGCGGCGCTCGTCGAGGAACGATGTAACGGCATTGTGGCACGAACCGGCGAAACGTTAAGCGTTCACGCCAGAGAGCTCCTTTGGCCACTTGGAAGGACTCCGGGGGCAGAAAACCAGGCGCAGAACCCATTTCGTGCGCTAACGCAGCGGATCGTCCGGCGTCTGTATGCGGACGTGGCCGCGAGCGGTGGCGAGCTGTCGCGAAAACACGTGGAGCAAGTGATGCAGCTTGCAGAGAAAGGCTTAAGCGGGAGGCGAATCGAGCTGCCCAGCGGCGTGCGAGTCCGCAAGGAGTTCGACCGATTGGTTTTCACGAGCGCAGGCGCCGAGCGGGCTGCGAGAACAACGCACCTACAGAACACTTCCTACGCCTACGGCGTTGATCTGCCGTCGCGCGGGTCGGCGGCTGTTACGGTTCCGGAACTTGGGAGGTGTTTCCATTTGAAAGTGATTGACTGGCCCATGCGGGAGCGCGAAACTAGGCGTGAGGGAGTGGTTCTGGACGCAGAACGGCTCCGTCCTCCGCTGGTTCTGCGAAGTTGGAAGCCCGGCGACGCTTATTGTCCCAGGGGCCGGCGGCATTCGCGAAAATTGGCCCGCATGATGATGGCGGGCCGCATCAGCGCGGCGCAGCGGGCTTTGTGGCCTGTTTTGACGAGCGCAGGCCGCGTGGCGTGGGCTGACCGGATGCCAGTAGCGGAGGAATTTTCAGCAAGCGAGGCGACACGTACGGGCGTATGGATCGTCGAGGACGGCCGGTGAAGCTCGCGTGAAGATCGCCTATTCCCGCAAGGAGTTGGCGGCGCGGATAAACGAACTGGGGCGAGCGATCTCCAAGGATTACAGGGACCGCACCTTGGATGTGGTCGCTATTCTCGAGAATTCGTTTTTGTTCGCGGCGGATCTGGTGCGCGAAATTTCGTGCCCGGTTGTTTGCCACTTCGTGCGGACGGAATTGCGGGACGTGGAGCTGGGCGGAACGACGTGGCCGGAGCTTTTCTTTTCGACGCCGCCGAGATTGGAAGGGCGGAACGTATTACTGGTGGACGCGATGCTGCATACAGGCGTGCCACAGGACTTCCTTTGGAAGCGGATCGAGGATTACAAACCGCAGTCGTTGAATCTGGCGGTACTGTTCGACAAGGAGCAAGACCATAAGGTAGGGTTGAAGGCGCGATACGTTGGCTTCGCCAGTGCATCTAAGTATTGGGTGGGCTATGGCCTGGCTGGACGGGATGGGTTGTACCGCAATCTGCCGTACGTCGCGGCAATGGGCGGAGACGGCGAAAGCGCAGGTGATGCGCAACCAGCAGCCACAAGCGCCAGTAAAGCAGCAAAGAGAACAAAGCGTTCAAAGCGGAAGAAGGCGAAACACAGGGCCGGATGAGGTAAGACCGTGAATTCAACAGTCAAAACAATTTTGTTTTGGATGGCGATGATTCTGCTTGCCGTGTTGCTGTGGAAGATGGCATCGACGGGCGGACAAACGGCGCGCGAGCAGACGCCAAGCTACACCGACTTCCAAGCGCAGGTGGAAAAAGGGAACGTCAGCGAAGCGACGATTATGCTTTCCGCGGTGAGCGCGGAAGTGGACGGCGAGTTCCGCGAGCCAAAAATAGAGAAGTTCCGGGTCACCGTGCCGAAGGAAACGCTGAGCGATCTGACCAAGGAATTGGAGGCGAAGAACGTCGAGGTCAACATCAAGCCAGTGAGCGACAACAATTGGATGAATTTTCTCATCGACGGTGTTCCGTTCATCCTGCTGCTGGTTGTTTTCCTGATCATGATGCGGCAGATGCAGGCAGGTGGAAACAAAGCGTTGAGTTTTGGAAAGTCACGCGCGCGGCTGCTGACGGCGCAGCAAAAGAAGGCGACATTCAAGGATGTGGCGGGAATCGAAGAAGCTAAGGAAGAGTTGCAGGAGATTATCGACTTCCTGAAAGATCCGCAGAAATTCCAGCGGCTGGGCGGGAGAATTCCCAAGGGCGTATTGCTGGTCGGGCCTCCGGGAACGGGCAAGACTTTGCTGGCGCGGGCCATCGCCGGCGAAGCGAATGTGCCGTTCTTCTCGATTTCCGGCTCCGATTTCGTGGAAATGTTTGTAGGCGTGGGCGCGAGCCGCGTGCGCGATTTGTTCGAGCAAGGCAAGAAAAACGCGCCGTGCATTATCTTTATCGATGAGATCGACGCGGTCGGCCGTCATCGCGGCGCCGGCCTCGGCGGAGGGCACGACGAGCGCGAGCAGACTCTGAATGCGCTGCTGGTGGAAATGGACGGCTTCGAATCGAATGAAGGCGTGATCCTGATTGCCGCGACGAACCGGCCGGACGTTCTCGATCCGGCGTTGTTGCGGCCGGGGCGCTTTGACCGGCGCGTCGTGGTTCCTCGGCCAGACGTGAAGGGGCGCGAAGAAATTCTGCGCGTGCACACGCGCAAGGTGCCCATCTCCGATAATGTCGATTTGTCTATTTTGGCGCGCGGGACGCCGGGGTTCTCCGGCGCGGATCTCGCGAATCTAGTGAATGAAGCGGCGCTGTGGGCGGCGCGTCAAAATCGCAAACTGGTGACCATGGACGACTTCGAAATGTCGAAGGACAAAGTCCTGATGGGCGCCGAACGCAGATCGATGATTCTCTCCGAAGACGAGAAGAAGAACACCGCGTATCATGAGGGCGGCCATGCGCTGGTCGCGGCGATGACTCCGGGCGCCGATCCGCTGCATAAAGTAACGATTATTCCGCGCGGCATGGCTCTGGGCGTCACCATGCAGCTCCCGATCGACGATAAGCACACGTACACGAGGGAGTTCCTCGAAAGTCAGCTCGCCGTTTTGATGGGCGGGCGTGCGGCGGAAGAGATTTTCCTGCAGCACATCACCACCGGTGCCGGGAACGACATCGAGCGCGCCACGGAGATCGCGCGCCAGATGGTTTGCGAGTGGGGCATGAGCACGCTGGGTCCGCTCACATTCGGCAAGAAGGAAGAGGCAATTTTCCTGGGACGCGAGATCGCGCAGCACCGCGATTATTCGGAGGACACGGCGATCAAGATCGACGGGGAAGTGCGGCAAATCGTGACTAGCGCATACACGCGGGCGCGCAACATCCTGGAGACCCACCGCGACGCTTTGGAGCGAGTGGCGCGCGGCTTGCTCGAGCGCGAAGTACTCGACGCCAATGAGCTGCGCTTGCTGATTGACGGCAAACCGCTTCCGGACAAAATACCGCCCCCTCCGCCGGCCGCGCCGCCGGTGCCATCGAAGGAGCCGCAGCTTTCCCTGCGGCCGGAACCGCGCGCTGTGCCAGGGATGGCGAAGGGCGAGAAGCCCGCGCCAGCCTGAAGACGGTTGCGCAAGCCAACCTCTCAGCATCTCTCCAGTTTCCCCACATGGGGGTGCGGATTATCCTGAATACTCCCTCTGACTCCATTTGTCGTAAAATACCAGCATGGCAAAGAACCGGCCCGAATCGGTCGAAGTGGAATGTCCCTGCTGCCAGGCCAAGCTGATGGTAGACCGCGAGCTGGGTGTGGTCCTGTCGCACACGCCCCCGCCAAGGCCGCCGTCTTCCGTGGACCTGGATGACACCGCGCGGCTGCTCCGCGAACAGGCTGAACGCGTGGAAGCGAAGTTCAAGCTTTCCGTTGAAGCGGAGCGGATGAAGGACGACGTCCTGGAACGCAAGTTCGCGGAAGGCTTAAAGAAGGCCAAAGACCAGCCGGTAGAAAAACCGATCCGCGATTTCGACCTCGATTGAACTGCGCCCTTTCGCGCACAAGCTCACACGCATAGACTGAAGAACATGAAGCGCCGCCAAAGATGGGTGTGCGGGACGTGCGTTGCGGCGATGTGTGTCATTTCCTCGGGAGCCGCTTCGTTTCAAATCAAACGCAAACTGGCACGGCCTTTGCAGATGGACGCAGGCTTCGAGACAGTTCGAGACGCGACGACGGGCGAATTGATTTTGCGGCGCATCAGGGAAAACGCAGGCGACGATTCGCCAGGAACGAATCCGCGAGCCGCGCTGCGGGTGCAAGTGAATCTGGTGGAAGTCGCCTGCAACGTGCTCGCGCCCGACGGCACCGCAGTGCGCGGCCTTGCAGAAAGTGATTTTCGCGTATTTGAAGACGGCTCCGAACAAGGAATCACGCACTTTGATGCATCGAGCGCGGGCGCCAGCATCGCATTGGTAATCGACGCGAGTCCCAGCGTGCTGCCGGATTCGGCGGCGATGAAGGCGGCTGCGCAGCAACTAGTTGCTGGCCTCTCTCCCGCAGATGAAGTCGCGGTAGTCGATTTCGCGGAGCATACATTTCTGTTGCTGCCGTTTTCTCCCGACCGCCAACTGCTCGCCAAGGCTGTCGGCGGCGTCGACGTTCGCGGGCTTTTTAGGGACACGATCGGCTCGAACATTTATCGATCACTTTATCTGGTGGCGAACGAGATTTTTCCCGATCGCACGGGGCGCAAAGCGATTGTCCTCCTCACCGACGGGCAGGATAGCGGGCTCGGGCTCAACCTGGACGGCGAAGGAGTGGTGCCTCGGCCCGGGGAGCGCCGCGCTACATTTCAGGACGTAGTGCAAGCACTCAGCGCGCACGGAATTGAAGTGTATGCCATTTCGACGCAGAACCGCCCGCGCATTATGACTCCGAACTGGCTCGCCGCCCATCAGGCCGATTCGCTGATCACTCCGGAAGCGCTGAACCTGGGCATTCCCGCGTACACGGATTTTCTCGCGGAGTTGGTGCGCCGCGTGGGAGGCCAGCTTTATTTTTTGAAGGAGGCGGGCACGGTTGCCGGCGCTTACCGCTCGGTGGTGCAGAACCTCAACGCGCAGTACACGCTGGGATACTATCCCAAAGCAGGCCGCAAGCCTGGATGGCATTCCCTGCGCGTGGAAGTCGCCGGGCATGGAGCCGTGCGCGTGGTGAATCGGCTTGCCTATTACCAAGCGGCGGAAGATTGATATTTCGATGCGGCGGTCACGCCTTTTCTGAGCCGTCGCACAGCAAGAAGACAGAATGATTCAGCGGAGCAAATTCCGATTACGTTTGCCGTCGCGCACGCTTGTCCTGGGCGAGCGCACGCTAATCATGGGCGCCCTCAACGTGACGCCGGACAGTTTTTCCGATGGCGGGAAGTTCTTGAATCCGGAAGCGGCCGTTGCGCGCGCTCTCGAAATGCAGCGTGGCGGAGCGGACATTCTCGACATCGGCGGCGAATCGACGCGGCCGGGGTCAAAGCCGCTGGGCGCGAAGGAGGAGCTGGGCAGGATTCTGCCGGTGCTGAAAATGCTGCGCGGCAAGCTGAAAATCCCCATTTCTATCGATACGCAAAAGGCCGAAGTGGCGATAGCGGCGATTTTCGCGGGCGCGGAGATCGTGAATGACATCAGTGCGTTACGATTCGACAAGCGGCTTGCGGAGGTTGTGGGGCGGCGCAAGGCAGGGATCATTTTGATGCACATGCGCGGCGAACCACGAACGATGCAGAAGGGCCCGTTTGCGCGTGACGTGATGCGCGACGTGATCCAGGGTTTGCGCGATGCGTTGTCGCGTGCAGAACGCAGCGGTATTGAACGATCGCACATTCTGCTGGACCCGGGAATTGGATTTGGCAAGAATTACAGGCAGAACTTCGAAATCCTGGCGCGATTGCCGGAACTGGCGCGTCTCGGATATCCCATCGCGGTGGGTACGTCGCGCAAGGCGTTTATTGGTGTGGCGCTGGACAGTGCTCCCGCCGATCAACGCGCCTGGGGCACGGCTGCCACGGTTGCCGCGAGCATCCTGGGCGGGGTGCACATCGTGCGCGTTCACGACGTGAAGGCAATGGCGCAAGTAGCCAAGATCGCGGATCGCATCGCCGCCGCGCGACGCTGAACAGCGCGCTCCCGGCATTGCTATAATCGAGACAGCATGATGGCGGAGAATCTCCCGATGATCGGAGACGCATGGCGATGACGTCGCGCAAGGTCGGCCTTTTCCTCGTGGCAACGCTCGTTGCTTTTGCCTCCCTTGGCGTGCGAGCGAGTGCGCAAGGCCTTCCCCCAGTCCAGAAACCATTCGAGCCGAAAGTTCCTCAGGGAACTTATGGCTGTTCGATACATAAGTCCTGCGCGGACGTCGCTCCGACCATTATCAAAAATGCGCTTGGGCCTTCGCCGATTGAAACGAATCTCCGCGTCCTGACCGACGAAATCGGCGGGCGCGTCACAGGCTCGCCGGCCGCCGAGAAGGCTGTGGATTGGGCCGTTGACGCTTTTCGGCAGGCTGGAGTGGACGAAGTGCTGACGGAGAATTTCACTCTGCCTGCCGGCTGGGCCGAAGGCCGCACGCACTTGACGGTGCTCTCGCCCGAACCGTTTCCGGTGCACTTGGTATCGATGGGATGGTCGCCCGCGACGCCTGAGGGCGGCCTCACGGCAGATGTGATTGATGTTGGCACGGGGCAGGAATCGGATTTCGAGCACGCGGGCGAATCCGTGAAGGGCGCCATTCTGCTGGTGCATACCGACGTGCTGCAGACGTGGGACGATTTGTTCAACGAATATCTTTACGAGCCCGCGGTAGAGCAGCGCGCGATTGACGCGGGGGCGTCGGCGATTCTGTGGATGTCCACGCGCCCGTATCTGCTGCTTTACCGGCACATTTTTTCGCAGGACGGGACCATCGACCGTTTGCCGCAGGCAATCGTCGCACGCGAAGACGCGCTGCGAATGGCGCGATTGATTGCCGCTGGCCAAGCGGTGAAGGTCAATCTGGATATGGCGAACAAAATCAGCGGGCAAACCGCCTCGGAAAATGTGGTGGCGGAGATCCGCGGGAGCGAGAAGCCGGACGAATTTGTGATTCTGGCGGCGCATCTGGATTCCTGGGAATTGGGAACGGGCGCGCTCGACAATGGATGCAATGCGGCAATGGTGATTGACGCGGCGCGGGCGATCCGCGCATCGGGATCGATTCCGCGGCGGTCGATCCGCTTCGTGCTGTTCACGGGAGAAGAGCAGGGCATGCTGGGTTCTTGGGCGTATGCGCTTGCGCATCGCGCGGAGCTGGACAAGATGGACGCGGCGATTGTTTTCGATGCGGGAGACGGGCGCGTGACGGGTTATTCGCTGGGCGGACGTAAAGACATCGCGGATGCCATGGACCAGGCGCTCAAGCCGCTCGCGACGTTCGGGCCGTTAAAAAACACAGCCGACGTGGAGATCGGCACGGATAATTTCGATTTCCTGCTCGAGGGAGTGCCCACGCTGATTGCGAATCAGGATTCCGACGACTACATGATGAACTACCACGCTTTTTCCGACACGTTCGATAAGGTCGATTTTGCGCAGCTCAAGAAGAACGAAGCCATCGCGGCGGTCACTGCGTACTCCGTCGCGGATATGCCGGACCGGCTGGGAATCCGGCAGACGCGCTCGCAGATCGAGCGCCTGATGAAAGAGACCGGAATGGAAAAACAGCTGAAGCGGATGGGCCTTTGGGAAATGTGGGCCGACGGCAAGCGCGGCCGCCAGCCGGAGACGCCTGCACATTGATGCCTGGTCGAACGCTCGCGGCGGGGCATCGCAGGCTATAATACAAGTCAATGGTTCCCTCGACGCGCGCCGCCGGCAATGTCCCTTCTGCTCAGTCGTCGCCAAAACCTGCCAGAATTCTTGCGATTGACTATGGCCAGCGGCGGATTGGCCTCGCCATTTCCGATGAATTGGGCGTGACGGCGCAGCCGCTTGCCACCATGGAGCGAAAGAATCGCCGCGCGGATCTGCGGCGGTTGAGCGATTTGGTCAGAAAAAACGGAGTCGGCGTGATTCTTGTCGGATCTCCCGTGCATCTGAGCGGCCAGCGCAGCGAAATGGCCGAGGAAGCCGCGCGATTCGCGGCGCGCGTTCAAAAAGAATTGCGATTGCCCGTGGAGCTCCGGGACGAGCGGCTGACGAGTTGGGAAGCGGCGCAAATGGTGGGAGAGTCGGGCATGGGAAAGAATGCAGGCATAGACTCGCTGGCGGCTGCCATCCTGTTGCGCGAATATCTGGATGAGGCGCAGAGCCGCAGGAAATCGAAGCGCCCGGTCCATGCGCGATGCGAAAAGTAGCCATTGTCGTTGTCATTTTGATTGTTCTCGCCGCGGGGGGTGCTCTCTGGCTGAAGGCGGAGCTCGCGCGGCCGTATCGCGGGTTTTCCGCGCCGCAGGTTTTCGTGGACATCCCGCGCGGAACGTCGCGCTGGAGTATCGCGAATCTTCTTCAATACAACGGTGTGATTCACAGCCGCCTGGCGTTTCTTTTCCTGAGCGAACGTCACCATCGATGGGTGCTGCAGGCGGGCGAATACATGTTCAACCAGGCGGCGACGCCGCGGCAGGTATTCGCGCAAATTGTCGGCGGGCATATCTTTGTCCATGTGGTGGTGGTGCCGGAAGGCTGGACGATGTTTGACATCGCGGCGGAACTCGAGCGCCAGCGGCTTTGCGCGAAGGCTGAGTTTCTCAGCGTGGTAAGCAACCCGTCACTTGTGCATGACATTGCTCCGCAGGCAAAGAACCTCGAAGGTTTTCTGTTCCCTTCGACGTATCAGTTTTCGCGCAATGTCTCGCCGCAAGAAATGGCCGCGACGATGGTGCGCGAATTTCGCCAGGAGTGGGACAAAATCCAAACAACAGCGCGGCAGAATCCGCCGACTGACGCAGCCGGCCGCGATCCCGCAGGAACGCCTCAGCCAGCGACTCCGCCTGCGCTTACGCCGGTTGAAGTGGTCACGCTGGCGTCGCTGGTGGAACGAGAAACGCCGCAACCGCAGGAGCGGCCCATTGTTGCCAGCGTGTTCTACAATCGCCTGAAAATCGGTGTGCCGCTGCAATGTGATCCCACGGTGCAATACGCGCTCGACTTGGCCGGGAAGCCCACGCCGAAGGTGACCGCTGAGGATTTGCATATACAGTCGCCGTATAACACGTACCTTCATCGCGGGCTCCCGCCCGGGCCCATCGCGAATCCCGGCGACGCGTCGCTGCGCGCGGCGCTCAATCCCGCGCAAACCCATTATCTTTACTTTGTAGCGAACGGTTCGGGTGGGCATTTTTTCGCCCGCACGCTTGAGGAGCACAACCGAAATGTGCAGAAATATAAGCGTATTCTCGCCGGTTTGCCTCCGGAACCCCCGCCGCCGGTGCACGCGCGCCGAAGCGTGACGCAACAGGCGGGCCGGAAAAAGAAGGCGAGGAGCCAGCAATGACCAGCGAAAAATCGCCGCCGAAGAAAGAGCCGAAGAAAGAAATGATTTTGTCGGCGGCGCGTGAATTGAAAAAGGCGGTTTATACGCCGGCGGAAATCGAACAGATCCGGCGCAAGCTGATCGCCGAACGGGGCGAGGCCGGGAAGACCTCTGCCGATTACATCGCGGACGTGCTGGCCGAAGCTAAAATGCGCGTGGTTCTTTCGGTGCACGTTGATCCGGAGGGGCAATACGAGGAAGAATTTCAGGACTTGCTGCACTTCGCAACGCTGGAAGAGGCCGAAGTGTGTCTGGTGCGGCTCGACGAGCTGCTGCGGAAGTTTGAAACCGAAGGTTCACGCGCCGGAGAAGCGCGAGTGCTCGAAGTTGCCCGGCTCGGGAGAAGACGCGCGGAAATGATTTCCCGCAACCACAAAGTGGACGCGACAAAGCGAAAGGAGAAAGAAGAAGTGGCGCGATGGTTTTCCGTCTGGCTGGACCAGCCGGACGCATTCTTCGACTGGCTGGAAATCCGCAAGCAATCGCCGGAATTTCGCGAACGCTTTCCGCAACAGGCGGAAGCCGAGTGATTGCGCTGGAAGTGGAACCGCTGGATCTGGGGCAAGACGTGCGCGCCGTCGGGCTCGATTTGGTGGAAGGAGCGGACCGGGAACCGATGCGCGGAGAGGAAGCCGCGCGGGTGTGGAGCATGGCGCTACCTGCCATTGCCGGGAACGAGCCGTGGGTGCTCGATTTCTTCAGCCACCTGGACCGTGTGCGCGAATTCTGCCAGGCGCGAAAGCTCGAATATCGCGAAGCCTCGAAACGCTCAATTGTTGTCCCCTCACTGCAGGCGGACGCTCTCCATGACTTGTTCAAGAGGTTCGAGGCGGAGACTTTCGGCATGCGCGCGGGAAGCCGGCTCGACACCGCAGACGCGGCCCTTGAGAACGAGCTGGCCCGCCAAGGGGTCGACGCCTACCATTCCGCGTATCCGAGCTATTTCTTCTGCGGGGTATGCAACTTCGAGGATGGCTCCGTGGTCGTGCTTAGCGATGGTCTATGGGCTAGCGAGATTGTCCGGCGGGTGCGCCCAGTCCTCAAGGGCCTGGAAGTCCAGGTGCGACTGGCTGCCTAGAACACGCTAAGTCTAGTATAATCTGTCACATAACTCGCCACTGGCTCTATATCCATTTGGTTGACGTAATGCGCACGCTGGTACGGCGGTACCATTCCCGATCCCTTAAGCAGAGGGCACGATTAGGTAGAGCTTTCGAGGTCTCCGGCATGCCCAGCACCAGCGAGACTTTGGTCTCCGCTTCGCGAAGTTTTGTATACAGCCTCAATGCGCTCTTGAAGTTCGCCCGCCTGTACGGCTTGCATCACGCGCGGTCCGCCACCCAGTTCCAGGATACATGGAAAGAGTTGAGAACCGCGATCGAAGCGGCCGGCCCGGCGGGATTCATGGTCGGAACATCTGGTAGCAAACTCGTGCTGGATGGCGCAGTTTTCGAATCCACAGCCGCAGAGAACAGCCTGGCGCAGATTTTCACGAACGCGGGAGTCGCCAGTATCTCGTTCACGCCGGAGGTGTCTGAAGACTCGTTCGGGGATTTTGTGAGAGCCTTCGCGGCCGCGGCCGTGAGGCCATTCAAGCTGCGGACCTTCCTGAAGAATTCGACGGGCGAGTCTTCACAGCGCGGGATTCGCATCAACGAACTTCGCTTCGTCCCGGCAAGCAGCGGCGCGAGTGACGCGGCGCAGAACTGGCTGCGCGATCCGGCAAAGCTGGCGGAGATGATTGGCGCCGACGAAGCGTCGCGGCGCGTGCGGCGTTTCAAATCCTTTGAATTCGGCGAAGAGCTTGTGGGCACCACGCACTGGGACGGACAAGACTCCGCCGCCGATCGTTTGCTCACCGGAGAAGAGATCGACGAACTGATGCAGGTGGTTGCCCGGACCGGGGCGGTTTCCCCGGAAGGGACCGGCAATGGCACGGAGTGGAAGGAGCGGTTCGACGCTCTTCCCGCAAATGCAAAGTCCATCTTCCGCGAAGCTTTTGCGGAAGTGAACCTCAAGCTTCGTCCAAGCACACTGGATGACTCTGCATGGCTTCGCCTGTCGACGGATGTCGCGATTCGCTGTGCCGCGGAGCGCTTTGAAAGCGGCGTGATGAACGCCAGCGCCGTTCGTCCGTTACTCGACAAGCTAGGCAAGGAAATAGAAGCGGGGACAAAAGCGTCTCTGGCAGAGCGAGGC
>JBAPRL010000057.1:0-12326 GCA_049281095.1 Candidatus Acidiferrales bacterium
TCTACCAGGTGCAGATCGGTTCGACGATCTACAAAATCACGAATTACTCCAAGAAGCAGGACTTTTCCGCCGGGGAAGAAGTGCAGTGCCGCGTCGACAAGACCCATCTGATCATCGAAAAGCTGAAGGGTGGCGAAGTGAAATATGACATCCTGGGCGAGTCCTCGCAACAGGAACACGCGCCGAGTACAAATCCGTAACTGGCAGCGCGAATCTGCACGGCTCAGGCGCGGATTTTAATCCCCCATGCCCTGAAACAGGCTATCAGGAGTCCAGCGAGTCGCATAAGGCGAGAAAAGTGTCCAGGCAGGCGGTCAAACAGCTGACGTGGGGGGTTGAGGAGCGTTCGGCGAAGCTTGGGTCAGCCAAAAACACGAACTGCAAAGGCCGCCCTCCTCTGAGGTAGGGCTGCCTTTGCAGTCGAGAAAGCAGGAAACGAACTACGCGTTGCGACGAGACAGCATGAACCCAACACCAAGAAGGCCGGTCGCCAACAGCAAGAGCGATGCCGGTTCTGGTGTGCCGGCGGTGATAGACGACGGGGTAAGGGCTTCCTCAAGGCTGATCCAATTCGAACTTCCGTTGGCGATGCCGCTGAGGAAATTTACCGTGCCCGACGTGTCAAACGCGTTGATCCCGCTGGCAGTTACGCCTGCGGGAAAGTAAGACGTGTAATCATCTGCCTCCGAGTACACGCCGCCGGCGCAGGCTGACGCCGCGACTTGTGGCGAATAGAGGCCACTGCAGGCGCCGTCACCGTCGAACCCGAAGATGTCGGTGCTGCTGCTCAGCGTGATGGAATTCAACGTTCCGCCAGATGAGTTGAGGATACCAACCAAGGTGTCATCGGCGCCGTCGAACGGGCCTAGATCCGGGTTTGACGCAGTCACCGTAAATGCCGTAGCAGCGCCGCTCCCGTTTACTGCCGTGACCGTGATCAGCAACTCGCAACCAGAGGTGTCGTTTCCGGTTGCCGGACACTCGGGAAAACTAACCGTACCCGCAAAAGCGGAAACAGCCGCGAACGTCAGCGACGCCACGGCCAGAGTGGACAACTTGATCAGGAACTTCTTCATAGCTTGTGATCCTCCTTGCTTTCAGTGAATCTCTCGGTGCCCAGGATAGGTTGATAACTTTCGGAATTACGGACTTCGCACCCTCAAGTACTCCCTGCGTCGTAGTCCGTGTTTGACCCAGATGCTAATGGGCCGCAAGCACGTACTGAGCCAATCGTACGGTCTTCATAAAGCGCCTGTTTGCAACATATTCGCGCACGGATGCAACATCGCATGTGCAATGATTTGGACACGCTGCGCTCCACACTGTGCAAAATTATGCGATTTTTTGTCGACGGGAGTTGTCTGCTGTAACCGATCTGCGGTCTTAGGGCTGCCTGCTCGTGCTTGTACCAGTACCGATACCTCGGCAGATCAGCGCTCCTAGAGTCCAATTGAGGGGGTGAAGCGGCAGATAAGGCGTGCGACGATACGGCCAATCGGGCAAAGAGCCTATTCCCAAAAGGCTTCCGGCGTTACCATGGGTAAACGAACGGCCCAGTCCACAGGAGACCACCGTGCCAAAGCAAAACGAACGGGTCGAGTTGAAAGGTAGCACGCGAAAGGAGCTGCCGGGCGCTCGAAGGGTTGGGCCCGCCGATCCGAACCAACGGGTTCAAGTCACGGTGTTTCTGCGCCGAGGAGAAGCGAGGCCGTTTCCGGCGATGGATGAACTGGGATCGCGTCCGGTGCGAACGCGGCGTTATCTTTCGCGAGAGGAATTCGCCGCGGCACACGGCGCACGGCCCGAGGATTTGGCTGCGGTTCGCAGATTCGCCGAGCAATACGGACTGGAGGTATCGAGCGAGAGCCGACCGCGCCGGAGCGTTCTTTTGACCGGAACCGTGCAGGCGTTCAGCGCCGCCTTTGAGCCAACTCTTGGGCGCTGGGAAGACCCTACTGGGACATACCGCTGCCGGACTGGCGCACTGACGATCCCGGCCGAACTGGATGGGATTATCCAGGGAGTCTTCGGATTGGACAATCGTCCGCAGGCGAAAACTCATTTTCGCATACGAAAAAAGGTGAGCGCACAGGCCGCCGCGGTTTCCTATTCTCCCGTGCAAGTGGCCGATGCGTACGATTTTCCTTCCGGCTCCGACGGAAGCGGGCAGTGCATTGGAATCGTGGAATTGGGAGGGGGATACAATACACAGGATTTGCAAACGTTCTTTAGCGGGCTCGGAATTGCCATGCCGCACGTGACAGCCGTCTCTGTTGACGGCGCGACGAATTCGCCCACGGGCGATGCCAACGGCCCTGACGGGGAAGTCGAGCTGGACATCGAAGTCGCCGGAGCGGTCGCGCCGGGCGCGGCGCTTGCCATGTACTTCACGCCCAACACGGATGCGGGATTTCTGGATGCGCTGACCACCGCCATTCACGACACAAACTTGAAACCCTCGACTGTGTCGATCAGCTGGGGTGGGCCGGAAAGCTCTTGGACACAGCAGGCCCTCGACTCGTTCAATTCGGCGTGCCAGGACGCGGCGACACTGGGCGTGACCGTGCTCGCGGCGTCCGGAGACGACGGTTCGTCGGACGGGGTGTCCGGCGGCACCGCGACAGTGGATTTCCCGGCGTCGAGTCCGTACGTGCTGGGCTGCGGAGGAACAAAGCTCGAAGTTTCAGGGAGTACGATCACGAGCGAGCGGGCATGGAATGATGTGTCACAAAACGAAGGCGCCACTGGCGGAGGCGTTAGCGAATTTTTCGCAATTCCCACGTTTCAAGCAAACGCTGGCGTGCCCAAAGCGCCCAATGGATTTGCGGGGCGGGGAGTGCCGGACGTTGCGGGGGACGCGGACCCGGAAACAGGTTACAACGTGGTGGTTGATGGACAGCAGATTGTGATCGGCGGCACAAGCGCCGTAGCGCCGTTATGGGCCGGGCTGGTGGCGCTGATAAACCAGTCTCTCGGCAAGAGCGCAGGCTATCTGAATCCATTGCTGTACACGATGAGTGTTGAAAGCACGATGCACGACATCACGGCTGGTAATAATGGCGCCTATTCCGCCGGGCCGGGGTGGGATGCATGTACAGGACTGGGGAGTCCGGACGGGAGTAAGTTGCTGGCCGCGCTGAAGAGTGGCGGAGGCTGAAGAAACCCGGACCTACGGTATACCCGGCATGCACCAGCCCTCTTCCGCGCGAGGCTGGCAAGCGCAATGCAGCGTGCAGGATGCAGAATTACTATTCGGGAGCTCAGCTCGCCAGAAGAGGGCTGTTTGTTCAGTCGCCGTGCACTCCGGAAAGCCATTTCATGAGGATGGTGTGTTGTGCAGGCGCGATCTCGGTGAAGGAAATGCCCATGCCGACGTTGGGTTTGGCATGGGCGACCTTGCCGAGGGCAGTGAATTTCTCTTCCATGTGAGTGATGGTGATGCGGACGTTCGCGCCAACGGGAAACGGATTCATGGTATCGACGTAACAGCCGTGGAGACTGAGATCGCCAGTGCGGGCATCAATGCGCGTGTCGAGCTTGGACTCAAGGAGCTCGACTGAGGCGAAAAACGTGTGACGAGGTTCCCGTCTGTGTTCAATGTCCATGTGCAGACACCAGCCTTTTCGCGGAAGCTGCGGCAATTTATGCCGTGCGACAAGGATAGTCAAGGGAGAAGCGCACCGCGAAGCAGCCCGTTTCGTAACTCGCGGGGTGCGCTAAACGGCAGCGAAGGCTAAAAAATTCTGCTTATGGCCAGTTCTCAGTCTTTCCCTGAGCCATGCCAACCTATGGCAACACCCAGCCCTTATCGACCGCGAGGGATACAAGCTCCTCGGCAGTGAGAGCCTTGCGGCCGACGCGGGTGCATGGTCCAGAGGGATCGCCGCTGGCGAAACTGTCTACTGGCGTTAGGCGGCAGCCACGGCGTTGAAGATAGGCGACCGCACCGTTGTATTCATCGGGAGGGACATTGCGCATATGCGAAGCCTACCGAGCGCCGCTCGAAGACGCAATACGGCAAAGCGTGTAGCGCACCCGAACTGACCCTTTTTCGTTCCCCCTCGTAACGTGCTGGCGGCAGGAGCGGCCAAATTGTGTTTTGCGTCGCGCGACTTGTAGGTGAGTTCCGTGTTTGTAC
This sequence comes from Candidatus Acidiferrales bacterium, assembly GCA_049281095.1. Taxonomy (GTDB): domain Bacteria; phylum Acidobacteriota; class Terriglobia; order Acidiferrales; family UBA7541; genus DAHUXN01. The sequence continues at coordinate 4,139 of JBAPRL010000057.1, forward strand.
AAGGTTCGCCCGCGACTATGGAAGCTGAAGAGCGCCGCGAATGGGTGTTGCGGGAAAGGCCAATTTGACGCGCCAGGCATGCAACCATCTTCGGAAGAAATCCGTCCGATAAAGTGTGAGGCCTGGGGTACATTTGGACACGTTGCGCAGGGAATTGTACAGGCAGAAGATCCAAGGAGAAGACCGATGAGAAAAAGACTGATGCTTGGCGCTTCGCTACTGTCGTTGCTGCTGGTCGCGGGTGCGGTAACCGCGAAGCAGCCCTCCGGGCCGCCGTTGAAACTCGTGCTGTCGCCCGCGTCGACCGTACCCTCAGCCGATATCGTCAAGAATCTGCAGGACAAGTGTCCGAACGTGACGATTACGCTCAACTCGAAAGACTCCGACTACATGCTCGACGCGAGAGGCTGGCCCGAGCACTACCGGTTCACCTTGTTCCACAAAGGCGGCACCGCAGTGTTCGCCACGACCACAGTCCTTCTCAGCAACGCCGTCAAAGACGTGTGCAAATACGTGAACACGGCGAAATAGACCTCTCTTAGAAGCCGGGCTGAGTACCAGCTGCTATTTGTTTCTAACTTCTTGTAGCGAGTTTTCCATCGAGTGGCGCTTTGCGGCATCCGCGCGCATGGCCAGGTACTTCTCGAGGACGCCATCTAGTTCCTGGGGGCGAATGGGCTTGGCCAAATAACCATCCATTCCGGCAGCGAGGCATTTCTCTTCGTCGCCTTTCATCGCGTGCGCGGTCAGAGCCACGACGGCCTGATGCTTACCGGTCATTTTTTCCGCGGCGCGGATACTGGCCGTCGCCTCCAGGCCATCCATCTCCGGCATCTGGACGTCCATCAAGACCAGATCGAAAGCCTCTTTGCCGACAGCTTCCAGGGCTTCGCGGCCATTCGCAGCAACGGCGACGCGGTGACCTCTCTTCTCCAGCAAACGCGTTGCCAGCCGTTGATTCACCAGGTTGTCTTCCGCGAGCAGTACATACAAGACTTCGGAGGGATCACGCGCATCCTGCAGGGAGAAGCGTGTGACCAGAGGTATGGCGCCCTTTTGTTCGCGAGCGCCAAGGACGCGGGCAATCGCCTCGCGCAATTCGGACTGGCGAATCGGTTTCAGCAAGTAGCCAGCGATGCCCAATTGTTTGCAACGTTCTGCGTCGCCCCGGTGTCCTGCCGAAGTGAGCATCATGATGGTTGCGGTGGCCAATTCCGGCCTTTGCAGGATTCGTTCGACCAGAGTAAAGCCGTCCATGCCGGGCATGTGCATGTCCATGAGAATCAATGCAAACGGTTCGCCGGCCTCACGGCCCGCCCACAATTCGGCAAGGGCTTCTTCTCCGCCAACGACGGACGTCGTTTTCATGTCCCAATGCTTGAGCATGCCTTCGAGAATACGCCGGTTGGTGCGGTTATCGTCCACGACTAAGACTTTGACGCCCCTGAGAATCTCCGGCGGAGCGATGGTTCCGACTTCCACTTTTTTCTCGGAGCTCTTAAAGGGCAGCGTAAAGTGAAATCGTGACCCTCGGCCGATCTCACTTTCGACCCAGATGGTGCCTCCCATCATGGTTACCAATCGCAAGGAGATCGTCAGGCCAAGTCCGGTGCCGCCGTATTTCCGGGTTGTGGATGTGTCCGCCTGTGAGAACGCATCGAAGATAAGTTTCTGCTTTTCGGGTGGAATGCCAATACCAGTATCAGAAACGGTGAAATGAATGAGGCGATGATGGTCATCTTCGGCGTCCAAACTAACCCGCAACGCTATCTCGCCTTTTTGAGTGAACTTGAGGGCATTGCCGATGAGATTGACGAGGATCTGACGCAGGCGGCCGGAGTCACCCTGTACCGCTTCGGGGACTTCGGGAGCGACCTCGCAGAGAAGTTCCAGCCCTTTTTCATCAGCGCGGAGCGCGAGGGTCTTCAAAGTCGCCTCGACACAGTCGCGCATGTTGAAATCAATTGTTTCCAGGTCGAGCTTGCCAGCTTCGATCTTGGAGAAGTCGAGAATATCGTTAATGACGCTGAGCAGCGAGTCCGACGACACCTTGACCGTCTGGAGATACTCTTGTTGCTCGGGAGTAAGCTGCGTGTCGAGCGCCAAATCGGTCATACCCATAATGCCGTTGAGCGGGGTGCGAATTTCGTGACTCATATTGGCAAGGAATTCGCTCTTGGCGCGGCTGGCCTTTTCGGCGACGTCTCGCGCTCGTTCCAACTCCTGCGTACGCTCTTGGACGCGAAGCTCCAGTTGGTCTTTTGCGGAGTGGAGGGCATTGTCGCGTTCTTGAATGCGGCCTAACATTTGATTGAAGGAGCGAATCACTTGTCCCACTTCGTCATTTCCGGACGAGATTGCACGGAGAGCGTAGTTTTCGTGCTCCGAAATTTTGCCGGCCACGCCGGCCAGTTGTAGCAAAGGCTCGGTGATTACGCGGAGAAAACGCGCGGAAATCAAGTAGGTGACGAAAACAGAAACGACGAGCACCAGAATGGCGATCTCCATGTACTCCCGTATCTCGGCGCGAAATCCGCTCAAATCGGAAATGATGCCGATGGAACCCGTTCGTTCGCCATTCAAGGAAACGCCCCGAAACAGGGTCAGGGCCTCTGGCCCGAATTGCCTCCCATCCAGATGCCACGGCGGCATCTTGAAATTGTCGCCGAGATCGGCGCGGCGATATTGGGCAAAGATGTTGTTGTGATTATCATAGAGACAGGCTCCCAGAATGTTAGGTTCAGCACGAAGGGCGCTCAAGATATCTCGCGCGGCGGTCTGATCATCGAACGCCAGTGACGCCGCGGCATTCGCGCCCAGCGTGTCGGCGAGCGTTGACAGCTCACTGGCGATGCCCGCTCGAAAGCTCGCGCGTTCGTAGATTCCGAACCCGAGCGACGCCAAAACCAGCGCGAAGAAGCTTGCGGCGAGAATCAAGAGCGCCAGTTTTCTCTGTATCGATGCATCCTTGAAAAACATTCTGTCTCCTTATTTCTGATTCCCGATCACTTTGCGCGCCAGCAGCAGCAAGCGGGAACTGATTCTGAGCTTGGCGTGTTCGGCCGATTGCAAGTTGATGTCGAAGCGAATCTTGTCGTTCTCTATGAAGAAGCCAATCATTCCGCCTTCCTTGACGAAATCATCGGTCTCACCAACGGTGAGAACAGGAGAATCCTTCAATCCGGCAAGCAGCGCCGAAGTGCGAGCGGAGTCGCGGTTGCCGACGAAAAGGAGCTGGCATCCTTGAATATCCTCGGGCTGTTTGAAGTGCCGCACGCGGAGAGGCCGCGCTCCCATTGTCTTTCCCACGACCGCAGCATCCAGGTCGCCGTGAAATGGATCTTCACCCACGGTACAAAGCGTCACGGGATCGCTGTCGTTTCCGAAAGCGTCCGGTGGCCAATCCACGAGTTGCGTGAAATGAAAGAGGAAGGCCGCTTTGAGGCGGTATTCGTCTGCTTTCGATTGCGCTAGGACCGGATTCGCGACCCCAAAGAGCAGGACTCCAAGCGTCACCGAGAGGATTAAGAAAGAGGAACCTGAGCGCGGCGGTATCATGGGGACGCCAAGAATAAGAGTTCTGGCGGCAACAGCAAGATTCTTATGGCCAAGACGGTTCAACGTGGACCCTCGTTGAAAATTGCGATTCGCCGAGTCAGAAAAGCCATGTCAACTTGGCGTAAGCGCTGCGCTTGATCTGGCTGGACTGCAAGGCTCCGTCTACATCGTCGAACTCGAAGTGATGATCTCTTGCCAGATTTTGACCGAACACGGCGAGTGAAAAGTTCTGCCAAGGCTTCCAGGTGAGCCCTGTGTCCACTCTGGTGTAGGCAGGGATTGTGAAATTGCTGGATGGACCCTGGTCAATCAGTCGGCTCACGAAAAAGGCAGAGGTGTCCCACGCGAGTTCGTCAGACACTATCAGGTGAGACCGGAGCTGAGCGCTTTCGCGCGGTGCTGCGCCTTCGATAAAGAGTGCCGTTTGGGTGTCCTGGCTTGCAGCAAGCGTGTGCATGTGGAGTCGTTCGAGGGCATATCCGGGACTGATCGTCCAGCGGTTCGTCGCTTTCCAGTTCGCTGTAACCTCAACCCCATGAGTTTCGCCATACATCAGGTTTTCGTATGTAAATGGGTCGACGATATGCGCGGGTGGAGGAGTTAGCTCCGCGAAAGGCGTGCCCGGTTCGGTGGTCTGGAGACTGTCGTAGTCGTTGTAATAGCTGGCGAAATCGATCGAAGTGCGGTCGGAGAGCGTGTTTCGATACCCCATCTCGTAAGCGATCAATCTCTCGTCCTGGAAATCTGGGTTGCCGAGGAGTCTGATTAGATTGGGTGGGCCTGCGGGTCCGGTGCCGACATTCAGGACCAGGTTTGTGTCGTTCCGGGAAGGAGCCCGCAGGTCCCGGGAGACAGCGGCCCAGAGCATGTTTCGCCGGCTGGCGTCCCATGCTACCCGCACATCGGGCATGAATTCGAATCCTGTATAGTCGTTGTGCTCGAACTTCGACCCCACCGTGAGGTAGAGCTCATCGGGAATCAAGGCGAACTCGTCTTGCAAGAAAGCGTTGAAGACTTGAAGATCGCGGCTGGCGGGGTTCATTGCAACCGTGAGGCTCCCTCCGATGTTGTCCGCCGTATTGCGATAACCCAGCCCCCACACAACGTCCTGGTGGTCGCCCCAGGCGACATGATGCTGAAAATCAAGATCCCAGGTGTCGCGTGTCTCCGGTTGCTGTGGGTCGTTCCGCCAATGCCGGTTGAAGGAAAGTTGGAGTGAGGTGTCAGACCGTGACGACACAGAATGGTTCCAGACGGACACAAAGGAACCGTCTGAGATGGGGATCTGCTCGGCAACGGGCACAAAACCGGGGGATGTGACCGACGGGAGCACAAAACCATACTCGCCTTCCCGCCCAGCCGAAAAATCTCCTTCGAACATCAACGAATCTTTTGGCGAGAGCGTGCTGTCAGCTCGGAATCCACCGCGCACGGTATGCCAGCCGTCCTCCCCGTTTTGGCCTGTGGGGTCCAGCATGTGGCCCTGGTCGAACGCCTTGATGTAAGTGCGATAATCCGTTCCTTTGCTTAACTCTCCCCCGTACTGCGCGAATCCGAACCCCCGCTCGAGGTCTCCGGCCCCCGCGTCGATCAACCCTCCGCGCGTTTCCGACGCGTTCTTCGTGAAGATGCTGATGACACCGTTCACCGCATTCGCGCCCCATATGGCCCCGCCCGGGCCTCGAATCACTTCGATCCTATCGATGTCTTGAAGGGGAAGGTCCAACGTGTCCCAAAAAACACCGGCGAAAGTGGCTGTATAGACGATTCGACGGTCGATCATCACGAGGAGTTTGTTGCTGAACTGCGAGTTGAACCCGCGAGCGCTGATGGCCCAGGTGCTCCCATTGATCTGGCCCACATCCATTCCAGGAACCATGCGCAACAGATCGGGGATATTCGTAGCTCCTGAACGGCGAATGTCTTCCTGAGTGATCACAAAAATTGCCGCCGCGGTGCGCGACAGCTTTTGCTCTTTCTTCGAGACGGAGGTGACCTCGACATTCATAAGGTCTTCGATGCTCTTGCTTCCTAGGTCCTGTGGATTTTGCTGAGGCCAAGCGGAACCAGCGAGAAGCATTGCCGTCAATAAGTTGACAAACACATACTTGGGAATCTTGCGCCAAACGTGACCGCTTGGCGTGAAGCACGGCAAGTGCTCAGATTCGCTGAACGTTTTGCGATTTTTCATCTCCCCCCTCGAGGCACGTGTGCACCGACAGAAAAGGAGGGGAGATCAAAACAACAGGATGATCAGAATCCGCAACCTACGAAAGATCCTGAACCGAGAGGAAACTGCAAACTCGCAGACCCGCTATGCGTGCTCCTATTTAACACTTACCCGCGAGGAATGTGATGCCAATCGTCCACTTTGTGCTTTATGAGGCATGATGGGCCCTGGATTGTGACTCGCGTTTCGGTCTTACTCGGACCGACATTCGGCGAACGTGGAGCGAAGCCTCTCCCGCTCGCGCCATTATTTGAGATAGGTTCTGACGATTTCAATCACGTCCGCTGCGGCTTCCTCGGCAGACTTTGAATTCTTGGGCATGTGATTGCGGATGTGGTCCTCAAGCAGTTCGCCCATCAGGCTGTTGATTGATCCTCGAGCCGCCGCCAGGCGCTGGAGTACGTCCGCGCATTGTTCATCCTCGTTCAGGCCGCGCAGGGCGCTTTCCAACTGTCCGATGATCTTCTTCGTCCGGTTTACTAAATCGAATTTTTCTCGTGATAAATGTGACATTGGTCGTTGACTACCTAGTGGGGGTATGGTATTAAGCCTAAGGCTGGTATGGTACGGCCTTGGCACAGTGGAATTATATACGGAAAACGTAAATAAGGAACAAGAACCTCCGAGTAGCGGCGACGTCCCGGAACGGTGCTACGAGCGAGCTGCGTAGGGACGAGGCGTCTCCCGCCCGCATCCCGCTGGCTCCCGCGCGGCATGGAAGGAATCCGAGCGAGTGGGGAACTGTAAACTTCCTGTAATCTCCCCGCTAAATAATGGCCCCTCTGCGCAACGCAGTCGCTTGGATTGTGGTCGCAGAAGGCTCGTGTTGCCGTTGCCACAATCTCAATCGGCGAATCAACTGAATCTTGCGGTGGGACGTGAGGTTATCCAATGAGTCGGCTGGGAACTGGAGTCGTAGGGGTTCTGTTAACCGTGGGCCTATTTCTCGCCGGTTGTGGCGAGGGGCGCACCGATCCGAATGCCGGAGCACCACCACCGCTGAAGGTCGAACATGTGGGGGAACAGAACGTCTTTCAGGTCGATCATCCCGATCAATTCCCGTTGACCGCGGCCGCCGAACATGTCGCCGCCTCCCAACTGAGGGTCACGGCAACGGTCAATCCGGACATTTCCCGAAGTGTGCCCGTCATTTCGCTGGCCACAGGGCGCGTTGTGGAGATTAAAGCGCGCCTAGGAGACACGGTTGAGAAGGGCCAGGTGCTGCTTCGAGTGCAGAGCGCAGATGTCTCAAGCGCCTTTTCGGATTACCAAAAAGCCGTTGCGGACGAGCAACTTTCCCGCACCCAGCTCGACCGGTCACAACTCCTTTATGCCAAAGGCGCAATCGCGCTGAACGATCTTCAGGTTGCCCAAGACGCGGAAGCGAAGGCCCAAGTGGATGTGAAGACCAGCGCCGATAAGCTTCGCGTACTCGGCAACACCAACCTTGATCAGCCGTCGGGTGTTGTGGATATCCGCGCCCCGATATCGGGAGTTATCACCGACCAGGAGGTGACTAATGCGGCGGGCGTACAAGGCCTGACCTCACCAAATCCGTTTACGATCTCGGACCTGAGCTACGTTTGGATTCTATGTGATGTGTACGAAAACGATCTTCCGATGGTGCGTGTCGGGGACTGGGCGGACGTCCGTCTGGAAGCGTATCCCGACAAGAACTTTAGGGGAACCATCAGTAATATTGGTCCAATTCTCGACACCAATCTCCGCACGGCGAAAGTGCGGATCGAAGTGCGCAATCCAGGCCTGATGCGCGCTGGCATGTTTGCAACGGCCACCTTCTACGGCCAACAAAAGGAAAGGCACGCCACCGTTCCCGCGACGGCCATCCTGCATTTACACGACCGCGATTGGGTATACGTACCCGCGGGAGGCAAGGCATTTCGGCGGGTCGAAGTGACCGCCGGCGAAATGCTTGCAGGCAACATGCAGATAATTTTGTCGGGAATTACTGTAGGCCAGCAAGTCGTCGCGAATGCCCTCGAATTCCAGAATACGGTGGAACAGTAATGATCCGTTCGATTGTCGATTTCGCCCTCAACAATCGCTTCATCGTTCTCAGCGTGGCCGTGGCCCTGTTTGTCGGGGGAATCATTTCGTTCAAGAGATTGCCCGTCGAGGCCTACCCGGATGTTGCGAACACCTGGGTTCAGGTGATTACGCAGTGGCCGGGGCGCGCGGCAGAAGAGGTTGAGCAGCAAGTCACCATACCGATTGAGATCCAGATGAACGGAATCCCGCATCTTGCGCATCTCCGGTCGGCCTCGCTGGCCGGGCTCTCTGTCGTCAATCTGATTTTCGATGATGAGTCCGACAACGATTGGGACCGCCAGAAAACCCTGGAGCATCTTTCGCAGGTGACGCTGCCGCCCAACGTTTCCC
>JBAPRL010000058.1:0-296314 GCA_049281095.1 Candidatus Acidiferrales bacterium
GTATCTACGCGCAGGCCGACTCTTCGATGTCTTGCCATTCCGACGCCGGCGATCCCAACAGCCTGGCGAGTCAAAGTGCCCGCGGTCAGATGTGGTACAACATGGTGAATTATCTGCTGACCACTCCTGGATACAACGGCGACACGCAATTTGTGGGATTCGATTTCTGGGGCTGGCAGGATTTCCAAAACTTGAATCAAGGCCTGGTGTCTCTCCATGACAACGCCTATGACGGCCATGAGGACGTCTCCGGGAGCGTTTCCTGCTCGGCTCCTCTTCAGGCATACACCTGCGGAGGCGAAGCAGCGAACTACGGCGACGCAATCAGTCCGATATCACAAGCCAACGCAATCTGGTACAAATTCTTGCCGTGAGGCGTGCAGGACCAGGAGACAGCAACAAGAATCGCCGATTCTCCCCTAACTAGGCTCGCGCGAGCTGCCCTCCGCTCTCAGCAAAGACCTCTCGTCGCCTTAGCCAAATCAGCCGCTGACTAGCCCAACACGACGGAGAAACTTCACCACGGACCGAACCGGATAATAGACAACATCGTTCCCCAGGATGTACTTCGTAAACCAAGGGTACTTACTGAACTTGAACATCAGCGTGTTCAATCGGTCTTTCGGCGGCGGCTCAAACTTCGTCGCGTGCTTTTGCCAGTCTCCGTCCACAACAATATCCTGTGCTTCGATGTGGCCCAGGTTCTGCTTTGCGGCAAACACGACGTGCTTCGATAGATTCGGGTTGAGGCCGATCAAGCGCATACAGGTAGCGTCGAGTGCCACGCCGTCTTGGCCCGCCAAGATAAGATCGAGCCGCCGAGGCTTTCCCGCCACGGGGCCGCGGCCCTCCATGCAAACGGTGGCGTCGATGACCGAAAATTGCGGATGAAAAATTCGGTGCAGCGAGGAAAGCATCTCGTGAATTGCGCCGTGATGCTGGATGCGATCGAGCGCGCCGGGCACGCAACCCCATTGGTTTTTCAGAACACCGGTGAAGTACGTCAGCGCGTGTGTCTTGAGCACCGGTATGGAAATGAATGTGTCGCACTCAAGAAGCATCTTTGGAAGCGGAATTTCACCGATCGGCTCGCATCTGCAGTTTACTGTCGGCATCTTGGAAAGATTCACGAGGGCCACGCCGTACTTTTTTTCCAGTTCCGTATAGCCGGTCGCTTCGTAGACGTACTCGGTGGTCTGGCGAATGTGGTCCGCTTCCACGATGGAAATCCGGCTCGTTTGCTCCAGCAGCACTTCGACGACGGCCGCGGTGACCGCCAGCTTCGTATTGGACGACTCCATCTGTTCCGGTACGGCGGTGCAGAGATTGGGCTTGAGCACAACTGTGCCGTTGCGCGGCACCCAGCGCCGCCAGTCACAAAACTCCATGCACTCACGGACAGCCGCGGCGATTCCTTTTTCTTCTGTGCTGCGAAGGACCACACTGCTCTTTTCTGTTTGATTCACCAGGACCATCCGATCGCTTGTTGGCTGATTTTACGATGTGCTGGCTGTTCATTCACGCTCGAGTGCTCCGCAAGAACGCTGCATAATTCCATAACACGTCGTCGACAAGCTTTCGCCAAACGGCGGTGCTTGGTGAATTCGATTGCGGCGCCCGCACCGGCAGGAGGCTCTGGAGTTCACGCCAATTCACATCCAATCGCGGCGGCTCGCCATTATGTTTTATTAAGCACGGCAGCCGAAAGGCGATTTCCGCCGCAACCTGATACACCAAATATCGCGGAGTGGAGCGAGAGGCCAGTTTTCCCCAACGGGGCCACTGCGCGCAGCTTTTCACCCAGCCATTCCGCTTGGCTGCAGAGATCCACCCGCGAAATCGCTGCTTGGTCGTCTGCTGTTCTGCGAGCCGGTTCGTGAGGCTCGCGATTGTCAATTCACCGCTGGCATGCGTCAACTGAATCATTTCCCAGCGCCATAAACGGCGCATATAGCTGATCGCCTCATGCCAGAATTCCACGCCGCGATCACAGCTCTCCTCATCGCCAGAGAGTTTCCACGAAGTGCACTCCGCGACGCGCGAGGCAAATTTGGTGAGCGGAAACGGCGCCTGCTCATTTGGCTGGCTCGCCAGCGCCGACAAGCGATCCGCGCGCTCATGGTAGGTCGGCGCATAATGCCGGGCGAACACCAGATACGACGTCGCCATGTCGAGATAGAGTTTCACCGTCGCATAGTTCAGGCGAGGCGTTAGTTCGACCGTTGCATTCTCCAGGTCGTCCACGAACGCCAACTGCTCGATCATGCGATTGCATAGCAACCGCCAGGCATCTTCCCGGGAAATTTCCTGGGCCGCAAATTGTGGAATCAGGTCCAGCACACTCGAATCGCCCAAAATGACTTTGCCGCAAGATCGCAGCTCGTAAGAAAAAATGTGCGGTGGCAAGGCCTGCAAATATGACGGACGCACCACGGCAAGGTCGAGCGAAACCTCAATGCCCTGGCTGCGCAGTTTCTTTGTGCTCTCTTGCTTGACCAAATCCGCGGATCCGGCGTCTGCGCTTTCCGCGGTTGATTGAACAACCAAGAGGAACTCCGCGTCGCTCGAAAGCTTCCATCCCTCACCTGCATTCAGAATTGTTGCTTCGCCGCGAGCAGCGCTACCCGTCAGGATCAGAGAAACAACGCGATCGCCGAAGGCTGCACTGCATTCGCCGGCCACCACGTCGCAGATTTTCTGCACCACTTCGCTTCTTTGCGTCATGACTTCATCTTGATTCTCGTGCGTGAGACCGCAAGTCGCTTCTTCCAAGGCAATATCGCGCCGGCCGCTGGAGCGCTCGAGATCCGCACCGTCCTGCACTAGGTCTGCGCGGCGCGTATAGCCTCCTCGCGCGATAACTCGGCATTCGAGCTGGCTCGCCGGCTCCATTCAGACAGATAAAGATTTGATGTTTGCTCGACTTGGCGCTGAATCGTAAATTGCTTCAGAACCCTCTCGCGTCCCGCCACGGCGAATTTACGGCGCAGCTCTGGCTGCCGCGCGAGCTTTGAGATAGCGTCGGCCATCGCGGCGGGATCTCCCGGAGGAACCAGCAGCCCTGTCTCGCCATCAATGACAACTTCTGGAGTGCCATCCACTGCGGTTGCCACAATCGGAAGCCCGGCCGCCAACGTCTCGACCGCCGCCAGCGGGAGGCCTTCGTAAAACGAAGGCAGCACACCGATGTCGGCCGCAGCCAGCCAATCGGACACGTTCGATTGGAAGCCGACAAAACGCACGATCGCTTCCAAGCCCAAATCTTGCGTAACTTTCTTCAGCTCATCCTGCAGCGCGCCGGTGCCAAGGCAAATCAGCCTCATGTTGGGAAACTGTGTTTGCAGCAACGCCAGAGCCTGAAGAAGGATACGGTGTCCCTTCTGCGGTTCCAGGCGGGCCATCGCGAGCAGCACCAGATCGCCCTTGGAAAATCCAAGGCTTTCGCGAATTCCCTCTGGATGGGCTTTCGCGGGATCCACTCGTTCAATCGAACAGCCATTCTGAATGACGGAGACTTTTCTTGCAGGAATGCGCTTTTGCTCGATCAAATACCGCGCATTGGCCTCGGAGACGGCGATGTAGCGGTCAACCAGATGGCCCACGGCTCGATCGACCACAAAATGTGATTTGATCCAGCCCTTTCGCCACGTCTCACGAACATGCGGCGTCTCGATAATCACTGGCACGCGGCAAATCGTTCCAATGGAAGAACCGAACAGGCTGGCGCGAAACATATGGGAATGAAGGATCTGTATCTTTTGTTGCCGCAGAGTCCGCGCCAGGCGAATCGCGCCGCGAATGTCAGAAAGATGGTCGACCATGACTGGCGTCACGTGCACGTCCTTCGGAATATCGTTGCCGTACTGCGCCAGCAGCACCTCCGGACACGCCAGATGCAGCCGAAAAAGCCGGCGATCCAGCCCGCGCAGCAGCTCGAGGATGTGTTCCTCGACGCCGGCCCGCGCGACGGCGTTCGCAAACATCATGAGCGGGATGGGTTTGGCGTTAGCGCTCATGCCTTTTCGCGTTGCACGGCCCGCCACATCCAGTCGTGAACATCTTGTACGGAGCCAACGGGATTCTCCGGCTGTCGATTGCTCAAGAACACTCCATCCGAATACGGGTCGTCCGGATGATAACCGTGCATTCCAACCGGCTTCCAACCCGTGCCATTGAAATCGCTGCGCGAAAGCAACCATCCCGGATGAAGCAGGAACACAAGCTCGCCGAATCTTCGATCCGGAAAGAAAACTCCAAATTGCTTCAGCTCCAAGTCGGAAAGCACGCGCCCGCACGGCACATTCTGCAGAATGCCGGTGACTTCTTTCCGCGCCGAATCGTTGAAAAACCAGAACCGGGCCATGGTGGAATCGAAAACAGCCAGATAATCTTGCGGCATTTGCAGCTTCGACCCTTCGAAATGTGCGAGCAGATCGTATTTCTCGCTCACGGGCGTCATACCGTGATCCGAAGTGATGGTGAAGAGGGCGTCGCTGTCAGCCTGCCGCGCGGCGGTGAAAACGCGCCGGAGATTTTCGTCATACCAACGCAGCCGCTCCTCGATCTTCCCGGGCTCTGCGCAATTCATATGAAGAAACATGTCCATTTCGCTGAGATAGAGAAAATAGAACGATGCCGCACGGCTGCGAATATCCTGCTCCGCTTGGCGGAGAATCTCGGCATCGGTCGAATGGTGATAGGTGTAAACGCGATAGGGCACGGCGCTCTTGTGAAGCCGATCGAAAATCGACGGCGCTCCGGTGATGCCGCCGAGATCGTAGATATTGCGCCGCTCCACAAAATTGAAATACGGAATCAGCCGGGGAGAAACGGCGCACCCAAAAAGAGGCCCGAGGCCCAGAAAGCGCCTTCCCATTTCCTTCAGGAGTTTTCGCGTGATCCTGTGCTCCAAAATTCGATCCGGCAGAAACTGGAAATGCCGGAACCACCGAAAGGGAGACCCTTGCGGGTCATAGTAGAAGAGGTTCCAGTGGCCGTTCTCGGACGGAGAAACGCCGGTGAGCATCGCCGGAATAGCGCCGGAGCTGAAGCCCAGCACAGTCCGCAGCGGCTGGCGGTAAGGGAGTACGTCAGAAAGGAAACTGCGCCCTTCGATGTATTTCCAGCCAAGGGCGTCGATCAGCACAATCACTGACACGTGCTTGTGCCCGCCGGCTCGCGCTTGCGGCAAAACAGCTTGTGAAATGCCGCTCATATATGTGCCGTTTGGCGCAAGAATTCCACGGCCTCGCGAGCTGTCTTCTCCGTTGTCCGTTCCGTCAAAGGAAGGTTGATCACTTCGCTCGCGGCCCGCTCGCCCTCGGGGCAAAGGCCGTCGCGGTATCCAAAGGCTTCCGCCTTGGCTTCGCGAGGATGCAGAGGATGATTGAACCAATCCCCGAGTTCGATCCGTTTTTGGCGCGCCTTCTCCAGAACTTCCTCCTTATTCCTGACGCGCACGGGATACCGCAACAGCACCGGATCGGCGTAGTGCGGAACGGAAAGCGTGGGAAGCCCGCAGGAGCGAAGGGCTTCGTCATAGACCAATTTGAGATTTCGGCGCCGCACAAGCAAGGCCGTAGTCGCCAGGCGTTTCCTGAGCAGCCACTGCTGCAAGCCGGACATTCTTTTTGCATATCGTTCCGGCATCTTCCCTTCGAACTCCCCGGCCTCATTGGTGCCCACAAAAACGCCCCTCCCGGCAAGACTTCGGAAAGCATTGGCCGCCATCCAGTAAAAGCGAGGCGAGGAAAACACGGAACGCAAAACGAGCTGGCCGGCCAAGAGAGAGATCTCGCGAAACGAAGGCTCGTTGCACTCTTCGTCGTGGAAGCGCGCGATTTTTTTCGCGAGATTCTTATTCCCGGTCACCAGCCAGCCGCCCAACCCTGTCGAAACGGGCTTGGACCATTGCGAGCTGAAAAACGCCACATCACCGGCGCTTCCGACCTCTTGCCAGACTCCGCGGTCATCGCAATAGCGCGTTCCGAGCGAATGCGCGCAATCTTCGATCACCGCCATGCCTTGTTCCCGCGCCCACGCGGCAATTCGCGGCGCGGTGCCAGGAATCCCGTAGGTATGCTGCAAAAGCAGGGCCTTGATTCGAGTCTGGGGATTTGCCTCGAACGCATCGGAGTAACTGCCTAGGGAAGGACTGTAGGTTTCCGGGTCGATGTCCGCGTAGATGCATTTCGCTCCCGCAAAAAGAACCGCTCCGGGGACCATTGCGCAGGTATAACCGGGAATAATGACGCCGTCGCCTGGGCCGATGCCCAGGGCCCTGAGCGCTCCATACAGCGCGACGCGTCCTTTCCAAAATGTGAATGTGAATTTGGACGGCGCGCCACTTAGCAGGCCGCTCTGCGCACTGGCGGATTGTGAAATTTGAACCATCAGATTTTCCCAAGGCTTTCTGCCGTCAGCTCGACCGAAGATGGCGCGTTCCGCGGCGGAACCATCTTTTGCAGCCCGTCGATCACATCCGCCCGCGTTGCCGTTTCGATTTGCTCTTCATGGATGAGCCGCTCGAAGCTGGTCATCGGAAATTCATTCAACAGACGCTCAATCTTCGGCATCGTCGATTCCAGGTTGACGTACGATTTGAACCGGCGCTTCCAGCTCATCGGCAGCCGCGGATGCTCGGGATCGATTTCGCGAGGATGCACGTAAAAAATGACCGGTCGGCCTTCGCTCAGTACCCTCCGAGCCATCCTGCAGATCACCGGGTAAGGAAAGAGGCGCAGATATCCGCCGCCGAAGAAGCACATCGACTTGCCCATCACTTCGGCGACAGACAACGGAAATTCAAACAACTGCCCGGATGGACGCTCGACCCAAAACGGCGAGCGTTGTCCGTTCGCCATCCCTCCGTGGCCGCGCGCAGCGGGGAACAAGGACGAATCGTAGAGGTAGCCCGCCTCGATCAGCTTGTCGAAAAACCAATCCGTGTCGTGGGTGACCGAAAATCCCGCCGAGCGATATCCCCAAACTGCCCGGCCGGCAATATCCTCTAGAATATTCTTGGAGCGCACGGCATCCTGATAAAAAGCGTCGGGAGTCATCTGATAAGTCAGGCGATGGGCGTAGCCATGCGACGCAATTTCGTGCCCGTGCCGCACGGCATCTTTCACCAGGGAAGGAAACTTCTCCCCGACCCACCCCAGAAAAAAGCACGTCACACGCACGCCTTTCTGCTCGAACGTTTCGAGCAGGCGTTGAAAATTCCGTTCCACGCGCGACGGCAGCCCATCCCACTCGGTCACATCGGGAGTGGCCGGCAGGTCCAAAATGTGAAACCAATCTTCTACATCGACGGAAAACACGCATTTCATGGCGTTGAACTTTCCTCGTTGCTTTCAGCTCAGCAAGGCTTCCTAACAAACGGCTCGCGGTTTGGCCATCCCTGCGCGTGACCGGATCAAGCGTTCTGCCGGCCGCGAGACAATACTGCAACCTCCCAAACCGCAAAGCGCCTGCCGGTACATGCCTGGAAAACTCCGATGACCGCCGCCAGATTGACCAGCAGAAAGTAAAAAGGCATCGTGAAGATCGCACCGCCCTGCCGGTCCCTCAGATTGAGGGTCCAGCCGATCAAAGCCAAAATGTAGAACACAGCCTGGAGAGCAAGCAGAAGAGCAAAAAACGGATGGTGCCAGAGCATCGCGCTTCCCAGAAGGATTCCCGCCATGGGAACCAGCGACAGCCACCGCAGCACCTTGCGAGAGAGAAATTGCCACGCTCGAAAACCGCGCAGGCAACGCCGCAGCCTCCAGAATCCCAGCACGCCCTGGCCGCAAATCCGCCGTTTGCGATTGAATTCTTCCCGCGAGGAGCGCATGGCTTTTTCCAGCGCCCACGCCGCCGGGTCGCAGAGCAACGCGCAGCCTTGGCTGCCAATCCAAAACGGCAACTCCAAGTCATTGGCGAGATCGGGCTGAAGAGCATGAAACAGCGGCCGGCGTATGGCAAACAGCGAACCGTCGCACACGATGATCGATCCCACGCGGCTTTCCAACCGCGTAACCATGAACTCGTAATTGAGATAGGCCCGCGTGCCGGAACCAACCGCCAACTCCTTGTCTTCCGACTGGGTATGCTCGGTTCCGGTAACACAGCCAACACGAGCATCAGAAAAATAACGAACCATGCTGCCCAAGCAATCTTTGCCGATGTGCGAATTCGCGTCGGAAAACAGCAGCAAGTCGCCGGTGGCAATTTTGGAAAGGCGGTTTAACGCTTCGTTCTTGCCGACTCGGCTCTCCATGCGCACATATCTCAGTCGCGAATCATGGATGCCCTGAACGATCTCGTCCGTTCGGTCTTCGGACGCGTCCGAAGCCACGATCAATTCAAGCCGATCCGCGGGATAATTCCAGGAAAGGGTTTCCCGGATCTTCCACGCGATGTCCTTTTCCTCATTTCGAGCGGAAATCAGCACGGATACTTTCGGACAATAATCACTCGCAGTTTGCGGCTCAAACTTGCGCCACAATCCAGACAGCCAGAGAAAAACAGGATATCCCACGTAAACGTATGCCAGCCACGCCGCGCTGAGCCAAAAGAGGATCAGCCAGAGTCGCATCATCGAGAACCCCGGCTCAGCAGCAGCGTCTTCAGCGTCTTGAACATAATCAGCAGGTCGAGTCCAATGGAAATATTCTTGATGTAAAACAGGTCGTAGGCCAGCTTGTCGACATTGTCCTCAATCGTGGCACAGTAACCACGATTCACCTGAGCCCACCCGGTCGCACCCGGCTTAACCGCCCAGCGCTGGCGATAGTAAGGTATTTTCTCCAGGCATTCCTCCTCCTGGTTTGGCACGAACGGGCGAGGTCCCACAAAATACATATCGCCCTTCAGAATATTGAAGAGCTGCGGCAATTCATCCACACGCGCTATGCGCAGCCAGCGCCCCACGCGAGTACAACGGTCATCCATTTCCGTGGCCGGGCGATGATTATCGTCACGGTCTGCGCCGTCCACCATCGTGCGGAACTTGTAGAGCGTAAAAGCCTTCCCGCCTTCGCCGATTCGCTTTTGCTTGAAAATTACCGGCCCGCGGGAATCCAGGCGAATCGCCAACGCGACCAAAACTAGCAACGGCGAAATCACGACGAGCCCGACGACCGACGCGGTGAAGGAAAACACCCGCTTGTAGATAAGCAGAAGCCGGGACACTTGGAAGCCTGGCGAAAACAGCAACCAACTCAAATGCAAGGACTGCACCGGGACTTTCCCGGTCATGGCCTCGTACACTTCCGCGCCGTCTTGAATTCGAACGCCGGTACTCTTGAGTTGCAAAAGGGCTTCGACCGGCAGTTTCCCCCGGCGCTCTCCCATAGCGACGATGATGCGAGCCGCCCCGTACGATTTCACTTGCCGGGCCAGTTCCTCATATTGTTCAGCCTTCGATAGGTCGGTGAATTGCCCGTTGCCATTGGCCAGATGCCGGAGCTGGCCAACGATACGCATCCCCAATTCCGCGCGTGATTCGATCTCATCGATCAACGGCTTCGCCAACGGCCCGTCGCCAAGGACCAATGTCCGTTCGGCAAGTTGTGGCAACGCGTTCACTGCAAGGAACAGGCGCCGCCACACCAATAGAACCAAAGCCACAAACAGAAAACCGATCAGGAAGATGCCGCGGCCCAACTGCAGCGAAGGGAAGGCATAATAAAGGACCGCCAGCAAAATACAAACCGTGCCGAATACTTCCACCAAACGCGTGAGAACTTCTCGCTGATTGCTAAAAACGAACGAGTCGTACAAATCGAAGTAATACATGCATACGATGAAAATCACGGCAACGATGAGGATCTTGAGAAATCCTTGCTCGTAATTGAGCATCAAGCGGGCTTCATCGGTCCCGAGACGCGCAATCGTTGCGGCAACGAAGGCGAACGTCACCCAGAATGCTTCCGACACGCCCAGAAGCAATGTTCGTGTCGGAAAGTAAGCATTGAGGACTCGGATCAAGCGCCCGCCTCCGCAGCTTTCTCGGCGGAACCCCCGTTTTTCGAGGTCGGCGGCGTGCCGTAACGCTTGTCGTAATAGTTCACGCGATCAAATTCGGAAGCACCGTTCAGTACCACGCCAACGACCTTCGGGCCATCTAGGCTTGCAAGGCCCTTCTTGAGCGCCTTCACCGGAGTCATACCTTCGCGAACCACCAGGAGCGTTCCGTCCACTAACCGATTCCAAATATTTGCATCTGCCATTGGCATGAGGGGAGTGGAATCGACGACGATCCAATCGAACAAACCGGTTAACTGCGTGAGGCTCTCCGTCAGGCGCGCTGACTGAAGGATTTCCGCCGGCTCACCACACCGTTCACCTGCGGGCAGATACCATAGAGGCAGACCCTCGATGTGGTAAAGGAAATCGTTCAGCGTTGATGTCGAATCCTTCCACCAATGGGAAATGCCCTTCAGATGGCTAAGCCCCAGCAACGCATGCAGGCTAGGATTATGAAGGTCTCCTTCGACCAATAGCACGCGAGTCTGGGAGTGGCGCGCCAGCGTGATGGCAAGGTTCGCGGCAATCAAGGTCTTTCCTTCATCGACGATGCTGCTCGTCACCTGCAGCGATTTGATCTCCTGCTGCGAACGCAGATTGCGTAACCGCGTGACCAGTACGCGAAATTTTTCCGCGGGCAGACCCTGCTGCTCGGTTACCGCAACCACATGGCTTTCCGGCGCAACTCGCAGCTGAACCGTCTGCGTTCCGTCCAATTCAAGCGCACCAATCCCGGCGGGCGCGAATTCCGCTGCAGGGCGGATAATCTCGGTGGCAACAGCTCCGGTCTGTCGATGTTCCTGCTCTGATTTGCGCAAGGCTTCGTAGAGGCGGCTCATTCTGCTTTCACTCCTGACTCAAGGCTCGTTTCATCATTCGGCTTATCGGAACCGCCATCGAGATCCTCAATCATTCGAAAAAGCGCCTTCAGGGCCTTTTTCCGTGATTCCGGATCTTCTATTCCCGCAGCTGGCGCGACGGCGGATACATCCAGTCGAAAATCAGCGGCGACTTCCTGAACCATGTCCTCGGTAATCTGCTTCGCTTGTTTTGCGTAGCCCGACACCAGCGAGTTTTCACATAGCGTGTTGATCAAACGAGGAATTCCGCGCGAATACCTATGCACCGCGGCGATCGCCTCCTCGGTAAAGATTGATCCGCCGTGCGAGTTGGCGCCGGCGAGCTCAAGCCTGCGCAAGATGTAGCCTTTCAACTCATCCACTCCCAGAGGTTCCAAGCTGCACCTCAAACCCACTCGCTGCTTCAACTGCCTCAAATGGGGCGAGTCGAGCCGGCGATCCAGCTCCGGCTGCCCCACCAGTACAATCTGGAGAAGCTTCTGTTGCGACGTTTCCAAATTGGTCAGCAGTCGAATTTCCTCAAGCAGTTCCCAACTCAGCAACTGAGCTTCATCGACGACCAGAACTGCCGTGGTCCCTCGCCGAAAGCGCGCGATCAGGTAGCTATTGAGGTGGGCGAGCATTTCGCTCTTTGTGCGGCCATTCATGGGCAGCCGCAAATCAGTGAGCATATACCTCAAAAAGTCAGGTACGGAGAGACGCGGGTTAAATACGTAAGCAAAAGCGATCTGATTCCGGTTCAGAGAATCCAGCAGGCAACGCACCAGCAAAGTCTTGCCGGTGCCGACCTCGCCTGTCACGACGACCACACCCTTCCGCCGCTGGACACCGTAATTGAGGTTGGCCAACGCTTCGTTATGACGCGGCGTCGGGTAGAAGAAATAGGGATCAGGGCTGATTTCAAAAGGATTGCGCGCCAGCCCGTAAAATTTCCTGTACATCAGTTCTAACCTCGGTAAAACGCGTAGATGTTTCCGGCTACCATGACGATTACCATTGCCGCCACGGCACCGCGCTCCACCCAGCGAAGCAGCGCACGCCGCCGATTCTCGACCGGCGTGCTCATTTTCGGAATCCCTACCAGCACCCGGGCGGAAACAACCCCTTCCAGATCCGTTTCCTTGCGAATCCGGACATCGGTCAACTCCAGTAGCGCGGCCAGGCCAAATCCTACGACGATCCCCGCAAACAGTCCCCCCAGGCTTATGAGCAAATGGTTGGGCGCAGACGGCGTCACCGGCAACGTCGGCTGCATCGTGATCGTGTATATGCCTTGCTGGCCACCTGGGATGCTTGTGGCAAGCTGCGAATCCTGGGACCTCTGCAACAGCGAGTCGTAGTTCTTGCTCGACTCGGTATATCCCCGAGTGATCTCGCTCAACTGTTGGTCGACCATTGGGGCCGCGTTCAGGCGTGCCTGGTATTTGTCGATCTGGCCCTGGATATTCTTTTGTCCGGCCACCAAACTCTGTATTTCCAGTTGATTGCTCTTGAGCTGGCTTTGAATCTGCATCATCGGGGTCGGCGCGCCGTTCTGCAACTCCGCGGTCGAGCCAGGAGGCAACGCATCGCTTCCCTTGTCCGACTTCTTCTGCGAGGCAATTTCATCCTCGGTCTGTTTCTTTAGCTCTTTGGTCTTCGCAATTTGATCCTTGAGTGCAATCACGTCCGGATAGCTATCCGTATACTGCGCTCGCTCTTGGGCCAGTTCCATTTCAAGGTCTTTCAGTTGTTTGTCCAGAGTCTCCGGCGCCACCGTCGAATCGCCGGTATTCCCCAGATCGGACTGAGCCGAGTTGTACTGCTGAACGATCGATTCCAAGTACAGCCTCTGCTGCTGCGCTGCGCTCAGCGCACGCTCATTGCTTTGCAATTGCTCCTGCAACCCGGCCAGCACTTGGAGGTTGCTCTGCAGTTGATCGGGAAGCTCGCCCGGATGCTGAGCCCTGAACGCGTTTACTTTCGCCTCCTGCTTGTCGAGGTCGGCTCGTGCATCTTCCAGTTCGGTCTTAAGAAACTCAGTCGTGTTACTGGAAAACTGCTGCTGAGAACTATTATTTTCGGCCACGAACAAGTCCGCGAGCTGCCGGTCCACCGTCTGCGCCAGTTCGGGAGTTCGGGCTGTGTAAGCAATCTCGAAAGCCGTAAGCGTCATCCGGTTGCTCTCTTTTTGTCCGAGCCCCGGTACCACCGCGAACGTGATATCCTTTGTGACCATCTGCTGGACCGGATCGGCAGGATCAAACAGTGCACGCCATCCGCGGTGCCTCGGATATAGGTTATATTGGTCAATGATGCCTTGCAGACTGGTCGTACTGAGAACTTGGTGCAAAACTGTCTCGAGCTGAGTTTCCGGGGTCTCCAAACTGTCCGGTTCCACCAGGTTTGGGGACACCTGCTGCGGCTGTATACTGATCTGTGCCATCGATTCGTAGCTCGAGGGCAGCAGCCAGCCGATTCCCCACACCAGCAGCCAGCACACGAAAGTCGAGCCGAGAATCAGCCGACGCTGCCGGCGCACAATCGCCCAATAGTCTTCGGTGCCTCGTGTTTTCTGATCCTGTGTTTCGTCGAACATTAGTCTAGCCCCCGAGCGGTTTCAAGAATGAGTACTCTAGCGTCACACCAAAAATATCCCGATTCCCGACGGAAAGGCCGTCGATAGATCCCGTCTGGTTGAGTCTTTCGTAGTACCACCTTATTCCAACGTCTCGCCACAGCTGGCGACGCAGTCCGACTTGTGCCGAATAGCTCCGCAGGTCGTTATTGCCGCTGTTCACGCTCAGGAGCTGATCGTCGGCGCCGGCAATCGTGGACGTCAAACCCCAATTGCGCGTAAGCTGCCAAGCAAGCTTAGCGCTTCCGGAAGTAAGTTCCACAGCCCCGACCAATCCTCCTCCGTAGCTGATCCCTCGCGAAAAATTGATCGCCGCCGCCAGGCGGTTTCCCGTCCAGTTGTACATAACCCCGCCAGCCTCGCTCCACCCGGTGGCGTTCACCGGGATCGTGATGATCACGAATCCCAAATTCAGGGCAACTTGATTGAACGTCAGCGAATACTCGGGGCCGCCATACAGCGTTATGCTTGTTTGGGCGCTCAGGTTCATCTGATCGAACACCAAGAACGTGTGTGTGGTCGTCCGCGCGTCCGCCTGCGGGAACTTAATCACCTGCAGGCCATATTGGACTCCGAGCTGATTGCGTGGCGTGATTCGATGCGAGATGAACGCCTCGGCCGACGCAACTTGCGTGTGAATCAGATCCGTCGTTGGCCCCGAATCCGGGATGCTATCGAACTTCTGCAGTTCGTAGCTTCCCCCTACTCCCATGGTCGTCTGCGCACTGCTCTGGTAGGAATACAACGCATGCGACATCAGCCACGTCTGCTTAACGTTCGGAATATAGATCGTTGTGTTGGGACCGATAATAGGGCCAGGCGAAGTGCTCCCAATATCCTCAAAAGGGTTTGTAGTGACCGAGTAGTACTGCTGCGCCGACAGACTCCCATGCGGCGTGGTCTGCCACACGAAATGCCCCCCGAACTTTTGCGAGAATAGGTTCCGGTAGAGGAGTCTCTGGCTGATTTGAATTCCTGGACTATAGAGGAGACCCCAATAGATTCGCGGACGCGTTTCGTCGAACGAAATTTGTGGCTGAACAGAATAGTCAACGTCCCACTCGCGAGGAACCGCATTCAGAACCGCACTGTCGTCATAATTCGCGCCCACTAACAAACTCCCTTCAAACACGTTCGTTGGCGCCTCTGCGTCCGAAGGCGTCACCGGAGGCATCAGCCCGCTTGCCAGCACCGGGATATTCGACGCCGTGCCTCCTTGCCCCTGAGTTACCTGCGCGAGGACCGCCCTCGGCGCCAACAGAAGAGCGACGCCTATCACCATGCGTGTGAATTCTCTTAAGCTCATTCGTTTGCTCTATGGGACAACGATCGTATCGCCAGGCTTCAACGCCACGTTCTCTTGGAGATCATCCCCTCGAATGACTTTCTTGTAATTGAAGAGAATCCTCACCCGAATTCCACCCGGCGCCGGACGCAAGACATAGACTTTCGTCTCTTTCGCAAAATCCTTGAAACCGCCGGCCTCCGCAATGGCGTCAAGCACAGTCATCGACTCTGTCAACGGATAAGCCCCCGGCCGGGCCACCTGCCCCACGATGTTGAACTGGTGGCTGAGTGGATTATCGACGATCACGGTCACCTCTGGATTGTCGATGTAGGACTTCAGATCTCGCGTGATGTTGTCCTGCAGCTGAAGCGGCGTAAGTCCCGCCGCCTGAATCTCGCCGATCAACGGCAACGAGATTTTCCCGTCGGGCCGCACCGGTATCTGCCGCGAAATCTCCTTTTCCTTCCACACATCGATATCCAGAACATCGGCCTGGCCGATGACGTACCTCTTGTTGTCGACCCACGAATTGTCTGGATGATTCGCCGGCTGAACCACCTTCACCCGCGAATCCGGATCGGCGGCCGACGTCGTTTTCTTATCCTGCGCCGCGCACAGCAACGCGGCCGCCACCAGCGCCGGAACGATCACCGCCCACTTCGCTCCAAACAGAAAGACTTTCATCTGCTTACTCCTTTTGCTGGGCCTCTCCTGTCGCCTTTCGTGCCGACACGCCGGCCTCCTTCAGCTTGTAAAGCAATGCCCGGTAGCTGATATTCAGCGCGCTTGCGGCGCGCTTGCGATTCCAGTTCTGAGCTTGGAGAATCTTCAGAATGATCTTGCTCTCGAACTCGCGCATCGCCTGCCGCGTCACTTTCTTCAGGGAAATCGAACCGTTGATGGGAATGTCCGGAATGAACGATGAACTTGCGCTCGTGGCAAGCTCGACCGAAATCGCCTCCTCTGTTCCCAATATCACGTATCGCTTGATCAGGTTTTCCAACTCGCGAATGTTTCCGGGCCAGTGATACCGCTGCATCATTTCCAGTTTTCGCGCGGAGAGCGGCCGCGTCGGCCGGTTGAATTTTTCGCTATAGATCAGCCGTAGGAAATCGCAGATCCCAGGAATGTCCGCAGCCCGTTCGCGCAAGCTCGGCAGCTGAATATTCACGACGTTGATGCGGTAGAACAAATCCTGCCGGAACGTGCCCTGCTCGATTTCTTCCGTCAGATTGCGATTTGTCGCGCAAATTACGCGCACGTCAACTTTCTTGTCCTCCTGCCCTCCGACCGGGCAGAACTGGCCATCCTGGAGCAATTGCAGCAGCTTTGCTTGCAATCCTAATTCAAGTTCTGCGATTTCATCGAGGAAGAGCGTCCCGTTCTGCGCCGACTCCACACGGCCAGGCTTGGTACCATTCGCCCCGGTGAACGCGCCCTTCTCATATCCAAAAAGTTCACTCTCGACCAGCGTGCCGGGAATCGCCGGACAGTTCACCTTCACGAATGGCCCGGATTCCCAGGGAGATCGCGCATGAATCAGCTTGGCAATAATCTCCTTCCCGGTCCCGCTCTCCCCTTGGATAAGAATAGGTATGTTCGCGGCAGCCACCTTCTCCAGCTTTTGCCGCACAACTGACATCCCCTCGGAAAGGCCAAAAATCACCTGATCGGGGGGAATGCTCAAATTAGCCTCACCGTTTGAACGAGCTGTGGAGGGCCGAGCCATGATTCCCAATGCTGCACCATCCCGACAGGGCCGTCACTTCCACCCTGTGAATGCCATTTCCTTGCACACTGAAAGCCAATGCACTTTTTTCGGCCAGCTCTTTTCTGGAGTGGGTCGGGTTAACAGTAAGTATCTGTACATAAACGACTTACTATAACAATACCGACGGCCTAAGAGACACATGCTGCGCGATCCTACAGGCCCGTAAGTATACAATAATCACGTGAAGTAGGAAATTTATTGCACATTGCGGAACCGTTTTTCCCCACCTACCTGCAACAACCTGTATTCCGCGGGGTAACGATCAGAGCGGCAACTGCCCTTATGGCGAATAAATCACGAAAAAAGAAGGCTAACTCCACTTCTGTCAAACGCGGCCTGATTGACCACGGATAATGTCATAGCGCTCGATCACGGCCGCGACGCCGACGTTGGGGGCGGTACTCTCGGGTTCTTTGTCTCTGTCTATGCGCACTACCCGACCGTGCGCTCTCACGAATACTTCTGTTCCCTGTGTGATCTCCGCAGGCAGCGTGAGGGTGAAGTCTAACTCGGCTCCCGGGACCAACTCCTTTTGCAAAACGAAATAGACGCCGCGAGTAGAGATGTCGCGAGTTTGGCCGTTGTGTGGGGTCTCCTTGTTGACAGCCAAATGCACCACGACAGGAAGGGCCAGGTCATAGCGGCGAGCCAAACGACGCTCAGTCATCCCCAAGGTGCTCCTCTCAAACTACAGCCCCTACACGCTAATCACACCCCATCAATGCGGAAGCCAGCAATCGAGCTTCCAAACTGACCCGGGACTGCAACAGGGCTATTCGGCTCTACAATTTTTTCGACGTGATGTCTCTACCGCAAGGCGACAACTCCAGCACCGCTTACCTGGGCAAACCCCTTTGCTAGCAGCAAACACAAGCACGGCCAAATTAATTCCGCCGATAGCTTTTGCCAAAATTCTCGACAGGAAACAAGGAAAATCTTTGACCGGTCATTCGTCCGGCCTCCCGCAAGTAAAGTATCCAACTACCTGCACTGAATGTGCAAGCACTTGCAAGGGCATAGGACTACGAGCCCCTCACAACCGGCACGCCCGGACCAGCCGTCCGAGTACTTCGCCCCGCATCCAGGTTGAACTGCCTCATCTTGTAAAGCAGCGCTTTGTAGCTGATGCCGAGCATTTTCGCCGCGTCTTTGCGGCACCAGTTCGTCTTCGCGAGCGCGTCGGCAATGGCTTCCATTTCCGCTTCATCTTTCAGGCCGCGAACCAAGGCTTTCAATCCCTGTTCACGAGGGGCGGCGGCCTCCTCGCTCGGGGCCATCCGCTGCTGCGTCTCGGTCATTTCGAGCAGTTCTCGGAAACTGCCTTCGCTGTCCTCCAGGATCACGTAGCGCTTCACAAAATTCTCCAGCTCGCGCAGATTGCCCGGCCATGTGTACCGCAGCGCGGCCTCAATCACGTGCGGCGCTGGTTCCGGCACCGTTTTTTGAAATTTCTCCGCATATTTCAGCAAGAAGTGCCGGAACAACATGGGAATCTCATCGCTGCGCTCGCGCAACGGCGGAACGTGCAGCGAAAGCACGCTCAGGCGATAATAAAGATCCTCACGGAACCGCCCGGAACGCATCGCCTCCGGCACGTGCACGTTCGTCGCGGCCAGCACGCGAACATCGACCTGAATGCCGCCGCGCGCACCCAGGCGCGCAAACTGATTATCTTGTAGAACGTGTAAAAGCTTAGCCTGAAGATGCGGGCTCATTTCCGCAATCTCATCCAGAAATATCGTTCCTTTGTTGGCTAATTCAAATTTTCCGGGTTTCGCACGCACCGCCCCGGTGAACGCTCCCGGTTCATAACCAAAGAGTTCCGACTCCAGCAGCTCACCGGGAAGCGCCGCGCAGTTTACCTTTACAAACGCTTGCTGGCGCCGGCTCGAGCGCAAATGAATCATTCGCGCCACCACTTCCTTGCCCACTCCGCTCTCGCCGCTGATGAAAACCGGCACATCCACCGGCGCAATTTGCAGGATTTGCTGGCGAATTTTCAGCATCTGCGGGCTAGCAGCAAGGAAGGAAAGATCTTCGGTGAGCTGGTCGCAGTATTCGCGCAATGCCTGGTTTTCAGCTTTGAGCTCCTTTTTCTGCCGGCATTTCAGCAGCGCCGCGTCCAGCTCAGGCTTCTCGAATGGTTTCGTCAGGTAGTCATGTGCGCCCAACCGTATCGCTTCCACGACTGTGCTCACTTCGTTCGAGCACGAAAGCATTATGACGTTCAGCCCGCGGTCCACGGCCATCAGCCGTCGCAGTGTCTCCAGTCCGTCCATCTCCGGCATCAGCACATCGAGAATGACAAAGTCGGGCCTCGCGCCATTGACGATAAATTCCAGCGCGTCGCTGCCGCTCACCACCGTTGAAACGTCGAACCCATCCACTTCGAGCAACGTTTGCAGATATTTGCGGATGCTCGGCTCATCATCAATGACGAGAATTGTTTCTTTTTCCACGACTTCCTTCACCCCGGCTTTTTTCCCGTCACGCATAGGTATATGCCTCGACTTTCGTTGGCAGCAGAAACTTGAATGAGCTCCCGCGTCCCGGTTCGCTGTCCACCCAGATCTTGCCGTGGTGTGCTTGGATCAGCCGCTTGGTGATGGCCAGTCCAAGGCCCATGCCGGAAGATGACGGGTCTACACGCATGAAATCCTCAAAAATTTCTTGATGGTACTCCGCGCTGATCCCCACGCCAGTGTCCGACACAGAAACGATCACGCTATTCGAATGCGGACGTCGGGTCCCTCTTCGTTCTTTTGGCGGAGTCGCGGGAGAGACGCGTCGCTCCCAGAAATGCGTTTGTACTCCGAGGATCACTCGCCCTCCGCTGGGCGTATGCTTCAATGCATTGTCTACCAAGTTCGTGACGCACTGTTGGATTTTTGGATAGTCGAACTTGAAAATCGGCAGGCCCTCGCCAATCTGTGCCTCCAGATGAACATTGGCGCGCTGGAACGCCTCCCTCCAACGAACCACCACGTCGTTCAGGCAATCGCGAATATCATTGTCCTGAAATTGCAAGACCAGCTTGCCGCTCTCCAGCGCCGTGTAATTCAGGAAAGTCGAGACCAGACGCACCAAGCGGTCGCAACTCTGCTTTGATTCCTGCAAAATATCGCGTTGCTTTTCGGTCAGGTGGCCCAGCGAACCGGAAAGCATCAGATCATAATATCCCTTCATCACCGCCAGCGGCGTTTTCAATTCGTGCGCGGCCGATCCAAGAAAAACAGTCTTTTGCCGATTAACTTCTTGCAGCCGCAAATACGCGGCCAAAAGGTTGCGATAAGTAATTTCTCTTTCCTGCAAAAGATCATGAACGGTTTGGCGCATCTGATCCTGGTCAACGGGAACCTCCACCGGGGCAGGTTCGGCGAAAATCACCAACCAGTCCGGCTCCGGCAACCAGCGAATACGCGCTCGCGCAGGGCCGTCGGCCGATTCCATCGGCAAATTCACTTCCTGCTCGCCACCCTCCAGCTGTCCGAACAAGCCCTTGGCGTCGACGTGCAACACATCTCGAAACAGATTCGGCTTTAGGTCGCCTGTTTCATCCTTCCAGCGCAGTGCGTCCTGCGCATGTAGGTTGGCAAACAGAACCCGTCCGGCGCGATCGGCCACCAGCAAAGGCTTGTCCAGGGCGTCCAGCAAACTGGACATCAACCCAAAGAGCGTGCTGCCCGTTGCGTGGGTCTCCACAGATGAAGCTTTATTTGGTGCCATTTGCCCCTTTTGGCCGCCTGGAACCTGAAATGCTTAATGGCTCGTGGACGAAGCGGGAACTTCAACGAAAGACGAGTCGATGGTTGCAAGCTCCTCGCTAACTGTCAATGGTAAAGGCGTTTGCTTTGCACTTAAGATGAAAAGAAATGCGGTGTTTTGAGCCTGACAACAGCAGGCCCGGAGAGCCTTTTTTCTTTCCCTCCTAAGCACACATTCTAAGGTAGTTACAAAGAGAGAAAAATGCAGAGATAGCATCTAAATTGCTAGTAATTTTAGTACTAAAACTGGGGTTTTGAACATGGCGACGCAGATTTACGAAGGGCAAGCGAGTAACATCAACGAGAGAACCGTTGAACGCAGACGGTCCCCGCGGATTCGCTTGCAAGTCCCGCTTTTTATTCGCGGTACCGACGCGCAAGGTAACGAATTCCTTGAGCTGGCAAAAACTTTGGATATCAGCTGCTTCGGTGCTCGCTTGGTCAGCCCTAGGCCCTTGCAACCCCAAGAAATCGTCTCACTTACCGTACCGGCGCCGTTGCCTCGATCACCAAAATTCGGGGAGTGTGGAACACCGCCGATCTCCGCTCGCGTTCGCAGGCTGGAATCCGGCGGGGACATGGAATTGGCTGCCGTCGAGTTCCTAAAGCCTCTCGATTGACCCGTGGCGTGTGCAGCGGACTGCAGGGAAGAGACCAGAATTAGGAAATCCTTTTCCCTCCGTGTTGCCCTCCGGCATCAGCAATTCCCGTCTTGCGTCGAATGGGGCGCTTCTTCCCTTTGTTTCAATAAGATACCCCGTCGCGCGGGCCAACAAATTTGTTGAGCGTTGGCCCTGCCGTTGCTAAACTCCAGAAGTCCCCGCAGGAGTAGTCCGTAGTGCATCGCGTGCAACGTTTCCGAGAAGAGACAAACTGAGACTCTAATGCCCCAGCCATCGGAGTCGCAAGTGCCGGCCACGGCCGACGATTCACTTTTTGATCTGCTTGTCGAGACACTCGACAACACGGAGGAGAACGTCCGCGCTGCGTTCCTCCAGCAATTCTTCAAGTCGATAGCGCGGATCGACCTCACCCATGCGCAGAGCCTCGATTATTGGAAGCAGATCCTGGATCGTCGCAAAGTCTTATCCGATCTGCTGGGGAAGCGCGTGTCGCTGAAGACCGCTATGGTCGACGTGCTGGCGTCCACCACCTTTTTGCGTGTGCCCATACTGATGGAGTACGAAGAATTCAAGAAGTTGCAGCTCAACGCGGCCACCGACGCTCTTACTGGATTGTACAACCGCAGGCTGTTCGAAGAATATTGCGATAAAGAGTTTAATCGCGCGCAGCGGTACGGCCAGCATCTGGCGCTGGTGCTGCTGGACCTCCACAGGCTGAAAGAAGTGAACGACCGCTACGGGCATCTCCACGGCGATCAAATACTGCAGCTTGCAGCGACGACGCTTCGCAAGAATTTGCGCGCGTCCGACTTCGCGTTTCGGATTGGCGGGGACGAATTCGCATTGCTGCTTCCGCAAGCCGATCCGGAGCAGGCGTCGATCCTTTGTGACCGTTTGCGCACGCACTTCGAAGGCGAGACGGCGCCGCTGAAACTGGAAGTGCCAGTCGCCATCGATTATGGAATCGCCGTGCATCCTCAGGATGGCGATACGAAGGACGCCCTGCTGCGACTGGCAGACAAGCGGCTGTACGAGCTCAAGAACGAGTCGCGCGCACGGCCGGCGTCGCCCCCGCATGCAACCAAGGAAGAGCCTGCCCGTAATGCGCCGCGCGCGGAAAGCAGTCCTGCCGCGCCGCCGCGCAGTCCGATGGCCGCGACACCCAAGCCAACGCCTGAAGTACCTGCGGCTGCACCGACGAAACCTCCGCATCCGGCGCCGCAGGTGGTGCCGATCGGAGAAGCAAAGGCGCAAGGCCAGCGTCGCAAGTGGGAACGCATATCGCTTGTCGGCACGCGCGCGTATGCGGTTTTCGCAGGGAATGAAAAGAAAACAGCGCCGGTCATCGACCTGTGCACCGGGGGTCTGTGCCTCTCTGTCGAAAATGCGGAAGAGCTCGGATCATCGTTTTTCGCCGTCTTGCATGTTCCGATTTTGCCTCCGCTGCGCGTCAACCTCCGCAAGGTTTATGCGCTTCCTGCCGAAGGCGGCCGCAGCCGCGTGGGCTGCGCGTTCGTTTCCTGAAGCACGCAGTTTAATCATACTTTTCGAGGCGAATCTGCTTGCGATCCAAGCCAAATTCTTCCTTCAGAATGAATCGCACTTCATCGACCATAGCTTTCAAGCCGCAGATGTAAGTCTTGAAATCTTTCCGGCCCGCGAAAATTTTGCGTAGATGCTCCTGGACGTAACCAGTCTTGCCCTGCCAGTCAGCGGATGGGCGACTGAGCGTGGGGAGAAAATGAAAACGGGGATGCTGCGCGGCCCAGTTTTCAAGTTCCTGGCGATAGAGAATCGTTTCGGGATGGCGCACGCCGAAGATGAGCCAGACGTCGTGCGTCAATTCCGCGGACGACTCGAAAACCTCGGCGAGCATGCCGCGGATGGGTGCGATGCCCGTGCCGGTCGCGATGAACACGAGGTCCTGTTCGATGGGCGGCGAAACAACGAACGAGCCGTGCGGCCCGTGTACATCCACGGTGGCGCTGGGCGCGAGATCGCAGAGATAATTCGAAACGTAGCCGCCTTCGACGCGATTCAGACAAAGATCGAAGCTTTTTCCGTCGCGAGGCGCCGAAGCGATGGAATAGGGGCGCGCTTCCTGGCCGCCGTCGCGCGGGACTTCGAGAGAGACGAACTGGCCGGCATAAAATTCGAGGGCGCCGCCATCGATGACTTCCCACTCGAAGTGCTTGGTCGAAGGCGTGAGCTCGGTAACGCGCCGAAGAGTGGCGCGGAATTTTTGCGGCGGAATGAATGGCCGTGTCGGCATTTTGTGAGCTCGCCCAGGCGAGCAAGTAGGAGATTGGATGCTGCGCGCATTCCATGGTAGCGCAAGCGGGGAAAAACTTCCTGCTCGGTGACTTGCGAGGAAGGACGAGAAACGAGGAAAAAGGGCAGGGAGCGGGCTATGAAAAGCCGTAGATCGGGTTAATCGGGCGGATGAAAAAAACGCGTTTTTAGTCCCGATTAGAAAATGGTTTCTCCTTTGTTTTACGTGAGTTACGAAAAGCTGACTTGTGTTTTGTGTACCGATTAAGAAAATCATAGATTTGGGTAGAAAAGTTACCGAGGAGGGGGAAAGAAGGACTAGGCGGAGGGGAAACTCCACCGGAACGCTCTCAAACGGCGGCTCTGGATGACCTGCTCGTATATCATAACAAGATAGTATATACCACAGGTGGGTCAGGATTTCAAGGGATAACGCGACGGTTGGTATAAACCGGTAATCCACCGCCGGGTACTGTTTCCGAGTAGCCGACCAACCGCCCAGTAACGAGCAGATTCCAGGGTTGTGAATGCTATGGCAATGTTGCGCCACCTACGAGCCCCGGCGATCTGTGAAGACTTCATTCACTTAAGAGAACGGCAGTTGGCAGACCGCGAGCGGAGAAGGCTCCCGGATTACTTCCGCGTTGCGTGTACGGGCCACAGCCCTGGGTTGATCGTGATCCCTATGATCGCGCCGTGCGCGTCGCGATCGATGTGCAAGCGGTCCTCTCGCGGCCCGGCAATTTCGAATTCGTCCGTCGCCACGGCGGTCAGCAGAGCCGGGTGGCCCACGGACAAGTAATTGCTGGAGTTGGCGGACCCGCTCAGCTCGATTTCGAGTGCAGCCCCCTTGCGCCGTATCTCCGCATTCGCCTCCGGTGAAAAGGCGTAATGACCAATCATGCCGTCCAGCGCGAGCGAAGACGGCACGATGTTCGTGCGGGGTGTTTTCACTGGCAGCGGCGGTAAGCTCGCGAGAAGGGCGTCCCACGCCGTTTCTGAGGCCAGGAAGCCAAGATTGTCCATATCCTCGTCGCTGATGGTCGCACCCACAGACTGTCCAGTCGTGACCGCGAACAATGTATCACCGTCGTCGCCCTCGGCCAGGGGCTGGTCGCCGCGCGCCATGGAAGTGTGTACCTGGACGGCGAGCCGCTGCAGTGCCCAGAATGGAAGCGGCTTATTGGTAATAACGGCCGTGATCGTTGTGTGGCGAGTGAGCCCCTGGGAGTCTTCTCGGTTATTGCCGAAGTCCGCGCGGGCCTGCTTGGTATTCCCGAGGCTTGCCAGGTGCGCCGAGATTACATCTGCGATGGAGCCGCAGTGTCCGTCGACCGGGTGTGAGCAGCGCATGACCTGACCCTTCCGATCGACGACAAGCCCGCCATTGTTGACGGTGACGACCAGCACTTTGGTATCGCCGGACTGACGAAATGCAGCCCCTTGCCCGGAGTGCTGTGTCGTGTCCAAGCCGTACCCTTGCATGGCGAAACGCCCGGCGCCCCGTGCGCCCAGCGGGCACCAGCCGGAGTGCGCGGCCTTGAGGGCTGCCCGGCCCAGCTCCTCGTCGGGCGTGATGTTATTGAAACGGCGATCGCCGAGATCGAAAATGATGGCGCCCGCAACCACGGCGACGTTGTCAAAATTACCCGAATCGGCGATCACATCTTTGAGCGCGTTGGCGACTCCCGTGGCGGCGGATAGACCGTACGACGAGCCGCCCGACAGCACGATCGCATTGAGGGTCGGTTCGTCGTAGGCAAGCCGCAGGACGTCGGTGTTGACTGTGCCCGGCGCCCCGCCACGAACGTCGACCGCAGCCACGACGGGCTTCGGGAAGTACAGCACCGTCGTACCGGTCGGGCCCTCCTCGTATTCGGCGGCCCCGATCATAACGCCGGGAAAGTCAAACGTCAGCGCGGGACCGTCATATGACACATGCGGCGTCGGTTTCGGGTCCTGTGAATGAGCAATAAGCGCCCCGAGAAAGAAGAGGGATAAGAAGGTAAGAACGTATCCGGTGGCGTTCCGGGGCAAGAATCTAGGTGTGAATCGCATCGATATGCTCCAAAAGTTGCCGCTAGGCGGCTCGGCCAAGAGGGTAACATGATCGCCCGGCGTTGGGATTCTCGGCAGATGACGGTCCACTCGGAACTAATCTCCAGAAGCGACGACTTGCGCGATTACTTCGGGATTGCCGACCATATGCGATTGAAAGCCGCGGCAAGCGCAAGTAAAGCAAACTCTTTTGAAGATTAGCTTTTTACTATAAAATCTGGCAGAGAAAGCAGCCAAGAAGGCCAAGAAGAGAAGCTCAGAGGGAAAGCAAGCACTCATCATGAAAAAGAGCGGTTCCCAGAGAGTCGAATCTGCATCTCGACTGATAGACGCGAGAATCCAAGAGCTGGGCGACTGGCGCGGAGAGATGCTTTCCCGCCTCCGCGCTTTGATCAAGGAAGCCGACCCTAAAGTCGTCGAGGAGTGGAAGTGGGAGATACCTGTGTGGTCCCACGACGGGTTGATCTGCACCGGCGAGACCTACAAGAATGTCGTAAAGATGACATTCGCCAAGGGCGCCTCGTTGGATGACCCCTCCGGTCTCTTCAACTCTAGTCTCGAGGGTCGAGTGAGGCGTGCCATCGACTTCCGCGAAGGCGGCAAGGTTAACGAGAAGGCTCTGAAAACTCTCATTCGCGCCGCCGTGGCCCTGAACACGTCCGCGGCCTCAGATAGCTGAGGGAATTCTACGGCGGCTACTTCGTCGATACGAGTACGGTCGTAGTCCAATAAGCAATGTTTTTTGCCTTCGTGGTCAGTCCAAGCCCCCAGCGACACGCTCCAGGCTGCCGATGAACTTCTGCCAGCCGTAGTTCGCACCCTTATAGTAGGCATCTTCTTCCGATCGGAAACCGGTTTGCTCCATGCGGAGAAGCGTGCCGCCCTTGGCCGGCGTCAACGTCCAGGTGACAACGCTCTTCAATCCCATAGAACCCCAGTTATAAGAGAGCCGTGAATTCGGTTCGACTAGCAAGACTTCACCGTCTATGACCCCATTCCAATTCGGCACAGGCGTGGAGCGGAAGTTGAACCGATGGCCAACGACCGGCTGGAAATCATTCTTCATCAGCCACTCCTCGATCAACGGGCCTTCAGTGAGCGCACGCCAGATTTTTTCCGGGGGATGCGGCATCTCCCGTTCGATGACGAGAGAACGTGTCGGGGCGGTATTGGTCATTTGTCCATCCTTTTCAGTAGGTTTTCGAGACGATCAAATCGGTCGCGCCAGAATGCTCCGTAGTGACGCAGCCAATCCACCATCGGCGCCAGCGCATCGGGCTGCGCGCGATAGTGAGTTTCGCGTCCCTCGCGGCGATGCCGTACCAGCTTTGTCCTCTTCAGCACCGTCAGGTGCTTGGAGACAGCAGGCTGGGACACGCCCGCATAGCGAGTCAATGCGTGGACGGTCTGTTCGCCCTGCCGGGTCAACTCCTCGAAAATGGCCCTGCGCGTCGGGTCGGCAAGAGCACGGAACACATGATTGGCATTGGCCAGCTTCACGCACACAACCATAACCGTGCGGTTATGGTTTGTCAAGGGAAACGTAACACAATTTCCTATGCTGCCTTGCGCGGGTTATTGCCGAATGACTTCACCCTTTGCAGAGCGTGCTGCCTGGGGCGAGCAGAAAGAGTGACGTTCGCACCTGGATGGGAGTATTTCGCAGGGGGAAATCAACATCCGGTGATTGAAGACAGCTCGGCTCGCTCGCCGCTCCTA
This sequence comes from Candidatus Acidiferrales bacterium, assembly GCA_049281095.1. GTDB lineage: Bacteria > Acidobacteriota > Terriglobia > Acidiferrales > UBA7541 > DAHUXN01. The sequence goes on from JBAPRL010000058.1 coordinate 26,986, forward strand.
TTTTCCCCCTCGATAGACACTCTGGAACACATATTTCCCCGACCCCACTTCCAACACCACCGCATCCTCCGTCTGCCTCGCGCGCCGAATATCCGCACGGCCGGTCAGCGGCTTTCCTCCCTCGCTCACTTCTTCCCGCTTCGCTTTTGGCAAGCGCACCGTCGCAGTCGTATTCGCTGGCACCTCAATCTTCAGGGTCATCTTTCCATCCGCGATCTCCCAGCCAGAAGCCACGCGCCCGTACATGCTTTCGAGCGAAGCGCTCGCGTGCGTCAATCCGCCGCCGGGACGCGGTTGTATCAAAATGTGCTTGTAACCCGGCGCTGCCGGGTCAATCTCAATCCCCGCAATCACTCGGTACATCCAATCTCCGATCGCTCCATACGCATAGTGATTGAACGAATTCATCGACGGATCCTGAAAACTCCCATCCGGCTTGATGCCGTCCCATCTCTCCCAGATCGTGGTGGCACCTTTCGTCACCGGATACAGCCACGACGGATACTGAGTCCAGTTCAGGAGCATGTACGCCTCGTCCAGATAACCGTAATCGGTCAACTCCTGACAAAGCAGCGGCGTGCCCAAGAATCCAGTCGTCAAGTGCCCAAATTTTCTCACGTCCGCCGCGAGCCGCGCCGCTGCGCCCGCCCGCTCCGATTCCGGCAGCAGGCCAAACGCCAGCGCCAGCGCGTAGGCGGTCTGCGTGTTCGAAGCAAGCCTTCCATTCGGCGTGACGAATTCCTTCTGAAACGCACTTTTGATTTTTTCCTCCAACGCCGCATATTCGGCTGCGTCGTCGTTTCTTCCCAGTATCCGCGCGGTCCGAGCCAGCAGTTCGGTCGACCGCGCAAAATATGCCGTTTGAATCAAATCCTTGTCCGTTGTCGCTCCCGGATAGTCCGCATCCGCGGTGGCGAACGCCAGCCAATCTCCAAAGCTGAATCCGTTGCTCCAGATATAGCTCTCGCCAGCCTGCCGGCGCATGTACTCCACCCAGGCCTTCATGCTCGGATACTGCTCCTGCAGGATGCGCTCATCGCCATACGCTTGATACACCGTCCACGGGACCACCACCGAAGCATCCGCCCATCCCGCCGACGCAGCCGCGCCCTTCCGCGTCTGGCGCGACAAAACATTCGGAATCACAAACGGCACGGCACCGTCATCTTCCTGGTCCAGCGCCAAATCTTTCAGCCACTTCGTGTAAAAGCCCGCCGTGTCGAAATTAAACGACGCCGTCGGCGCAAACACCTGCGCATCGCCTGTCCAGCCCAGCCGCTCGTCGCGCTGCGGGCAATCCGTGGGCACATCCAGAAAATTCCCCTTCTGTCCCCAAATAATGTTGTGCTCCAGTTGATTCAGCAAGGAACTCGAGCTTTCAAACGTCCCGGTCCTTTCCATCGCCGAATGCACCACCACTCCGGTAAAATCCTCCGGCCTTACTTCTCCCGGCCATCCGCTGACCGCTACGTATCGGAATCCCTGAAAGGTGAAATGCGGCTCGAATATTTCTGTCCCCTGGCCTTTGCTTGTGTAGCGAATCGTTTGTTTCGCGGAGCGCAGATTCTCCGTATAGAAATTTCCGGCTTTGTCCAGCACCTCCGCGTGGCGCAGGGTAACAGTCGTTCCCGCAGGCGCCGTCAGGCGGAACCTTACCCAGCCCACCATGTTCTGCCCCATGTCGATGACCGTATCGCCCGCGGGCGTCTGAAACACCTTCACCGGCCTTATCTCTTCGATCTTTTTCACGGCAGGCCCGGCTGGCGCCACTATCTTTGCCGCCGGCGCTTCCACAAGGGTCACGCTCTTCCATTCGTTGTCGTTGTACCCTGCCTCGTTCCAACCTGCCCGTTCGAGGCGCGCGTCGTATGTCTCGCCGTCATAAATATCGGACTCCAGCACTGCGCCCGTCGCCGCTTTCCATTTGTCGTCGCTTCCGACAATCTGCTGCGTACCGTCCGTATAGGTAATCACCAGTTGCGCGAGCAACGCCAATTTCTTGCCGTAGCCGTTTCGATTGTTATCCCACGCCACCCTTCCCCGGAACCATCCGTCCCCGAGCATCGCCCCCAGGCAGTTCTCTCCGCTCTTCACCGAGGCCGTGACGTCGTATGTCTGGTACTGGTAGCGAAAATCGTACGCCGTCCATCCGGGCGTGAAGTACTCGTCTCCTACGCGATTTCCGTTCAAGGACATCTCGTACAGTCCCATCGCGGTCGCATAGAGCCGTGCGCGCTGCACTTTCTTTTTCACCAAAAACTCTCTCCGCAACAGCGGCGACGGGTTCGACTTCGTCTCATCTTCCGGCAGATCAGGCGTAATCCATTTGGCCTTCCAATCCGCCGCTTCCAACAGACCCATTTCCCACCGAGCCGTCTTGCTCCAATCAGACAAATGCCCGTGATTATCTGCCACGCGCACCTGCCAGTAATAAATCCGCCCGCTCTCGAGCGCCGGCCCTCCATACTCGACTTGAATCGACGCATCGGACGCCTGTTTCCCGCTGTCCCAGATTACCTTCCCCGTGGCCAGCTCCGCCTCCGACCCGGCCACCCTCACCTCATAACTGGTCTGCATCACTCCTTTTTCCGCGCTGGCCAGCTCCCAGCTCAGCCGTGGTTTCCTCACATCGATGCCCAGCGCATCCACTTTGTATTCGCAGCGCAGGTTCTTTACCGTGAGCGGGGTTTCCGCATGCATGCTCACCGCGCACGCCAGCACTGCCGCCACGCAACCGAGACGCAGGAGCCACTGTCGAGTCATGGTGTACCTCTCCTCTTGTGCGCGGAGCTTACCCAGTTTGCCAAGCTGGGACAACCTGATTCGAGCAAGGCAGCCTGGTTCCATCGTCTTTGGCGACGGATTGAAAGACCAGGCGAAATTTGCGGCAGGCAAAAACCGTGGGGAGCAGTACCGCTAGTCCAAGTAAAATACTTCCTTCATCATCGCGAATTTCTCGCCGGGTTTCAGCCCTGGCATCGGTTCGAAAAGCGGGGCCATTTCCTCCTGCCATTTCAGGTTGATCGAATCTTGATCGAGCGCGCGCCACGCGGCATCAAAATCATCGACCTGCATAACCAAGAACAAATCCTGTTCCCTCCTGAAGATTGAATATCTTGAAATACCGACCTCTTTTAGTTTGGCGAGCAAGGCAGGCCAAACGTTCCTGTGAGCAGCGTCATATTCCTGTTCTTTGCCGGACCTTATTCGCAGGCGAAACGCGACTCTCGGCATTTGGATCTCCTAAATCCCTTAAGTGTGATGGGCGGCATTTCATTTCGGCTGTGAAATTCTGCCCGACAGAAAGCCTGCGTCTAAGGCAGAGTGAGCACGGCTACCGAAAAACCATGCAGAGTCAAGCTGTCCGAACCTAACTTGGTGGAAACAGGCGGTTGGAATCCCGTGGTGACGTCCACATAGTCCAATTGGCCGCCAGCAGTTCCCGGAATAGATAGATCGAAACTCCGGTCGCGCTTGTTCACAAGCAGAATCCTCCGTTTGCCTTGTTTGGTCACAACGGCAAGGCCGGCGACGTAGGGATCGTCCGGAGCGAACGCCATATCCACTATTTTGTCCCCGGGAGCGAAGTTGTCGCGCAAAAGCTTCAGGACCCACAATCGCGCGTTCGGCTTTCCATTGTTCCAGTCCACCATGGATACGCTGGGGAATTGCGTGGGATAGCCAACCAATTGCGATTCGCCCGCCACGTCGATGCCCAACTGCGTGAGCTGCATAAAAATGTATGCGTATTCGGCTCCCGCCAGATTCCAATACGAATCGGGAATGGGTTTCGTCACGTGATGGGGATCGCCCTGCGCATCGTCATCCGCCGCAATGATCCCAATTTCATTGATCATTGTGCCCGTTCCGGGCGAGAGCCTTTTCCGGATCGACTCGATGTAACGGACGGTGTTTAGGAAGCCGTCCGCCTGCGCGAAAACCGTATACTGCTGAATGTCCGGGGTCTCATCGGGCGTAGGAGCCGCGTAGAAATGATAGGAAATATAGTCGAGAGGCACGTTCGGCTGGTGGTTCTTTTTATTGAGGAAGTACTCAAAAAAATCAGGGCTTTGGCCTGGCATGGCGAGAGCCACCCCGACGAATTTTGTTCCCGGTTGGACCTTCCTCATAGCCGTCACGATCGCGTCGTATAGGCGCGTATAGGTTTGCGGTGTCATTGCGTGCTCGAAATCCACTTCGTTGAGGACCTCCCAGTAGGGAATCGCATAGTGATATCCCGATTCGTGGCGCTTTCCGTATTCGTCGGTAAATCCGCCTTTCGTGTACCAGGCCAGGAGTCGCGCATAGTAGTCGGCAACCTCCTTGAACGTCGGGTCACGAAGCTCCGTGCCCTGCTCGTAGTCCCACACCGGCTTGTTGGGATCGTCCGGATAGGTGATGGGCTTTTCGGTTTTGTACATCCACTCAGGGATGGTGCTGAAGTTGAGAACGGCAGAGTGCCCCTTGGTTGCTTCCAAAAAATCTACCGTCATCGGATCGATAAGAGAGAAATCCCAGTACGTCTTACCATCTTTGGGTGGTTCCAACTCCGCCACCCCGAGACGAGGATAGGGGAGCCAAGGAACGTAACGGACGTAGTCGGCGCCGAGATCGTGAAGCGCCTGAAACGCATTGTCATGCACGGGAGTCCCACGGCGAAGCGGGGGGTTAACAACGACCTGTAACGTAGGCGTGGTCCTCGATTCCATCGTCACGCGGTCCCAGTGAACGGTAAGCTGGGCAGGAGAATCTTGCGCGCTTGAAACGAGCGAAGCCGCGAGCATAAACGCCGGAACAAGAAACCAACGAATGGAATCCAACGGTTTCATGGAATCCTCCGTGCGAGAACGCACGTGCGAACCGGGTAGGGTGCAACACGCCCGCGGGTCGAACGATACGCAAACGGTATTCTTTCTTCAATAGATAAATATTTTTCACTATAGAATCTCTTTCGGGCGGCTCCGAACTGGACACGGAATCGGAATCGGCGGAGTGAATACGGACATGAGCGACCGACTTGCGCGTCACGAGTTCACCGTGGGGCTCTTCGGAATCGGACTCGAAACGTATTGGCCTCAATTCGAAGGGCTCCAAGGACGTTTGACGGAATACGTCCGGCGTGTAGCGCAGCGGCTCGAAAAAATGGGCGTGCAGGTGGTCAATCTCGGCTTGGTGGATTCTCCCGAAAAAGCAGAGGCCGCAGGCCATGCCTTCCGGCAACAGGATGTCGATCTCATTTTTCTTTACGTCACAACCTACGCGCTATCGTCCACTGTCCTTCCGGTGGTGCGAAGAGCGAAAATCCCCGTAATCCTGCTCCATCTTTCGCCCTCCGCAGCGATCGATTACGAATCATTCAATCGCATGGGGGACCGAACGAAAATGACTGGCGAGTGGCTGGCTTACTGCCAGGCGTGCGCCGTGCCGGAGATTGCCAATGTATTTCGCCGCTGCCATATCCCCTTCTTTCAAGTCACTGGAATGCTGGAAGACGACCCGGCTGCGTGGCGTGAAATATACGAATGGCTGGAGGCGGGGCGTGTGGCCCACACGATGGAACACAACCGCCTCGGAGTCATGGGCCACTACTACGGCGGAATGCTCGATATCTATTCCGACCTGACGCAACAGTGCGCGTATTTCGGGGGTCACGTTGAAATGTTGGAAGTGGATGAACTCGCCGGTCTGCGACGCGACGTCCAGCCGGCGGCGATCGCCCAGCGAGTGGAAGAGTTCCGGAAAACTTTCGACGTTCAACCCGATTGCGCGCGGCAGGAATTGGAGCGCGCCGCCCGGACTTCACTCGCCCTGGATCGCTTGGTGGAGCAGCATCGGTTGGGTTCGCTTGCGTACTACTATCAGGGAACAGGAAACCCGGACAATGAAGACACGATCAGCTCCATCATTTTGGGAACGAGCCTGCTCACGGCGCGAGGAGTGCCCGTTGCCGGCGAGTACGAGATCAAGAATGCTCAAGCCATGAAGATCATGGATTCTTTCGGCGCCGGCGGATCGTTTACGGAGTACTACGCTACGGACTTCAACGAAGACGTTGTGCTGATGGGCCATGACGGACCAGGCCACCTGGCCATCGCGGAAGGACGAATCAAGGTCCGTCCGTTGCGTGTCTATCACGGCAAGGCCGGGTCCGGTCTGTCGGTCGAGATGTGCGTCAAGCATGGCCCCGTCACTCTGCTTTCCGTGGTGCAGACGGCGGACAAACTCATGCTTCTGACCGCGGAAGCAGAGTCCGTGCCCGGTCCGATTCTGGAAATCGGCAACACAAACAGCCGCTACCGTTTCCCGATTGGAGCGCGACGGTTCATCGAGGCATGGAATGCCGAAGGCCCAGCGCATCACTGCGCGATCGGAGTCGGCCACATTGCAACTAAATTGAAGAAACTGGCGGCGCTGCTCGGAATGGATTGGGTACAAATCTGTTGAGAGATCGGTTCAATAGAAAATCATCTCGCGTGGCGTGCTTCCCCTGCGATCCGTAGATTGTGCTAATTTCGAAATCGTCGTTCTGTCGACCGCCGGTGACTTCGCCGCAGCACTTCGAGAGCCCAAATAATTCCCGTAGCCGACAACGATTGTCGAGCCGACCAGGACGAGAAGACTTAAGCCGACCAGCCACTTGGTACGAGAGCTGACTCCTTTCCACTCCTTCAACGCGATGCCCCAGAGCGTGCTAAAGATAATGATGCTGGCCATATGGAGAGTCCAGCTTGAGAATCGATAGCGGCCCATCTGCGTTTCGCCCATGGTGTAGAAAAAAAACTGGAAGTACCACGTGGTTCCGGCGAGAGCGGAAAAGAAATAGTTCGAGAGCATGGGCGCTTTAGAAGGATTCGACCCTTCTAAGACGGCCCGTTCAGCCATTTCTTCTGCGGGAGCGTCCAATACATTTTCAAGAACTGGCTCATCGCTTCGCGCGAGGAGCGGTCCACGCACTTCGGACTTGAAGTATTGGTATCCGGTCCGATTGCGGACATTCAGAATTACGCACCAAACAAAGTTTGTGGTGAATCCCCCGAGCAAAACCACGACCAACACAGGAAGCCCTTGCCACAGGGTGGGTGTGCCGTGGCGAAGAGTGATTTCTCTGATCGGATCGCCGGCGGCCAATCCGTAGGCAAAACAAGCGCTCATCACACCTGAAAAGGTAGCGACCAACAAGCCCTTCTTAAGGTTAAATTCTTTGATGGAGGCGCGCTTCTGCTCCCCAGACATCTCCCTTTCTTTGGACATTCCTGCTGCGCCCGCAAACACAATTCCGAGCAGACAAATTCCGACTCCTGCCAGAATCGTCAAACCCGAGTTCGTCGCGAGAACCTCTGTCGCGAACTGTCCTCGGAAAATGGGAGGTATCAGCGTGCCGAACGCGGCGGTATATCCGAGCGCCACGGCCATACCCAGGGACATCCCGAGGTAACGCATGGTCAGCCCGAACGTGAGTCCGCCCAGTCCCCAAAGCACCCCGAAGGTGTAAGTCCAAAACAGGCACAGAACCGGCGCCTCCCGAAGAACGTGGATAAGGTCGCTGGTCATCCAAAGCGCCAGGATCCACGGCACGATGATCCAACTGAAAAATCCTCCGACTAGCCAGTAGGTCTCCCATGCCCAGATCTTCACGCGCCGGAACGGAACGTAAAAGCTCGCGGAAGCCAGTCCACCCAACCAGTGAAAGAAAACGCCGAGCAAGGGGTTTGGCAACAAGCAGTTCCTTTCCACGACAAGATCGAACCACGACGGAACGGGCGCTCCAGAGTGGCCGAGAAGCGGGCGACCGAGCACAAGGAATGGCTTCCGTTCTCGTCGCGCCGGACGGTCAATACAAAAGCCGTGTACCTATCGAAATGACAAGGTAACACGCCGGGCTAAGATATACTTACGCCAGCTCCGTTGCAGTATAGTTTTCAAGGTTTCGTTGCCTCTCTTCGGCAGTCGAATGACGGGCAGTCTTCTACGTTATTGCCAGGGGCTCCTAATGAAGATCCAAGAAACGCTCCGCTATTTGGAAGATCGCTGGGATGAACGCGTCGCAAATACGCTGGACGACGCCGGACTCCTGCGTTACCGCTCCAATCTCTTAGGCTCCGATCTTCGCATCACGAACTTTGGCGGGGGAAATACGAGCTCAAAGATTACCGGTACCGATCCCCTCGACGGTTCCCAAAAGAGCGTGTTGTGGATCAAGGGAAGTGGCGGCGACATCGGCAGCATCCAGCGGAAGGGCTTTGCCACTCTTTATTTGGAGAAACTGCATGCCCTCGCGGGGCGCTATCGGGGGGTCGATTTCGAAGATGAGATGGTTGATATGTACCCCCTCTGCGTTTTCGGCAACAACGCCGTGGCGGCCTCAATCGACACTCCCCTGCATGCTTTCCTCCCCTTCAAGCATGTCGACCACCTTCACCCGGACTGGGGCATTGCTCTGGCTGCGGCCGCGAACGGCCGCGAGAAAATGGAAGAATTCAACCGCACCTATTCTCATAAGTTGGTCTGGCTGCCCTGGCAGCGGCCCGGCTTTGAACTGGCCATGATGTTGCGCGATGCCGTAAAGCAAACGCCGGACTGCGACGGCATCGTTCTCGGCGGCCACGGCCTTTTCACTTGGGGAAACACGCAGCGTGAATGCTACGTGAACACCATCACGATCATCGACCAGATCGGACAATTCGTCTCCGAACACCTGGCACGGCGTGGAGCAAATCTGTTCGGCGGGAACCGCACAGCGACTCTTGAGAATCATCTCTCGCTCGCTCATGAGATTTTCCCATTTCTGCGCGGACGTGTTTCCGCCAAGCAGAGCCTAATCGGCCATTTCAACAACCTCCCCGAGGTGCTCCGTTTCGTGAACTCGGCGGATGCTCAGGAACTTGCGCATCTTGGGACAAGCTGCCCCGACCATTTCATTCGGACCAAGATCCGTCCGCTATTCGTGCCATGGAATCCTCAGCCGAAGTTGTTGGGATTGCGCGAAACGATTGACAGCGCTCTCCAACAATATCGGGAAGAGTATGCCGCCTACTATGCATCTTTCGCGCAGTCCGAGAGTCCCCAGATGCGAGATGCAAACCCCACCGTCGTGCTTGTCCCGGGCATTGGTATGTTCAGCTTCGGCAAAAGCAAGACGGAAGCTCGCATCACGGGTGAATTCTATACGAACGCGATTCATGTCATGGAAGGCGCGACCGCTTTAGGTTCGAATGCAGCGCCAGGCGTTTTGCCGCAGGCCGGTCCGGCTGTGAAGACGGAGTCCTTCAGCGTTTACTGCAACTATGTGGCTTTGCCGCCGTCCGAGGCATTTCGGATCGAGTATTGGCAACTTGAGGAAGCAAAAATCCGGCGCCAACCGCCGGAAAAGGAACTCACCCGCCAGATTTGCCTGGTCGTCGGCGGCGGGAACGGCGTTGGGCGGGAGACCGTTCTTCTCGCAGTACATCGCGGCGCGCACGTTGTCGTAGCCGACAAAGAACTTGAGGCCGCCAAGTCCGTTGCCGCCGAGGCTCAAGAAGTTGGCGGCAAAGAAACAGCGATTGCGGTGGGCATCGACATTCACGACCGGGAATCCATCCGGCAAGCGCATCGTGAAACGGTGGCGGCGTATGGCGGCCTCGACATTATCGTGAACACCGCCGCAGTTTTTCCTTCCTCGCCGGATGGACAAATCAGCGATGCACAGTGGGCCCTAACTTTAGATATCAACGTCACGGCCAATCATCGACTCCTGGAAGAAGCCTCGAAAATATTACGCGAACAGGATCTCACCGCGAGCGTCGTTCTGGTCAGCTCGGCAAACGCTGTCGTTCCGAAACGCGGGAGCGAGGCTTACGACGTGAGCAAGGCAGCAGTGAGCCACCTGATTCGTGAATTCGCGATTTCGCTGGCGCCGAGAGTCCGGGTCAACGGAATCAGTCCGGCAACCGTGGTCAAAGGCTCAACCATGTTTCCTCGCGATCGAGTCATCGCCTCACTCACCAAGTATTCGATTCCTTTCGACCATGGCGCTTCGGACGAACAGCTCCGCTCTGTTCTCGCGGAGTTCTATGCGCAGCGGACGCTGACTCACCAACCCATTGATCCACAAGATTGCGCGGCAGCCATTCTGTTTCTTGCCGGCCCGCAGTCGCGTTGCACGACCGGCCATTTGATCCCGGTGGATGGCGGTTTGACGGAGGCTTTTCTTCGTTAAGCCCCGTTTCTCGAGGCCGGAGGTTGAGTTAGGTGAAGATTGGAGAAGGTCTATGACGTCAGCGGCACGGCGGAGAGCTCGAGTCGCGGTCGATTTGGGCGCGCAGAGCTGCCGTGTTTCTCTCCTTCGCTGGAACGGCGACGAACCCGAGATCGAAGTTCTTCATCGTTTTTCGAACGAACCGTTTTCAACGGGCGATGGGCTGCGCTGGGATATCGGCGCAATATTCGACGGGATCATGACGGGATTGCGCTCTTGCGCAGCGTGCGCACCCGAGGGTATTGCATCCGTTGCCATCGACGGGTGGGCCGTCGATTACGTGCGGCTGGACACCACAGGTAATCCGGTTGCTCTTCCTTTCTGTTATCGAGATGCCAGAACAGAGAAGGCAGAGGCCGAAGTGCACGCTGTTTTGCCTCCTTCTCGTTTATATTCCTTAACCGGAATTCAGATCCTTCGATTGAATACGCTGTACCAGTTGTACGCTGACAAACTCGCGGGCTTCGATCCGCGGTTGCCGTGGGTGAACCTTCCTGAGTTCATTGCGTACCGCCTCTCTGGCAAGCGTGTGAGCGAATACACGAATGCGACGCATACGGGGCTCGTCGCTTTGGGAACTCATTCTTGGTGCCCCGAGATATTCCGCGAGCTCGGCTTGGATGTGGCGTCGGCGCCTGAAATTGTGCCCAGCGGTTCGGTGCTGGGGCCCATATCCGCAGATCTGGCTGGTTTGCCTGCATTTCGCGACGCAAGAGTCATCGTTCCCGCGTGCCACGATACTGCGTCCGCCATCGCTGCCATTCCGGCGGTTGGTGACGACTGGGCCTTCATTAGCTCCGGAACATGGTCCCTTGTCGGGACTGTTCTTGACGCTCCTTGTGTTAGCGACGATGCGCGATCCTTGAACTTCACGAATCTTGGCGGCGTGGGTGGAAGAATCTGCTTTCTGAAAAACGTGAATGGTATGTGGTTGCTTCGCCAATGTATGGATGAATGGGAACAGAAAGGCATTCGGTGGCCATTGCAGGAGCTGCTCTCGCGTTGCGCTTCTTTGCCAACGCCTGCCGCGTTGATCGACGTCGACGATCCACAACTGATGATTCCCGGGCATACCATCGACAAAATCAATGCCCAACTCGAATGTCTCGGGCAGTCGAGGTGTGGCTTGGACGATGCCTCGACCGCTTCTCTCGCCAACACAATCTTCCACAGCATGGCTGCCCGCTACGCGGAAGTGCTTGCCTGGATTGCCAAAATCACGGGGAAGAAACTCAATCGCCTGTTCATCGTGGGGGGAGGAAGTCAGAACACTCTGCTCAATCAGCTCACGGCTCAGCGCACAGGTCTTGAAGTCATTCTTGGCTCTGCAGAAAGCGCCACCATCGGTAACTTCGCAGTTCAGATGGCGGCTCTCGAGCGTAACGGGAGCCTGTCCACGGGCGTGACCGTGAATTCGGTCGCCAGATGGGCCGAACAGATGTTGGCGAGTGCGCTGGCGCCGTCGCATGGCCGCGAAACCAATGAGTGCCGGACGCGGATTAGCGCAATCAGCCATCGAAGGGAGACTTCGCTATGAACGATAAAGCGATCGAACTTGTATGGAAGGCGCTCGACAAATTCAATATTGAACTGCCTTCCTGGGGATTCGCCAACACCGGCACCCGCTTCGGAAAGTTCATCCAGGCTTCGGCCGCGACAACCATCGAAGAAAAGTTCAGCGATGCCGCGCAGGTTCATGCTGCCACCGGCGCGTCCCCGACTCTGGCGCTTCACGTTCAGTGGGATTTACCGAAAGGATTGAAGGATGTTCCTGAAGTCGAAAGGCTGGTGAAGCGCTTCGCTATACGGGCCGGATCGATTAACCCTAACATCTTTCAAAGCCAGGAATATAAGTACGGGTCGATTGGCAATCCGGATCCTGCCATTCGCCAAATGGCGATTCGCCACATCCTGGAATGCGTGGCGATCTCGGATGCCCTGGGTTCGCGGGACGTGACACCGTGGTTCGCGGACGGTTCCAACTATCCTGGCACGCAAAACATTCGCAAGCGGATCGGCCATTTTGAAGAAGCCCTCCGAGAAATCCACGCCGCCTTGAAACCCGGTCAACGATTGCTGCTGGAATACAAACCTTTTGAGCCAGCCTTCTATCACACGGACATCGCTGATTGGGGGATGGCTTTTCTTCTCGCCAAGGAAGCCGGCCCGCAAGCCCTGGTTCTGGTCGATACAGGACATCACTACCCGGCGCAAAACATCGAACAGATCGTTGCGTGGCTGCTTCATCACAGAATGATCGGAGGGTTTCATTTCAATGACCGGCGTTACGCCGACGACGATCTGACCCTTGGCTCGATCGATCCGTACCAGGTTTTCCGAATCTTCCACGAAATCAGGATGTTCGAGTGGGAGTCGCAGACCACCGTGGATATCGCCTACACGGTGGATCAGAGTCACAACCTCAAGGGAAAGATCGAAGCGATGATTCAAACCGTGTGCACCGCTCAGGAGCTCTACGCGCGAGCAGCGCTCGTCGATCATGAGCGCCTTACGGAGCTTCAGCAGGATTGCTCGTTGGTCGACGCGGAGGAAACTCTTCGCGGGGCATTCTGGTTGGACGTCCGGCCTGCTATTCGTGAATGGAGAAAATCGCGCCGCCTACCGGAAGATCCCCTGCTGGCTTTCCGTTCCAGCGGATACCTGGAACGAGTTACGCGTGAACGGAGCGAAAGAAATCGCGGCACATCGGCTACCTACGCCTAGCAGGCTTGGAAGACGCCGGGCACGTTGACGCGCACCGAGATTTGGGGGGACAATGGCGACCGTTCTTAGGGTCAAGAAGGAAATTCCGGTTAACGAACTCCCGACCTTGCTGTAACAGAAATGACTCGATCCTCCCGTTCCGTCGCCTCTCCCCGCGTGGTCAACATCGCAGATTTCCGAGCCATGGCCCAGCGCCGCGTGCCCAAATCCGTCTTCGATTACCTGGATGGCGGCGCCGAAGGCGAGGTTACTCTCCGCGAAAATTGCCGCGTCTATGAGGACATCACCTTCCGTCCTCGGCACGCAGTCGCGTTCGCCAATTGCAACTTGCGCACCCGCGTTCTCAACTTCGATCTCGCATTACCCTTCCTGCTCGCTCCCATCGGCTACAGCCGCCTGATGCACCCCGCGGGCGAAGTGGGTGCGGCTCGCGCCGCCGGCAACGCGGGCACCGCCTACATTCTCTCCACCATATCGGGGCACAGACTCGAAGATGTGAAAGCCGCCTCGAACGGACCCATCTTCTATCAGTTGTACCTGATGGGTGGCCGTAGCGCCGCAGAGGCGGTGATTGAACGCGCCCGCGTCGCTGGATTTTCCGCGCTCGTTGTCACCATCGATACCGCCGTTTCTGGGATACGCGAGCGCGATTACCGCAATGGAATGAAGGAACTCGTTAGCGGCGGTCCCTTCGAAAAACTTCCGTTTCTTCCGCAAATCCTCTTGCGCCCGGGCTGGCTCGCGAGTTTTCTGCTCGATGGCGGCCTCCCCGCGCTCCCCAACGTGGTGGTCCCGGGCAAAGGTCCCATGCCGCTCATCGATGTTGCCGCCGCCCTCGGCGAATCGGCCGTGACCTGGAGCGACCTTGGCTGGATTCGCGAATTGTGGCGTGGCCCGATCGTCGTCAAAGGCGTCCTCACCGGAGACGATGCGCGCCGCGCCGCCGATGAAGGCGCCGCGGCCATTTGCGTCTCGAATCATGGCGGCCGCCAGCTCGATTGCGTTCCCTCATCCTTGCGCGTCTTGCCCGAGATCGTGAAGGCCGTCCACGGGCAGACCGAAATCCTCATGGACGGAGGCATCCGCCGCGGCAGCGATATCGTCAAGGCCCTTTGCCTCGGGGCTCGCGCCGTGCTCTGCGGACGCGCCTACGCCTATGGCCTGGCCGCTGCCGGAGAAGCCGGGGTCAATCGCGCCATCGAAATTCTGCGCACCGACCTCGAGCGCACGTTGAGGCTGCTCGGTTGCGCGTCCGTCGCCGAACTTGATCGTTCGTATGTGAATGTTCCGCAAAGCTGGGGCGCGAACTGACAACGCACTTTAGATATTTGAGCCTAATTGCCGTGACGACGTAGTATCAATCGCAGCCACGGCTGCCAGCCGAAGCACGAACGTTCAGCTTAAAAATGTCACTCAAGAGAAACGAGTCCGTGAGCAGCGCACGGAGATGAATTGAAGCGTTCAGGTTGTCTATCAATTGAGAGCTGATGGCAGGTTGCGCCAGGACCAGCTCAATGGCTGCGAGCGAGTCCTGTGCATCGCGGTCGAGAACGGCAAAGTATGCTTGGTATCGTTCGGCCGGTTCCATGCGTTCTTGCTTCGCCGCCGTTGCACAGATATCTGCCAGACCAGAGATTGCTTTCACGGCGCGCCTCAGGTATTCGCGAATTTGTCCACCCGACTGGCTGCCGTCGTCACTGGGAAGCCCTTGCGCCGCGTAGGCCAGCATAAACTCATAGCATTCTTCGATTGTGTTGCAGCGTTCCAAGATATCATCCAGCATTTGTTAGCCCCTCGGCCTTCACCCCTGGACCTTCGCTTGCTGGGATCTCGATGGCGGAGTGGGGACCTCGACCGGCCATCGCGCTGGATCGTGTTCATCCAGATAAAAGTCATGGCTCATCCAACCGTAGATCATGGACTTCGTAATTGGGCGCTTCTCCGGCCGCAGCCCAAAGTAGACGTGCATCATGATCAACGCGATCAGTCCGACGCCCATCAGTCCGTGCAGCACGTAGATCATTCCCCAGGTCATGTCGCCGAAGAGATACGGATTGCGGGGAAAAAAGACTGTGCGCACGCGGGACATCATGAACACCCCGGTCGCGATGACAGTCAGGCCCGCGACCATAATGGCGAGGTGGTAGAGCTTGTTCTCCAAAGGATACTTGGCGAATCGATCCGGCGGCGGCGCGGACTTCCCCACAGACCGCAGTATTCTTCTCCACGCATCCCGCAGGTCAATCCGATCAGGCCAGATCGACCAGAAGTCCATAAAGAACGAGGCGTGAATAATGTGAAAGAGGATGGAAACCGTCAAGACGGTCCCCGCGATCCAATGATAGGTGACCCAGTCAAACTGAATACCTATCTTTGGCAGGAAGCCGGTGAATAGCAACGTGAACATGGCGGCTGCCATTATCCAGTGAAACATCCGCGCGGTCAGCGAGTGCCTCGGTACGTGCGCGGGGATGCGCGCCGCGACGGCCGGCGCAATACTGCCCTCGAACACCCTGGGCTTGGCGAAATACCGGATATAAGTGGCGTGAACCAAAAGGAAGAGCAATCCGGCAATCACCGCGACCCATATCAGGAACCAGGCAATGTGGATCGGGACGTTCTGCCCCCATGGACTGATGGCCCACTCTAGGAATTCCACGTTGCCTCCGGCACTCCCCTGATGGCGCGCTTTACCAGGTTCCTCATCAGCGGGATTTTGTAAGCGTTAAACTGCAAGGGGACAGCCCCTTGCACGGCCAGCTTCCCGGCCATTTCTCCCGTTGCGGCATTCGGTGGTTTGCCGCGTACCGCGTCTTCGACAACTTTCAAGCGCAGAGGACGAGCGGCCGCGCCATTCACCGATATGCGTATTCGCTCGATGGTGCCGTTTGAAACCACCTTCGCTGAGGCCACATTCAACAACGGGAAGTCCCACACGTTCCGGTCCCGCACTTTCTCAAAATAGAATTGCACACCCGCCCAGGTCGAAGGAATTCGAACGGCCGTCAGCAGGTCTCCGGACTCCAAGATATGCAATCGGGTGATGTCGATTTCCGGCCCGATGAAATAGTCCTCGGCATCTACAACGCGCTCACCCTTGGGCGTACGCACCACGAATTTGGCATCGAGTGCGATGAGCGCCGGAGCGGTATCCGAAGGATTCACGGCCACGCAGCGGTCGGCGAGCAGAATTGCGTGCTCGCGGTTGCGTCCTTCCGGCGTATCGGCATAGCAGATGTTGCCGCCCGCGCGATAACAGGGCCACCCCGCCCGGTAATACCAGCACCGCGTGTCCTGCGATACATTGCCTCCAATCGTGCCCTGGTTGCGGATCTGCGGAGACGCCACCAATTCCGCGGCCTCCGCCAGCAGGCCATAACGCTCCTTGACAATCGGGTTGTTCACCACCTCGGTCAGCGTGGTCATTGCGCCGATTTCGATTCCGTCGCTGGTGGGGCGAACTCCTTTGAGTTCCTCAATTCCGCTCAGATCGACGACCACTTTGGGTTTCTTTATGCGGTCCTTGAGCCAGTCAAAGCTGTCCATGCCTCCGGCCAGCACCCAGCCGTTCTCGCCCTGCTGCTCGAGCAGCTTCTGAGCGTCAGCGATAGAGTTCGGCTGAACGAGCTCAAAAGCCGGCATGACGTCTCGAATTACAGCCATGGGCTCTCCTTTCGCATCGCCACTAAATGTTCGCCATTAAGGGATGTTGCATGGGACGTCCCGCTTCGAGGGATGTCAGAATCGTGTCAGCATTGACCGGAGCACGCTGGAAGATCTCGTCGCCAAGCGCATCAGAAAGCGCGTTCAAGATAGAAGCGCACCCGCCTCCGACCGGCGGCTCACCCACGCCGCGAGCGCCGACCGGCGTTTCGGGATCCGGAATATCCAGCGCCGCCCACTGCATGTCAACGGGTACATCCAGAATCGTTGGCGGCTTGCTCTGGTAGAAGCGCTTCGACAGCATCGCACCGTAGTGAGGGTCGTACACCCACTTCTGCCCAATCGCATGCCCAATGCCCAGAGTCGAGCGGCCCAAAACTTGGCCGCCCAGCGCGCGCGGATGAATCACCGAGCCCACATCGGCGTAGGCGAGAAAATCCACGATGTAATACTTGCCGGTTTCCACGTCCACCTCGACTTCGGCAAAACTGGCCACGTACGAAAATGTCGAGCCATCGCGAGGGTAATTGTCCTTGGCGGCCGCCACCAGACCCTGGCCCGCCAGCGCCGCCACGGACGCCTTCGTCAACCTGTGTACGTCGGGAGATACGTCGTGGCCATCGTAGATGCCGCCCAGTTGAATTGCGTACTTTGCGGCCTGCGCCAGAGTCATGCCGGCGCCAGTGCCCTTCCGAAACACCCGCTCGTTGGCAACGTCGTAATGCTCCGGCTTGCCCCCGAGTTTCTTCGCCGCAATCTCCTGGAGTTTCTTGCGCGCATCCGTCGCGGTAGCATACGCGGCGCGTGTCATTGCATGAGTCGTCTGGCTTCCACCGGAAACGCAGGTGAACGGCAGGTACTTCGACGAGTCGCCCCAAACGATGTCGCATTTCTCCCACGGCACTCCCAGAAGCTCGGCGCCCACGCGGTGAACGTCGATCAACGACTCGGTTCCCAGGTTGCCGATTCCGGACTGGAAGGTCACGCGGCCATCCGGCTTGATAATCAGAATCCCATCGAAGCCCACCGTGCCGCCGACATAACAACTCAGCGAGACCCCCACGCCGCGCACCTTGGTTCCGATGCGCTTCGGAGTACGCGAAACTCGTTCGCTCCATTTGAACTGTTCCGCCCCGCGGTCGAGCGCTTCCTTCAAGAACGCGCTCGTCGCGTGCGCCCTTTTCCCCTTGACCTCAGGACCAAATGGCGCCTTGCCCTCCGGACAATTGATTCGGCGGATGGCCACCTGGTCGAGGCCGAGTCTGCGCGCAGCTTTGGCGATAATCGGTTCCATGATGATGATCCCCTGTAAGCCACCGGGTGAGCTCTGCGCGCTTCGGGGCGGCGTGTTCGTGAGTATGGTGGCGCCGCGCCAGCGCATGGCCTGCGGCTGGTACAGCAGAGACACGATGCGGCCGGATGAGGGGACATCGCCGTTTGCATCATAGGGACCGTTGTTGGAAATCACGAACATGTCGAGCGCGACGATTCGGCCGTCTTTGGAGAAGGCCACTTTCATCCGCCCCAACAGACTGGGTCGCGCGCGACCGATGAAGGTTTCCTCTTCGCGGGTGATGCGCATCATCACCGGCGCGTTGACCTTCTTCGACAACAGCGCCGGTATCACCAACGAAACTCCACCGGTGATCTTGCTGCCAAATCCACCGCCCGTGTATTCGCTGACAAGGACCACTTTGCTTGCGTCGATATTCAGCCATCTCGCGATGGCGGGCACGGTTTGAGCGGTGCTCTGCGTGCCCGTATAGACGTGGACCTTTCCGTTCTGCCAGTAAGCCATCGTACTGCGGGTCTCGAGCGTCTGGTGGCTCGTGTCTGGCGTGACGAAAGTTTCATCGAGCACCAGTGCTGCGCTTCGGAAGCCCGCGTCGAGGTCACCATAGGACCATTCGCCGGTAGTCTTCCCGGTGGGCAGGCGCCCTTCCTTGGCGTCGGCGAAGTCCGCCTCGGTCCACTTGAGTTCTCCGATGATCTGGGGTGGAGGAGCTGGCGGCGGGGATCCCGCGACGGCAGGCGGCATCGGAGGCTGGACCCAGATGTTTCCGTCTGTTCTTGGGTTGGGGCCGCCGGGCCGCAAGGTGTCTAGCGGATCGATGACGAAGGGAAGCGGCTCAAAGTCGATGCGAATCTTTTCAATCGCCTCTGCGGCAGCGAGTTCGTCAACCGCGGCTACCGCGAGAATCGGTTCACCCTGATAGAGCGGTTCCATGGTGAGCGCCTTCTCACTCTTCGGGTTGGCTCGAATGACGGTGCCATTGTCGGTCAGCGTGTCGGCCGGAGGCGGAAGCTCGTCGGCGGTGAGAATCGCCTTCACGCCGGGCATTGCAAGCGCTTCGCGTAAGTCGAGGTGCTTCACTCGCGCGTGCGGCAAGGGGCTGATCAGGAGTTTGCAGAAGAGCATGCCGTCGGCGTGATAATCCTCGGCGTACTTTGCCTGGCCCGTGACCTTCGCGTACAGGTCGGCAGTTTGGTAGTCTTTGCCGATTAATTTGTGTCCCACGCCGTAGACGCGTCCATTTGTTCCCAGGGCTGCATCATCCGAATCAGGATTTTTGCTAGGCACGGGCGGACCTCCTTAAGTTCTCCGCGCCGCGCATCATCGCAGTCAGGATCTTGTCGTAGTCCTGGCAGCGGCACAGGTTCCCCGAGAGCCCATATGCCAGTTCGCTGCGCGTGGGATTGGGATTCGTCTGCAGGAATGCCACCGCCGCCATGACGAAGCCGGGCATGCAGAAGGCGCACTGGAAGCCTTGTTCGTCGATCACGCCTCGCTGGACTGGGTGCAGCGTGCCATCCGGGCTTGCTAGCCCCTCGATGGTCAGAACTTTGCGATCGCGCACCGTGTGCGTGAGCACCGAGCAGGCATAGTGAGGCACGCCGTCAATGAGCACGGTGCAGGAACCGCATTCGGCACGGTCGCAGCCCAACTTCGTCCCCGTGAGCCCGAGCTTGTGGCGTAACGTCCACGCCAGCGTTTCTTGTTTCATTACGTCGGCCCGGCGCCGCTGTCCGTTGACGTTGATGGTGAGGAGCCGTTCGTCCGCACCTGTCTCCGCTAGCTGACCCAGCAGAGTGGAAGCACGGAACAGGTAGGATGCCGAGGAAACAGCCGCTCCGCTGGCGATGATCCCTTTGATAAATGTGCGTCTGGAAAGGGCCTTCGAGGCATCCTCGATCGTTTTTGTATCACTGATCTCGGACATTGGCGATTCTCCTGTTTTGAAATCTCAGTTCGCCAGCGGCATCGGTGTGTAATCGGCGGATTATTTGCATGATTCTTCTTGAATGTCAATTCGCGGGCGGGCCAGCCTTTCGCTTTTCCGATTTTCAGTGTTTATCACGGCGCTCTCACCCGGTGCCACGGAGGTCCTTCCAGGGACCGCCAGTGGCGTAGCGCTCGGGATACAGAACCTTCGAACGCGGGTCTTCTGCAGTGTCAAGCTGAAGAACCATCCACTTCGGATACGGAACGCCCGGATCCGACGCCGCGTCCAGAAGCCGGACGTCTTCGTCCAAAAGTCGACGGTCTACAGCGCTGATATTGTCCTCCAGTTGCTCGAGCTTCCGGGCAGCGACGATCACACTGCTGACGGCCGGACGTCCCAGCACCCACGAGAGCGCCACGCGGGCCAGGCTTGTGTTATGCCGAAGAGCCACATTCTTCAGCGTCTCTACAACGCGGTAGCCCATCTCCCTGTCGAAGGGCACGAATGCTCCTGCTTCCGCGAATCGCGTTCCGGCAGGAGCAGGGTTGGCGCGGCTGTATTTGCCTGTCAGGAAGCCACCGGCGAGCGGGCTCCAAACCAGGATACCTATGTTGTAATACTCCGCGAACGACTGGAACTCGTATTCGAGCCCCCGACCGACGAGGCTGTAGTACATCTGCGCCGTGGCGTATTTTTCCAACCCTAGGCGCTGCTGCAGCATGACCGCAGTGGCCGCTTGCCATGACATGAAGTTGGAGAGCCCGATATAACGTACCTTCCTCGTACCGCCCATCCTCGGCAACCCCCGACTCCGGTAGGGCGTTCCCGCCACAACCTTTGGTTATCAGGGAATTTCTATTCCCTGTTCATTCCCTGATCGTTCCCTGTTCCGATTGGTCACAAAAAACCCAGTTTTCTTCGCCAAAGCACTCTCCGGTGAACGGTTATCTCCGAAAGGGCTTCGACCCAAATGGAATGCGAGAGCTTTGGAAACGTCCGCCGCGGAGCGCATTTGAGGGCAACCGAGTAATGATCTCCAGTGGCCGCTACAAATGCCTTTTTCGCTCCCCTCGTTGCTTAGTCTGCTGAAGCGATCCCAAATCGACTCGGCCCAATGTCCCCGAAACCCAAATGAGCTTGCTTTTCCATCTCCAGAATCACTTCCGAAAAATCTTGCTCCTGCCCTTGGGTCGATTGTGCCGCATTGACCTCGAAAGCCACTCGTGTCGCGGGCATCGCCGCGCCCACCGCAGCTGCGAGGTTGAGAATCAGCCCGAAATCCTTGTTCATTAGCCGAGGCGGAAATTGCGGGCTGTAGTCGCCCGTCACGGCTCTCCGCAGTTTTCCCACATGTGCCGGAGCCACGACTGCGGTCTGGGACAACACGTCAAGCAAACGATTTCGATCGAGACCAACCTTCTCACCGAGTGCAGGGCTTGCTCTGACAAAAGCCAGTAGAGCGGGGGCTTTGGTAGCCGCGACTGATTTCGACCAGGTCACGGAGATAGACTGGCGCGCCGGTCGGCCGCACACGCGGCGAGCGCGCGACCGCCGAACTCGTCGCTTGCGGGTCCGACAGCGCCTCCTTCGGGGGTAGTGCTAGACCAAACCTGCTGCCAACGGGAGCCACACTTGAAACCGCGTGTCGCCGGGTTTCGAGCTGAATTGAATATTGCCCATGTGCTTTTTCACGATACGCTGAACTGTGTCGAGGCCAAGGCCCGTACCTTGGCCGACTCCCTTCGTGGTGAAAAAGGGTTCGAAGATGTGCGACTGTATTTCGGGCGAAATTCCTGGGCCGCTATCGGCGATCTCGACCACCACGCAATTGTCCTCGCGATAGGTTCGAATTTGAAGCTTGCCCTCGCCACCCATAGCGTCAATGGCATTGTCGATGATGTTGGTCCAAACCTGATTGAGCTCGCTGCCAAAAGAATTCACGAGAAGCGGAGTTTTTGGGTAATCGCGCTCGACGACGACTCCGTGCTTCAGCTTGTGATTCAAAATGGTGAGAGTGGTTTCCAAGCTTTTCACGATATCGACGTTCTGCAAGGGGGTCTGGTCCATGTAGGTGTATTCCTTGATGGCACGGACCAGGTCCGAGATTCGCGAGGTGCCGCTCTCGATTTCGTCCAGGAGGGCTGCGATCTCAACCGAAGCGGCGATCCTCACCAGTGCGGCCCGGGCAGTCTCTGCATCGAGAGTGGCGAACAAGGATTCGAGTGCTTCCGGCTGGATGTTCTTTCGCGCCAAGTCCGCCGCCATCTGCCACAGGTCGTTCTGCCCGTGACTCCGCAGCAAGGAATCAATGTGGTCTTCCAGGTCGCTGACGGCCAGCGGATCGGTCGGCACTTCGCTGCTCTGGACGAAAGACGCTTCCAGCTTTTCGATTTCTGCTTTCTGCGCGGCGGTCAGGTCACGGCTGCCCAGTGCGTGGCTTGCATCGCGGATTTTCTTAAGCACTTCGCGCAACTGGCTTGCGGCGCGCTTGGCGGCGGAAGCTGGATTATTGAGTTCATGCGCGAGTCCTGCGGAGAGTTTTCCCAGCGAAGCCAAGCGGTCGCGCTGTTGCTCCCGCCGCGTGGTTTCACGAATTCTGTCGGACATCAGGCCGACGAGGCGCTCGGTCAGCTCCGGCATCTTCTGGACAAGCTCGGGAAACAGCGAAGAGGGAAAACGAAGGACGCGCGCGTCCGTGACCGCTCGGGCGCCCACGGGAAACTGCTTCATTCTTGAAAAAGGCAGCACTCCGGTCACGTCGCCCGGCTTCAATGCAATCACGACCGTTTCGCCGCCGAGGTCGCCGCGGACCTGCAGCTGTCCTTCCAGGATAACAAACATGGCGTCCGCGGGATCGCCCTCGCGAAAGTATGCATCACCGGCCTTGAGATGCAGCTCTTCCACCCGGCCGATGAACCAGGTGATCTGCTCGTCGGGCAGACCGGCGAATACCGGGACGCGCAGCAGTTCTGAATTTTCGACCATCTATACCTTGCTCAAATATTGATGAATAAACTGTACCGCCACCGACCCTTCACCGACTCCGGAAGCTACACGTTTCACCGAGCCGTGCCGTACATCGCCGACCGCGAAAATGCCGGGAACATTTGTCTCCAGCAGGAAAGGATCTCGGTCGAGCGCCCATCCCTTGGGACGCTGGCCGTCTCGTATCAGATCGGGGCCCGTGAGGATGAAGCCGCGCTCGTCGCGTTCCACCACATCCGCCAGCCAATCGGTTCGCGGCAACGCTCCTATAAAAATGAACATGGCACTCGCCGGAACACGCTCCATCTTTTTGGTATCCGAACAGAGAAATGAAATCTCCTCCAAATGTGTTTCACCGTGCGCTTCTGCCACGCTGGCGTTCGGCCAAAGCTGGATGTTAGGAGTCTCCTTGATTTGGTCAATCAGATACTGCGACATCGTGCTCGATAGGGAGTCTCCGCGCACGACGATGACCACGCGGTCCGCGTACTTCGCGAAGTTCATGGCTGCTTGACCCGCGGAATTCGCCCCGCCCACCACGTAAACGACTTCGCCCTTGCAGGACAGCGCTTCGGTCGAGCCGCCGCCGTAATAGACACCCGCTCCTTGGAGCCGATCGATTCCCGGGGCTTCGAGTCGCCGCCACTGCACTCCTGTCGCTATCATTAATGCATGGCAGGAGATCTCGCTTCCATCCGCCAATCTGATTATCCTGTAGGACCCCTCCGTTCGGACGCCGACGGTCTCTTGGGGCGAGAGTATTTCCACTCCAAACCGCTGTGCCTGCACCACAGCGCGGCGGGCCAGATCCCCACCACTGAGTCCCATCGGAAATCCAAGATAATTTTCGATGCGCGAGCTCATTCCCGCCTGACCGCCGGGCGCTTCCCGCTCGATCATTACCGTATGCAGGCCCTCCGACGCGCCGTAGACCGCTGCCGCCAAACCAGCCGGACCACCGCCCACGATCGCTAAGTCATAAAAATCGGTTTGCGCGCGTGTCCGTAACCCGACCCTTTGAGCTACGTCCGCCGGTAAGCTCTCAAGAAGTTTTGTGCCGTCAGAGAAGAGTACGATCGGAAGGCTAGAGGCGTCCGGGCCCAGGACTTCCAAAAGGCGCTTAGTCTCCGGATCGTTGGCGGAAAGCTCAACATCAATCCACTGATAGGGAACACGGTTGCGCGCCAGGAAGTCCCGCAAGTCATACGACCGGGGCGACCAGCGCGTCCCCAATACCCGGATTCCTTCGAATGTAGGCCGGTAGGAAGCACGCCAATCATCGAGCATATCGTCCAATTGCGGGTAGAGGTGCTCGGTAGGAGGATCCCAAGGCTTCATGAAAAAGTAGTTGATGTTGGCCTGATTGATGGCGCTAATCGCAGCGTTGGTGTCAGCGTATGCGGTGAGCAATGCCCGTTTCGCCTCGGGGAAGATTCGCATTCCTTCCTGCAGAAATGCGACACCGTCCATGTGAGGCATGCGCTGGTCAGCAAGTAGCAGGGCCACGCTGTCGTTGCGCACTTTCAACTGCTTCAAAAGCGTGAGCGCTCCCTCGGGCGAATCGCTTCCGATCACGCGGTATTCAGCGCCGTACTTCGAACGCAGGTCGCGCTCGATCGCCCGGAGGACATCGGAGTCGTCATCCACGCTCAGCAAAATTGGCTTCGCCACGATCGATCCCACTTTTAGTACAGGAAGTGATTCTAGACTTATGGACGGCTTAAACAACCTCATAAGATGAAAGAACCTGGGTTTGGTCGCATGTAGACTTCATGTGGCATGCACATGACTCCGATGGTAGAAGCATTGTCAATGCCCCTAACTTTCTGCCAATAGATATTCTGTTCAATTTCAGCGCCTTATCGGCACAAGGCTTGGAATGTGCAGCGATGGAACGGAGGCAGTGGTATGAATGCCCTCCGGGGAGATCGAAATCTGGAGCAGGAGCGCCGATTTTTTTGGACTGGCTGTTCCCGCTTTGCTCCCGCTGCCTTGAATGACTTCTTATTTGAGCAGTCCGCTTGCGTAGCGAGCTGGGACCGCAAGATTCGACCCTCCAAATCCGTTCAGGATCGCGAAATTGATTCCAATCACCTTCCCGTCGCGATTAAACAGCGGG
Organism: Candidatus Acidiferrales bacterium; assembly: GCA_049281095.1. Lineage (GTDB taxonomy): Bacteria > Acidobacteriota > Terriglobia > Acidiferrales > UBA7541 > DAHUXN01. The sequence continues at coordinate 51,938 of JBAPRL010000058.1, forward strand.
CCTCCCGATCCACCCGACGTTGTTGCCGCATCGTAAACAATTTTGTCCCGGAGGACATCGCCAATGTGCCCCTGCGTCGTCGTCGGACGTATCAGCTTCTGCTCAGCCAACTGCGCCATAATTTGATCCACGTCCTGGCTTCCTCCGGCGATTTTCTCCGCAACATCCGAGCCCGCCCTCGCAAGGATTCCTTCGATGCCCGTCGGATATCCCATGAGTACCACAGGGTCTCCCGTCACGCTCGCAGCGCTTCTTCCGTCCAGGTTCAGCACTGCGGTATCGGAAGGCGGAGATTCCAGCTTCAACGTGGCAACGTCAGCGTCGGTCGCGATGCGGTCAAGTTTGGCAGGAATTCCTTGCGTTCTTCCGGGGAAGTAAGCTTCATACGAGAGCACGTAGGCCGAAGCTCCGTGATCGATGAGCTGCTGCATATCATCGTTCTTCCACCACGGTTCCGCGACATGATGGTTGGTAAGGAGCGCGCCCTCGCGGGTCGCCAGGAACCCGGTCCCGAAAATGTCTGCTCGCAAGGGCGGTCCTGTGCCGTCCGTATCAAGTTGCACCATCCCATTCTTGTCGACCTGGGGCTTACCCAGCGAATCCAGCGCAACTCGTATCGGCTTGCCCGAGGCTTTATCCAGAAACTCGACGACAACATGCAGCAAGCAAACGCTCGGCCCATAATTACGCACGACGGTTTCCGCAATCTTCCCTTCGTTCTCAAGCAACTTCAGCCGGTCTTCCGTATCTTTGAGCTGCTTCTGCAAAGAGTCGGCGTTCGTCCCTTCCGCGGAAGCCATTCTCATGCGGAGGCTCTTGGACTGCGCTTGCAGCGACTCCCGCGTCCCGGCGGCTGAGCGCGATTCCGCGCTGAGCGAGTCGCGTGTTTGTTCCGCGCGCCGCAGCAGATCGCCTTGCTGTCCTAGGCCGTAATTCAGCCGCGCAATCTCTGCGCGCAATTGAAGCGTTTCTTTGCTGGTGTGCCGGAGCGAAATCAAGGTGACAACGGCGGCGAGCACGCCGACGACTCCAAAGACGAAAATGGCCGGAATCAGCCAGGCGCGGTGCTTTCCGATCCCCTCGCTCAGCGACTCCACCGCGATATTGGCATATCTCTCCCTCTGCACAACGTGCTTCAGCATTGTCTGGAGTTCTTCTTCCGGTTCTCGGTCTCGGAACTGTGTCCTGATCCTCGCAGCGAACTCCGTTGCATCGAACGGAAACGAAATCACGTCATTCGCACCGAGATCCAGCGCCCGAGCTCTTTCGAGCGCGCCTCCGCGCACGATCATCACGATTTTGAGCGGCGATTCCGTCTCCGGCCGCGATCGGAGTTGCGTGATCAGCCCGCAACAGCTCAAATCGGAAGGTGTCGCTTCCGTGATCAAGACTGCCGGAGAAAGCGTGAGAACCTCGTCGACCGTTAGTCCGGTCTTCGCAGTGATCTCATAGCCCTTTCCGGACAGGGCCTGGTTGATTGCGTCCAGCGATTCTCTCGAAACGTTTAGAATTAGAATACGCATCACGTGCTCGGTGCCTCGTCGCGTCCAATCATACTTGCTTCTGATTTTGTTTTACTTCCAGGGACCAAGAATTGATTACACGATCGTCCGCAGGACGACAAGTGCGAAAGTGGCGGCCGCTCATATGTAAATGGAAGTTGTTTGCCTTCACGTAGACGAACGTGCTTCTCGAGGTGTGCGTTGATTTCGATAGCTGCGCAAAGTTCTTCGGGGTCCGATCGCGCGTCAACGGCTCTCGTCGACTGTCGAGCATGTCATCCGGGGTAAACCAACGGCATGCTCAGCGCCATTTGCAACTTCTTGCGTTACAGGGCTCTCTGCGCTCCTGACATGCCCGCGGGATGCGCGTCGACATTGCGGCCGATAAGTTCATTACGTTTTGCTACTGCACGATCGATACGCGGATGCAGTCTCGCGCGAACTTTTCTCCTGGCCCAATTCCCTGCTAACAGGGAAAAATACAGGGAATTCTGCCCATTTAGGTCGAAGCCATTCGGAGTTAACTGCTCGCCGGAGAGTGCTTTGGCGAAGAAAACTGGGTTTTTGAGACCAATCGGAACAGGGCCGTCGGGGATCCCCTGCGGCTTCACGATGTTGTGCTGCTGCGTTAGGAGTTCGGCGCATCGCGCACGATCTGCCACAAACCTACTTTGTAAGCCCGCGAAGGGAAAAGATCCCCTTGGGTGCGACAGATTCGGAGTTCTCAATTGACATCTGCGAGAATCAGAGGAACCAGGAATTCTTGGAGCCTCTTCGTTTCCGCTGGCGCGGCATTTTCGATTTTCAGACCCATGCCCTTGTCTCCCGCTACGCGGACGACGCGCGCGGTTACACTTAAGGGCGGCGTGCCCGCTCTAAGTTCCACATTCACACGGATGGCGGACCCGGGAGGGAGCGCACGAGATGCTTCCACAAACAAGCCATTCAGGCTCAGATCAAGGGTTGTGCCGCTGATCCGTTCTGAGCCTGATTCTATCGAAACTTTGCAGCTAACCCGGACGCGTTGGAAGCGCCGAGCTTCGTGCTCGATGGAATCTGCCGAAACGCGGATAAGCGCAATATGCGGTGGCGATCAACGGGCTTGAATAAGAAGAAACTTGCACCGGCTTTGAATGCTTGCCCGAGCACAGCGTTGTCACCCTCAGCCGTGATAATCGCGATCGGGGTCATTCGATTGAGGCCTGAGGCGCGAATCTGTTGTGTCAATTCGATGCCGTTCGGAGACGGCATGTGGACGTCGAGGAAAATCGCACGAAATTTCTCTTGGGCAAGATGCGTCGCAGCTCGGCTGCTACCGATGAGGGTAAGCGATTCCATTTCCGCCGAACTCAAGACTTCCTGAATGAGTTCGCAAACGATTGGGTCGTCGTCTACAACCAGAACTCGGCTCGGCATGTTTGTCTCCCCGGGAGGCCAACCGTGACTCTCCTGGGGTTTTGACTCTCCTTCAAGATTTGGACTGCAAGTGTGCGGCGCGGCCTAGCTGACGTTCGAGCTGTGCAGCAAGTAACTTGAAATCGATGGGCTTGGAAACACAAGTATCGCAGCCAGCCTGTATGACCCGTTCCTGGTCCGTAACCATCGCGTGGGCTGTCACCGCAATGATCGGCAGATCGTGCAGTTTCGGATCCTGCCGGATCCACTTGGCCAAGGACAGACCGTCTTCCCGGCCAAGCTGAACGTCGAGTAAAACGGCATGGGGAGGCTGAATCTTGAAAGCGGCGAAGCTCTGTTCCAAATTTTCAGCGGACAGCACCTCGAAACCTTCCGCTTCCAACCAATCGCAAAGCAGTTCGCGATTCGGAAGATTATCCTCGACCACTAGGATGCGGTGTTTCATGACTTCTCCGTAAGTACCGGAGGCACTGCTCGCTGCAACTGCCTAATCAGCGCCTCCTGCCACTGCTCCTGTTTCTGAAAAAGCGCTCCGGTATTCGCGCGGATGTAGTCCTTTTCCTGTGTGGTCAGGTCTTTGCTGGTCAGCACAAACACGGGAAGGTCCGCTGTCCGAGGATCGACGCGCCATTCCGACAGCAACTGGAATCCACTCACCTCCGGTAGAATCAGGTCCAGGATCACGAGCTCGGGCAAGGACGTTGCCACTTGGACTCGGGCCTCTGCGCCATCAGGCGCGAGGCTCACAACATACCCGTGCTTGGAGAGCAACTCGGCAATAAACTCGCGCGTGGAAGCATCATCTTCGACCACCAAGATGGGGCGCACCGGCGCAATCCGTCCACGAAGATTTAGACAGCGCTGCACCGCACCCAGCAGAGTCGCTTTTTCGACAGGCTTAACAATGTATTCATCTGCACCGAGCAGCGATCCGGTGGCTGGTTGGTCGACGACGGTCACCATTATTACTGGAATTCGGGCGGTGCGCGGATCACCTTTCAAATTCGACAAGAGTTCCCAGCCGTTGACCGGTTTCATCATGATGTCCATGGTCACCGCGCTGGGCTGCAGGTCGACGGCCATCTCCAGAGCACGCTCTGGTTGTCCACACAACACCACGCTGTAGCCTGCTGCGACGAGATGCGACTGAAGGAGGTGAGCTGCCGCGAGATCGTCCTCCACCACTAGGATCCGGGCGGTTTCGCCAGTTTTGAGAACCGAGCCGCTCGTGCGGACATCTTCCGTCTCAAAGGTCGCGACACATGGGAGTGTAAAGTAGAAGCAGCTCCCCAAACCTTGTTGGCTCTCAAGACCTAAGTGGCCTCCGTGCAATTCGACTAGACGCTTTGTGATCGCCAGGCCGAGGCCTGTGCCTTCCACTGTCTTCTCGGTTTGGTTCGACCGATAAAATGCCTCGAAGATACGCTGTTGCTCTTCGGGGGGATGCCAGACCCCGAGTCACGAACTTCCACTCGGACAACCTCGCCGAGTTGCGGGGCCGCCAATTCGATCTTTCCTCCTTCCGGCGTAAACTTGATGGCATTCCCTATTAGGTTCATCAATACCTGCTTGAACCGGACGGCATCGGCTCGGACGCTGAGTTCCTTCGGCGTGTTCACCACCAGGGAGTGTGACTTCTTTTCAGCAAGTGGGCGCATGACATCAGCAACTTCGGCAAATGAGGTCCTGACCGGCACACTTTCAATCGCCAACTGAAGGCGTCCCGCCTCAATCTTGGAGAGGTCTAGAGTCCGTTGATCCTCGCCTCTAGTGCAAGAAGCAAAACAGAGTCGTAGCTTCGGTTAGTTCGGTTACCGGGCATTGCCTGGCGCGGGTGTTATCCCTACCAAAATTCTTCACACTAATATAATCTGGCTTTCAACTCAGAGGAGGAATCCAATGGCTGAGCCCAAACGCGCAGCAAACGAAAATGGAATTTCCCGCGACCGCCTCGCGGAGCTGTTGAACGAAGACCTTTCCCGCGAATATCAAGCCATCATCGCCTATGTTGTCTACTCCCAGGTGCTCAAAGGCGCGCAATATATGGACATCGCCGCCCAGCTGGAAATCCACGCCAAGCAGGAACTGGATCATGCGCTGATCCTCTCGCGGCAGATCGACTATCTCGGCAAAATGCCAGTGGTCACTCCCAAGCCGGTACGCACATCGAAAAATGCGAAAGATATGCTCCGGTACGATCTCGATAATGAAAACGAAACCATTCGCAATTACCGCGATCGTATCCGGCAGTGCGAAACGCTTGGAGAATACGCGATGGCGGAACAGGTTCGCCAAATCCTTATGCAGGAGCAGGATCATCAAATCGATTTAGCTACCGCCCTCGGCGAAGAAGTTCCAGACGTTAGCGGTGGTCCCAAAGGACGTATGCTGCGCAAGCGTCGCTAAAGCTGGCCGCAGTCACAGGTTGCCCTTAGGGGCAAACGCGATCTCGGCGTGGCCTTGCAGGTTGAGATTCGGCTGCTATTCCGTGCATTGCCTGGATTTTGCCTTGGCTTGCGTTGTAGCTTCCTTTAGCATTTCCCTCTCGCCGTGTCGTCCAACAACCGAGGTGGTGTAGCATCTCTCTGTTAGCGTTCCCGTTTGCAAGCAACACGGCTCTGATCTAGCCTCGCGAGAACTTTCATGAAACCGCCGCGCGATAACGCCGTAAGCGAGTCAGGCCATGCCGGCGTTCTATGCACAAGAACAGCGGGACCGTGGGTTCTTGCGGCGACGATCCTCGGATCCAGTATGGCCTTCATTGACAGCACGGTTGTGAACGTGGCTCTACCCGCTGTTCAGAAGAATCTAGGCGGGACAGCAACAGACATACAGTGGATTGTTGAAGGATATGGATTGTTCCTGAGTGCGCTAATTCTAATCGGCGGCTCAAAGGGCGATCTATTTGGACGCAGACGAATGTTTCTGCTCGGCATGACAGTTTTCACAATCACTTCTTGCGCCTGCGGTCTCGCTCTCGTTGAGTTGGCTTAATACCGTGCTCTTTTTCCGTGGATCGCCAAACTTCTCCACGGCCTCCCTTGCGCGCTTCAGCGTGCTGGACAAACTGCGCCTGCTGTCCTCGATAATGCGTGCTTTATTGCGGGCAAATTCATCGACGACGGTACGCGGAAGGATGAGTGCAATGTCGCCCTGTCGGATGAGTTCTTCGAGCGCGGCAAAGTATCGCCTACTGCCGGTAATCCTTGGCAACATCGAGCCACACGCATGTGTCTATCAGGAGGTTGAACCTGGCCTCTTTTTTCTGTTTGGTCATGCTATACCTCTTTCGGAGTCGGCGGGGCGTGCTATCCATTAACTGCCTCTTTCAGGTCTTCGTGCTCGAAAAGCCGAGGCCATCCGGTCGATCTCGTTCTCGCCGACACCGTAATGGGCGGCAACTGCGGAACAGGTTCGGGCGATCGGCTATGAAGACCGTCCGCCTTTCCACTTTCGAAGAAACTCCCCCTACGACTTTCGCTCTGCGGCAGGTCGCGTTCTGCCTTTATGTCAAAGTGCACCTCGCGATTAGTTTGGGAGAATACTGCAGCTATTCTATGCCGTTCTTGGACTCGAGCCGGAAAGAGAGCAAGCATAGGTGGCAAATTCTCGCCAATTGGGGCCGAAAATTCGGCTTTTCTCCGGCGCACTGGCGGAGGATGCAGTCACGCGCGAACTGTTCTCCGGGCCCCAATTCCCTGCTAACAGGGAAAAATGCAGGAAATTTCTCTCATTGGGTCGGAGCGCTTCGCGGATAACTGCTGGGCGGAGAATGCTTTGGCGAAGAAAACGGGGTTTTTGAGACGAATCGGAACAGGGAGCGATCAGGGAATGAACAGGGAATAGGAATTCCCTGATGATGCCAGTTGGCGCCAACCTCACTTAAGCTCCCCCAACTCGTTGCCTAGATGAATCCGAGGCAAGCCCGTCCTGTCCAATCCACTTACAACTGAGGCGCTAATCCGGGCACAGCGGATAGTAACTTATATTCGCGGCCTGATTCAGACAGGGCAAGCCCTTGCTGTGCCCGACTCCAACTCTGTATCGGCGTTCAATCATGGACGACAAATAATTTAGGCCTGACGCTTGACGCTCGCCCTGAGTTCGGCGTCTCCAACTCGCGGTCGGCAGGTCAATGGAACTGACGGATGCCACGGGGAGCGCAATTCCAGAAGCAAACTCGACTCAACCTCTCATTTTCAAAACCGAGGAGAGTCTTGGCGAGCCGCAGACGCCGTTGATTGTTTCGCGGCGGGAACGATGTATTTCTGGATTAGCTCGAACGGCAGCCTGGACCCTCCTGGTTCCCAATTGGCAGAAGTTATCGCAATGACGATATTAAGGTCAGGAAGGACCGTGATGTATTGACCACCCTGTCCGATCCCCATGTATCCGTTGTGTCCGCCCAACGACCACTGCCTGGAATTTATCAGATGCCAGTAGTAGCCATAGGCATAATCCTGTGCGGGGGTGTGCTGCGAAGTGGAGCGTTGCACCCAGTCTTCGGAAAGAATACGCTTCCCGCGCCACGTCCCTCGATTCAACATCAACTGGCCGAGTTTCAGCAGGTCCCTGGGAGCCATGAAGAACCCACCAGCCGCTAATACACTGCCGTCATTCTGCCGAGCCCATTCGTAGTTGCGGATACCAAGGGGCTCAAACAACTCCTGATCCGCAAACTTTTCAATGGGTTCGCCAACGGCGAGCGTCAGCAACGTTCCCATCATCGTTGGCAGGCCGCTATCGTAGTTGTACTTCGTACCGGGCGGGTCAGTAAGCGGCTGGTCAAGCATAAAGCGGATTGGATCCTTAGCCTCGAGCAGCGGCTGCGTCGTGTTCTTTGGATCGCTATATGGCGCGCCCTCGTTCCACGCGATGCCCGCGTCCATCGCAAGCATTTCGTCAATTGTGATCGGATATCGTTCCCTGATCCATCGGGTGTCGGGGTAATTCTGGAAATATTGGGAGACCAGGCCGGTCATCCGCAGATTGCCCCTGTCGCTGGCGATTCCCGCAAGGATGGAAGTCAGGCTCTTCGTGCAGGAGGAGATACCGTGGGCCGTGCCACGTTTGTAGCCCCAGAAGTATTCCTCGAAAACCAACCGCCCATGACGGGCGATGAGTACGCTGTCGGTGGTATTGGAAGCAGGATCGCCTGACTGAGCCAGAATCTGCTTAACCGCTTCTTCGACCGTAGCGCGATCGATCTGCTCGTGCTCCAAAGTGGAAACTGGCCAGCCGTCGCTAAGCTGATCGGGCGCTTTATAGGCGTAGTTGCGATCACGTGTTCCGTCGCGACTGATCCGTGGCATGGTAAAAGCGATTGCGTGAGGATCGTTGCGTCGCAGCCGGACTGATTCGTTGCCTTCGCCCGTCATTTCCGCCCCAGAGACTTGCATCTCCAATACCTCGCCACCATCGCGAAGCGTGCCAACTGCTTTGATTGGATTTGGGAATATACGTTTCCACGTGATTTGGATTGTGTCGCGGCCGGTGCGGACAACAGGGGCTGCGGCGCCGGTCATGGGTTCTCTGTCGTGATCGACGAACTCCAGTCCACCCGTGCGAGCAAATCGAATCTCGAAGTCGACGAATGTTTCCGTATGAAATGCCCCACGCGTTTCGTCGATAATGCCGGTCCAGCGACCGACGAACTTCCGCGCGCCTGCGAATTCCGTCTGCGCGTTCGATGCGATGGGAGGAAAGCCAGTGGTCGTTGCGACTTCGGCCGTCAGTCCGGGCAGAATCAGCGTTGCTGCGCAACCCAAAATGAGGCAGAGGAACGCATAAAATTTCGTCATTGTCTCTCCAGAGCAGAGTTGCTTCTGAGAATGACCGGTTGACTCGATACGAAGGCAAGTCAGCGCCACCGAACTACTTATGAATCGAGGCGCGCTCCAAGGCCTCTGAGGCAGCATCGATTGCATGTGCAATGTTCAGCAACGTACCAGCAGCAAGCGGAACTTGCGCCGCCGCCATTTTCCAGTCCCCATCGAGCATCGCATCGCCAACTGCCGGCACCGGAACGGTGTCCCACAACCGGCCGGGAGAATACAGTTCGTTCTCGTAGTAAGGTCTTCCGGGAAGTCCGCCTTGCCTGAGGAAGGAGCGACTGACCATGATGAGGGAGCGATTGATTTCAGCGATTTGTGATGGATCAATCTCTTCCACTGCCGATTTTGCCTTCACTTGCGCAAAGCGCGCCGCAGCCGTCTGAATCTTGGCTGCGGCCTCATCGAGAGGCGTGAAGTCCAGGATGGGCACTTCCATAATTGTAGGGGCCACCCGATAATGCTCCGGATCGGCGAGCACGCGATACGCGCCTAGCGCCGCGGCTTTGTTCTGGCTGGTGATTGCATCGCGCAAGCCGGCGTAGAGTGCTTTCAGTTTGCTGATCTCCTGTCCGATGGCGTCCGATGTCGCCGAGAATTCCATTGGCAGGATCTCAGCTTCGGACAAACCAATTACAGCCGAGCCGTTAAATTGAGCGGTGGCGCGTCCGTAGACAAAGCCGGGGTCGTCGCCGAAACGTTTGTACCAGGCAAAGTCATCGTAGGCGGAATGGTAGGCTCCGAGCCGCAGGTCATCACCAAATTCAAGATTGAGCGCAGCGATTCCCGCGTGGCTTACAAACGCGTGATGGTCAGACCCGTAACCCGGCGGTGCAAGGTTAAGACGCTCGTGAGCGAGATCATATTCGGCAGCGGACTGCGTGAAGGAGGCTCCCGAGTCGCTTTCGCTGCCGTATTCCGCCTCTGTCTTGATGCGGGCGCGATCGACGATCGAGACTCCGGATCGCGGATCGACGATTCGTTTCGCCACGTCGGTGATGTACTGCGCCAGGCTGGACTCGCCCGTTAGGCGAACCGTACCGGGGCCGATGACATCGGTATTGAGGTATGCAACCGCGTTAGTGGCAAGTTCGTTGAGATGGCCTTCCATCCATTCCGTGGAACCAATCGTGCCCTGCTCCTCCGCATCCCACGATGCATAAACAATCGTCCGCTTCGGTTGCCAACCCGCCTTGTGCAATGCGCCAAGAACGCGTGCCTCTTCGAGCATCGCTGAATGAGCGGAATGAGGATCTTGCGCGCCGTAGACCCAGCCATCGTGGTGATTGCCACGAATTACCCATTCATCGGGCCAGAGCGAACCGCGCATCGTGGCGATCACGTCGTAGATATCCGTGAACGACCAATCATACTTGATTCGCAAATGAACCTTGGCCGTGCTTGGCCCGAAGCGGTAGGTGACCGGCAAGGCGCCACGCCAGCTTTCGGGAGCCGTCTGACCGCGAAGCGCAGCGAGAAACGGCTGCGCATCCGCGTAGGAGATTGGCATGGCGGGGATCCGCGCAATCGTGTTCTCTTGCGAGTGGATGGGCAGACGACGGGCGTTCGGAGTCGCTGCCACGTTCGGAGTTAGCGGGTCGCCCGGGTACTTGCCATATAAAATGCTGCCGCGCTGGACGCCATCCGGCGGCCGCCAACTCCCTTCCGGGTAGGTCGGTCCGCGATAGTAGCCGTCTTCTTTCGGATCGGAATAAATAAGCATGGCAATGGCGCCGTGTTCCGCGGCCAATTCGACCTTGCCTCCACGCCACATGCGTCCCGAACGAGCAATCAGGATCGCACCTTTCACCGATACCCCGGAGTGTGCGAGCGTCTCGTAGTCCTCGCGAACACCGTAGTTCACATAAACCAAGCGGGCCGTAATATCCCCGTCCGGACCGTAGATGAAATAGGACGGCAGGTGTTCGTTTGTCTGCTCGGAGTAAGGGTCTCCGGGGACTGGCGGCTCAAACAGCTTGGCCTTGAACGGCTCTGGGCCGAGCAACTCGACTACGCGTTCGGTCGGTTTGGGAAATAACACCCGCCATTTCTCGATATGCGAGTCCCAGCCCCATTGGCGGAAATGATCATTTATCCAGACAGCGTTTTCCTTGGCTTGGGGCGAGCCAGGATAAGTCGGATGGGCGGTCAACGTCTCAATATACCCACCGATGTTTTTTCCGGAAATTGCATCTCTGAAGGATTGCTCCAATTCTGCTTCGGTGCGTTGCCCTTGTGCGGTGCACATCGGACACAGCAGAAATCCAAGCCCAAGGAAGACCGACAAGCATAGCGTAATTCTTCCCTTGATCGCACACGCTATTGAAGGCAGGCGGAGTGCCTCCAGCGATTTCAACGATCGCGGCCGCTCGACGGCGCCGTAGACTCTGCAAGACTGCTTTTGTGAACCGCTCCCATCGCTCACAATGCGGAGTGAATCTCACAATCGCCGCCCCCCGTCAACGTGAAAAGCCCGAATTGCAGTTCTATGCACAACTTTTCATTTGCATAGTACTGCATGATCCTGCAGGTTGATTGCATGCGAGAACCAGACGCCCCGGAAGGCAACGGACCGTTGTACGCCTCGACCAGCGTTAACAGCGCCATCCCGCCAAATGGACTTGAGGTCCGGAGTCTTGGAGACCTTGTGGAGCGGCAGGCTCGTGATCTTGGCGAGAGGGTGCTTTTCCGTTTTGCATCAGAGGAAATGACTATTCGCGAAGTGCATGAAGCATCGAATCGTCTGGCCCACTCGCTGAAAAAATGTGGCGTTCAATCCGGTGATCGGGTGGGAATCATGCTTCCGAACGGGTTCGACTTCCCGATTGCCTGGTTCGCGGTCGCAAAACTTGGCGCCGTTATCGTCCCGATTAATCCAGAATATCAGCAACTGGATCTGGCATATATCCTGAACGACTCCGGTGCATGCCTCGTCCTTACGATGGCGGATCGAATTAGCCGGCTCGAAGGAATCCGCGATCGCTGCCCTCAATTAAAGACAATTACGACCGCGGCCATCTTGGAAGCCGGCGATGTCGGGGCCAATTGTTTTCATCATGGCGTGGCGGGATCTGCGATTGAATTTTCGCCGCCCTCCATTGAGCCGCCGTTGCGGAATTCGCTGCTCAACATTCAATACACATCTGGCACAACCGGATTCCCCAAGGGCTGTATGTTGACGCACGGCTATTGGTTGAGAATCGCCGAGGCCGCGCGCGGGTTTTACAGGATAGCGGACGGCGATATCGCTATGGTCGCGCAGCCATTTTTCTACATGGATGCGCAATGGCTAAGCGCCATGTGTTTGCTGGCAGGCATCCCGCTTGTCATTCTGCCCCGATTTTCCGCGTCTACGTTCTGGCAGTCGGTGAAGGACCACGACGTCAGCGTTCTCTACTTGCTGGGCACCATGCCTCTCATGCTAATGAAGCAGTCCGAAAACCAAGCCGTGGAGAAAACGCATCGGGTGAGACTGATATATTGTTCCGGAATCATGCCCGCACTCCATTGCACTTTTGAGGCGCGGTGGAATGCACCATGGCGCGAGACTTACGGAACAACGGAATCGGGAGCAGATCTGTTTGTGCCAGCGGAAGACACAGAGGCGGTCGGTACCGGCGCGATGGGCAGACCCGCGCCAGGAAAAGAAGTCAAGGTTATTGACCAAGAAGGCGAGGAGGCTCCCGCTGGGGGCGTTGGAGAGTTGGTCGTCCGCGGCAGCGATATGATGCTCGGGTATTGGAATCAACCTGCGGCTACCGAAGAGAAAATCCGCGACGGATGGTTACATACGGGTGACTTAGTTACGTGCGACGCGAAGGGGTATTACCACATGGTTGGCCGGTTGAAGGAGATGATCAGGCGTGGAGGCGAGAACATCGCGGCCACCGAAGTCGAGTCCGTCTTGTGTCAGCACCCTGCCGTGCGTGCAGCGGCCGTGGTTTCCGTACCAGACGACGTGCGAGGGGAAGAGGTGAAGGCATTCGTCCAGCTCCAACCCGGCCAAGCTTCCGAGACCGTGCCTCCACCCGCTTTGATTCAATTCGTTGGTGACAGAATCGCGGCGTTCAAAGTGCCGCGTTTTATCGAATACGTCGAGGATTTTCCCAGAACACCTTCTGAGCGAATTGCAAAGGCCGTTCTACTACAAAGGAAGAAAGACCAGCGGAGCGGGTGTTACGACGCTAGACTCGAGAGCTGGATCTGACGGCAAAATGACCTACGAAGATATCGAGTTGAGGATCCAGGGAGCCGTAGCGATTGCTTCACTGAACCGGCCCGAGCGGCTAAACGCTTTCCGGCGGCAAACGTTTCGTGAGTTTGGCGGCATACTGGAAGAAGTGGCCGCCGCCAATTCGATTCGCGTTCTTATAATCACCGGAAAAGGCCGGGCGTTCAGCGCCGGAAAAGATCTGAAAGAGATCGACCCAGAGCACGCCGGACCGAATGCGGGCGACAGGAGCCGCGCGGAGGTCGAACAGATCCAAGACATGACGCGCCGGATGCTTTCTCATCCCAAGGTCCTGATCGCCGCGGTGAATGGGCCCGCAATTGGGTTTGGTGCGGAACTTTCGCTCAACTGCGATTTCAGACTGGCCGCCGATAACGCGAGCTTCGCGTTCATTGAACCGAAGCGCGCCCTCTTTCCCACCAATGCGGCGCATTTTCTTCTACCGAGACTGGTCGGCCAGGGCCGGGCTGCAGAGATGCTTCTGAGCGGCAATACAGTCGCCGCGGCTGACGCGAGCCAATGGGGGCTGGTCAATCGCATTTTTCCGGATGACCGGTTGATGGACGCGGCGGTCGAGATCGCAAACACGATTGCGGCGAATGCTCCTTTGAGCGTTCGACAATGCGTGGATCTTCTTCGCCAGAATTCCAAGCTCACATTGGAAGAGGTACTGCTTGAGGAGGTGGACGCAGCCATGCGCTGTTTGCAGTCGAACGACGTCTTGGAGGGCGCCCGGGCCTTTTTCGAGAGGCGCCAGCCCACCTTCAAGGGCGAATAATAACTGCCCCCGTCTACTTCAACTCATTCGCTTTCCGTCTGACAACGATTGGACTCAGTTTGCGGGGCGTGCGGCGTCCGGAAGATTCAGGTTACTCAGCAGCCAGTTGAATCGCGCGTGGGATTTCAAGTCAGCAAGTCTCGGTTCAAGTGGAAGCATCATCAACCACGGCGACCGCTCCTCAAAGGCCTTCCCAATAAACTCAACCGCCTGATCCTCATTCCCCAGTCCCACGTAAATGACGGCGAATTCGTAGGCGGGAATATAGCGCCGTGCGGACAGCAATTGGAGTTGCTGCAGGGTCTCCCGGGCTTCGTCGAGAAGCCCCGCTACAGCTTGGCAGTGCCCCAATGCCGAGAGCACGCCCGGGCTTCTGCCGGAGAGTTGGGCGGCGCTCCGGAATTCCGAGAGTGCTTCCGACAGACTGCCAATCTGCTCGTAGGCTAAGCCCAACGCCCAGTGCGCCAGCACATAATTAGGGTCGAGCTTCACAGTTGCAATGCATGCGTGGACCGCTTCCTTCGGCTGTCCACATAGCCGAAGCAGGTTCCCCCTCCAGACCGATGCGATGACCGATCGTGGGTCGAGCCGGCACGCAAGATCGATCTGCTGCAGGGCTCTTTCCCGTTCTCCTACTACGGCAAGGTATTCGGCGAAATAGTGATGCGCCGCCGGATAACTCGGATTGAGTTCCAAGGCCAACTTATATTCCTTGTGAGCGGCGTCCCATTCCCAGTCGCAGGATAGAATCTGACCAAGGGTGGCATGAGCTTCTGCCAGTTCTGGCGTGTTTCCCAGTGCCCGCAATGCCGACGCTTTTGCCAACGGCATCACCTCGAGGGCGGGTATTACGCCGTACACCGAGAGCAAGACATAGGCATCGGCCAAACCTGCATATGCCACCGTGAGATTCGGGTCTTTCTGGATGGCGCGGTTGAAGTAGTGCACGGCCTTCAACAGGCTTTCTTCCGTGCGCTGGCGGTTGTAATTCAGACCGCAAAGATATGCTTCATACGCTTGCGTGTCCGTTCTCGGTGGCCTGGTAAATTGCGCAACCGGCTGTATCGAAGCCAACTCGCTCACCACGGACGCCGCTATGCGGCCGGCCAGATCCATTTGCAGCACGAAAATGTCGGCGAGATCGCGATCGTAGCTCTCGGACCACAAATTGACCTGATCGGCGGCGCGAATCAGAGTCACCGTGACACGTATTCTCCCTTTATTGCGGCGAACACTGCCCTCGAGTAGGTAAGTGACTCCAAGTTCCTCCGCAATGACCGCGATGCTCTTATCCGAGTTTTTGTAGTGCATCGAGGACGTGCGCGCGATCACACGCAACTGTTCGGGTCGTATCCGTCCTAGCTGGGAAATCACTTCTTCAGTCAGGCCGTCGCCGAGGTATTCCTGCGAAGCATCACCGCTCAGATTCTCGAACGGCAAGACTCCCACCATTTCTTTTGCGGCGGTTCCGAGCGGGCATTGAACCCCTTTATTCCTGTTTGCGTACAAAAGCGTGCGCGTTTGTTTCCATGCATCCAGCTCAGATTTGAAAGCGTAGACAGTCCCGCGCTTGCTGTGAATGTGCCGGTGAACTGGTAATTTTTCCGCTTTTTCCCAGAGATGGAGCGTGCGAACCTGCCGGCCGAGGTAAGCGGCAATTTCCTTCCATGAATCCAACCGCCCTGACCTCGGCGGCGAAGTTTCCCGGCTCTGCAGCGCTCTATGCACGACAAAGAACTTCCAAGTTTGACGCATTCTACCGTCCCTCAAACGCATGTGCAATCAATGTCCATGTCGAACATTTCACTTGTGGCTCGACTTCCACCGCTATACGTTTTTGGGTGGCGCATTCGCGGCAGTTGGGCCGCAAATGAGAGGTTTCCCCGAAATTAGGGGAGCACGGAGAAAACCGAAGACTGACTGGCGGAGGATGCAGTCGCGCGCGAAACTTTCTCCCGGGCCCCAATTCCCTGCTAACAGGGAAAAATGCAGGGAATTTCTCTCATTGGGTCGAAGCGCTTCGGGAATAACTGCCGGGCGGGGAATGCTTTAGCGAAGAAAACTGGGCTTTTTAGACAATCGGAACAGGGAGCGATCAGGGAATGAACAGGGAATAGGAATTCCCTGATGATGCCAGTTGGTGCCAACCTTCCCCAACTCAGGAGGCCGGTCGAACAAGAGTGTCCAAGACAGGGGCCACCCCAGTCGCTTCGGAAAGATTCATGGCTTCAACAACGATCTCGACGCCGTGTCGCTACCGTAGTTGCACCCCGAGCTACACTCGAGGAGGCCTGCCCGAATCAGCCGACGCAGACGCAACTAACCTATGGCGAACAGTTGTAAACAAAGCGCCGACGCCGGGTATGAGCCAGCTTCGGCGCCGGTCACTCGATACCACCCCCAGTGTCCCTACCTGAAGGCTCTCTTGACCTTCGACTACAGCGCTATCGTAAATAGCCCCTGGGCGCGCTAGTGACCACCGCCGTGATCTCCGCCGTCTTGGCCGAAGTCGAACAGCTCGAACAAATCACTAATCGCCGGACCGTTAATCGGCACGTATGGGGTGTTCCACTCCGCGACGGGGTTCGGGAAATTGTCCCGACTGCGGTAGCTGACAGGAGGCAAATTCCAGTTCCTCTCGATGAATTTGAGGATGGAAACGTGATCGGAATAGTTATGTGTGATGCGTCCGCCTTGAGAATACTTGGACACGACGATCATCGGAATCCGCGTGCCATCGCCGAAGAAATCGAGCGGCTGGACGTAGCCGGAGTCGTAATAGCCGCCGCCTTCGTCGAAGGTGATGAAGATCGCGGTGTTCTGCCAGTACTGCGAGTTTTGCACCATGGTGACGATTTTCTGGACGAAGCCTTCGAAAAGATCAAGTTTCGAGGAGGATGGATGGCCGTCCACGAACGCGCTCGGTTTCACGACGGAAACGGCCGGAAGCGTGCCGCCGGTGATGTCCGAGTACAAGCCCCCGGAGCCGGTGATGTCGTCATTGTGTGCCGTGCGAACGGCAGGATCTTTCATCGTGGACGTGTCGTATTGGAATGGATTGCAGATGGTGCAGTACTCATCCGCATTTTGAATCGTGGCGGTCTTGAGCTCATTCTCTGCGCCCACTGCTCCATAATTGATCTGGTATGGGTCAGGCACGTAGTTGTTCCACTGATCGCCGTAATATTTCCAGGAAATATTGTGGGCGCTCAGGTCGTCGCCGATGCTCGGCACTGACGATGGCGGAATCGTGAATACGGTGTTGTACGGGCTCGAGTCCGTGAATGCGTTGTTGCCGTTGCCAAAGTAGCCCGGATTGTAGTTGTTCAGCAGGTAGTAGTGTCCCACTTCGCAGTGGGGATCGACGGGTTTTGGAAGGGACCGCAGATAGTTCACGATTGTCGAAACGCCAGGCTGAGTGGGATCGGAGCAATTGCTGTAGGAACCGCCACCGTAAGGAGACGCGCCAGGAGAGCCCGCGCCGTAGCCATCTTCCTTCCACCAGTTGTTGGTGCCATTCATGGCGTTAGGATTTTCGACTTCGTCGATAACAGTCGGCGTGCCATCGGGCGTAGTTCCGTTGGTGTCGACGCCGTGAGGCGGAGGCAGCGGGTGGCCGTTACCGTCGCTGAACCAGATCATATCGCCATGACCGAACATAATGTGATTGGCACCGGTGCCGCCGTCGACGGACTGGTGAAAGTTGTCGCTCATGGCATAGGTGTCTGCGAGGCTCTTGAAATAGGGCACATCGCCTTTTTGGACGTTGTAGAAGCCCATTGATGTCGATCCCTCACCGGTCGTCACGTCGCCGGGAACATATTCAGTGTTGAAGTTTGTGGGCTGCGGTAAGCCGTTGAGTTGTGTCGAGGAGCCGGCTCCGACGGTTACTTCGACCCAGGGAAACAGCCGCGCATCGCAGCCGGAGGGATTCTGCCAGGTGGCGTGGTCCGCGCTGCAATCCAACTGCTGCCACATCTGGTAAAAGCGGTGAACCGGGCTCGCGGCGTACGAGTTGTAAGAAAAACTGCTGCCGTTCGTCAACTGAAACGGCCCCGCCGGCAGCGAATTGACGTTCGTTATGCGCGTGTCGGGAGTCTTGGACGTCAGACCAGTGCCTCCAGAGACCAAGTCTTGATAGTAACTTGAGGGCAATCCCTGTTCCGTCGCTTTGGCAAGCGCTAGGCTATCGCTGGGAATGTAGGAGTCAAAGGCACCGCCAACGAGCGGCGCTGGCAGTACTTGACCCGGAAATGACACCTTGCTGGGGCTCAGCAGGAACTGATCGGAAGCCTGGTCCACCGCGGCGCTTTGCTCCACCTTGTAAAAATTGGGGCCCGGAGTACCGTCGGCTTTAATGATCCCTTCCGACAGCAGGTTCCAAACCGATTGCCCAGGTTTGGGCACGTAGGTGGCGAAGACGTGGTCAAAGCTGCGGTTCTCGCCGATGATCACGATAACGTGTTTGATGGGTGTGCGGGTATTACCATCGTTATTTGGTGCTTGCGGAGGAGCCGCACCGGCCAAAGAAGCACCGATTGTAAACTGGAAAAGCGCCAAGGCTGCAAGCCCGACGCGCAAGCCATGCAATGCGTCTGATGCGACATGCTTGAACGACATTTGCCCTCCTCAGTAGTCTTCGAAATAATTCTGGACTGAGGGTGAGAGTAATAACCGCAGAGGATTGCAATGAGATGTTTCCATGGTGAACAGAAAAAGAAATCTCAGGCCATGTTTTGCTGGATTGAATTTGGACCGATGCAGGAAAATCGGGAGTTAGCAGGAGCCATCCACTGAAATGATTAACAAGCGATGAATACAGCCGCCGAGAACTAATTGCCCGGGCGCGTGTGCGGACCGGGAATGCTGCACGATTGTGCTGGCGCGCTCCCTGTTCGGGCGCAAGGGCTATTCCTTTTGGAACTCCGCGTCGGGTCGGCTGGTTCTACGCGGATTAGTCCCATCATTCCGCCGTCTTCGTGCTCCAAAAGATGGCAATGGTATACAAAGTCGCCGACGATATTCGGATCGCGAAAATCCATCCGTAATCTGACGCTCGGATATTCAAGCGCTTTGCCATCGTAGTAAGGGACGTTGACGGTATCGCGGAGAAACGGCTCATTTACCGGCATGCCCATGTAATCAAGCATCATGAAATGCAGCTGATGAATGTGGAATGCGTGCAGCTCACTCGATCTGTTCTCGATGATCCAGTCCTCCACCGTTCCTTGTCTTGCGATGATATTCGGTACGCCCGATTCTGGATTGAATGGCGCGGGTGTTTGGCCCTCCACAGTGAGGTAAAACTCAGTCGCGCTGGTGGGATTGTTTGGATCGAGCAGCTTCTCGGAGAAGTACAGCCTTCGCGTAATAACCGGCACTACATTTCCCAGCCACGGTTCCGTTGACGGAGGAAGCGGTTTCGGCGAAGCATCCAGCGTTGAGCGCGGCTCCGGAGCATCGTTTGAAGGGGTGATCGTTGCGAGCGCGCGATTCGTGTCGTTCTCGCCGGCGGGCCCCGTGTCCACAGTCCGCGTCACAAGGAGCCCCGAAACGCCCAATGGCGGACCCTTCATAATAAATTCCATCCGCGCCCCCGGCGGTATTCCAAGATGTGTCTGCCAGTCCACAAAGTCCGCCGGCATTCCGTTCCCGTAGTTCAGGGGTACTCCATCGAGAGCCACAAGGCCAAGCGGCTGAGGTGTTCGATTGTACAGAACCTCCAAATTGAGGTATGTGATCGCCGAAGCATTCAACACACGCCACAGTTGACGTTCTCCCGGTTTCATCTCGATAGAAGCAGGAGGATAGTTGGGATAGGGCACAGGAATAAAGTTGATTGAGAGATCCTTTGCCGGCTTCCCGAAACCCGTGCCTGTGTTCGCGGCGTCTCCGTCACGATCATAGAATTGTCGCGGCACAACAGGCTCCGATTTGGCCGGCGGTGCATTCGGATTCAACAAATCCTGATCGCGGATAATGAACACTCGTTCGGGCAGTCCTGCCACGGCCTTGTCTGCCCGTTCGATCCCTTCGACGATGATTGCGCCGGATGCGCCGCCGAGCACCTGCACTTTCGTGAACCCATGAATATGCGGGTGGTACCAATACAATCCCGGCGGTTCATTTTCAGGAACTCGAAATCGATACTGGAACGGCGGGTCGCCAGGTTGGATGGACGTCTTCAGGACATCGTCTTGATGGCAAGTGGGAGGAATGGTCAAACCATGGAAATGAAGATTGGTGGATGTTGCTGTCATTAAGCCGCTCGTGCACGGGTTGGCGTTCTCTCCCGCATCGGCATGCATGGGACGATGGTCCGGTTGGGCGGCTCCGGGGAGCGAATCTGTCAGATCGTTTTTCAAATTGAGGATAAGAAGATCGCCCGGATTCAGCTGTAGAGTAGGTGACTCTCCGCCGTTCGCATCGATGTAGCAGTAGCGAGTTGAGCCGTCACTCCCCTTGTAGTCGTGAACCGTGAGATCAACTTTTAGCACTCCGTTACGGCTGCGCAGGTCTTCGGGTTCTGAGACGGTGCTTCCAGGGCGGGGGCGGGAACAATCGTTAGCCGCCACTTCCTGGGCGCTGAGACGCGTATTGCCCTGCGCAAAAAACAAACCCGCAAACGCTATGAAGAAAATGAACGCTTTTAACCCCGGTACGCTCACTCCGATTGCCATTCGGCCAAGTTATTCCCAAAGGATGAATCCTTGATGAATGCGATTTTAATGGGCTGCAACGTCGATCCAGCGGGCTTCCACGGGGATCAAATGTTCATACTACGCTTACAAAGCCGTAACAATGGTGTCTAGCTTTGCCGCCGCTGTGCGAAAGTGACCCAGGATTTGCAGAAGTGATTGAAACAGAAGAAAGTTTGGTTGTGGCGGCCTGCAACCATCCGAATTTGCTGGTCCTACCCTTTAGTCTGGCACCGATCCGTATTGCGGCGTAATGAGCGCGCGGAGTCAAAAAAGCGTAAGTTGGCCGATTGCTTCCGGGTTGCCGACGATACTCCCAGAACTGTATTGGCCGGCTAGCAACATTTCACGATTCGTGCCTGGGTCACCACGAGCATGGATCTCATATTCGGGGAGCGCAAGGTAGCGCGCTCTCTGACGGGCAACCCGGCAACTGGTGACGCTACGCTCCGTTTCAGTGCCCTGAGCGGCGTGTCCGCCATGATCAAAACGGTCCCACTCGACCAAGCGGCGGCGGCATACGCAAAGATGATGGCCGGGAAGGCGCGTTTTCGGATGGTACTGGTCACAGAAAACGGCAACGGCCTGAGCGCATCGCCGAAGTAAAAGATTGCCCTTGCGACACAAAGCAGTGTGCGAACCAGCGAAACTGTGGAGACAACATGAACGGGGAAAGACTAAAGGAGATGAAGATGTCGTCGAAGCCGAAGATAGCGGGATCCCAAGCAACATCCAGTCAGCTCACGAGCGAAGAGACCCGAGCTCAAGATCTGTTCAACAAACAGAAGGCTTTCCTGCTTCTGATGCGACAAAGACCCATGAGTGGAGACTCGACCAACTTGATCGCCTTATCCGCATGCTCAAGGATAACTATCAGCGGTTTGCCGACGCCTCGCGTAAGGAGTTCAAGACCGCATCCCAGGAGAATGCCTTCGAGGTGTCGGCGACTATCGCAACCAGCGAGTTCGCAAAGTCTCAACTCAAAGAGTGGATGAGACTGGTCGACGTGCCAACTGGAGGCGCAAGTTGAGGTGCCTTCCATCGGTTTTTCGTGGAAATCCGATCCGCTGAATACGTCCAACGCAGCTTTCGCCATCATCGGTCAGGAGGTCAACGGTCGTTACTACGATAGTTGAGAGCACAAAATCACCCGGCCGGGCGACCCAGTTCGCAGCACGGTTGCGTGCCAGAAGATGCCGGTGCTAGTGCGAACTCGCGGCTTTCTCTTTGGGTAGACGCCAAGCTACGGCGGCTTCCATCTTCGGTCGGGCTTGCCGTATGGCAGCTTCGAACCTTGGTGACTGCAACGCTTCTGCGGCAACCAGCAAAAGTTCGCGAAGGATGGTCGATCTCAAATTTGTGGTGACGAATACACTCATCGTTGCAGACATAAGGCGCTCGGTAGCGTTTTATCGCGATGTGCTCGACCGTCACCTCTGCCGTAGCAGCGGCCCGGCGATTGGTTTTGTAACGACTCGGGAGATAGGGAGGGCCCAACCTATGGTCTGGCAGTTTCGGCCGTTCCGGCTTAGAGTAGTGTGTGAGCGGCCTGAGTTGGCGCTATGAAATCGGCTTGCAGTAGACGCACCTCAGACTTGCTGCAAAACGGCAGAAGATCATCGACCTTCTGGCCGACGCTGTCCATGTTCCTTCTTTCTTGGCACCAATGGGCGAGCAGCGGAATCTAACGGCCCGAGGGGGATCATTCATGGAGAGAGCAATACGGTCTCCCGAAGAAGTCCTATCCCGAAGCGAGCCGGCTGAGGCCGGGTCGGGGCTATTTTCGACTGAGTCTGTCCTCAACCTACAAAAATTGATTTTTGCCGGCTCTCCTCTGTCGGAAGTGCTAACGACCATTGCTCAGTTGGTGGAATCGCAAGCCGAAGGCATGTCTTGCACGATTTGGCTTCCCGACGAAGACGGAAAGGAACTCTATTGTGCTGCTGCGCCCAGCCTTCCTGGCTTCATCGATCAAGCGGGGACCATGGTTGTTGGTCCGAAAGGCGGATCTTGCGGCACAGCGATTTATCGAAAGGAGCCCGTGTATGTAACCGATATCCTGACCGATCCCGCCTGGGACCTCTATCGCGACCGCCTGTTGCCCTATGGAATTCGTTCTGTTTGGTCGCGCCCGTTGTTCACGAACGAAGGCAAAGCCCTCGGCACTTTTTCTATCAATTATCGCGAATCGCGCAGCCCCAGCGCCAGCGACCTGCAGTTGATTGAGAATGCCAGCCACATCACTGGAATCGCAATTGAGCGGCACATGAACGAAGCGGAGTTGCGGCGCGAACGAGACAGGCTTCGCTTGCTTCTCGAAATTACCAACAGCATGATCTCCAAGCTGGACCTTCGCGGTTTGGTGCGGGCGCTTTCTACGAGCCTGCTGAGGGTAACCAGATGCGATTTTTGCTCTTTGCTTCTACCGGATGCCGATAGTGGGCAATTGCGGCTAACGATCCTCTACAACCCCGAGTCGCGAGGGTCCATCTGCGACGGAGCGATCATACCCATCCATGGTTCGATCTGCGGCAAGGCTTTTCGGACCCGCAAGAGCCAGCACTGCAACAGCTTAGAAGAGGTACGCGAGGACCCCGAAAGTTTCGGCAATCCCGTGGGGCAACTTTTCTACGAACGTATCATGGCGGAAGGTTTGAAGTCGGGTTGCGATTTCCCGCTGATTGGCAGAAGCGGGGTGCTAGGTGTGTTGAGCGCCCTCAAGCGGTCGGAAAAAGCCTTCGAGAAAGAGGATGTAGAATTCCTCGAACAAGTGTCCCGTCAGGTAGCCATTGCAGTTGAGAATGCGTTGGACTACGAAACGGCGATCGAGGACAGAGACAAAGAGGCGAAACAAAGGCGCTATCTCGAAGAGGAGATTCGCGCCCAACTCGGGGAAATCGTGGGAGAGAGCCAGGCGTTGAAGACCACCTTGAGCCTGGTATCTGTAGTGGCCCCTACGGATTCGAGCGTGCTGATCCTGGGAGAGACGGGCACTGGCAAAGAACTCGTTGCGCGCGCGATACATAAGCTAAGCAGTCGCAGCGAAAAGGCATTTGTGAAGCTCAATTGTGCCGCAATTCCCCTTGGACTTCTTGAGAGCGAATTGTTCGGCCACGAAAAAGGAGCCTTTACAGGTGCCATCGGCCAAAAGACGGGGCGGTTCGAACTCGCCGACAAAGGCACGCTTTTTCTGGACGAGGTTGGCGATATACCACCGGAACTTCAGGCGAAGCTGCTGCGCGTCTTACAGGAACAGGAATTCGAGAGGCTCGGCAGCAACCGCACGCATAAGGTTGACGTTCGTCTGGTCGCAGCGACACATCGGGATTTGGCCGCGATGGTAAAACAAGGGACGTTTCGCGAAGACCTGTATTATCGTCTGAAAGTTTTTCCGATCCACGTACCGGCCCTGCGGGAGCGCACCGACGATATTCCGAGATTAGTGCGGCATTTCACGCAGCTCTTCGCCCAACGCATGAACAAGCGAATTGATGCGATCCCTCCGGAGACGATGGATGCGTTGGTGCGATATGAATGGCCCGGCAACGTCCGCGAATTGCAGAACTTTATGGAACGTGCCGTGATTCTTTCTCCACTGTCGGTATTGCGCGCTCCCACTTCCGAGCTCGATCCGTTCCAGACTCCCAAGCTAACGAATGTCCCCATCAATGGTCTCGCGGAGGTGGAGCGGGACCATATCCTTCGTGCTCTGGAGCGAGTAACTGGGTGATCGGTGGGCGCAACGGTGCGGCCGAGCGCCTTGGGATGAAACGAACGTCGTTGGTCTACAGGATGAAGAAGCTTCGTATAGGTCGACCCGCCGCGGTCCAAGAGAAGCTCAGCGCCCGTAGGGCGGCTGGCGATGACTGAGTTTTCCAAGCCTCTATACCGAACCCGGTTACCTGTGGCAGTGAATTCGACGGAAGTCCGTCAGTGGCGAACGTCCGCCGAGATTTGTCAAGTGCAGTCGAGATTTGCCTGGCTCCTTCCTCATGGAACTTCAACTGTCAGAATGATTTAAATTGAATGCTCTTTCTTCAAGTGAGCTTTGCCTCTTTGGCATCCCACCTGCCTAAAGACCCCGGCACCCTCGGGTGCTCAAGAGATTGCAAAAAGCAAAGGAGACAGCGCGATGCTTCCCAAGACCAGACTCGCACTGGCGTTTTTCTTGCTGGCGCTTGCTTTCGGGTCGCAGTCCTCGGCGAGCGCACAGGAAAACGCAAAGCGCGATAACGACACGAAAACCCTCGAGACCGGCACCTTCCACGGCAAAGTTCACCAGACTTCAGGCCGCGCGACCATTTATCAAGAGGCGGACGGAAAGCTGGTCCTTCGTCTGACGAATTTCAAGACCTCCAACGGGCCCGATGTCCATGTGATTTTAATTGCGGCAAAGGACGCGGACGACGATGCCAACTTCCTGAAGAGCGACACCACACGAGTGGAGCTGGGAAAACTCAAAGGGAACGAAGGTGACCAGAACTATGAGGTCCCGAAGGGTACGGACCTCGCTAAATTCCGAACGGTTTCGATCTATTGCGAACGCTTTAACGCGAATTTCGGCGCAGCGCCTCTTGAGAAGTTCTAACTCCCGGGAAATCGGGCAGTCTGAAACTGCCCGATTCGGGTTTCTGAGAGGAGTGAATCATGAGTGGCAGTGTAACCTCCTGGGTTTTAGGCAAGAAGTGGATCCTGGCAGGCATCGGAGTGCCGCTCCTCGTCGCCGCATGGTGGGCTTTTCGCCCAGAAAAGCTATGGATAAATGTGAAGGTCAATGAGCCCGCCCCGTTCAGCTCAAGTGCCGATCTTCAACCCCTTTACACCGGTCTACTGGCGGGCAGAGCGCATCCGACGAGCGGGCGCGCGTCCATTTATCAAACGCCCGACGGCAAGCGCGATCTCCGACTGACGGATTTCACGACCTCGAATGGCCCGGACGTTCATGTAGTGCTTGGTCAGAGCACTGACGAGAATCTCGGACAAGACTTTGTGAAGGGCGAGCTGAACAGTGTGGAACTGGGTCCGTTGAAAGCGAACAAAGGGAATCAAAACTACGATCTCCCTGATTCGGCAGACCTGGGAAAATACGACGCCGTGGTCATTTATTGTGAGCGATTTCATGTCGTATTCGGCTTAGCGAAGCTCGATAAGTTCTGAGCGGGTCATCCCTGCGCTGGAGAACAAGGCAGTGAGGAGAGGACTTATGAGTGATACCACGTCTCGAACAGCGACAAAACGAGCAACGCCGACCCAGGACGGTGCCAGAATCAGCGTGCCGCCTACATCTATCCATAGAGTCGAAACCGACGGAATGCACATGTTTTACCGTGCGGCCGGCGAAGCAAACGAACCCGTAGTTCTGTTACTACACGGATTCCCAACCTCATCGTTCATGTTCCGCGAACTTATTCCGCGCCTAGCGAGCGATTACCGCCTGATCGCGCCGGACCTTCCTGGCTTCGGATTTAGCGAGGTCCCGTCCGAAAGAAATTATGTGTACTCCTTCGATCAATTGGCTCTGACGATTGAGGCTTTCACGCGAGCACTGAAGATCGACCGGTACGCAATCTACGTTTTCGATTATGGCGCGCCCACCGGCTTCCGCCTGGCGATGGCGCATCCCGAGCGAGTCACTGCCATTGTTTCGCAGAATGGGAACGCCTACGAAGAAGGCCTTGGCGACGCATGGGCTCCGATCCAGAAGTACTGGAGTGCACCCACGGCAGAGAATCGCGACATCCTTCGCAAAACCATTTTGACGGCGGGAGGAACGCGCTGGCAGTACACTCACGGCGTAGTCGATCCGGAGAGTGTGCCGCCGGAGTCATACACACTGGACACGGCGATGCTCGAGCGTCCGGGAAACAAAGACATTCAGCTCGATTTGTTTCTGGACTATGCGTCGAACGTGAGGCTCTATCCGAAATTCCAGGAATATTTCCGCAACTGGAAACCGCCTTTGCTTGCAGTCTGGGGAAAGAATGACCCGTTTTTCTTGCCTCTCGGTGCCGAAGCGTTCCGTCGAGACAACCCCGACGCCGAGGTGCATTTCTACGACACCGGCCACTTTGCGTTGGAAACCCACGTAACGGAGATCGCTGCCACGATTCGTGATTTCCTCGGCCGCAAGCTCGGCACGCGCGCCAGCGCGTGAACACGCAAGACTAGATACTACCCATGGAAATCGCTCGGCAAACACGGATATTGATTCTCGGCGGTGGTTTTGCGGGGCTCACGGTTGCCATGGAGTTGGAGAGGACTCTCGGTCGGGATCCATCCGTCGAGATTACCCTCGTGAATCGGGAGAACTTTTTCCTGTTCACGCCCATGTTACACGAAGTGGCGGCCAGCGACTTGGATCTCACGACGATAGTGAATCCGGTCCGGAAGATGTTGCGGTGTGTGCGATTCTTCGCTGGCCAGATTGATCGGATCGATCTCGAACAGAGAAACGTCTCTGTCGCGCATGGATTTGATCATCATCGGCACACCCTCGGATTCGATTTTCTCGTTTTGGGCTTGGGCTCTGTCACAAATTTTTACGGTATCCCTGGTCTGCCGGAAAGCGCCCTCACTATGAAGAGCCTGGGCGATGCGATGCGTCTGCGGAACCACCTGATTGCACATCTGGAAGAGGGGGACAGTGAGTGCTGCAAAGTGAAAGGACCCCTTCTGACGTTTGTCGTCGCCGGCGGCGGTTTTGCGGGGGTCGAGACGGTCGCGGCAATCAACGATTTCGTGCGGAGTGCAGTGCGTTCCTACGCGAACCTGACCGAAGACATGTTGCGGGTCGTGCTAGTCCATTCCGGCCCCGTCATCCTGCCGGAGTTGAAAGAACATTTGGGTGTTTACGCCGAACGAAAGCTAATGCGGCGCAAGCTGGAAATTCGCTTGAACACGAGGGTCGAAAGCTTTTCTGGCAGCACCGTGCGACTTAGTGACGGAACTGCAATCCAAACTAACACTCTCGTTTGGGCCGCCGGTGCCTCCGCCAATCCCCTGCTCGAATCCATACCGTGCGAAAAAGAACGAGGCCGTTTGGTTGTAACAGAGGGTCTCGAGGTGCAAGGCTGGCCGGGTATCTGGGCGTTAGGGGATTGCGCCGCAGTACCAGACCGGCGAAAGGGTGGGTTCCACCCGCCGACGGCACAGCATGCCCTTCGTGAGGCCAAAGTAGTAGCGCACAACGTCGTCGCAAGTGTGCGTCGTGCGGAGAACAAGCGGTTCGTCTTCTCAACGATCGGCCAACTCGCGACGATTGGCCAGAGGACTGGAGTCGCCAACATTTGGGGCGTCAATTTCTCAGGGTTTGTCGCATGGTGGCTCTGGCGAACGATCTACCTGAGTAAGCTTCCAGGATTTGAAAAAAAGCTGCGCGTTGCTTTTGATTGGACGCTAGACCTGATTTTTTCGAAGGACCTCGTTCAGTTCCTCGACATCAGGGCACCGGTGATCTCACGGCCGGAGATGGATCCCAGCAGTCCGAGACCCTCCGCCATGAAGGATTCCCTCGAAACGAATGGCGTTGCGCGCCAGGGCGCAGAAAGCGCGACTCCACGATGAGTTCCTTATCTTAGAACTCGACAACCCTTTCGGTGAGAGCTCAATGAGAAGGCTGCTTGTCATCTGTTCGTTATGTTGCAAAAAGCGATCGGAGTGAGGAGGGAGACGTGGAACGTCGTAGATTTCTTAGTGCGCTCACAGCGGCGTCTTTAAGTTTTGCGCTCGAGGGCTCTTTTACGAAATTTGCGCGAGCGCAAAACACCGCACGAGCTGTCCCAAGTTTGCCCGGGCGGGCTGCCAAGACGAGTGAATTTCCTGAGGACTCGACAATAGTTTTGGTGCATGCGGCGTGGGCCGACGGCTATTGTTGGAGCAACATTGTTCTTCCTCTGGAGCGTCGCAGTCTTAAAGTGATCTGCGCGCCCATCCCGCTCACATCCTTAACCAACGACGCTGCCGCTTTGAGTGGGGCACTAGAACGGACCAGTGGCCCAGTGGTCCTGGTGGGGCACGCCTATTCGGGCGCCGTGATCGCCGCGGTTCGGGAAGACCGGGTCAAGTCTCTGGTTTATGTCGCGGCGCTCGCGCCGGACGAGGGCGAGACCGTAGCCAAGGTGTTCTATCGCGACACGCCGAGTCCGGAACAACCCAAGATGGTTCCCGATTCCCATGGCCTCGTATGGATGCCGGACGACGCGTTTCGCCGAGCGCTTGCGCAGAACGCGACGGCCGATCAAGCCAGGATTGCGGCTGCCGTACAACGCCCAATTGCGGTTCAGTGCATTCAAGAGCCGGCGCCCACGCCGCTATGGAAATCGAAACCGTCGTGGTTTTTGATCGCAGAGGAAGACCGCATGATCAATCCAAAGACTCAGCATTTCATGGCAGATCGCATGCGCGCAACGGTTCGCTCGCATCGTGTGGACCACACGCCGATGTATTCAGAGCCAGCGGTCGTCATCGACGTAATTCTCGAAGCTGCGCGTAAGACTTTGTCGCAATAGCTCGTTGGGCGCGGAAACCGGTGCGAAAGCCCAACGACGCGCAACGCACTTCGTGAGCCTAGCCCAGCTGAATATTTGAAAGAGGTCCTCAGATGGAAAGCAAATCCGTGGCCATCGTTACGGGAGCGAGTCAAGGCATAGGACAAGCAACAGCACTCCGGCTCGCCCGGGATTTCTCAGCCATGGTACTTGTCGCTAGAAGCAAGGACAACCTGGAGAAGACTGCATCCGAAGTCAGGGTCGCTCGCGCCGAAGCGATGGTCTATGCTCTCGATCTTCGCGACCCGCAGTCGGCGGAAATCATCGTCGAGGGAACCCTCGAACGGTTCGGCAGAATCGACGCGCTGGTCAACATTGCGGGCGCCGTACCACAGATCGATTTGTTCGAGATGACGGACGCACAGTGGGATGACGGCGCCGCGCTGAAACTGCACGGGGCGCGCCGATTGACGATACGGGCTTGGGAGGCGTTGAAGGCTTCGAAGGGTTCTGTGGTGTTGTTATCGGGAAGCGCCGCTCTCGATCCAAAGCCTGGGTTTGCAGCTGTGGCGGCGATCAACGCGGCCATCATTGCACTAGCCAAAGCATTTGCCGAACAGGGAATCAAAGACGGCATTCAGGTGAACAGCGTGGTGCCGGGCGCAGTGATGACCGGACGCCGGCGGTCTTTCTTCGAACAGTGGGCGCCAGCGCACAATTTGACCGTGGAAGACGCAATACAGAAGTTCCCGGAGGCAGCGGGAATCAGCCGCTTTGGAAAACCGGAGGAGATTGCCGATCTGGTGGGTTATCTCGTGTCCCCTGGGGCCAAGTGGATGACCGGCGCTTCGGTGCGTATGGACGGGGGCGAGATCAAGTGCATTTAGGGCAACGCCTTTCGCAAGCCGGCTGCACCACTTTCGCGTGCGTGGAACTGCTGAGTTACTTAAGCGAGGACAAAACAATGGAACGGAACTTTGCTGCAGAGCAGAGTTCGGATCTTCGCGAGTCGCATGCCACGCCGGCGCGAGGCCAAAGAGCACGCCGGTGAGGATTGCAACACCAACAGTGAAGCCAAGGACTCGCACATCGGGCGAAAGGTCGAGCGCTTTCGCGCCCGCATAGCCGTACAGGCCTATGTGCTGAAACAGAAAATCGACTAGGCCGTAGCTTCCCCAATTCGCGAGAAGAAAACCTGCGAGAATTCCTGCGCCAGAAAACAAGACGCTTTCAACAAGCAATTGTTGGGCAAGACGCGAACGTGAAGCGCCTAGCGTGGCGCGGACGCCGAATTCGTGATTGCGCGCAGCCGCCCGCGAGAGCATCCGGCTGGCGAGATTGACGCAGGCAAGAAGCAGCACAACGGCAGAAATACCGAGAAGAACGTAAACGGGCTTAGCGAACTGGCTGCGCAGATAGGAACCGCCGGTCGCGTCGGATTTGACCGTGAAAGGAACATTTTCGATTTTGAGGGTTTTTCCGATTACGTCGCGCGCGCCGTTAAATTGGCATTGCCAGAAGCCGTAGCCGAGCACGGCGATTTGCTGTGGCCCGACAGAGTTGAGGTCAACACCAGAGGGCGTGAGCAGCCGACCGATTTCTGGGGTAGCGCCGAGAACCGAGTAATAAGTCCCTGTGACCGGATCAACGCTGGCGCGCGAAAGTTCGCCGTTTACTTCGACGTTCACTAGCGGTCCACCATCCATAGCGAACGCTCCGGAGAAAACGTCTTGGTCGCGCATGATTTCCTCAAACATTGGCAACGACACAGACGCGTAGTCATCGCCGGGAGTGTGCGCACCAAAGCGAACAAGCTGCTCAGGGTGAGGCACGGGCAAGTCGCGCAGCACGAGAGCGTCGAGCAAACTGAAAATGGCGGTGTTGGCGCCGATGCCGAGCGCGAGAGTGAGAACGGCGACGGCGGTGAATCCCGGAGATTTGCGCAGCATGAGCGTCCCCTTCAGGGGAGCCGTTGTTCCTTTCGCGATTTTCAAAGGGCCCAGTCACATCCGGCGAGCCCTCTCAATGGTATAATTTCTGACTGATCTGGCACTTGAGAGGGCTTCTTGTTCGACATCTCGCGCAAATCTGGCCTCCGAACAAACCTGAAGGATCAGCGCCGAGCGTTGTGCAGCCTGCTTCTGTGTATGTCTTTCTTGTGGCTGTTTTGCTTGGTTGACGGCAGTGCAGCTAAGGCCGCAGAGATTCCGAGGAGGCCGGTGATTTCGGTTGGACCGGGCCCTCAGTTTGTGGTCGCGGATTTTGACGGAGACATGCGTCCAGATTTGGCCAGCATTCGAGCTGGCGCGAACAGATCCGGTTTAACTGAATATTGGATTCAGCTTCAGCTTTCGACAACGGGGCGGCAATCTTTTCGACTGGTTGCCCCCGCAGGCGGCCTGTGGATTCAGGCGCGCGATGTCAATGGAGACCATGCTGTTGACCTAGTTCTCTGCACCGCGTGGTTTAATCAGCCCATAGCGATCCTCCTCAATGATGGCCACGGTAGCTTTTCAAGAGTTGAACCATCTGCGTTCCCAGGGGCATTCGACGAATCCACGAAGAATTTGGACTCGTCCTCGAACAAGCCGGCGATAGACGCTGTTGGCGTTCCGCCGGAGTCACGCACGGGAATTGGTCCGGAAGCAAGAGGCTTGCCGCATGGCCGATCACCTGCAGGCTCGATTCTGCCCTCGTATTCGGAGTTTCTTGTTAGTCCTTTCCTGATCTCCCACGCAGGGCGATCACCACCGCAGGAAGTCCCCTAGTGTTAAACGCTCGGCTCAACGATCCGCAAATCTACGGTTTCGCTCGTCCGCTGTAGGTCTGTCGAACGAAGCCGCGATCTTTCGAATTCATATCTTCCAGAGGGCGTGGCCCCTTCTAGCAGCCTGATGCTGCTAGGGGCGCTGAATCTTGCAATTAGAGATGAGGTCATCCATGAGACACATGGAATGCGGAGTGCTTGCTCTTGGTTTCGTCGCATTACTAGCTTTCGGAGGCTGCGGCGGTGGCAAAGGAGACCCCGCATCGGAGGCGCCGCCGCCACCGCAGGTCGAGCATGAGCAGGATCTTAATGTCATCCAGGTGGAACATTCCGAGCAGTTTCCGGTAACCGCTGCCGTCGAGCACGATGCTGCCTCGCAATTGACGGTAACCGGTGTGGTGAGCCCGGACATTGCGCGAACGGTGCCGGTGATCTCGCTGGCGTCCGGTCGCGTCGTTGATATTCGCGCGCGCCTCGGCGATACGATACAGAAAGGCCAGCTTCTGTTGCGCGTTCGAAGCGATGATGTTTCCAGCAGTTTTTCCGATTACCGGAAAGCCGTGACCGACGAACTTCTCGCGCGCAAGCAGCTTGACCGGGCAAAAGATCTCTACGCGCACGGGGCTATCGCGCAAGCAGATTTGGAAGCCGCGCAGGACGCGGAAGATGATGCGAAGGTCACCCTGGAAACCACTATGGAGGGTCTTCGGCTGCTTGGCAATGATCCCGATCACCCGTCCGGAATTGTCGATATTTACGCTCCCGTTTCAGGCGTGATCACCGATCAGGAAGTAACGAACGCGGGGGGCGTACAGGGTCTATCTTCTCCGAATCCGTTCACGATCTCTGACCTGTCCTACGTTTGGGTTCTCTGTGATGTTTACGAAAACAATCTGGCGAGTGTGCGCCTCGGTGAAACAGCCGACATCAGACTGAACGCCTATCCGGACCAGCTCCTGAAGGGCACCATCAGCAACATCGGCGCGGTTCTCGATCCAAATATTCGTACGGCGAAAGTTCGCATGGAGGTTCGCAATCCCGGATTTATGCGTCCGGGGATGTTTGCGACGGCAACATTCCATGGTCGAAAGAAGGACGTATTCGTAGTCGTTCCGGCATCCGCTATTTTGCACTTGCATGATCGCGACTGGGTATACGTGCCGATGGACGACGACAAGTTTCGCCGAGTAGAAGTCGTAAGTGGAGAAACGCTCCCGAATCAAATGCAGGTGATCTTATCTGGGCTGCAAGCGGGCCAGAAAGTCGTAACGAACGCGCTAGCGTTACAGAACACGGTCGACAATGAGTGAAGCGCTAGGGATGCGACTGTCGACAAGGAATGGCAAATGATTCGCAAGCTAGTAGATTTTGCGCTTGAGAACCGCTTTCTCGTCCTCGCAGCCGCGCTTGTGTTGTTTGGCTGGGGCGCGATTTCGTTCCATCAGCTTCCCGTTGACGCGTATCCCGACGTGGCGGACAACTACGTTGAGATCATCACGCAGTGGCCCGGAATCTCCGCAGAACAAATCGAGCAGCAGGTCACGATTCCGCTCGAAATTGTGATGAACGGCATTCCTCACGTCACGCATTTGCGGTCGTTCTCGCTCTTTGGCCTCTCCGATCTGAAGCTGATTTTCGATGATCAGGAGGCGAACGCCTGGGACCGCGAGCGGGTTCTCGAGCGACTTTCGCAAGTTACATTACCACCTGGGGTTGTGCCCCAAATGGGCACCGACTGGAGTCCCGTAGGACAAATCTACTTCTTCACGCTCCACAGCACCAATCCCGAATACGACGTCATGGAATTGAAATCGCTTGAAGACTGGGTAATCGAGAAGAACTTTAAGGCCGTGCCCGATGTCGTCGACGTAGCCAGCTTCGGTGGTCCGACTCGTGAGTATCAGGTTCGCGTTGATCCCGATAAACTCATCTCCTACGGACTCAGCCTGGCTCAGGTGGAGCAGCAGCTCACAAACAACAACGCGAATGCGGGCGGGAGTTTTATCGAATCCGGCCTCCAGCAGATCAACATTCGTGAAGTGGGTCTCATCAGGAACGTTCGGGATATCCAAAACACGGTCATCATGACCAAGAATGGCACCCCGCTCCGCATCACAGATATTGCCACCGTCGCGCAAGGACCGAAGATTCGGCTGGGACAGTTTAGCCGAGCGATTCATCGCGAAGACGGCAAAATCATCGATAACGATGATGTGGTTTCCGGCATCGTTCTCTTGCGCAAAGGCGCGAATGCAGAAGAGGCGCTCGCGGGAATTCACGCGAAGGTCAAAGAGCTGAATGACCACATCTTACCTCCCGGCGTAAAAGTGATTCCGTTCATCGACCGCAGTGACTTGGTGCGCTACACGACGCACACAGTGCTCCACAATCTCGCCGTGGGCATTATTCTGGTCGTGATCGTTCTCTTTCTGCTTCTCGGGAACACCCGCGGGGCAATTATCGTCGCCCTTACGGTGCCGTTCTCCCTGCTATTCGCCGCGACGTGTCTTAATTTGAAGAATATTCCTGCAAATCTACTGTCGCTTGGTGCCCTGGATTTCGGAATGGTCGTGGATGGCGCAGTCGTGATGGTTGAAAACATTGTCCGTCATATGAGCCGGCAGCAAAACGGGAACGATTCGAAACCCACTCTGGAGGTGATCCGCCAGGCTGCGCACGAAGTGCAGCGACCTGTCTTTTACGCGATCGCCATCATCATCACGGCATACCTGCCGGTCTTCACGCTACAGCGGGTGGAAGGTCGCCTGTTCAAGCCGATGGCGTGGACCGTAACGTTTGCTCTGCTCGGCGCCCTGTTATTCTCCATGCTGGTTGCGCCTGTACTCTCAAGCTTTCTGCTTTCCCGATCTATGCGCGAGTGGCGCAACCCCGTGATGATTTTTCTGACGGATCGGTATCGCAAGGCAGTTCGGTGGGCGATAGGGCATCGCCGGGTGACGGTGGGGACCGCTGTACTGGGCCTCTGTTCCGCTTTGTATCTTACGTTCGGCGGAGTCATCGGTTCCGAGTTTCTTCCGCACCTGGACGAGGGTGCACTTTGGGTACGCGGCACTCTTGCTCCCAGTACCGGACCCAGCGAGGGTATCCGGGTAGCCAACCAAGCCCGCATCATACTTTGCTCTTTTCCCGAAGTTCCTCAGTGCACCAGCCAAGTGGGGCGTCCAGATGACGGCACCGATACGACGGGATTTTTCAATACCGAATACTTCGTGGATTTGAAACCGAAGGATCAGTGGCGGCCCGTTTTTCACCAGAACGAGGACGAACTGATTGCCGCCATGAATCGCGAACTCAACAAGATCCCCGGTGTCGTCTGGGGTTTCTCTCAACCCATTGAGGACAACATGGAGGAAGCCGTCAGTGGCGTAAAGGGCGAGCTCGCCACCAAAGTGTATGGAGACGACTTACCAGTTCTTGAGGAAAAAGCCGATCAAATCGTCGATGTGATGCGCCAAGTCAAGGGGATCGAGGACCTGGGTGTCTTTCGCGCTCTCGGTCAACCGAACATCAATTTCGAAGTGGACCGCGAGCAGGCCGCACGCTATCAAATCAACGTTGCGGATATTCAAGATGCCATCCAAACCGCGGTCGGAGGCAACGCACTTACTCAGGTATTACAAGGCGAGGCGCGATACGACTTGGTGTTGCGCTACCTGCCACAGTACCGCACGACTAAGGAAGCCATCGAGAACATTCGTTTATTGTCCCCGTCCGGCGAACGAGTCGCGCTCGCACAGCTCTGCAAAATCACGGAAGAGGATGGCGGTTCGGAAATCTACCGCGAAGGAAACCAGCGCTACGTCGCGATCAAGTACAGCGTCCGCGGCCGCGATCTTGGCGGCGCGGTCCAGGAAGCGATTCGGAGGGTCAATGCGCAAATTCAACTGCCGCGCGGGTACCACATCGATTGGGAAGGCGAATACGAGAGTGAAAGGCGCGCCCAAGCGCGGCTGCTCATCATCGTGCCGCTAACCATCCTGGTCATCTTCCTCATTCTCTACACGATGTTTCGCTCGCCGAAATGGGCTGCGCTTATTCTGGTCACGGTTGCAATGGGGAGTGTGGGCGGGCTGTTGGCCCTCCTGTTCACCGGGACCAATTTTAGCGTTTCGTCTGGCGTGGGCTTCTTGGCGCTATTTGGAGTCTCAGTTCAAACGGGCGTCATCATGCTCGAATACATTAACCAACTCCGCGCCCGAGGGCACTCGATAGCAGACTCCGCGATTGAGGGAGCTGTCCTGAGGCTCCGCCCGATCATGATGACCATGCTCGTGGCGACGCTGGGTTTGCTGCCCGCTGCGCTGTCACGCGCTATCGGCTCCGATGCGCAGCGGCCCTTCGCTATTGTCATCGTAGGAGGCTTGATGGTGAATTTGGCGATGAGCATCTTCATTTTGCCCACCCTGTATGTGTGGTTTGCGCGGGCGACTGACAAGCTCCCCGAGATGGAGGAAGCTTTTGAGAACTAATGTTACGAAAATAGTCTTTCGAGCAGCTGAGCGACAATCCTCCATGCAATAACCCTTCGTAAATGCCGGGCTTGCGAAGCCTCACGCCCACCAAACGCCAAAGTGGACCGATATTCCGCTAGTCTGATCTGTGCGTATTCCTGGCAAGAGTTTACGAGTGACGGTGCACTCGCGTATTCTTTCCGAGTAGCCGACAATCCACCCAGAACCCCGCCTTTCATTTCCCGCAACTCCGTTTCTGGCCAACGTAGTGGGCAGTTTCCGCAAAGAAACTTGCAGCGTGCCCCAATTCACCGGTACCTCCGGCCACCAACGCAACTTGCCCAAATATCTTTCGCTCGTTGTCGACTCCAGTTTTGAGGAAGTTGACGGTCCCGCACTGCGCAGTGAGGGTCTCGGGAAGATTCTTGTGCAGAATCCGCCTAGCGCGCGGGCCCGCTACGGTGCCATGCGCCTGAGCATCCCGTCTCGCACGACGAGCGTGTGAAACAAAATCGCCCCAAAATGGGCGATAAACGCCAGGAACAAAAGGTAAGCGAGAACCGTGTGCGTCCTCCTCAGAAAGGCGTACAACATCACGCTGTGCGGAAGGATGGGAAAAAGATGCAGTGATCCGAACAGGACAATCGGATATCGCGCGGCGGACAACATCCCCCACCCGATCAGCGGCAGCACAAACAGCAGCGTATACAACAATATTTCGGATGCGTGTGCGACAAAACGCTCCTGGGACGACATGGTGGCGGGAAACGGAGGCAGAGCACTGAACTGGCGATTCACAAAACGAATCACGACCACAATCAGGATGGCAATCCCCAACGGGCGGTGAATGGAAACCAGGCGATGGTAGTCGCCGAGCGATGCGACCATCGCAACGCCGATCCCCAGCATGGTCAGGACCATCGCGGCCATCAGCCAGTGCAGGAACCGCATGGACCGAGCGAATTGCGGCTGGTCGGTCGTCGTCCTGGGGCTCACTTTCGCACCTCTGAAGGCGTGATTTCGCTTGGCTCTTTCGTTTCGCCTGCGCGCCTCGTAAACGATTGCGAGTAAATCGCCGAGCGCGCGCTGAGCAAGGGATCGTTGGACGGCGCCATGCCGACTGGCAAAACCAGCGGATCGAAGTTGATGTCGCGCGCAGGACTGGTTTCCTCGCTCTCCACAGAATCGAGCGTCAGCGTTCCTACGTCCACCTGCTGCCGCCCTTCCGGCCACTGGATAGTAGCGTCGTCGGTCGGATCACCGGGCTGTGCGACCGTCATGACCAAGTGCCATTGCAACGGGTGCTGGTGGATGCTCGCGATCAGCCCATCGAAGAGGAAATTCTTGTCCTGGCTTGCCCCGGTCCCGGTCTTATACGGCTGCACGGGCACGAGCATCCAGCGCACGTAGGTGGACGCGCCGTCCGCGTTGACGAATCGGAACGCATTGAGACTGTAGTAGGCGGCGTTGTCGAAACCGGACGACGGCGCATGGCTCTTGATGATTGTGAACGCCCGCACAGTTTCCGGGTGGCTCGCGAGGAACGCCGCCATTTTTTCCGGATCGGGTTTATGCGTGTTGGGGTCGGGTTGTGATGCCACCAGGTTGTCGTAAAAGCCCTGCGGATCCTTGAACAGGAACACCGGCAGATCGATCATTGCGGTCCGCCACTGTTCGCCGTCGGGCAGAGAAAACTGAAGCCCCAGGCCGCGGACGGTGCTCAGATCGTCGGTGGCGTGGGGATCGCCGCCGCCCAGGGAAAAGCGGCCGATCACTGGCACGCGCCCCGGTCTGAAGACCACCGCCTTCGAGAGGCGCGCTCCCTGGCCGTTGCTCTCGAAATAACCGCTGACGCCGACGCCCTTAGCATGATTGCGGCGGAAACCCGAGTGGATGCCGCCCACCCGCTCAAACTCATCGACGAACCGCGCAGGCGTCAGTGCGTTTGGGCTGAACCACCCGCCCAAATAGAGAAATCCTCCCACCACACACAGAATGACAACGCCAACGCCCCCCAATCTTACCAGTCTGCTGCGTCTGGTCCGGGGCGCTGATCGCTCTTCCGTCGACGCCATCGAGTCACTTGCCAACTGCTCGCTCCAATGCCACCGCAAACCAACTTATGCTAGATCCCCATATTCACTCTCGGGCCGACCGACAACGTACAGCCTCGTCCCGTCACGACGTGTACTGTTCCCCCCATGTCCCGGATGCGGCGTGCGTCCTGAGTCATGCCCGGCGACTCTACGTGAACGAGTCGGTCAAGAGGTATAAAAAAGAGCCAAAACGTTGGCAATACCTAAAATCGTGTATACCGCCCGAGTCGCGGGCAATTCAGAAGTAACCGGAATGGTTTCCGACTAGCCGAGAATTCGCCGTCAATCTCAGCTCCAGGTGTGCTATTCGGGCGCCCAAAATCATGCACCGCCCGCAAATCCCCGCGCATCGAAGTCTGTTAGGAGGAAGACATTATGCAAGCTGCAGTCGTTCCCGCTGTCAGCAGTTCGTGGCAGATCAAAGATGTTCTCCAACCGCAACCCGGGCCCAATCAAGTGCTGGTAAAGATGCACGCGAGCGGCATCTGTTATACCGACGCGCATGATCGGTAACGCTCTCCCTCCGCCCTTCATCGCCGCGCATGCCCGTAAAATCCGCTCGGTGCTTTTAGCGCATTTGAATCGATCACGTTCTGTGCGCTCCCACCGAGCATGCCGATGAATATTGATGAGGTACTGGGCGCGGGAACTAACAGCGCAACAGAGAGCGGCGGCCGCCGATACCGCACAAGAAGTGCATGAAGTTTGGTTCCAGATACTTTTTGGTCCTTGGCAAGAATTACTGGGAGGACGTACCCGAAAGCGGGGGAACGAAGGAGTTTGCAGGCCAGTTTCGGTGGAGAATCGATGGTCGAGGTCCTATCCGGGTGCTTTTCCTTAACAAGGCGGCGATTCGCTACGTGGCTGAAATATACAACAAATCGGCGAACCTCACCATCAGAGACAACGCCGATAAGACCCTCGCCATCCTAAGCAAACTGAAAGAATGAATCGCGCTCTACCCGCATCCGGCCTTTGGCGGGAGGACTCGCCGGTTGGCGCAGCCGGGACTTTCCCCTGCAGGCGCTGGAGACAGGGGAAAACAATCCTAGCGAGGACAACATGGTATCAGCGCGGAGAAAGGCTTGAGACGTAGGAATCGAGACTGGCGGTGAGCTGGTCGAGGCCGGCGAGCACATCTTGACGGAGCGCTTCGACGACCGCTGGAACGGTCTTCTGGCTGACTGGCTCGTCGTGGCTGTAGGATTGGCTCCAAACGACAAGTCCCGTCTTCGGCTGGAATAGCTCAAGCTCGAGAGAAAACCGAGCGGTGAGCGCCGGCGCATCCACTTCTTCGAGCGCGTACAAATGTCCACGCAAAATGTAATCGCCCTTGGCGCCGCTGCCCATTCGTGCCACCGAACGAAATCGCCCCTCGGAAAGCAGCGTTTGCGCCAGCATCGTTTCCAGCATTTCTGTCGGAATCTCCGCCCAGCTATGATATCCGTAGGTCCCTAACTCCACGCCGCCGGCGGTATAAACGATCGGGTGTTCGAGATAAAGGGGAGAAGCTGCTATGCGTCCGACCAGAATCGTCGCCGGAATCGGCGCATCGTTCTTGACGCTCACGGAAGGCGCCGGCGTCGGCGCGGAATTCAGCGTGTAGTATTTCACCGGCCGCGTGGCGCCGCAATCCGCCGTGAGCAGAATCGCCGCCAAGACCAGCAACGTGGCCGGAACTGTCACCATCCTCTTTGACAGAGCGCGCATGTTCATTCTCAATCCGGACGCTTGGGCACTTGCCCGGGCACATGTTCCGCCGGCAACGAGGACCGAATCAGCGCGGAGGGCCGCGTCTTGATCGTTTCGGTAAAAGCTTTCAGGTTGTCGGTGATATCTCTCAGGTTGCCGATAATTTCATCCAGGTTGTCGCTGTTCGTGTTCAGTATGGTATTGAGCTGATCCGTGAGTGCGGAAGCGGATGTCAGCGTCATGCGCATTTGAACTACTGCCTGCCGCAGATCGGGGCGGTTTTCCATCAACGTTGCGTCGATGTGCGAGAGCGCCGTGTCCGCCTGATTCACCGTCTTTTTGAAATCGTCGAGCAGCGGCGCGAGTTTGGCGCTGCTGCCGTTCAGGTTGTTCAGCGTGGAATGCAGCATCGGGCGGTCTTCCGCCAGCATGCCGCGAACGTTCGCCAGGCTCGCGGCGATATTCGCGCGATTGTTTGCGTCCAGCAGGTCATTGACGCGCCGCAGAGTCTCCTGCAATTCCGTAACGCGCGCGTTCAGATTTTGCAATAGCACGGTCGCCTGCGGAGCCAGGGCGTTAATCTTTGCCGTGAAGTCGTCGAAACTCGCATAGTCCACCGCGGTCAAAACGGCGCCGGACGCAGCGCGGGGAGCGCTCACACTGCCTGGGACGATGCCAAGAAAATGATCGCCGAGCGCCCCGAGGCTCGCAATCTTCGCTTTGCTGTCCGTTTTCACGGGAACCTGTGGATCGACACGAAATTCGATTTCCATCCGCGTTGAGTTTCGCGCGTCGTCGCGTACCGATACCACGCGGCCAACCGGAGGCCCGCCCGCGTATCGCACCTCGGAGCCCGGTCCCAGGCCGCCGGCGTCCTTAAAGTAGGCGCGGTAAAGTGGTTCGCTGTGGCCAAGCACTCCGGTCAGTGAAAAGACCGTCACCACCAGGAGTCCCGCTACGGCCAGAACGAACAAACCGACGAACGCGCGCTCATGTTGCCCTTTCAATAGCACTCCTCGGAAATCCACGAAAAAGCAAAAGGCCGGGCCGTGCGGACTTCCAGGGTTGCAGAGTATAACATGGCCCTGCAGCCCCGCGCGGCACTCTACAGGTGCAAATCCTGTTTCTCAGGGCCCATCAGGGCACGCAAGAGGGTCGTCTTGCCGGAGCCCGAGCCGCCCAGAATAGCGATCGTCTCGCCGGCTTTCACGTCGAAGCTGATGCTGTGAAGGACCTCCCGCTCGCCGTAGCTCACCCGCAAATTGCGGACGCTAATGGCCACACCATCACTGATCAATTGTTCCGATTCATCCTGGCCGGTCATGTTCATCGCGCCCTCGCTCCGTTCCCGCGAACCACGAACAGCAACCGCGACCGCTTTATCGCGAAGCCGTAAAACAGAAAAGCAATGTAAACACTAAATCCACGGCTACGACCATGAAAATCGACTTAACCACTGCCGACGTGGTCGAGCGGCCCACTTGCTCCGCGCCCAGGCCGGTCGAAAGTCCTTCCTGACAAGTCACAACCGTGATCACCATGCCGAACATCACGCTCGCGCGAACAATCGCAGCTTAGAACCAAGCGATTGTCTGACGCGGCGATACGCAAATCAGCGGACCGAGCCATGGAGTCGGAAGCCCTCAGGCAGGTTCCTCTAAAGTCGCGAAAATGTTTTGAGAGCAAGCACATCTGGCGAATTCGCGGCAGTTGGGCCGCAAATGAGAGGTTTCTCCAGAAATTAGGGGAACACGGAGAAAACCGAAGACTGACTGGCGGAGGGGGTGGGATTCGAACCCACGAGGCCCTTTTGAGGCCTAACGGTTTTCAAGACCGCCGGTTTCAACCACTCACCCACCCCTCCGGATTAAGCGACTTGGGAATTGTAACGTGCAAAGAGCTTCCAGAGAATATTTCAAAAGCGGGCAACGGCGGAGCGGCGCGGGCCCCGCAGGATGCGCGCAGGCAGGAAAATGATGGCACGAACTAAGTCCAGTGCGCCGGTCACGGCAATCCCCACCAGACGGAATGGAAGCAAGATGAGCCAAACAATGGGATAGAGCACGAGGGCCAGGAGCGCCAGCGGCCAGCACAGCACGAGCAAAAGGCACCACAAAAGAAAAGTGACCATCGCAGATCCTCTCTTACTCTCTATCTATCGATACGAAGTGACGCACGACTTGGTTCCCTGCCGACAGGCCAGCGCGCATGCAGCGCGTAGACTTCGATTCAGCTAGCGCGTCACAAGGTTTCGTCCAGCGAAAGATCCTGGATCATCTTGTTCAATTCGGCTTGCGCCTGGTCGTCTTTCGTTTGCAGGTCCGCGGCCTGCTTTTGCAAGTTTTCGAGCCGGGTTTCCTGACTGGCCAGCTGCTGGGTGTAGCGCTCCGTGAGCGCACGCTCTTCGGGGCTGCCCTTTAGCGCTTTCATGTTTTCGCGAATGCGCTGCTGGTCGTCGTAAATTGCTTGCTTCTCGTCGCCAATACGTGAAATTTGATCTTCCAAATCGGCGACGACATTTTTCTGCGCGACGATTTTGCGCAGCGCCGCCTCCACGTCCGCGTTGATGGACTTTTGCCGCAGGAACAACCCGATCTGATCGTCGGTCAGATTGGAAAGCTCGTACTTCGTCTCGAGCGGCTCGCTCTCCATCACTTCGAGAGTTGATGTCTGCTTCGGCTGCACATCAACGCGAAAGCGATAAACAGCCGAGGTGGTTTCATCCGGCTTGGGCGCGCTCTTCGCGAGCGTCCAGCCCACGCGCAAAGGATGCTCAATCAGAACCGTACGTGGCGTGGTGTCGTCATCGCGCACGTTGTACGTGGTGCTTTGGCGCAGCTCGCGCGTTTGGATCAGCACCCCGCGGAAAATGCGCACGCGCGTCACATTCTGCGGCTGGCTGTCGGTTTTTACGTCCACGCGCACGCCTAAGTCTGCCGCATAAGAGATCAAGCGCTTTTCACTGGCCTTAATGGGATCGGTGAGACCTTCGCCCGCGAATGCGTCATCTTCCAAGACCGTGAAGCTGCCGCCGTCAAGAGTGAGCGGGCTCGAATTCGTCAGCCAAAGCGCGCGCAGTGGGCGCAAAGAGCCAAGCGAACCGTTCCACAGCGAGACTTTTTCCGCGGCGAGGTGAACTTGAAGAATGGGGACCAGCGCAGACTCATTTTTGTGAATGGTCACGCGATCTTTCAATTTGTATTCGAACAAATCGCCGAGACTGGCACCCTGCGCAGCGGCGGCCATGCTTTGCCGCGCCTCCTCGAGCAATGTGTCTGTTGGCAACCCGCCCGCGACCCCGGCGATCACTCCTGCCATTGCTGGACCTCGGCCAAAGCCTCGACCGGAACCAGTCCCCTTCCCTTTACCGAGCTCGTTTCCCGAGCCGACGCGTCCCGATCCAAGTGACGCTTCTGAGGTCTCCAGAGAAGACCCAACTTGCGCCGATACTGTGACGCTCTCATTAACGCTACCCACTTGCAGAGTTATGTTCTGCGTTTGTTCCCCACCGCCCCCCAACGAAACATCCTGCAAAACTGTTTTCTGAAACCCTTCCCGCGCGAATTCAACGCGGTAGTTTGCTGCAGGAAGAGCAGCAAATTCGTATCTGCCTTGATTGTCTGTTGACGTTGACGCAAGAGGTTCGCCGTTTGCGGAAAATATTTGCACCTGCGTGTTGGGCACGACGGCGCCAGACGCATCCGTCACGACGCCTGACAGACCGCCGGTTCCGCCCATCATCGCACCTTCGTGCGTCTGCGGCGTCAGTTCGACGCTTTGCGGAAGCGGAACTACCGGGCGGCGCGCATAGTAGGGTTGAGACAATTGTTGAATGAAAGATTGCGGCGCGCCGGCAACGAGCGAAAGATCGACGTCACTCCAATCTTCGCCCGTCGTGTTGTCGACAATGGCCCAACCCTGGAGCAGCGGCTGTTCATCCGCTTTTGAAGAAAGCACGATGCGATAGGTGGTTTTCCAGATGGGCACTTCGCTGACGTAGCTGACGTAAAGCTGCCGTTCGCCTGTGCCCGCGGTGGAAATGGTCATGCGGCGCAAATCCTGTTGGTGCATGGAAGCGAGCAGCGACAAATAGCGGCTGACATCTTTATTCACTTCCGGATCGGCAACGCGCACCTCAACGGCAGGCGTGACTTCCACAGTGTGCATTTCTCCGGCATCGCTGATAATCGTGGCGAGGTCGACTTCCAGAGTGGTCCCTCCGCTCACGCGCGTCTTGCGCTCCACGCTCAAGAGCCTTCCGGCGATGACGCTATCTCCATTGCGGATTTCCAGCCGCGTGCCGCGAAGCGCTGCGAGAAATTTGGAGAGATCGGTGTTTTCTCCCAGCGGCAAGCCAAGAGTTTCGAGGCGCTGCGTGAAAGGCGCTTCGGAGTTGTAGTTGATTCCGGTGATGCGGCCGCCGTTCAAATCGAGCACGGTAAGAGATTGCAGCACATCGTTCAATTGGCCGCTGCTGAAATCGACGCGGACGGCCTCGTCTCCCTTTATGCGGCCCAAGTGCTCGAAGTAGCCGACGCCCCCCTTATAGAGGATCACGCGGCGGACAGGAAGGTTGGT
This sequence comes from Candidatus Acidiferrales bacterium, assembly GCA_049281095.1. GTDB lineage: Bacteria > Acidobacteriota > Terriglobia > Acidiferrales > UBA7541 > DAHUXN01. The sequence goes on from JBAPRL010000058.1 coordinate 96,485, forward strand.
CGTCAGTTCATTGAGATCCCCTTCGCCCGCACTGGAGGTTTGCACGCGCGCCGGTTGCGCGGAATTCTTGGAGGGTTGAGGAGCCGCGGGATGCGTTTGCGCCGCTGCCAGTTGCGCACTCAATAGCAAACAGAACAGAGCAACACAGTTTCGGTGCATGGTTCCTCCAGTGTTTCCGTTAGGAGAATCACCATCCTTGCACGCCAACTGCTTAACGGTCCTGCTCAGCGCCCATCCGGAGGCGCCGATAGCATTGCAGATACAGACACCAATACAAGCGAAAATGTTGCATGGCGCGAGACGTTATTTAGTACGAACCGGACGAAAAGCGCGTTCAATTTGCGGAGGACTTGCGCGACGAGGACGGCTGGCGACGGCGCGCCGCGGGCTCGGAAAATTCCAGGCCCCAGAAATGCGGGGCGGGCGAAAGAAATTCCAGGCCGACGCGCTGGCCCCTATCGGAAACGTCTCCCAGATAAACGACCCGGCACTCCTGCTCCTCATCAGTGACGGGATTGATGATCTGCACTTGGCCGCCGAGTTCCACTGTTTCATTCAGGTAGATCAGTCCGCCTTGCGCATTTACGACGATCGTTTGGCAAGACTCACGGAATTTGTGGCCATCGGGATCGAGTCCGCGCACTTGCACGCTGATGCGCTGAAACACGCGAGAACTGCGGCGCTTCTCGTCATTCGCTGGAGACATCGTCCAATTATCGTGCATCAAGCGCAGATTCGAGTCAACTGAATCAAATGTTGCTTTCCGCTTGCTGCAACTCATCGGCCCTCGTACAATGCGTGTTTCTCGATCGCGTGAAACGTGTCTTGTGGGATGCGCTCAAAGAGAGGATGGCCCGGGGGAATGGATTTTCTCGACTACATCGAGAGTCATCGTGATGACAATCTGAACGAGCTCAAAGAATTCCTGCGCATTCCAAGCATCAGCACAAAGAGCGAACATAAGGCGGATATCGAACGCACGGCGAAGTGGGTAGCGGACCGGCTGCGGGATGCGGGATTCGCAAATACGGAGATCATCCCTACCAAAATGCATCCGCTGGTGCTGGCAGATTCTCTCGAAGCTCCGGGTGCGCCGACGATTCTCTTCTACGGGCATTACGATGTGCAGCCGGCGGATCCGCTCGAATTCTGGACTTCACCCGCGTTTGAACCCACGGTGCGCGACGGAAAACTCTATGGCCGAGGCACGGCGGACGACAAGGGCCAGGTACACATTCATTTGAAGGCGCTGGAAGCGCTGAAAAAATCGCAAGGCAAGCTGCCGATCAACATAAAGGTGATCATCGAAGGAGAAGAGGAAGTCGGGAGCGTCAGCCTGTGGGACTTTGTCGCGCGAAACAAGGAGCGGCTGAAGGCGGATGCGCTTGTCGTGTCGGACACGTCCATGCTGGCGCCCGGAGTGCCGTCTGTAACCTACGGTCTTCGCGGCCTCAACTATTACCAGATCGAGGTCACCGGGCCTGCGCAAGACCTTCACTCCGGGACTTTCGGCGGCGCGGTCCCCAATCCGATAACCATCCTGGCCGAAGCCATCGCCAAATTGCACGACAAGAATTTGCGCGTGACGGTGCCGGGATTCTACGACAGGGTGGTCATCCCTTCGGCAAAGGAGCGCAAAGCGCTCAATTCGCTTCCCTGGAAGGAGTCGGATTTCCGCAAGACGGTGGGCGCTCCGGGGCTGTGCGGCGAAAAAGGATTTACCACGTTGGAGCGCATCTGGTGCCGGCCGACGCTGGAGCTGAATGGAATCTGGGGCGGTTACACCGGCGAAGGCTCGAAGACCGTCATCCCCTCGAAAGCCTTCGCGAAAATCTCGACGCGGCTGGTGCCCAATCAAGATCCAGCGAAGATTGCAAAGCAGGTGGAACGGCACATCCGCAAGCTCTTGCCAAGAACCGTCCGTTGCAAGTTCGAAGTTCTCAGCACGGGCAAACCGTGGGTGGCGCCCTTCACCCATCCCATTTTTCAAAACGCGATTCAAGCGTTACAGAAGGGATTTGGGAAAAAGGCTGTTTTCATCCGCGAGGGCGGGTCAATCCCATTCGTCACGCAAATGCACGATACCTTCAAGGTGCCGTGCGTCCTCATCGGATTCGGCCTGCCGGACGAGAACGCGCATGCACCCGACGAGCACATCTTGCTGGAGAACTATTTCAGCGGGATCAAGTCCATTGCGATTTTCTATTCCAATTTGGGACAAATTTGACACGGAAGCGCCGCAACAGTTGTGCTGCGGCGCGGTGCATTCGCCAAAAACCCCGATTTTTTGGGTATTTTTCATCATTTTCGCTTGCGTTGGCCCCTGTTGTACGGCTATAGTGCCCCCGGCCTCCCAGCAGGGAGTAATGCAAAATTCGCTTGAAAAGAGGAGAAAGCAATACGATGGCAACCCCGATGAGCAAGTCCAAGATCATCGCATATCTGTCCGAGAAGGTGGGCACGAAGGACAAACCAATATCAAAGAAACAGACCGCGGCGTTTTTCGATGAACTGTTCAATCTCGCCGTGAAGGAATGCAAGAGCACGGGCAAGTTTGTAATTCCAGGCATCGGACGTGCAGTGAAGGCGCACCGCAAGGCGCGTATGGGACGCAATCCGGCGACGGGGGAAGCAATTAAGATTAAGGCCAAGACAGTTGTTCGTCTTCGCGCCGCCAAAGCGTTCAAAGACGCGGCTCTCAAGTAGGCCTCGGAAAACTGGAGTTTCGCGACGACACCCCGGCGGCCCTGCCAAGCATGGGCGCTGGGGTGCTCGCTGCGATTCCTCGATGCTGGATTCCGTGGATCATTGGTTCTTTCCTCGATTTCTCGGCCACTGCCATCCGCGCTACCATCGCCATTGAACGAATTCGATGACTTCCCTCTTCGTGCGCGATAACTCCGGCCTTCTGACCGATCTTTACGAGCTGACGATGGCCGCAGGCTATTTCCAAAGCGGCTTCGAGGCTCGCGCCACTTTTGAGTTGTTCGTTCGCCAGCTTCCGCCGGAACGCAATTACCTTGTGGCTGCCGGACTCGAACAAGCCCTCGATTTCTTGCAAAGCGTCCGTTTTGCTGCGGACGACATTGATTACCTTCGCCGGGAGCCGGTGTTCCGTCATGTTCGTGGGGGATTCTTTGATTACTTGGCGCAGTTCCGTTTCACAGGCGAAGTTTGGGCCGTTCCGGAAGGATCGGTCATTTTCGCGAACGAACCAATCCTTCGTGTGACCGCGCCGATCATCGAAGCGCAACTCGCCGAAACGTGTCTTCTCTCCACCATCAACTTTCAAACGATGGTTGCCAGCCGCGCCGCGCGCCTTGTTACCGCCGCGGGAGACAAACCGGTAGTGGAATTCGGCGCGCGACGCGCCCACGGGGCGGAAGCAGGCATGTGTGCGGCCCGTGCCGCTTGGATTGCAGGTTGCGCGGGGACCTCCAATGTCATTGCCGCCAAGATATTCGGCATTCCCGCGTATGGGACGCAGGCGCATTCGTGGATCATGGCTTACGAAGATGAATCGCAGGCATTCGCGAGATTTCTCGACGTTTTTCCGGAGCAAGCGACGCTCCTCCTCGACACTTACAACGTTCGCGCGGCGCTTCGGAAAATTATCGCCGCGGGCCGCAAGCCGGCGGGCGTGCGGCTCGACAGCGGTGATATGGCGGCGGACAGCCGCTGGGTGCGGGCGCAACTCGATCGTGCCGGATGGCATGACGTTCAGGTTTTTGCGTCCGGCGACCTTGACGAGAAAAAGATTTCCACGCTGCTGCATCGCGGCGCAAGAATCGACGCATTCGGCGTGGGAAGCGCGCTGGTGGCGCCGACCGATGCGCGGAACCTTAGCATGATTTACAAATTGGTCGAGCTTGAACACGCCGGAAAGACTCGCGAAGCGGTGAAACTCAGCGAAGCGAAGGCAACTTTCCCGGGGCGGAAGCAGGTATTTCGTTTTACCGACGCACGGGGCAAATGGGAAAGTGATCTGATCGCGCTCGATGGCGAAGTTCATAAAGGTGCCGAGATTCTCTTGGCCCCGGTGATGCGAGCGGGCAAGCGAATCGCGCCAGCTGAGCCTTTGAACGCCGCGCGGCAGCGCTGCGCCGAATCACTGAAGCGGCTTCCGTCGCGTCTGCTCTCGCCTGCCGCTGTGACTCCCTATCCTGTACGCCACAGCAAACGGCTGAAGGACCTGCTTAAGCAAGTGCGCCGTCGCATCCGTCAACACGCCTGAACACTTCCCGAACTCATTTGAGCTGCATGGGACGCGGATTCGCTTGTTCGCGGTCAAAAGGCTAAAATTGATATGGGTAAAAATATCGATGGCCGTAACGGAGCGTAATTCGCGCGTAGTTCTTTGGGAAGTGGATACGCAGGCGGACTTCATGCTGCCCGGCGGCAAACTGTACGTCCCGGGCGCGGAAAAGCGGATTCCGAACATGCGCCGCCTGGTCGACGCCGCGCGCGGCGGAAAAGCCTTTCTGATTTCGAGCAGCGACCAGCACGCACCCGATGACGTTGAGTTTCAGCGCTTTCCACCGCATTGCGTGCGCGGCACGCCTGGGGCTGAAATCGTTCCGGAATTGAAGGCCGCGGAATCGACACACATCGAAAACAGCGGCGCTGCCGGCGTTCCCGCGAGCATTTCTCGCGATCAGCAAGTGGTCATCGAGAAACAGACGCTCGACGTGTTCGACAATCCCGCGACGGAGAAGTTGCTGGCACAGTTCCCATCGGATTGCGAGTTCATCGTGTTCGGCGTGGTCACGGAATTCTGCGTGCGGCTTGCGGCCAAAGGCCTGCTCGATCGCGGACGGCGCGTGGCTCTCGTGACAGATGCCATCGAAACACTTGACGCGAAAGAGGGCAAGAAAACTCTGGATGAACTCGCGGGCCGCGGCGCGCGGTTCATCACTACAAACGACGCGCTTGCACTGATCGAACGTTGATCGGGCGCTGATCCGGTGCTCCGCCGGCCGTCACGCTTAGAGCGCCTTTACGTAGGCGATCAGGTCGCGAATTTGTTTCTCTTTCAGCGAATCGCGAAAGCCCGGCATGTCCTTTCCGCCGCGTTCAATCACGCGCCGCAGATGGTCATCGTCTGTCGTCATGCCGTTTTTGAACTTCGGCCGCCTCATCAACCCCGCAAGCCCGGGGCCGATTTTCTTTTCGCTGCTGGCGCTGAAGTGGCAGGCTTCGCATTTCTGCCCGTACACCAGCTTGCCATCGGCCACATCCGCGCCGGAAGTTTTAGAGATTTGCGTTGTGCGCGCCGCGTTTTCCTGGCGAACAGCCATTGATGCCGTCACCGCAAGCGCCACACACAAAATCATCGCCGTCCGCATCGCGCTTTTAACTCCGCAGAGTTTGACTCCGGTTGGCCGCTATGTTAGGAAGCATTTGCCGATGGCTCCTGATAAAGTCATGCGCGCCTGGGAAGTGCTGGAAGAGGCCTATCGCGCGCAAATGGACGGCGACTATGACCACGCCGCGGAACTCTATCAGAAATCGCTGACGATTCATCCCACTGCCGAAGCGCATACGTTCCTGGGATGGACCCTGCACTTTCAAGGAAAAATTGAGGAAGCAATCGACGAATGCAAGCGCGCCATCCAAGTGGACCCGGATTTTGGCAATCCGTATAACGATATCGGCGCGTATATGATCTCGCTAGGACGGCTTGACGAGGCGAAGTCGTGGCTGGAACGCGCCATCGAGGCGCCGCGCTACGAGCCGCGTCACTTTCCGCATTACAACTTGGGCCGCATTTACGTGGCGAAGGGCATGCTCGCTCGCGCGCGCGAGGAATTCCAGGCTGCGCTGCGCATCGAGCCATGCTATGTGCTCGCGCAACAGGCGCTCGAGCATCTCCGCCGCATGGTCAACTGATTCCGCCGCGCACGTTCAGCATGAATCCCGGCGGCTGTTCACTTTGCCTCGGCGCTCGACTTTCCTCCCGGCTTAAACACGCGGTCGTAAATCAGCATAAAAACGACGCCTGTCACGCCGCAGCCCGTCACCACCCACCACATTTGCTGCGGCCGGTGCAGCACGTCGCCGAATTCATGCACCAGATATCCGCCCAGCGGGCCCGCGATGAAATATCCGATCGCGATCGGCAGGAAAGCATAACCCATGTAAAGTCCCTGCTGGCCCTCCGGCGCGAGCCGCGAAATGTAGTCGTAATAGCGCGCCGATTGCGTCACTTCGCCCAGCGCCAGTCCGATCAGGGTAATCACGACTGCGGGCGTCGAGTCGTTGAACACCAGAATCAGCCACGTCAGGCTCGAAATCAGCAGGCCGAGAGTCATCGCCGGAAACGCGCGCATCTTTCGCGTTAAATAGGAGACCAGGATCTGCACGCAAATCACCGTTGTGGCATCGACGGTCAACAGCAGATCGACGTTCGCCTTCGGATTCACGTATCCACGCAGCAAAAGCGGCAGGGAAACGTACTGCTGCCAGAAAACCACGTAGAAGCTCGAAAAAATCACCAGGAACAGCACAAACTTGAAATTCCCCAGCACCACGAACATGTTCTTGATGGCCGCGCCAACGGTCGCCACTGCTTTCTCGCCGGAACGCCCCGGCTCGCTATAGAAAAACCATGTCGCAAAAAACATCAGAGCGACGCTAAGCGCCGACGCGCGAAAGACGTTCTCGATCCCGATCCGCCGGCGCACCAGAAACGCCACCAACGGGCCAAGCGCCCCGCCGATATTTACGATCGTGTAGTAAATCGAATATCCGATCGACCGCACGTTGTCGTTCGAGGCTCGCCCGGTCGTCCCTGCCACGCACGGCTTCACCACCGCCGGCCCCAGCGCCGGGACCATCAAGATGATCAGCACCAGCCAGTAGAGCGAAATCGTCTGCCGGATTGGCGCCATCCACGGAGCCGAAAGCGAGCCGAGCAGGAAATAGCCAAGGGTCATCACCGCGTACGCAAACATCAGCGCTCGCCGGAATCCGAAGCGGTCCGCCAGCGTCCCTCCGAGCACCGGCAGGAACCACACCACGAACCCGAAAATTCCCATTAGCGCGCCGGCCTGCTCGACGGTCAGGTGCAAATTTTCGTGCAGGTAAATCGCCAGGACCGCCGTCGTCGCGTAATACGCCAGGCGCTCGAAGAGCTCTGTTCCGTTCGCGACCCAGAACGCCGGCTCAAAGCCGTCGCGAATTTCTTTGATCCGCTCGCTGAACGCCAAGTGCCGCCCTCCGCAAAGCGCGCGATTTACCGGAAGTCGCGCGCGATTGTAGCGGAAGTTCGTCCAAATCCCGCGTTTCTTTTCATATTCCTACCGGCGCTTTCCGGCGTCGCGCGGCGTGTGCTAACATCACCCGTTTGGCGAATCAAATTCACTCCGCTGGCAGTGATTCCCGTCGCCGAAGGCGAACTCTATTATGAAAGCGCTGCGCAAAGCGCGTCCGGAACAAGGCGCCCAACTCGAATCGGTTTCTATTCCCACTTTTGGCCCCTCTGACGTTCTGATCCGAGTTCGCTCGGCTTCGATCTGCGGCACCGACCTGCACATTTATCACTGGGACAAATGGTCCGCGTCGCGCATTCGGCCGCCGATGACCTTTGGCCACGAATTCTGCGGCACGGTGGAAAAAATCGGCAATGAGGTGGAATCGCTCAAGCCCGGCGATTTCGTCAGCGCGGAAATGCACGTCAATTGCGGCCATTGCCGCGCCTGTCGCGCCGGCCAGCCGCATCTCTGCCGCAACGTGAAAATCATCGGCATCGACGCGGACGGTTGCTTCGCCGAGTTTGTGCGCATTCCGGCGCGCAACGTCTGGAAAATCGACCCGGCGATCCCCGAGCACTACGCCGCGATTCTCGATCCACTGGGCAATGCCGTTCACACCGTTCTCGCCGGCGAAATCGCCGGGCAAACCGTCGCGGTCACGGGCTGCGGGCCGATTGGATTGATGTCCATTGTGGTGGCGCGCGCCTGCGGCTGCTCGACGATTTTTGCGACGGAAGTGAATGCACACCGCCGCGCTCTCGCCAAGAAGATGGGCGCCGACGAGGTTTTCGATCCTGGCGCGGGCGATCCGGTTGCGCGCGTCCTCGAAGCGACCGATAGCGACGGCGTCGACGTGCTCCTGGAAATGAGCGGAAATCCCGCCGGGATTCGCCAGGGCTTTCAGATGCTGCGCCAGGGCGGCCGCGCTTCGCTGCTGGGAATTCCCAGCGAGCCGGTGACGCTCGATTTGGTGAGCGACGTGATTTTCAAGGGCGCCCTGGTGCAAGGAATTTACGGCCGCAAAATGTTCGAGACGTGGGAGCAAATGACTTCGCTACTCAAAGCCGGTCGCCTCAATCTGGAGCCGCTCTTCAATGAGCGTCTTCCGCTTGACCGCTTCGCAGAGGCATTCAAACTGCTCGAAACCGGCTTGGCCGGCAAGATCCTTTTCTATCCCAACGGCGTCACGAAGTAATTTCGGCCCCTTTTTTCCGGCTGACGTTCTGGATTGGATCGTCTATCTCGGCTTATTAGGGATTGCTAAGCAGCCTTGGCTCTCTCCCGTAATTGCCGTATCGCCCCAGACTGTTTCGTGTCCTATAATGTTCGGTTCCATTGCTCAGTTCTCTTACCCACCTAGGAGGAATTATGGCAACACCATCGCCCATCGCTTCCACGCGGCCCCAGACGCAGTATCTTCACGACGCAATGGAGGATCTGAAGGCAAGGCATCTTCATTATCGCCTGCGCATTCTGGAAGGCGAACAGAAACCCATCGCCATCGTGGATGGCAAGGAAGTCATCAACCTCAGCTCGAATAATTACCTTGGGCTCACCACACATCCAAAACTGCGCCGCGCGGCCATTGACGCCATTCGCAAATATGGCGTGGGCTCGGGCGCGGTGCGTTCCATCGTCGGCACCATGCGGATTCACACGGAACTCGAAGAACAGATCGCGCGCTTCAAGGGAACGGAAGCGTGCGTCGTTTTTCAGTCTGGATTCACCGCCAATTCGGGCACGGTTTCCGCGATTCTCAGCAAAGAGGATTTGATCATCTCCGACGAATTGAATCATGCGTCGATCATCGATGGCTGCCGGCTTTCCCGAGCGACGATCAAGGTTTTCAAGCACAAGGACGTGGCCGACTGCGAGCGCATTCTGCTGGAGACCAAAGATTGGGACGGGCACAAGCTGCTAATTACCGATGGCGTTTTTTCGATGGACGGGGACATCGCGCCGCTGCCGCAATTGTGCGACCTGGCCGAGAAATACAATTGCATCATGATGGTGGATGACGCGCATTCGTCCGGCGTGCTCGGACGGAATGGGCGCGGAACCGTGGATCATTTGGGCTGCCATGGCCGCGTCGATATTCAGGTCGGGACACTCAGCAAAGCTATCGGTGCGATTGGCGGTTACGTCTGCGGGTCGCATGACTTGATTGATTTTCTCTATCATCGCGGGCGGCCATTCGTTTTTTCCACCTCGCATCCTCCTTCTGTTACCGCGACGTGCCAGGCGGCTTTCGAGTTGCTCGATTCCGAAGCGGGCGAAAAGCTCATCAAGCGGCTGTGGAGCAACACGAAATTTTTCAAGCGCCGCCTGAAGCGGCTGGGATTCGATACCGGCAAGAGTGAAACACCGATCACGCCGATCATGGTGGGCGATGCGGAGAAGGCATTCGAGTTTTCGCGCCAGCTTTTCGATGAAGGAGTGTTGGCGCTGGCGATTGGCTATCCGACCGTTGCCGAAGGCAAAGCGCGCTTGCGCACCATCGTCACGGCGACGCACAAGCGCGCGGATTTGGAGCGCGCGCTCGAAATTTTCGAGCGTGTGGGGAAGAAACTGGAAGTAATTTAGGGCGGCGCATTTGTTGCGGTGCCCCATCGAGGGCAGAACGCCGTTTTACTCTGCGCGTGCGCTGTGGCATCATAAGGGCGTTGGCCCCGCCCGCTTCCGATTCACAGATTCAAAGGACCGGCGTCATGGTTTCCACAGAAAAACAAAACTCCGGCGAGCGATCATCGAACGAGCCTTGTCCGCCGAAACAAAAGCCCGGCGAACGGAAAAAAGAGAACGCGAACGATTCCGTTGACGAAGCTTCGCGTGAGTCTTTTCCGGCGAGTGATTCGCCTGCTTGGTCACTGCCCGTGAAACGCAAGAAGCGCTGATCGCAGGCATCTAGGCCCGCCCACGGCGCAGGGCACGGTATATGCCTGACCGCCTGGGCCAGCCTGATTCGCAGAGCGCCGAGGTCCCCTAACAACCTTCGCATCCTCTTTCGGCTCGGACGATTCCACCCCACTGTTAACTCTTTATCTATCCAGCCGCGCATATAGTACTTTCAAGATCCGCTGAGTAGGCCACAATCAGTACTAGAACCTCCTGCTCTTGAAAGCCATTTGGCAGCGAGGAATGGGGTAAGTCCATGCGTGAAACGCGATATTTGGGTACTCTTGCTACAGCCATTGCAGTGATTTTCGTCCTCGCGGGCTGCAGCCACGCTGTCTTCCCGCAAACCGGTGGGAGCAGCGGCAGCACCAGCCCCGTGATTTTAACGCTCCATGACGCGCCTCCGTCCGGCCCATCTGGAGTGACCGTCACCTCATTCGAAGTGACCATTACCGGCGCGGTTCTTCAGCCTGGCAATGTTTCTCTCTTGTCGACCCCCCAGACCGTTGAGCTCACCCAACTTCAGACGAATTCCATTCTCTTGCCGACCACCCAGGTTGCGCAGGGAACCTACACGAGCCTGACGATCACCTACGCGAGTCCTCAGTACACATTCTTGAACGATTCGGGCGTTTCTGTGACCGTCAACGGCCAAGCGTGCCCCGCCAACGCCTCATGCGTGGTGTCGAATCCCACAGCCACCAACCTGACGGGTACCGCGACTTTCTCTCCAACGGTCGCCGTTGGGGACAATCAAACCTTGATCGAGGCCGACGTCAACCTGAACGACATCATTCAGTCCGACTTCTCCCTGAATTTCAGCCAGTCCGCAGGCGCCACCGTGACTCAGTCCACGAACAGCTCGGGAACGGTGACCACCCTCGGTACCATGGAGATAGCAGGCCAGGTCAGTTCCGTGACCGCGAGCTCCACTCAATTTCAACTCCTTGCCTCCACCGGACAAACATTCACCATTACCGCCGGTAGTGGCACGGACTTTGAATTTGCTCGCGCCAATTGCACAGCAAATGACTTTACGTGCATTACCGCGGGCGAAATCGTGGACGTGGCTGTTAACATCCAGAGCGATGGCGTCACCCTCGATGCCGGGGAAGTTGATTACGATGACGCATCCGGCACGCAACAAGTCAGCGGCACGATCGTCGCCCAGGCCGGGACTCCACCTACGAGCGTCCTAGTTGTAGTTCACAACACCATTCCTCCAGTGTCGAGCCTTCCTCCCGGCACGGGGGTCGTCGTTAACATCGGCAGCGGAACCTCCTATGTCATTAACAGCGGCTCGTTCATGTTGCCCTCCGGATTGAGCTTCGCCTCGACCTCCGACGTCATTGTCGGCCAGGAAGTGGAAGCTCGGGTGGCATCGAACAGCAGTATTGCAAATGACGCCTTCACCACGGATCGTCTCGCGCTGGAGCAAACGCAACTCGAAGCGATCGTGAGCGCGGTCGATTCGCAGGTTCAGCCGTACCCATACTTCATTCTGAGCCCGTTGCCGGCACTGTTCAGTTCAGCGCCCGTGGACTCAGTCTTCCAACTTGAAGTTGTCGACACCAGTGCGAATCAATCCGCGGGAACCGTATATCAGGACCTTACGCCGGCCAACATTGGCGGCCTTGTGAACGGCCAGTATGTAACCACGGGTGGTTTCTTGTTCAACACGACCGGTTCAGTCGGTTCTCCATCGATCATTGCCACGATCGTTCGAGGAGAAGTGCCCGGCACGTAGGAATCGACCGCCAGAAAAAAGAAAAGGCCGGGACAAATTCCCGGCCTTTTTTCTTTTGCAAATAGCCCTGCGCGGGAGTCGAGTTTTACGCCGCCACTGGCGGCGCCACAAGCCCCGCGCGCCGCAAATGGCCGAAGATGGCCATCGCGATCGCCCCCAGTCCCCAACAAAACACGATCAGATGGGCAATGGCCCCGACATGATACGGCACCATTTCGAGTCCATGCACAATGGCCAGACCCAAAGCTAGGCGGCCCAGCAGCGCGCCCGTTCCTACCGAGGGACCGAGCAGCATTTCCCCGATCCAGCTCCCCACGAACACCTGCGCGGCGTAGAGGGCGACGAGCCAGACAAGGAATGTAGTGATCCCGACGCCAAGGCCTACGCATGTGATGCAAACAATGATCGCCACAATTGGTGTCGCGAAGACCAAGAGCGCGCCAAATCCCAGCGAAGGTAGGAACTTCTTGCTGGCGCGCAGTCCGTCAGCGAAAAATCCGGGCATGAGAAACAACAGCACTAGCCCGAACAGAAAAGCGGCGGCCCAGAATAGGGCGCGATGCCAATAAAATTTCCAGTTTGAGTAGTCCGGCCCCTCTTTGCGATGTGTGAACGCCACCGGGCTTGCCAATTTTGCCGCTGGATCAATCTCGGCCTCATGGCGTCCGGTGTATTTTGTTGCCCCTTGGACGTCTGCATGTGGTCCGATGCGAAGATCGTCGCCCCTGACCGTGACACCCCCGCCGACCGCGCCATCGATCGTTGCGTCGCCCACCGCTGCCGTAATATCCCGCGCAATGCTTCCCGAAATCATCGCGTTGGCGCCGGCGAGCGTCACACTTCCCCCAATCTTGGCGTCGGGGCCCACTTCAAAATCTTGGCCTGCAGCCAGCACATTCTTGCCGACGCTTCCGTTGATGTACTCCGTCTGTGCGTACTCGCGAACGTTCCCATCCACTTGCCCGTTAATTCGTACTTCCCGCGCCATGGCGATGACGTCCCCGGTGACGTGCCCGTCGATCTCCACCTCGTCGCTCCAGGCGATCACATCGCCGTTCACGGTGCCTTCGATGCGCGTGAAGTCGGCAGCCACGAATAAATCCGTATTTATGGTCTGGCCGGAAGACAATGTGTAACTGGGATGACCATGCACCGCTTCTCCCGCGTGAGCCGCCGGAGCCATCAGCAGCAACGGAAACAGCAGCGCGACGGGACCAAAGCTCGCGAGCACCATTCCCACGGCCGTGCTGCGCCCCCAGAACCTCCTCAGCAGGACCAAAGCGAGAATCGAGAACACCGCAGCCACGAAGAAGCTGAGGAAGCTGAGCACGCTTGACCACCCTTTCCAGAATGCGCCGCTGAAAAACAGCATCGTCATCAGATTGCCTCCGCTAAATCCAGCCTGGCTGAGCTGGCGCTGGAAAGGCTCAACCACGCCGTTCCAGAGCGTCAGCACTCCCGCGATGGCCATGGCCAGAGCAGTCGCCCAGCCCCACCGCACATTCGCGTGTCTGGCTGGCGTCATGAACCGCGCCGGTACTGCGTCCTTTTCCTGCAAACTGTGTTCGAGCCACAGCGTTTCCTCTTTCAGCGATTCGAGCAGCACGCGGCATTCGCCGCATTCCGTGGCATGCGCGAGGATTTCGGAGGCCTGCGCGCGCTCCAGTTGGCCATCGAGATACAGAAGCGCCGTCATCTCGTCGAAGTGATTCATGCGTTGCTCCCAGCGGCCGAACGCCGCAGGCCCTCTGCTCCTTGCTCGATCGCGCGGCGCAGTTGATGGCGCGCGCGCAGCAGCAGCACGCCCACGAACGCCCGGCGCACGCCGAGCGTCTCGGCAATTTCGTCGTAGCTCATGTCCGAATAGTATCGCAGCGTCAGCGCCATGCGCGTCCGGTTCGGCAATTGCTCCAGGGCCTTGCGGACATCTTCGCGCGATTTCTGCGCAATAAGTTGTTCGAGCTGCCCGGGGTCTGGGTGTTCCAGAGGCATTGACTCGATGTCGCCAGTCTCCAAGTCCTGCCGCACGCGCCGGCGCCGCAGCAAATCCCAGCAATGATTTGCGGCCACGCGGTAGAGCCATGCGTTGAATGGCCGCGACGCATCGTATTGGTCGAGCTTGCCGCGCACTTTGAGAAAAACCTCCGAAGTGGCGTCCTCAGCGTCTTCTCGCGAGGGCATCGCGCGGCGGCAAAAGCGAAAAATCGCCGGCGCGAATTGCGTGTAGATTTCCGCCCAGGCTTCATGATTGCCGTCGCGCGCTCGGGCGACCAACTCGGCCAAGCCTGCCTGATTCTCCGCCTGCTTTGGGTTGCCCGTCGTCATAACGTTCTACGCACCGCGACCCCAGTAAGTTACACCAAGGATGGCTTATTTGGCTTGTACCCTTCGGTCTCCGGAGGCTTCACGAGGGGCCCGGCAAAGAGAGCGCACGTCAGCGCGATTTTTCGAGCGCCAAGGCGACTCCGAAGCCGACGAGAACCGTCCCCGTGACGCGATCGATCATTTTGGCGACGCGCGGGCGCCGGAGCCATTTAGAAAAGACGCTGGTCGCGGAGATCAGCAGGATGAACCACAGGATGCCCTCGGCCACATGAATAGAAGCGAGCAGAAGGCTGAACGAAGTAACTCCTACACCGGCGGGAATGAATTGCGGGAGGAACGTGACGTAGAAAACGCCTACTTTGGGATTCAAAATGTTGGTCAGAAAGCCGCGGGCGAACCATCGCGGAGCGCTGGCATTCGAATTTGTGGTTTTCGATTGCTCGATGCCTTCCGCGGGCGCATCGATGAACGCAGCAGCCTTGCGAAAAAATATCTTCGCGCCGAGGTAAATCAGGTAGCAGGCCCCCGCGATGCGCAGCACGCTGTAAGCGAAGTGCGAAACGGCCAGCAGCGCGCCGAGGCCAACCGACACAGCCAGCGCCCAGCCGAAAAGTCCGCAACATATTCCCGCCCCGGCGAGCATGGCCCGGCGCGAACCCTCGACGGCGGCGGTGCGCAGAACAAGCGCCGTGTCCAGACCGGGAGTGATGGTCAGAAGCGCCGCAGCGATGGAAAATGCGAACAGCGCATGCCCTACGGTCATGGCAGGCCGCCTCCTGAACAAGCAAGCACCCCATTTGATGCGGAGGAGCGCGCGAAGACGCATGGGGAAAATGCCGCGCGACGCCGAGGCATTTTATTCTTTTGGCTTCAGTTTCAGGCGGGACTTGTTTTCTTCGAGAAATTCGCGCAAACCTTCCGCGGTATCCAGCAAGCGAATCCACTGCTCATAATAAAGCGTGACCGGGAAGCGCCCGAGGCCGTACACACTCACGCCTCCCTTTTCGCCGACGCGAAATTCCAGTGCGCCCTTTTTCCTTGAACCGCTCTGCTTTTCCAGCTCGGCTATGCGAGCTAGCAATTCTTCCTTGCTTTGTTCCGTCATGAATTTGCTCCTTAGGCTTTTGGCTTTTGCCGGCTTCGCCCCGGGGCCGTCGCCGCGCACCGGCAGGCTGCCCTTTCTCTTGTTATACTGAGGGTCTTACCCTGAACTTTCAGGGTAATCTATGACTCCCTCATCCCGCAAAAAACTTTTTCTCGTTGATGCGATGGGATACATCTTCCGCGCCTACCATGCGCCGATGGAGCGCCTGCAAACGCGCGACGGCACGCCCACCAAGGTCCCCTATCTTTTCGCAACGATGATGCGGCGGTTGCTGGAAAGCAAGACGCTGAAGCCCGACTATCTCGCGGTGGTCTACGATGTCGCGGCACCCACCTTTCGCGACAAGCTCTTTACGCAATACAAAGCGCAGCGCCCGCCCATGCCCGACGACTTGGCCGTGCAGCTCCCGTTCGTGCGGCGCTACTGCGAGGCGATGCGTTTCCCGATCGTCGAGCTGGCCGGCTATGAAGCGGATGACGTGATCGCCGCCCTGGCGCGCCAAGCGACCGCGCAGAACCTTGAAACGTTCATCGTCACCGCGGACAAGGACCTGATGCAGCTTGTCGGTGGCCCGGTGCGAATCCTCAATCCCAGCAAGGGCGATCTGCTCATCGACGAAAACAAAGTCGAGGAGCTGATGGGCGTGCCTCCTGCGAAAGTGGCGGACGTGATGGCCCTCATGGGCGACTCGATCGATAATATTCCGGGCGCGCGCGATCCGAACGAGAAGCCCGCGCCGGGTGAGCGGCGCAAGGCTGGAATCGGCGAAGTGGGCGCGCGCATGCTGATTCAGGAATTCGGCAGCGCCGAGGAAGCCATTCGCCGCGCCGCCGAAGTGAAGCGCGCGAGCTACCGCGAAGCCCTCGAAAAATACGCCGAATTCGTGCATTTGAGCAAACAGCTCGCGCAAATCCCCACCGACGCGCCGGTCGACCTTGACCTGAAGGCCTTCGGTTTGCGGGCGCCCGAGGTTGGAGCGCTGCGCGAGCTTTTCGCGGAACTGGGTTTCACTTCGCTGCTGAAGAACCTGCCCGCCGCGGCGCTCACTGAAAAAACCGACTATGCAAGCTTCGCCTCCGCGCGCGAGCTTCGCGAATTCCTGGCAAACCTGCCTCGCGAACAGGAAGTCGCCATTTGGCTTGCGACCGATGCCGCCGGCGAGGACGAGGAGCGCTACGGATGCTGCGTTCGCTCGATCGAAGTTTCCCATCGCAGCGGCTTCGCGCGCACTCTGGTAAACGGCGCGGAAAATGAAGGCCTGGCCGCGCTGGCGGATTGGTTGGGCGACGCCAATCGCCCGAAAATCGTCCACGATCCCAAGACCTTCGAGTTATTCGCGATTCCCGGCAACGTGCCGAACAATCAGCGCGGCGTCGCCGGCATTCGCCACGCAACCAAGCTCTATTCCTATTTGCTGCGGCCGACGACGGCGAATCATTCCTTCGCCGAAGTTGTTCTTCGCCACCTGAACGTGACCCTTTCCGGCGCGCCCGGCGAGCGCGCGGACTTTCTGGCGCGCCTCGCGCCGTTGATGCGCTCGATGATTGAAAGCGAAAAACTGGACGCCGCGTACCAGAAAATCGATCTGCCGCTCGCGCCGGTGCTTTCGCGAATCGAACGCGCCGGCGTTTGCATTCATCCCAAAACGCTCAAAAAGATTTCCGCGACTCTCGAAGAGGAAATCGCCGGCTTCGAAAAACGCATTTACGAACTCGCGGGATTCGAATTCAACATCAATTCGCCGGTACAGCTCGCCGAAGTGCTGTACGACAAATTGAATCTCGCGCTGCCGCGGCGCACGCGCGGCAAATCTCGCTCCACCGCCGCGGAAATTCTGACGGAATTGGCGCCGCTGCACGAATTGCCGAAGCTCGTGATCGATTATCGCGAGATGGCCAAGCTGAAATCCACATATGCGGACGTCCTGCACGAGATGATCTCGCCGCACACCGGCCGCTTGCACACGCAGATCAACCAGACCGGAACGGCGACGGGACGGCTCAGTTCCTCCAATCCGAACCTGCAAAACATTCCCATTCGCACCAGCCTCGGCCGGGAGATTCGTGCAGCGTTTGTCGCCGAACCGGGCAACGTGCTTTTCTCCGCGGACTATTCGCAAATCGAACTGCGCATTCTGGCGCACTTTTCCGAGGATCCGGTGCTTGTCGAGGCCTTTCAGCGCGGCGAAGACATCCATTCCCGCACCGCGCAGGAAGTCTTTGGCGTCGCGCCCTTCGCCCAAACCGCCGAGCATCGCCGCGCCGCCAAAGTCATCAATTTCGGCATAATTTACGGGCTTTCGCCCTTCGGCCTGGCGCAGAACCTGCAAATCGACCAGAGAGAAGCCGCGAAATTCATCGCCGCGTATTTCGAGCGCTATCGCGGCGTCAAGAAATACTTGGAGCAGCAGGTCGCCGAGACCCGCAAGACGGGAATGACGCGCACACTGTTCGGGCGGGTACGCCCGATTCCGGAAATCAATTCACCGCAGCCCAATTTGCGCAATTTCGCGGAGCGCACCGCCATGAATACGCCGTTGCAGGGCACCGCAGCCGATCTGATCAAGCTCGCCATGCTCGAAATCGATCGCCGCCTCGCCGGCGAGAATTTTCGTACCCGCATGATTCTGCAGGTCCACGACGAACTGCTTTTCGAAGGCCCCGAGGACGAACACGCGCGCCTCACCCCTCTCGTGAAACAGGCCATGGAGCAGGTGCATCCCCTCCGCGTGCCGCTGCTGGTGGACGTCAAAGCAGGCCCGAACTGGCGCGATATGAAACCTGTTCCTGTGCGATAATTTCCTTAGAAAAATTCGCTGGTGGGTCAGTTTGGATTTTCTTGATCGTGACGCAAAGAGTCAAAATTCAAACTTACCCGCAACTAGAAATTCGGATCGGAGGTCTTATGTCTCATCATCACCCTGCGGGATTTCTCAGCATCGTCAACGACGCCAAGACGCGCGTCAAAGAGGCCGATTTTCGCGACATTAAAAAACGCATCGACGCCGGCGAGAAAATGATTCTCGTCGACACGCGCGAAGACAACGAATGGGCGCGCGGCCATGTCCCCGGCGCGATTCACCTCGGCAAGGGCGTCATCGAACGCGACATCGAGCAGACCATTCCGGACAAGAACGCCCCGCTGGTGCTCTACTGCGGCGGCGGCTTTCGCTCGGCGCTGGCGGCCGACAACCTGCAAAAAATGGGCTACAAGAATGTCATCTCGATGGACGGCGGCTGGCGCGGCTGGACCGAAGCCGGTTTTCCGGTGGCGAAAGACTAGCGCGCCAGATCGTCCCTTTTCCAGCCTCCAGACTCAAGCGTCCAGAATAGCCGGTGGTGGGTCAGTTTGAGTTTCTTGATCGTGAAACAGCGAGCGTTTGTATTCACTAAATCGCGCCATAACCATTCTCACGTACTCAGCGCCCTTCTCTGATGTAAGGAACCTAATTTGGTCGCCCCAATGGGCACCACCGTTAAGTTCCGCCACGGCGCTGGCCGCGAAGACCATCAACACCCGCCACTTGTCCAGCGTCATCCACTCTTTAAGGTGCGGTTTGTTTTGCGCGCACCAATCCATTGCGCTTTGCATAATCCAGTTCATTCGGGCGGCAAGAGGCGGGTAACGCTGTTGGAATATCCGGGCCATGTCCAGCGGAACTGGGGGCGTTGCATACAGGATGCCGCCGGTTGCCAAAACGAAAGACGAAATTAGTGCTTCATCCTGCGCCTCACTCTTTACGTTCGCGCAATTCAAGTGCTCCACTGCTCCGGCCCTTCCCATTCCTTTGATCAGAAAGGCCAGCACAAAATAGATGGCGTAACAGTCCGCGTCAACTTCAAACACTTGGGTCTGAATGTCGCCAGCCTCAAGCCCAAATGAAGTCTGCGTCAAGTGCCCGTGAACGTGGTGCGCGTACTCGTGGCACAGAATGAATGAGAGTTGAGTTTGAAACAATGCCGCGTGGATTTGCTTTGTTCGGGCGTGGTTGAATAGCTGAATAATGTGTTCCGATCTGCTCAGTAGGTCGCACGTGGTCCACACCAAACCGAGCAACCCCTTCGTAATACAAATAACCGACACGCCGCCTATCTGCATGGCCTTGGCTTGCGGCTCATCACTGTCCGAAAACACGCACTGGAAAGGCGGATGCGGAACGTGGCCCGGTACATTCTGTTTTTCGTTGTTCAGCGCCTCGGTTAGAGTTTTGCAAACTCCCTTTAAGTACGACCCGAGTGTCCCGTCGTTATCGGTGACTTGATAGCGCACACCTACATTATACGTCGCCGTTCCACATGGACGGAATGCACCTCTAACCTCCAGATTGGCTGGGGCGGTTGGATTCGAACCAACACCGTCTGCATTAACAGTGCAGCGTCCTACCAATTGGACCACGCCCCAGAAGTTCGTGTATTACCTTATCACACAGCAAGTTGCTGAAAGATGAGTGTGTCGGGCACAGGCGACACAACTACCTTGGTGTCGGTTGCGTTTTCCTGTTGGGCTCGCGTTTGGGGCGTAACGGGCGGTTTGGCCTGGGCCAGCCGTTGGACGGCTGCCGGGGTGTGATCCGGCCACAGATGAGCATAGCGGACGGTCATGCAGATTTGCTTGTGGCCCATTAGCTCCCGGACAGTGCGAAGATCAACCCCAGCCATCACAAGGCGGCTGGCGAAGGTATGCCGCAGACAATGCCAAGAGAACGACGGAATCTTAGCCTAAGGGAGAGGAGATCAAACCAGATCAAACCTCTGTGCTTGACGGCAGGTGCAGATATATTATTATATGCCATGTATCTAGGTTGCTAGTTCTGAAAAGAAGACTCACCCACTGAGTTGAGGAGTTCCGATGAGCAAGTTACTGTTGTTGGGCGTGATTCTGCTGATCACAGGCACGGTCGCCAGGGCGGACGCGGTGTGCCCCACCACTGCCACTTTGGCGAATTACATCGCGCTGGGAAGCTGCACGATTCCGTATACGACTTTCCCGCCAGGCTCGCAGGCCCCCTCGAATTATAATGCGACTTTGTCGGGCTTTGGTTACACACCCGGCAGCGGCGCCCCTCCGGCGTCCCAGATAACTGTAACGCTCGGAATTACAGTTTATAATTTTGCGTGCCCATTTAACGACACTACCACCTGTGTGGAGGTGGCTGTGGGGTTCGGAGGGTTTTCCACAACAACGTCGCTCTCAGGCAGCTTGGATTACTCCGTTAATTCCGGTACGGGCCCTTTTTATTGGGCGGACCTCTTGCTGAGTGGCGTCGTGCCCAGCGGAGCATCGGTTGCTGCTCAGGCAGCTCTCAGCAATGGCGTCTCGTTGTCTACCGAAATAGTCAACCTTCCCCCGCCGGCCGGTGTGGATCACCCTGATTCCGGATTTGTTTGGTTCCCGGGGGCGCCATTAGTGCTGTCGGTTCAGGATTCCTTCACCGCAAATGCGGGACCTTCCGGTTCGCCGACGAGCTTCGGTTTCACCAATACGTTTGTCACGCCAGAGCCCGCAACTTTGATTCTGATGGGTTGGGGCTTGGTCGGCCTCTTGGCTGCCGCGCGAAAGCTTCATGCGCCCCGAGCTTGAAGTGGCGCCTTAGCAGAGGTGCGGCAGGAGGGGCCTCTCCCACATTGGGGGTTTTGTCCACCTCAACCTGGCCGTAGACCGTGGGGCAAAAACCTTTGCGGACTTTTGCCCCGCCCTCCTGCAGGTCTTTAATGAACATTGCATGATTCGGGCGATCTTTCACCAGGAACGGCCGTGTGCGCGAAGTCGGCAAATCTTGGCGACATCGAGGCCGATCCGTGGCCTACCGGACGGGCACACGCTGCTCCAGAATGCCTCGTGCCAATGCGTCCCAGGGCGCTGGCGCGATTCTCCTCGGCGTCCCGGTCCCTCTTTGTCCGTCACGTCGATCTCTTGCCCCGTAAAGTGGTGTCGGTAGTGGTGTCGGTTGGTTTTGCGGATTACTGCGCGTTGCTGCTCATCGCTGCGCATAACCGAGCTGAACCAATCCCCGCGCGAGCCATATAAACACAGGCGATTTTCGTTGGGTTGCGTTTTGGTGCCGAGTGTTGCTCAGTGGTCTCGGAGCCATTGACGGTGCAGCGTCCTACCAATTGGACCACGCCCCAACAGTCGCGCGTCAAAAGGTGGATTAGCATTTTATTGGACAGCGCGGAATTTTGCAGCGGTTTCGTTCAGACGCACCCCCGCCGCTTAGAGGGTAGGTATCGTGGAGGTTCCGGCGGGAATGAGTGGGGGAAGGAAGCCGGCCCAGCCCTCAATCCCCTAAAGGGATTCTCGGCTTGTCTTCCCCCTACGCTCTTTTGCTACGCACGCCGCAAGCCAACCTCTAACCCTTTCTATTTCAATGTATTGGTGCAATTACCTCGGTAAAAACCACACGCTCTCGGTAAATTCCTCCTGCTAGTCCGCGCTGAGCGATGTTTTCTACCACACTCGTCGTGGAACGCACCTTGTTGGCCAGCATCGCCAGCCGCTTTTGCACGTTCGCAGGGTGGTGGGTCAGTTTGAATTTTCTTGATCGCGACACAAGGAGCCAAAATTCAAACTGACCCATTGCCGTTCGCAGCGGGCCGCTTGACCCTTATGCGCCGGGCTTGCTATGTTGGTGGATTAACTTGGGCGTATTCTCCGCGCTGAGCGGCGGCCGCGCCTGTAGCTCCCTATCAAAACATGGCCCTTCAGAAAATCGTCATTCGTGGCGCGCGTCAGCACAACCTGAAAAACATTAGCCTGGAAATCCCGCGCAACTCCCTGACGGTCATCACCGGGCTTTCAGGTTCGGGAAAATCTTCGCTCGCGTTCGACACGCTCTACGCCGAAGGCCAGCGCCGCTACGTCGAATCGCTCTCCGCCTACGCGCGCCAGTTTCTCGATCAAATGGAGCGCCCGGAAGTCGACTCGATCGAAGGCCTTTCGCCGTCGATTGCCATTGAGCAGAAAACGACCACGCGCTCGCCGCGCTCGACCGTCGGCACCATCACCGAAATCTACGACTACCTGCGCGTAATCTACAGCTCCATCGGCGCGCCGCACTGCCCGAATTGCGGCAAACTCATTGCGCGGCAATCCACCGAACAGATCGTGCAATTTGTCCTCGCGCTCAAGCCCGAGGAACGCATCATGATCCTGGCGCCGGTGGTACGCGGCCGCAAAGGCGAATACAAAAAGGAATTCGAGAAATTTGCCCGCGCCGGTTTTCTTCGCGCGCGCGTAGACGGCCAGCTTGTCAGCCTGGATGAGCCTCCGGCGCTCGATCGCCGCCGCAACCACACCATCGAAATCGTCATCGACCGCCTGCTCATCAAGGAAGGAATCGCCAAGCGCCTCGAACAGTCCATCGAAACGGCCACCAAGCTCACCAGCGGCCTCGTGACCATCGCCATTGTCGGCGGCGAAGAGCGCATGTACTCCGAAAATCTCGCCTGCGCCGATTGCGGCATCTCCGTTCCAGAAATTGAGCCGCGCTCCTTCAGCTTCAATTCGCCCTACGGCGCATGTCCCGCGTGCCACGGCTTGGGCGCAAAATTCAATTTCGATCCCGCGAAAATCATCGTCGACTGGTCGAAACCGCTTTTCCAAGGCGGCCTTGGGCCCGGCGGCACTTCCGGCTCTTTACAGCGGACCTTGAAAATCGCGGCCCTGGCCAACGGATTCGACCTCGATACGCCGTTTGAAAAACTCCCCGGCCGCGTGCAAAACCTGATTCTCTACGGCAATCCCGCGAACGGCCGGCCCACCAAAGGCCTCAATTTCAAGGGCGTCATCGACCATCTCGAAAGCAATCTCGAGGAAACCACCTCCGACGAATATCGCGAATACCTCACGCAATACATGTCGCCGACGCCCTGCGAAGCGTGCGGCCAAAAGCGCCTCCGCCCGGAAAGCCTCGCGGTAAAGGTTGGCGGCTACTCCATTGCGGAGTTCACTGAGCTTTCGCTGGCCGACGCGCACGCTGCCGTCGGCAAAATCCTGCGCGGCCTCACGCCGCGCCATCTTGCCATCGCCGGGCGTCCCCTGGGCGAAGTCGCCGAGCGCCTCGATTTTCTTCTCGCCGTTGGGCTCAGCTACCTCACCCTCGACCGCTCCGCCGCGACGCTCTCCGGCGGAGAAGCGCAGCGCATTCGCCTGGCGACGCAAATCGGCTCGCGCCTGCGCGGCGTTCTGTATGTTCTCGATGAGCCTTCCATCGGCCTGCACGCGCGCGACAATGGCCGCCTGCTCGGCACGCTCGAAACTCTGCGCGACTTGGGCAATACGGTCCTCGTCGTCGAGCACGACGAGGAAACCATCCGCCGCGCCAATTTCGTCGTCGACCTCGGCCCCGGCGCGGGAAAAGCGGGCGGCCACGTCGTCGCCATTGGCCCACCTCCAGAAATCGCCGCAAACCTCAATTCTCTGACCGGCCGCTACCTCGCCGGCAATCTAAAAATTCCCGTGCCGGCGCAGCGCCGCAAGCCCAACGGCAAATCGCTCAAAATCCTCGGCGCGCACGCCAACAACCTGAAAAACATCGACGTCGAATTTCCGCTCGGCTTGCTCACCGTGATTACCGGCGTTTCCGGCTCGGGCAAATCCACGCTGGTCAACGACATTCTCTATCGCGCCCTCGCGCAGAAATTCTATCGCGCCGCCGAGTCTCCCGGCGCGTATCGCGCGATTCTCGGCCTCGAGCATCTCGACAAAGTCATCGAAATCGATCAAGCGCCCATCGGCCGCACCCCGCGCTCAAATCCCGCCACGTACACCGGAGTCTTCACGCCGATTCGTGAGCTTTTCGCCATGCTTCCTGAGTCGCGCGAACGCGGCTATCGTCCCGGACGTTTCAGCTTCAACGTGAAGGGCGGGCGCTGCGAAGCCTGCCAGGGCGATGGCCTGCGCCGCATCGAAATGAATTTTCTTCCCGATGTTTATGTCACCTGCGAAGTCTGCCGCGGCCGCCGCTACAACGCCGAAACGCTCTCCGTGCGCTACAAGGGCTACTCCATTTCCGATCTGCTCGAAATGCCCATCGAAGACGCGCTGCCCGTGCTCGAAAACATCCCGCAGATCAAGCAGAAGCTCCAAACCATGGTCGACGTCGGCCTGGGCTACGTTCAGCTCGGCCAGTCCGCCACCACTCTTTCCGGCGGTGAAGCGCAGCGCACCAAACTCGCGCGGGAATTATCGCGCCGCCAGACCGGCCGCACCCTTTACATTCTCGACGAGCCCACCACCGGCCTGCATTTCGACGACGTAAAAAAACTCCTCGACGTGCTCAACCGCCTCGTCGACCTCGGCAACACCATCATCATCATCGAGCACCATCTCGACGTGATCAAACAGGCCGACTGGCTCATCGACCTCGGCCCCGAAGGCGGCGCCGACGGCGGCCGCATCGTCGCCCAAGGCACACCCGAGCAAGTCGCCCGCAACAAAAAATCCTACACCGGCCAGGCCCTCGCCCCCTCCCTCGGCATCGCCAACTCCAACGGCCACACTCACCCCGCCGCAAAATAAGTCGCGGAGCTGGCGCTAATGTTTAACCTGCTATAATCACGAAAACGGTGAGAGACCGTCGGAGGTGCGGTGCGCCGCATGTGGCACGCAACAAAATACGCCATTCCATTCAATGTTTTCATTACGCTCTACGTCCTCCTTCTCTATGGGGAAGTAAACTCCTGGCAGGTACTTCCTGTTGGTGGGTACTGTTGTTCATCGACATTCTTTACTTCCGAACCCAGAACCTAGCGCGTCCTACCAAATCGAATAGCAGTCTCTGCACAGTTGCGGCAATCTTTTTGATAGGAGCGCTAGGTGCGCCATTCGGGATCGTCAGAGAACATATACCGTTGCTTGTTCTAGCTGCGCTACCTATTCCAGCATTCATCGGCGCGTATTCCCTGCGACTCGCACTGCGCATCCAGCGGCAACCGGCTCCAACGAAAGCCGCTCCTGGAATCCAATTGTCGCAAAACGATGACGGGCCTATAATTCGCTCATGAAACATGTCACCCTGCCGATCGTCATTGAAGCTGATTCTGACGGATACTTCGTCTCCTGCCCCGCACTACAGGGCTGTTACAGTCAAGGAGACACGTATGAAGAGGCCGTCGAAAACATCAAAGATGCCATCCGGCTGCACATCGAGGATCGCATTGCCAGCGGCGAAGAGATTCCCGAGGTTTCTGTAAGCCTTTCAACTGTTGAAGTCGCTGTCTAATGCCCAAACTCCCGCGCTTAACCGCCCGAGAGATCATCTCCGTACTTGAAAAGTCCGGTTTTTTGCTGGTGCGCCAGAGCGGCAGCCACATGATCTATAAGAACGCCGCTGGCAAGCGGGCGACGGTCCCTTTTCATGGGACCAAAACCCTCCATCCAAAAATCCTGAAGAGCATCCTGCGAGACGCGGCGCTGAGTTCCGAAGATCTCGAAAAACTGCTGTGAGGCGCTCCTACTGCGCATCACTCAGGCTTGCACCTCACCGTGGACTACATTAAAGTCAAAAGCGCCTGACTGAAGCGATCACCTGCATAACGGAAGGCCTAATCTTGTCTCGCAAATCTTCGAGCCTCTACAAAACTCAGCCGCTCAACTTCCACGGCCTCCACACCTATCCTCTCGCGTCGCGTCCCAGCAAAGTCAGCGTGGGACAGTTCGCCAAGCCCTATCGCCAGGGCGAATCCTTCGCCGAATTTCTCGATTCGCTCCCGCGCATCCTCGCCGCCGAAGATCTGCGCTCCGTCGCGCAAGCCGTCATCGAGGCGCGTTCGCAATCGCGCACCATTCTCTGGGGCATGGGCGGCCACGTCGTCAAAGTCGGCCTCGGCCCGGTGCTCATCGATCTTCTCCGCCGCGGCTTCATCAGCGGCATCGCCATGAACGGCTCCTCGCTCATCCACGATTTCGAGATCGCCATGGTCGGCGGCACCTCCGAGGACGTCGACGCCGTGCTCGGCGAAGGCAAATTCGGCATGGCCGAAGAAACCGGCCGCATCATCAACGAAATGGCCGCGCTCGCCCGCCGCTCCGGCATTGGCCTTGGCGAAGCCGCCGGCAAGCTGCTCAACGACAAAAAGACCCGCGCCAAGCATCTCGATCAGAGCGTTCTCGCCGCCGCCTATCGCGCGCGCATCCCCGTCACCGTGCACCTCGCCATCGGCGCGGACATCACTCACATTCATCGCACCGCGTCCGGCGAAAATCTCGGCGCCGCCACGCATCGCGACTTCAAATTATTCTGCGCGCTTGTCCGCCAAATGCATCCCGGCGGCGTCTATCTCAACTGGGGCTCCGCGGTGATCCTGCCCGAGATTTTTCTGAAGGCCGTCACTGTCGCGCGCAACCTCGGCACGCCGCTGCGCCCGATCACCACCGCGAATTTCGACTTTCTGCAGCATTACCGCCCGCTGCAAAACGTGGTCAAGCGCCCCACCGCCGCCGTGGCCGGCAAAGATGCCGCCTCCGAAAAATCCGAAACCTCCCGCGGATACGCCCTCACTGGCCATCACGAAATTCTCATGCCGCTCCTTGCCGCGGCTCTGGTCGAAGCCGACGAGCCGGCGCCGAGCACTGAAAATCCCCGCGCGTCGCTGCCCTCTCGCCGCCAGCGCCCTAAACGAGCCCGATGACCTTCTCCGATCCCGAAAACCCTCTCCCTCCTGACTTTGCTCCGACTTCCGTTCCCGCGCCGATCGGCGCGCCGCCAGTGCTTCCTCCCCTGCCCGACGAAAACGTCCCGGAGGACATTCGCACGCCGTGGGGCGGCGGCGAACTGCTGATTTTTCTGGGATTGGCGATTGGCAGCCTCTTCGTCATGGAGACCGTCCTGGCCCTTTTTATGATCGCGCATTTCCACATGACCTCCGAGCAGCTCATGACCTCCCTCAAGACCGACGCGCCTTTGGCCGTTAGTTTCCAGACCGCCTGGTCCGCCGTCGTCTTCCTGTTTCTTTTCGTGATGATTCGCGTGTACCACGGCGCGCCGTTTTGGTCTTCGTTGCGCTGGCGCCTCTTGCGCCCGCGTGACGTTCCGGCAACAGTTCAGTATCTGATTTGTATCTTTGGAGGAACTACTTTAGCGTTTGCCGTTAGCGCCGCTTCGCAGCTCGCCGGAAAAACAAAGGAACTCCCCATCGAGCAGTTGTTCGGCACGCGCACCGACGTCCTTTGGCTTGCGGCCTTCGGCATCGCTCTCGCACCCTTAATCGAAGAGACCATTTTCCGCGGTTTTCTTTATCCCGTCCTCGCCCGCAAATGGGGAATCCCCGCGGGCATTTTCATCACCGGCCTGCTTTTTGGATTGATGCACGCCGAGCAGCTCTGGGGCGGCTTTGCGCAGATCGCTCTGCTGATTTTTGTCGGCGTTGTGCTCACCTTCGCGCGAGCGCGCACCGGCTCCGTACTCGCCTCCTATCTGGTCCACCTCAGCTACAATTCGACCCTGTTCGCGGGCTTTTTCCTCGGCACTCACGGCCTGAAAAACATCCCGCCCTTACATTAATCTTCCGAGTTCACGCGCAACTCCGCGATTTCGGCCGCGTCTCGCCCAACGCGCGCCGTCAATCATGTACAATTGTTCTTTTGCGGCTCACTCGTGGGGAGTTCTGCTTTGCGCAGCGTGGAACCAATTCGCTGGACCGACGACGGCGTCGTGCTGCTCGATCAGCGCCGTCTGCCTTCCGAAGTCGTTCACCTCACGTACACCGATTACCGTGAACTCGCCGCCGCCATAAAAGACATGGTCATTCGCGGCGCGCCCGCCATCGGAATCACCGCCGCCATGGGCATCGCCCTCGGCGTTTCCCGTTCAAGCGCCGCGACCCTCGACGAATTGCGCGCCGAATTCAAAACCATCTGCGACACTTTCGCGCGCACGCGCCCCACCGCCGTCGATCTCTTCTGGGCCATCCAGCGCTTCAACCGCAAATTCGACGCCCTCTCGCAAAACGCCGCGCAGAACAATCTCGATCCCATCAAAGAAGCGCTGGTGGAAGAAGCGCGGCAAGTTCATCGCGAGCGCCAAGCCGCCGACGAAGCCATCGGCAGATTCGGCGCGGAACTGTTGCCGGCAACCGGCCGCGTCATGACCCAATGCAACGCCGGCGCCCTCGCTACCGGCGGCATCGGCACCGCCCTCGGCGTGATTCGCATGGCTGTCGAGACCGGCCACAAACTCGAAGTGCTCGTTCCGGAAACGCGGCCCTACCTGCAGGGCGCGCGCCTCACCGCGTGGGAATTGCTGCAGGACAAAATCCCGCTCACCTTGATCACCGACAACATGGTGGGACATTTTCTGAAGACCGGCGGCGTCGGCGCGATCGTCGTCGGCGCGGACCGCATCGCCGCCAACGGCGACACCGCCAACAAGATCGGCACCTATCCCATGGCCGTGCTCGCTCGGGAGCACGGTGTGCCGTTTTTTGTCGCTGCGCCGGTTTCCACTCTCGACCTTACCATCCCGTCCGGCGAACAAATTCCCATCGAGCAGCGTCCCGGCGCCGAAGTGACCCACATGCAAGGCGTGCGCGTTGCGCCTGACGTTAAGGTTGCCAATCCCGCCTTCGACGTGACCCCCTCGCGTCTCATCGCCGCGATTGTCACCGAGCGCGGCGTTGCCCGCGCTCCTTACCAGGCCTCCCTCGCGCGGCTCGCGAAGTAGCATCGGGCCTTCTACCGCCGAACCGGAAGCCTTGGCCCGTGCCGTCCCCTTCAACTGGGAGTCCCCAACTACCCTCCACCCCCCTCAAAATACGCCCCCCCAGGGGTGCCAAATAAAGGCACTACCGTAGTATTGATAGAGCAACTTATGTGGCAAAAGAATCGTCTAATGGTTGGCGGCTGATAGTCTTAATAGGGGGGCCATTCTGGGCCCAGGTCGTACCGCGATGAGCGCCTGGCCGGCTCATCCGATCAAGGGGATGGCAAGCTTCCTGGGGAGGCGAGTCTATTCCAAAACTCAGAGGAGAAGAGCGCATGTTTTTTCGAAAATTCATCGTACTCGTCTTCGTTATTGCCTGCGGGGCGTCATGCGCGATCGCGCAAGATTCGTTCGCGGATAAATTCGAAATAACGCCTTTTGGCGGTTATAAGTTCGGCGGGAAAATCAATGTATACGGTTACGATGAAAATCCCGTCTACGGTCAGGACGTCCAGAATTTGTACGTTAAGAGCAACCTCGACTATGGGGTGATAGCCGACTATTCCATCTGGTCGAGTTTCGCTGCCGAATTCATGTGGGTGCGTCAGCCAACCATCTACGCTGAGCAAAACTACTACACCACACCACCTATGAACAGCTTCCTCGCACGCGGCACACTAAGCACCTATACGTTTGGCGGAGCCTATACTTTCCGCGGGGACCAGAAAGTCAGGCCCTTCGTCGCCGCTGGCCTTGGCTGGACCAACTTCGGAAACCTCGATAGTGATCCGAGCGAACTCTATGTTGGTTTCAACAACAAGTTCGCCTACAACCTCGGCGGCGGTGTCAAATACTTTCTCAACAAATTCGTCGGCCTTCGTTTCGATTTGCGCTGGACGGCCAGCCGCACAACTCCCGGTGTTTCCGAACAATGCTACATTACATGCGAAGAGGTTTCGTCGAGTTACCACATGAACCAGGGCGAAGCCAACCTCGGTATAATTCTTAAGTTCTAAACCCAACATCAAAAGAAAAGAGCGAGAGCCCGCCTGGGGCTCTCGCTCTTTTTTATTGCCGTCTGCCTGCGAACGCAGCGATCTCCTCGGCGCGCAGTCAATACCATCATTCCACCTAAAACGTGAATTGCGCCTTGAGCTGGATCGCTCGGGGAGATCCGTTCCCGCCAAGATAGGATCCGAAAATACTCGTCGGCGAGCTTACCGTATTCAGGATTTCACCGAACTCCGGGCTGGCCGCGTTGTTCACCGGCATGCCGAAATTCGGATGATTCAGCACGTTGTAGACCTGCACGCCGAATCCCAGCCGCGCGCCTTCCCAGAAGGGAAGCCGCGTGAACTTCATCAACGCGGCGTCGAAATTCATGAAGCCCGGTCCACGGAACGCGTTGCGCGCCTCCGTGGTAAACGCGTTTTCGCCGCCCACATTGAATTCACACGCCGCCGCGGTCTGCTGCGAACACTGGATGGAGTTCGGCAGCGCCAGGCAACTCGGGCCGTCCCCGGTCACCTGGCACGAGGTCGGCCCTCCCAGAAACAGCGGAAGCACCTGCGAGAAATAATTATTGTTGGCTGCCAGTTCCGCGTCCAGCGTGCCGTCAACCACGCTGTAAGGGAAGCCGCTATGCACGAAGAAGGCCCCGGAAAGCTGCCACCCATCGACCAGATAAGTTGATCCATGTTTGCCCATGAGCTTTCGCACGGGCAGTTCCCAAACCCCATTCACGCTCGCCGCCTGCCGTACGTCATAGTCCGCTGATCCGTAACTGCCTTGTGTGTTGAACGGATCCTGGGGATTCAGCAAGCTCGTCGGCGAAAACGTCGCAAAGTCCCCATTGGAAACTTCGTCGAGGGCATGGCCGTATGTGTAGGTGCCTTGGATCACCCCAGTGCCCCAGTGATTGATGCGGTGCGTCACGCTTATTGAGCCGCCGTTGTAGCTGGAGTTCCCGCCGCTGTAGAGAATGGAGACTTCTCCGAATCGCTCATCCGCTTGCGCGCTTGGCAAGTTTGCGAATCCAAACGCATTCACCGAATTATCGTCGACTGGCTCATGGACTCCGTGATTGCCGACGTAACTGAGTGTCACCGAAGTTGTGGACCCCACCTGCCGCTGCAGCTCAAGGCTCCACTTTTGATATTGCGGCACTCTTGTTTGCGGTTCCGTGGTGAAGAGGCTCGGCGGCCTGAATCCCGTGTCGACCTGCTCTATCGTGGAAAGTGTTTCGCCGGTGTAGAACCCGTTTTGAAATGCGGTGTTCGACGCCGCCGTATCGGCAAAAATGCTCGGGCCGCCCTGTGCCGATGCGATCGGAACGATGTAATCATTTGTGCTCATGAAAGTCGCATCCAGCGGCGGGTTCTGCGCGAAATTATCGGCGATCTGCGCCGGAAACAAATTGTAGAAAATTCCCGCGCCGCCGCGCAACACGGTCTTGCCGGAAGCGCCGAACGGTTGCCACGCAAAGCTGAAGCGCGGCTGGTACAAGATGCTCTGAAGGCTCGGCATGGCCTGCAGTTGATTGATCTTGATGGCCTGGTTGTAGGGAACCAGCGCCAATTCCTGCGATTCATTCGGCCCGCCGAGATCGGCGACCTGGCTGAAAGCTCCCGCGAGCTGGGAGAAGCACAGGTGGCGGCAAATCGGATCGGAATCGTGCTCCACGCGGAAGGCAAACGTGAAACTGAGCGTCGGACTGAACCGCCAGTCATCCTCGATGTATCCGCCCGAGGTGTAATACGCGATGGGTTCGTCGAGAGACTGCGGAAACGATTGCGTGAGCGTGTCGCCCGTCGCACCGCCCCCGAAGAAATCGTTGATCGTGTCCACTTGCAGCAGTCCGCTTTGCAATGCTCCGAAATCGTGGTCGCTGACGTCAATCCTGCGGAATTGCCCCCCGATTTTGATCGTGTTGCCGCCGGCCACTTTCGAGAAGTCATCCGACACCTCAAAATCCGTCGTGGCCCTCCCTTGCGGAGTATCGCAGTCCTCCCCGCCGATGAGCACATCCGCTCCATTGCCAAGCGGAGGATTCACGCACGGGTTCGGGCCGGCGGTGCTGAAAAATGTGCCGTCATCGACCGCAATGGTCGTCGGAAAGTTAACCCCCGTCAGCGATACGCCTGGATGTTCGAGAACCTGGGAATACCATTGGGCCCCCACAAGAAATTGATTCGCCGCGGAAGGGCCGAAATCGTGCGTCCATTCCAACTGGCCCAATTCTGCCGGCTGCGAGCTAACAATGTTGAACGAGTTCGAGATAGGGTCTAGGTACGTCGTCTGCTTGCCGCCATCACGCTGGTACCGCCCAAACAACCGGTCTTTTGCACTGAGGTCCACGTCGATGCGCGCGTCAACCAGCCATTCCGTCGTCAAAGCGGCTTGCGAGGAAGTAAAGCCAAGGGAACATGGCTCTGCGCCGGAACCATAGAAGGCCGGATCCAGATTGAAATTCCCGCATCCGTCTCCTGTCGCAAACTGCTGGCCATTGACTGTTGTCACTCCCGGCGATTGATTGTCCAGCGCGTAGACATAGTCCGGCGCTTCGTCGATCAAGGGAAACACCGAGTCGTTGTAGAAGTTCGCGGCGTTGGGTTGCCCCTGTCCATTGAGATAGGCGACCGAGGCGGTTTGAAAATCCGGGCTCGGAACCACCACCGTCGCGCTGGCCGGCACCAGCACTCGCAAGCCCTCCGAATTGATGTAGAAGAAGACCCTGTCTTTTCTTATCGGGCCGCCCACCGAACCCTGCCATTGATTCTGCCCATCGAACGGCCGCGGAGTGCCCGTCGCATTATTGAAAAAATCATTCGCGTTCAAGAGCCGCTGGTTCCAGAAGTAGGTGGCGCTCCCGTGCATCGAATTTCCGCCCGAACTCGTGACGTAATCCACGCCCGCTCCGGCAAATTCTCGGTACGACCCCGTGTATCCGTTGCTGACGATGCTTACGTCTTGCACTTCATTGGTCCCTAGCATCATTTTCGTTGCGCCCGCGTAATTGATATTTAGAAATGGCTCCTCTTTGTCCAAGCCATCCACGCTGAAGCGATTCGACGTCGCGGGCATGCCGTAATTCGAAAAATTCCCCGTCCCTGCCCCGGTGGTATTCATCACTGTGCCAGGAGAAAATTGCGCCAGATAAGTCATGTCGTCGCCCGGATTCGGGACCTGCGCGATCTGCAGCCGAGTGATCGTCGTGCCCACGTTGCCGTTTTCCTTGCGCAGCAGTGAAACAGCCTGCGCCCGAACCGGCCCTTGCGGCTGCAAGCTCAGTTGGAAATCAACCGTCACCGGCTCGCCGAGCGGAACGGTCACAATCTTCGTCGCTGCCTGAAACCCGGTGTAGGTAACCGTAATCGTGTAGGAACCCGGATCCAGAAGGCCGAATTGATAGGCCCCCGACAAATTCGTTTTCACCGTTTGGATCGTCCCCTTCGCGTTGTTGGTCAGCAGCACCTCCGCGTTCGGAACGATGGCTTTCTTGGGATTCGTGACCACTCCTCGCACGCTCCCGGTTGTCATGGTCTGCGCCTCCAGCGGCGCTCCACTCCACCACGCCCCGAGCAACAGCGCGACGGCCACAAACATCAAGCGTTTCAAAATCATCAAATCCTCCGTCAGGGTTTTCGTTTGGAGCAAACTGCGGATTGAAGTTTCAGACCGGACGCCTGCTCCCCCGAGCCGGTCGGCAAGCGCTGCAAAAAGCGACCATGCAGTTTACATCACTCGCCGATGTGGGCCATACAGTTGATTTCCTGGGTGGTGGATCAGTTTGAATTTTCTTGATCGTCGCACAAAGAGGCAAAATCCAAACTCACCCATTCCCATTTCCTGCGTCCACCCCGCGCGCTCTGCGCCTGGAACGCAAGTTCGGACACGATTGACCTACTGGGGGATGCGACGCACTGCGAGATGGTTGCAGGCGTGCCGTCACGAAAAAAGTCCGGCACTCCGCGACGCACCGTGCCGCGTCCCACACGCATTTCGTAACCCGCCTCGTCCAGATTTTCCATCACACCTGACCCGGGAACGTGTTCAAACCATCTCCTAAGTGGCTGATAGGAGTATGTATAGATGGGGCTTCTCCGCAAGGTATAGGAGCATCTAACAGGGTGGGGAACAAGAGTCCAGCAAACACTTGGGAGAGATAAGGAGAAAGGCTATGAGGTACACAAATTCTTGGACCACACGGGCCGGCATCGCTGTGCTGGCTCTGGGCATGTTGGGAATGGGAACACCGCGCGCCATCGCGTCCCGCCAGCCAGCGGCAAGCGCATCGGCGCCGACGCAACAAGGTTCCAACTATGAGGCGTGGCTGAATAAGCAGGTGCGTCATGAGCTGTCGATGGTGCCGTGGTACGGCGTGTTCGATATTCTCGGCTACTCGGTGAACGGCACGCAAGTGACGCTCACAGGGCAGGTCGTCAATCCGACGACGAAGAGCGACGCGGTCGCCACCGTGAAGCACATCGAAGGCGTGACAGCCGTGGTGGACAACATCACCCTGTTGCCGCTGTCTTCGATGGACAACCAAATTCGTCGCGGCGAATATCGCGCCATCTTCTCGTATGCGGGTTTGTACCGCTACGCCATGGGCGTCAATCCTTCGATTCACATCATCGTCGACAACGGCCACGTCACGCTCGTCGGATACGTCGACAATGAAGCAGATCTGCATATGGCGACCATGCGGGCCAATTCAGTGCCGGGCGTCTTCTCGGTCACCAATAATTTGAAAGTTGGATAACTTCGCTCGCAAAGCCGCAGTGTGCGTCTCGGGCTCGGCTCCGGCCGAGCCCGTTCTTTTTAAATCGTCAAAGAGATTCGGCGGCCGCGTAGAGGAATTGTAGGGGCCGATCGGACTCATCGGCCCGCGCCCCGTACCGGGTCGGTCTGCATTTTCTTGACCCTGACACAACCCGCACCCCGTGCCGCTCTTCTGCTGTTGTAGGGGCCGATCCGATTCATCGGCCCGCGCCCCGTACCGGGTCAATTTGCATCTTCTTGGTCGTGACACAAGGAGTCAAAATTCAAACTGACGCCCGCCGCGCGGGTTCGTAGGGGCGCTGCTTGTATACCCTGACGAAGGAAGGGCTGTGCCCGCTTGCCCTGACGCAGGAAGGGTCGCGACTCCCCGAGTCGCGGCCTTTGCGGGTGCCCCATGCTCGCCTTCCGAGCGTGGGGTCTTTGCTTCTTTGGAGTGCGGCGTCTCGACGCCGCTTTGCCACCCACGCTCCCCATCACCTCGCCATAGCCTCGTTGCGCGCCGCCCGACGCACAGTTCGCGCATTTTATGTCTTAGGCACCTCAGTTTGCTGACCACTGTCCATTCTGACCACTTGCTTCTCGCTTTAGCCTGTGCGCTTTTGCTTTTGCTTTTGCTTTTGCCTGCTTGTCACTTGTCACTCGTTTACCCTGAACGGAGTCGAAGGGCCACTGCCTTTCATCACTCGTACCTAAGCGCCACCATCGGATCGACGCGCATCGCCCGCCGCGCCGGAATGTAGCCGGCGAGCAGCGCGACAGCTCCGAGCAGGATTGCAGCGGCGGTAAACGTGGCCGGATCGGTAGGAGCGACTTCAAACAGGAGGCTGGACATCAACCGCGTGAGAGCAAACGCGCCGACAATTCCAATAGCAATGCCGCTCAATGCAAGACGGGCTGCTTGTCCGATGACAAGTGTGAGCACGTCGCTTCTTTGTGCGCCAAGGGCGATGCGAACGCCGATTTCGTGGGTGCGTTGGCTGACCACGTAGGCCATGACTCCGTAGGTCCCCACCAAGGCGAGAATCAGCGCGAGCGCGGCGAAGAGTCCCAGCAGCAGCAGGTTGAACCACTGCTGCGCCAGCGAAACGGACATCAGGTCGTCCATGGACTGCACGTCGCTTACAGGAATCAGGCTGTCCATGCTCCAGACCTGCTTTTTCACTTCTTCGACCAGTCCGGCGGATGCGCTCCGCGTCCGGATCGCCAGCGTCATGAAGTGCCGCCACGCCTCGTCGTTTTGCGC
Source organism: Candidatus Acidiferrales bacterium (assembly GCA_049281095.1). Lineage (GTDB taxonomy): Bacteria > Acidobacteriota > Terriglobia > Acidiferrales > UBA7541 > DAHUXN01. The sequence goes on from JBAPRL010000058.1 coordinate 132,476, forward strand.
AAATGGGGTGTACACCGCAGGATCTGTCGGTTCGTTCAGTCCCGAATGTTTCACGTCGGCAACCACCCCGACAATTGTCATCCACTGATGCGGCTCGTTTGTTCTTGCCCAGTCGATGCGGCTGCCGAGCGGGCTCTCACCCGGGAAGAACTCCTTCACGAATTCCTCGTTGACGATCGCCACCAGCGGCTCGTCTTCGCGATCCCTGGGCGTGAAGTCGCGCCCCGAGCGAGTCGGGATTTGCATCACGCGAAAGTAATCGCCCATCACCGAGAGGGTTTGCACCTCCGGCTCTGCGCCCGCGGGAACCGGCGGACGCCCGTCGAAGACTACGCGGTGGCCGACATAATTCCCCCCCAAGGGAATATCCGTGATCATCGCCGCTTCGACGCCCGGCAAGGAATTGAGCCTCGCGAGCAATGCGCGGCGGAACTGCGTTTGCATCGGGATCTCCCCATAGCGCGTGGCCGGCAAATCCAGATACATCGTCATCACATTCGCTGGATTGAATCCCGGATTCACTGAACGCAGTCGCAAGAATCCTTTGATCAACAATCCCGCGCCGACAAGCAGCACCAGCGCGAGCGCGAATTCCACCGTGACCAGCAGCTTGCGTAACAAATGGCCCGAAGGGCCAGCCGTTACGCTGCGTCCGCCTTCCTTGAGCGATTCCGAAACGTCCGCTCGTGCCGCCGACCATGCCGGCGCAAATCCGAAGACCACGCCGGTTAGCATGGAGACCCCGAACACGAACAAGAGCACCTTCGCATCCATTTGGATCCCGTTGAAGCGCTCGAGCGCCTCCGGCTTCAGCGACAAGAGAAGACTCGTACCCCATTTCGCGAGCAGCAGTCCGGCTACGCCGCCGATCACCCCCAGCAGCCCGCTCTCCGTCAGCGCCTGGCGAATCAGCCGGCTCCTTCGTGCGCCCAGCGCGGCGCGAATCACCAGCTCGTGCCGCCGCGCGGCGGCGCGAGCCATCAGCAAGCCTGCAAAATTTGCGCAGGCAATCAGCAACACCAATCCCACAGCTCCGAAAAGCACGAGCAGTGCCGGGCGAATGTTGCCGACCAGCAACTCGTGCAGCGGCATGAGCAAAGTTTTTCGTCCCAGTTCATCATCGGGATATTGCTGCGCGAGCTGGTGGTCGATCGCGGACATGTCCGCCTGCGCCTGCGCAAGTGTCACGCCGGGCTTCAATCGCCAGTAGCCGTGCATTTCATGCACGTCCCGCTCAACGGCCGCTCCCGCATCAGCCACCCAAAGGGAAACGAAAACATCGGCATGTTCCCGGGGCAATTGGAAACTCGCGGGCATCACGCCAATCACCGTGTAACTGTTCCCGCTCAGCGTGACTGTCTTCCCCAGCGCATGAGGGCTGCTGTTTAGAAAGTTTTGCCAGAATTGATAGCTCGCCACGATGTTTCGCGGGCCGCCTTTCACGTCTTCGTCGGGTGAGAGGATGCGGCCGAGCATCGGCGGAACGCCGAGCGTCTCCAGAAACCCCGCATTGACGCACCCCGCATGAATTTGCACGGGCTCGGCTGCGCCCGTCAGGTCCATTGCCGTCACGTTGATGCCGCCGCCCTGCGAAAACGAATGATTCTGGCGCTGAATCTCAATCAAGTTTGCTAGAGAATCGTTTGGTCGCGTCGCAATCAGTTGCTGTGGTTTGGGGTAAGGAAGCGGACTCAGAAGCACGGCGTCAATCACGGAGAAGATGGCGGTGTTGGGGCCGATGCCGAGCGCCAGAGTGAGTACAGCGACGGCGGTGAATCCAGGGGATTTGCGCAGCATGCGCAAAGCGAAGCGAAGGTCCTGTACGAAGGTTTCCAGCAGCGGCAGTCCGCGATGATCGTGCACCGATTCCTTGATCTGGTCCGCACCGCCCAGCGAGAGTTTGGCCTCCCGACGAGCCGCTTCGGGTGACATCCCTCGCTCGATGTTTTGCTCGACAAGCAAAGTGAGGTGCGTCTGCAATTCCTCATCGAGCATCCGGTCCCTCTTCCGCTTTCCGAGAACCGCTCGAAGCCGAGAGACAATCTGACGCAGCCAGTTCATAACTTCACGCCTCTTCCGCGCCCGCGAGCACTCGCGTGATGATCGATGCCATGCGCTCCCAGCTTTGCGCTTCGACGGTGAGATGTTTCTGTCCCGCCTTGGTAAGCGAATAGTAGCGGGCACGCCGATTGTTGTCCGAGACGCCCCATTTCGAGCGAATCCATCCGCGTTGCTCCAGCCGCACCAGTGCGGGATAGAGCGTGCCTTGGTTGAGCAGCAGGGCGTCCTCGGACACTTGTTGGATGCGCCGAGCGATGCCGAATCCGTGGAGTGGTCCCAGAGTATCCAGAGTTTTCAGGACCAGCAGGTCGAGTGTCCCTTGCAGAACTTCCGCCTTCGGTGCAGTGATCATGCTGACCGTCCCTGTTCATCTCCCTGTTGACCTTCAACAGGACGATAAAACCAACTCATGTTGATTGTCAACAGGAATCGCAAACACGCGCGGCTAGGGCGAACCGGGTGCGGGCACTTTCGCTCCTCCCTGTCCTTTGCCCCTGCGTGGTGGGGCAGTTTGAATTTTCTTGATCGCGACACAAGGAGTCAAATTCAAACCGACCCGCTACCTACCCACCCCCGAAATGCGTTGACACACCGTGTCTGTTCCTGTAGAATTCCCGTTTGTCTGTACTCCTTCCTGCTGGACAGGAAGTCCTCGCTTTACACGAGCCGCTCTTCGGGGTGCGCTTTTTCTAGCGAGTCTGCTCTTTGACAATCGGACGAAACATGCCAGAACCCGTTCGGTTTTTTGAGAAACCGAGCGATCATAAGTTCGCTTCTTGCTATTCTTCGGAATTTCAAGGAGCACCGGATTCAAACGAGAGTTTGATCCTGGCTCAGAGCGAACGCTGGCGGCGTGCTTAACACATGCAAGTCGAATGCGCAGTTTCCTGTAGCAATACAGGGAATGGGCGCATGGCGAACGGGTGCGTAACACGTGGGCAACCTTCCCTTCGGTGGGGGATACCCCCGCGAAAGCGGGACTAATACCGCATAACACTCCCTTGGTTAGTTCTGAGGGATTCAAAGCAGCAATGCGCCGGAAGAGGGGCCCGCGGCCGATTAGCTAGTTGGTGAGGTAATGGCTCACCAAGGCGAAGATCGGTAGCCGGTCTGAGAGGACGATCGGCCACACTGGAACTGAGACACGGTCCAGACTCCTACGGGAGGCAGCAGTGGGGAATCTTGCGCAATGGGCGAAAGCCTGACGCAGCGACGCCGCGTGGGGGATGAAGCTTTTCGGAGCGTAAACCCCTTTCGACCCGGAAGAAAGCCCGCAAGGGTCTGACGGTACGGGTATAAGAAGCCCCGGCTAACTACGTGCCAGCAGCCGCGGTAAAACGTAGGGGGCCAGCGTTGCTCGGAATTACTGGGCGTAAAGGGTCTGTAGGCGGTGCGGCAAGTCGGAAGTGAAATCTCAGGGCTTAACTCTGGGGCTGCTCCCGAAACTGCTGTGCTAGAGTGTGAGATAGGCGAGTGGAATTGCAGGTGTAGCGGTGAAATGCGTAGATATCTGCAGGAACATCCGAGGCGAAAGCGGCTCGCTAGATCACAACTGACGCTGAGAGACGAAAGCTAGGGGAGCAAACAGGATTAGATACCCTGGTAGTCCTAGCCCTAAACGATCAGGACTTGGCGTGAGCCCTGTACGGGGCTCGTGCCGTAGCTAACGCGATAAGTCCTGCGCCTGGGGAGTACGGTCGCAAGGCTGAAACTCAAAGGAATTGACGGGGGCCCGCACAAGCGGTGGAACATGTGGTTCAATTCGACGCAACGCGAAGAACCTTACCTGGGCTTGAAGTGCACCGGACCATCTTTGGAAACAGAGACTTCCCGCAAGGGACTGGTGTAGAGGTGCTGCATGGCTGTCGTCAGCTCGTGCCGTGAGGTGTTGGGTTAAGTCCCGCAACGAGCGCAACCCTTACTCGTAGTTGCCACCCGCAAGGGGGAACTCTACGAGGACTGCTCCGGATAACGGAGAGGAAGGTGGGGATGAGGTCAAGTCAGCATGGCCTTTATGTCCAGGGCCACACACGTGTTACAATGCGTGCTACAAAGCGTCGCAAACCCGCGAGGGGGAGCTAATCGCAAAAAAGCACGCTCAGTTCGGATTGCAGTCTGCAACTCGACTGCATGAAGCTGGAATCGCTAGTAATGGCGCATCAGAACGGCGCCGTGAATACGTTCCCGGGCCTTGTACACACCGCCCGTCACATCACGAAAGTGGGCTGTACTAGAAATCGCCAAGCTAACCGCAAGGAAGCAAGCGCTCAAGGTATGGCTCATGATTGGGGTGAAGTCGTAACAAGGTAGCCGTAGGAGAACCTGCGGCTGGATCACCTCCTTTCTAAAGAAAACGGCAGAACAGCCTGTTTATGTACAGCAGGCGACGAGCTGCCCAGCCCTTAGTGGCTCTCACGATCCACTGGGGGCAACCTGATTTCCATGACACCTTATGGAAATTGGGTAACTCGGTGAAATTTTCGTCACCGAAAATTTCATCCTGAGGCTTTTGCCGAAGGATTTCTCAATTAGCGAACGGGTTCTGGGATGTTTTGAAATTTCGCACCGCGAGATTTCACCCTGAGCGGTTTCCGCGAAGGGCCGTCCGGTTTTTCAAAGAGTTTACAGGCAAACGCAGGCCCGGTTCGATTGTCATCGAGCCGGGCTTTTTGTTTCTTTCCGCTAGTCACTCGCCACTTGCCACTTGCTTGCCCTGAGGAACGAAGGGTCACTCGTTTAGCCTGCCCTGAGCAGTAGCGAAGGGTCACTGCCTCTAACAGACAAGCCAAAGCCCGTCCCATCCAAATGGGGCGGGCTTTTTGTTTTACGCCATCGTCACTCTCCTGTATATAATCGCCGCGGCCGACTTTTGCGCTGCGACTACCCACCTTGGAGATGCCGTGCTTCTTGAGAGTATCGATTTTTTCCGACTGGACGCGAATAGGAGGCTAGAGCCGAGTCGCCGTTCGGAACTTGGGCAGTTCATGACGCCGCCTGCAACCGCCAGGCTGATGGCATCGCTGTTCCACGCTGACCAGGACGACATTTCGCTTCTGGATGCCGGGGCGGGCGTAGGTTCTCTGACGGCAGCCTTCGTAGATGAATTGTGTGGGCGTCAACGACGACCGAAAGCAATTCGCGTCACTGCATACGAGATCGACAAGAAGCTCGCGAACTATTTGGAAGACACATTGAGCCAGTGTGATCGTGCCTGTAAAGACGCTGGGATCGATTTTCGTGCTGATTTAGTGTGTCGCGATTTTATCGATGATGGCGTCTCGATGCTTCGTCGCGGCATGTTCGCATCAGCACCAGCCTTCAACTCCGCAATCCTGAATCCCCCCTATAAAAAAATCCACAGTGAATCCGGCACACGCAAGATGTTGCGCGAAATCGGTATGGAGACATCGAACCTCTATACGGGCTTTCTCTCTGTTGTGCTCAATCTGCTTGCTCCAGGCGGCGAATTGGTCGCCATCACTCCGAGAAGCTTCTGTAACGGACCGTATTTCACACCCTTCCGCCGAGCACTTCTTAATACACTTGCGCTGCAAACAATGCATGTATTTGATTCCCGGCAGCTCGCATTCAAAGGGGACGACGTCCTACAAGAGAATGTAATTTTCCATGGCATTAAGGGCAGCCAAACAGAAAACACCGTAGCAATTGCTTCAAGCGCAGGTCCGGAAGACGAATTCCCCATTGTTCGCAATGTCCCTTATGCGGAAGTCGTGCGACCGCAAGACCCCGAGTGGTTCATCCACATTGTTCCTGACGAACTCGGCGCCTCCATTGCGGAGCAATTTGAGCGGCTGCATTGGACCCTGCCTGAGCTCGACATCACAGCTTCTACTGGACGCGTCGTGGATTTTCGTGCGAAGGAACTGTTGCGTAATTTGCCCGATGCCAACACTGCCCCTCTCATTTACCCACTGAATTTTAGTAGAGGATTTATCGAGTGGCCTCGCCTGGGGACCAAAAGACCGCAAGGGATCGCCCTTTCGCCAAGTTGCGACGAGTTGCTGGTTCCTTCGGGAAGCTATGTCCTTATTAAGCGGTTTTCCTCGAAAGAAGAAAACCGGAGAATCGTTGCTGCGATTTACGATCCATCCAAGATTCAGGCGTCGAGAGTCGGATTCGAAAATCATCTGAATTACTTTCATCGGGACGGGAGGGGGTTGCCATCTTCATTAGCAAAAGGGCTGACGGCATTTCTCAACTCGACACTCGTCGATCTATATTTTCGACAATTCAGTGGGCACACCCAGGTCAATGCGGCTGACCTACGGAAGCTCAGATATCCGACGCGCTCCCAGCTTGAAGCGCTTGCATCACGCATCGATGAAGTGTTTCCCGATCAAGCCACGCTAGACGACCTTATTGAGGAGGTACTCAAGTTGCCCGACCCTACCCGGATTGCTGAGCCCGTAAAGGCAAAAAAAAAGCTGAGTGAAGCTTCTGCGATCCTCCGACAGTTAAACCTACCCCGCGAGCAGCAGAACGAACGATCCGCCTTGACGCTCCTTTCGTTAGTGGGCCTGAAGCCGGAGACTCCGTGGAGAAAAGCCAGCGAGCCACTCATGGGAATCACGCCAATGATGGAGTTTTTTGAGGAGCACTACGGCAAAAAATACGCTCCCAACACGCGCGAGACGGTTCGCCGACAAACAGTTCATCAGTTCTTGGATGCTGGCATCGTAAATATCAATCCGGATGATCCGCAACGTCCGACAAATAGCCCGTACGCTGTCTACCAAATTGAGCCAGGAGTTTTGAAACTCTTGCGTAGCTACGGGACCGCCGAATGGGAAAAGGGTCTGAAAACATACCTCTCATCCACTGAGACGCTGAAGAAAAAATATGCGCGAGAACGGGAGATGAGACGCATCCCGGTTCGAATCGGCAAAGGGAAGACAATTACTCTCTCACCGGGTGGTCAGAACGTGCTAATCGAGCGGATAATCGCCGATTTCTGTCAGTATTTCGTGGGAGGTGGAGAATTAGTCTACGTTGGGGACACAGATGAGAAATGGGCATATTTTGATGAGCCGCTTCTGAGATCGTTAGGTGTCGCTATCGAGCCACACGGAAAGATGCCGGATGTTGTCGTCTATTTAGAGCGCAAGAATTGGCTTGTATTGATCGAGGCTGTTACAAGTCACGGCCCCGTGAATCCGAAGCGACGTGGCGAGCTTAAAACTCTTTTTGATCGCTGTAAAGCCGGGCTTGTATTTGTGACCGCGTTTCTTGACCGCCAGGCAATGGTGCGATTCTTGGGAGATATTTCGTGGGAGACCGAGGTCTGGGTTGCGGACTCGCCTACGCATCTGATCCACTTCAACGGCGAGCGGTTTCTTGGTCCTTATGACGATTAGCTCTTGGCGCTAGCTTGAAGAATAGCCAGGACGAGGGAGGCGCGGCTGGCGAACATGGCGAAGGCGCGGGCGGCGCGGAGGAGAGCGCCGTTGCCGTGGCGGGCTTAAAGCCAGTGGTGAATGACAAGTGGCGAGTGAACGAGCAGGCGAAGGCAGAGATTCCTTGACTTTTAGTTAACTCTATGGTACACAGTATCTTCGGCTGAATACTCCAGCCGAACGGGAAAAGGGTGGAAGAGAAAGGGAGTCAGGCCGCGGAAACGCGGCTTTGTTTTTTTATGGGCGTTTTCGCGCGCAGAGGTGTCGCGGAGGGCCGTGACGCCCGCCACTCGCCACGGCGAGCAGGCGGCGGGCAAGCTCAAAACGCGCGCCATCGGAACAGAGACTTAGATATCGAAGGAATGTGGAAGCGCGCGAAAGGAAGAAATAAATGGGAGGGCCGCCCTTCGACGGGCTCAGGGTGAACGAGAGAAAGCAACAGCAGATTCCTGCCTCGGCAGGCAAGCCTCGCACTGCCCAAGTGCGGCGGGTTCGGAATGACAACATAAAAAGCAGTGGCGAGTGACAAGTGACTAGTGGCGAGCGGCAAAGGCAGGCCGCAAGGCGAGGTCCTTCGCTGCGCTCAGGATGACAGAGGAGGAAGGGTGGGAGGGCCGGGGGCGGGTCACAAGTCGGCGAGGGCGAGGGAGTCGCGCCTCGTCAACATGGCGAAGGCGCGGGCGGCGCGGAAGAGGGCGCCGTTGCCGTGGCGGAGCGGGTTGGAGTCGCGGATTATCGAGCAACTGGTGTGGCAGTGGTGGGTTGAAGGCAGTGGCCCTTCGCTGCCGCTCAGGGTAAACGAGTGGCGAGTGACAAGTGACGAGAGAAAAAAAAGTGGCCCTTCGAGTCCGCTCAGGGCAAACGAGTGGTTAGTGACTAGTGGCGAGGAAAGACAACGGCGACGACTTGCGCGCGGAGGTGTTGAGGCAGAGCCTCAACTCTTCAGGCGCGCGCAATCGGTTGCAGCCCTTCCTTCGTCGGGGTATACAAGCGGCGCGGCTAGGCCCGCCCCGGCAGGTAAACCGTGGGCGAAGTACAGAGTGGCGCGATTTTTGGGCGTGAGTCACACGTGGGTGAACAAGCTGGTGAAGCGGTTTGAGGCAGACCCGGACCGGATGCGGAGGAAAATGGCGGCGTTCGCGCCAGCGAGCATTGAGAAGCTGGAGCGGGCGCGGGAGGAGACGCTCCGACAGAGGGAACGGGGCTGGCTGCGCGGGCCGATTCGGTATCGGCGCGTGAAGGTGACGCTGCAGGGCCGAAAGAGAAAAGTTATGGTGCCGACACAAACGACAGTGACTAGTGGCGAGTGGCTAGTGGCGAGCAAACAACGACAAATGCAGCAGAGTGCGGCGCCGGTGCGTTATGCAGAGCTGCCGGCGTGGGCGAGCGGGTTGCCGCTGCCCGGAGGCACGGGAACCGCGGCAGGGCGAGGGCCGCGTCCGGTGCCGTTCGCGTTTCGGCGACGGCGGTGACGAGGCAGAGTGGCCCTTCGACTCCGCTCAGGGTCAACGAGTGGTCAGTGATCAGTGGCGGGAAGAACCGACAGCAGATTCCTCACACGGCGCCTTTTGTTCATGTGCCGCTGTCGCGGCAGGCTGGGCGGCCGGTTCGGAATGACATCGTAAAGGGCAGTGATCCTTCGACTCCGCTCAGGGTAAACGAGTGGCAAGTGACGAGCGGACAAAGGCGAACAGCAGATTCCTCGTCAGATGCTCGTCGCATCTTTCTCGGAATGACAGTGTAATGCAGTGTGACGAGGCGCCCTAGTCAGACGCCGGCGCGAAATTGCGCAGGCGCGCGACTTCGGCGGCGTCGAGCTTCTGCAGCAGCGCGGTGACCAGATCTACCATGTGGTCGAAGTCGCCCCGGTTGATGATGCCGTTGTGCGAGTGGGTGTAGCGCGTGGGCACAACCAGATTCACCGTGGGCACGCCGCCATTGCTCTTTTGAATCATCGCGGTATCGTCGCCGTAGCCGGTGATGAGGTCGTATTGCAGCGGAATTGAGTTCGCGGCCGCGGTTTCCTTCACGAAGGCCACGAATTTACGATTGGGCAATTCGCTGGCATCCCACAAAAATACTCCCGGACCGCCGCCGAGAACTTCTTGCGCTTCCTCGGGCTGAACGCCGGGAACGTCTTTGACGATTCCGACTTCCAGGGCGATGGCAACATCGGGCTTGATGACGTCAGCGGCAGTTTGCGCGCCGCGCATGCCGATCTCTTCCTGAACGGTGGACGCGTAGAAAATCTGGTTGGAATGCGCGGCGTGCGCGAGACGGTGCGCCACTTCAATCATGACGGCGAGCCCGATGCGGTCGTCCCAGGCCTTCGCCAAATAATTTTGCGAGCCATTCAAAATTGCAAATGGCGAATCGGGAACAACGGGATCGCCAGGCTCGACGCCCATGTCGCGTACTTCGTCCGCCGATTTGGCGCCGATGTCGAGATAGAGCGAATCGTGCGGGAAGACTTTTGTGCGCTCGTCGAGCGCGGCGATGTGGATATCACGAATGCCGGTAACCGCAAGCACGGGGCCTTTGGAACCGATGATCCACCAGCGCTGATCAACAAGCGCCTGGTCGAACCAGCCGCCGAGCATTTGCATGCTGAGAAAGCCGGCAGGAGTGACGCGGCGAATCAATCCGCCGAGTTCGTCCATGTGCGCGTCGAGCATGATGCGCGGGCCAGAGCTGCCTTGCACGGCAATCATGGAGCCCAAGCCGTCATACGTGATTTTCCCGGCGTATGGCTTCATCTCGTCGACCATGATTTTCGTGACGGGCTCTTCGAAGCCGGATGGCCCCGGCGCGGCAGTCAATTTCTCGAAAAGTTGCACGACGGGATCGTTGGAGGCCGGCGTTTGCGCCTGAGGAGTTTGCGCGCGCGCGGTAAGCACATCAGCAACTGTGAAAATTGCGAAAATAGCGAGAACCAGTGAAATGCGCTTCATGAAATTCCTCCCAAGGCTGTGGATTATACGGCAAAAGTTCACGAATGCGGGCGACAAGGAAGCGGAAGGCTCAGCTGTGTGGCAAATGGCCAGAAAAAAATTCGTGCTTGCTAAGCTGGCCCGAAAGGAACAGATTAGGGCCGTTTCCCCTCGAGGCAAGTGTGGCTCCGGAAAAACCGGCCGAGAAGTCGTCGGGGCCCGAACAGCGGCGCAGCAGCCGCTTCCCCGTTGTTGTTCCTCTGGAAGTCAATTGGCGCGAAGCGAATGGCGCGCAATTCAAAGAAGAGGCGCAAGCCACGGAAGTGAATGCCCACGGCGCGCTGCTGCGAATGAAAAATTACCCGACGATGGGCGTGGAAGCGGAGTTGACAAATCTGCTGACGGCGCAAAAGGCGCGCGCGCGCATCGCCGCAGTGCGGCGGACGCGCAGCGGCGAGGTGCAAGGAATCGCGGTGGAGCTGCTGCCGCCGGACGAATCGTTCTGGGGATTGAATTTTCAGCTTCGCAAGACCAGCGCGGAGCTGTTGCGGTTGGAAAAAGGGATGAAGGTCGCGGAAATCGACCCGCTGATTTTGCGCGAATTCCAAGAAGCGGTGGACTATGTGCGGAAGACGGCGTGGGCGGTGCAAGAATGGCGGGAACGGCAAATCCAGCATCGCGATCCGTCGACGGTGCTTTCCCTGCTGACCATCGAGCGCATCCGGCGGGCCACGAGTCTAACGCACGATCTGCTGGAGGATTTGAAGACGCAGGAAGTGGGCGGGCGCACGGAAGGCGTTGTGGAACTGCATCAAGCCGTTGAGAAACTGTACGACCGGCTTACCCAATACTTTGCCGGCGGCAAATGAGCGATTCGCGGCTCACGCTTTTTTGATGAAGCGAATCAGCCACAGAAGAATAACCGCGCCGACAATGGCCATGACGAGCCGGCCAATTAAGCCGTAAGCGCCCAGTCCAATCAAACCAAAAATAAAACTGCCCAGCAGCGAGCCGATCACGCCAACGATCAAGTCGCCGAGCAGGCCGAAGCCTTTTCCGCGCATGATTTTGCCCGCGATCCATCCGGCGAGAATTCCGATGACGATGACCCAGAGCAGGTAGATCGAAAAGAACATGGAGCGCCTCCTCGGATCGCAAACGCGGTTTCCGGGAAGAGAGTCTACACCTTATCGAAGGAAATTGGTTGGTGGGCCTGGACTGACTTGAACAGTCGACCTCGCCCTTATCAGGGGCGCGCTCTAGCCACCTGAGCTACAGGCCCATTCAGGAGCGGATAATTTTAGCATGACCGAATGAGAGCTGCACAGGAATGAGGCGCAAAGGCCGCAGCAGAAAGGCATATCAGGGCGCGCTTTGAGTACGTGGAGGCGCGGACCATGCCTCAACGTGGCCGAGGGATTCGGCGATGCGGTCGTGGACGTAGTGCAATTCTGCGGCGGTGATGCAGTAGGGCGGCAGAACGTAAATCACGTTGCCGAGAGGGCGAAGCAAAATGCCGGCGCGGAGGAAAAAATCGTAGAGCTTGGGGCGAAGGCGCGAAAAGTAGCCGGGGTCGTCGGCGCGCAGCTCAATGGCGGCGACCGTGCCGATGGAACGAACATCGCCGACGGCGGGATGATCTTGGATCGAGGCGAGGCGCTGCTGGTGAATCGCTGAAATTGTGTTGATGCGCTCGAAGACCGGCTCGTTTTCAAAGATTTTGAAACTGGCGACGGCCGCAGCGGCCGCAATGGGATTTCCGGTGTAGGAATGACCGTGATAAAAGGTGCGGCCACGATCGTCGCTGACGAAGGCGCGATGAATTTCCGCAGTGCACACAGTAGCGGCGAGCGGGAGAACGCCTCCGGTGATTCCTTTCGAAAGGCACATGAGATCGGGAACCACGGCGGCGAGTTCGCAGGCAAACATTTTGCCGCAACGGCCGAAGCCGGTGAGCACTTCGTCGGCGATGAGCAGCACGCCGTATTCGCTGCAAAGCTGGCGGACGCGCTGCAAGAATTCCTGCGGATGCACAATCATGCCGCCGGCGCCTTGCAGCAGCGGCTCGACGATGACGGCGGCGATTTCCGCGTGCTTTTCTTCCAGCAGGCGCGCGAGCTGATCGAGGCACTCGATGTCGCAGGTAGCGCGTGTTTTGCCCACGGGGCAGCGGTAGCAATACGCGCTGTGCACGCGATGCACCGGGAAAAGGAAATTGCGAAAAGGATCGGTGAACGCGGAGCGGGCGCTGACGGACATGGCTCCGACGGTATCTCCGTGATAGGCATGCTCAAGAGCGACGATGGAAGTTTTTCGAGGGCGGCCGACATTTTGCCAATATTGAACGGCAATCTTGAGAGCGACTTCCACGGCAGTCGAGCCGTCGTCGGAAAAGAAAATACTTTCGAGCTCGCGCGGCAGGACTTTGCGGAGGCAGGCGGCGAGCTCTTCGATGCGATCGTGAGTGAAACCGGCGAGCAAGACGTGGTCCATTGTCGCGGTTTGGTCGGCGATGGCGGACATGATGGCGGGATGGCAGTGGCCATGCAGATTGACCCACCACGATGAAATGGCGTCGATGATGCGTTGGCCATCGGCGGTGTAAAGATAAACGCCTTGGGCTTTGGTGATGCGCAGCGGCGGAGGATCGAGCGCTTCCTGCGTGAACGGATGCCAGACATGCAACGGCATGTTCATGACGCGAAGACCTTCCGATCGAAATTTCTGCGAAATGCTTGCAGCAGTGTAGCGCGATTGATCTTGGCGAGAAGCGGCAGAGCGCCTACGACTTCGATTCCGCCATAGCGCTCAATGGCTCGGCGATTCTCGCGATTCGGTTTGCCCACCATGACGACGCCGCGAAGGTCCAGGCGCGAAGCGCGCAACGCCGCGATGGAAAGCAAAGTGTGATTGATGGTGCCGAGCGCCGTGCGCGAGACGAGAAGCACGGGAAGCGCGAGGCGAGACATCAAGTCAGTCATGAGCTGCGTGGGATTGATGGGCACGAGCGCGCCGCCGGCGCCTTCGGCGATAAAGTTCTCGCGAGCAGCAATTTCGGGAAGATTGATTTTACGCAGCTCGATGCGGACACCGGCGCGACGCGCGGCCAGGTGCGGCGAAACGGGCGCGGAAAAACGGTACACCTCACGAAGCGCGCGGTGGCGCGGCAACGCGGCGAGCCGAATCACCGTCGCGCGATCTGTGCCTTCGCGCGTGCCGGTTTGAATGGGCTTCCAGTAAATCGCGTTGAGCGCGGCGCAAAGAAGCGCGGCGACGGTGGTTTTGCCCACGCCGGTATCCGTACCGGTGATGAAAAAACGGCTAGGCATGCGCGAGCGACGCGGAAGCAGCTTCCCGCACTGACGAAACAGCCGTTATGAGTGCCTGAGCGAGGTGGTGAACGTCTTCGAGAGAAATCTCGCTGGTCAGGGACAAACGAATGCGCGCAGTACCGTCAGGAACCGTGGGAGGGCGAATCGCTTTCACGGCGAATCCATGAGATTGCAATTCCGACGCAACGCGCAAAGCGGATTCGTTGGAACCAAGAATTACGGGGATGATGGGAGTGTCTCCGGAGCCGCAATTCAGGCTCGCGGCGGCAAGCGTGGCGCGAAGGACTGCTGCGATTTGGCGAAGATGAGCGCGGCGGGCATCCGCAGCGCGTGCGAGGATAAGCGCCGCGCGGATTTGATGCGCGATGTAGGGAGGCGTCGCGGTGCTGAAAATGAAACTGCGCGCGTGATTCACGAGATAGTCTTTGACGGCGGAGCTGCAACAAACAAAAGCGCCGCAGGAAGCCAGGGCTTTTCCGCAAGGATACACGGCGGCAAGAATGCGGCTGCGATCCGGCAGGTCCGCGACGATGCCGCGGCCTTCGATGCCACGGACGCCGATGGCGTGCGCCTCATCAACAATTAATTCAGCGCGATGAGCGTTTGCGAGCTTCAAAAGCGATTCGATAGGCGCGACATCTCCCTCCATGCTGAAAATGCTTTCGGTGACGATGAGCGTCGCGCCGGGCGCGCTTGTGTTTTCCTGAAGGGCACGTTCGAGGAAGCGCAAATCGCCGTGGGGATAAATGATTTTGCGGGCGCGCGAAAGACGAATGCCGTCGATGAGGCTCGAGTGATTGAGCGCGTCGGAGAAAACGATGTCGCCATCGTGCAGGACCGAGCTGAGCAGTCCGACGTTGGCCGCGTAGCCGGAGCTGAAGTAGAGAGCGGATTCAGCGCCGACGAAGGCGGCGAATTCGGATTCGATGGATTCCCAATCACGCGAATTTCCCGAAAGCAGGCGAGAGCCGGTGGAACCGACGTGTGCGGAAGAAGAGAGGGCGGCGAGGACGGCTTGCTTCAGGCGCGGATCGACCGCAAGTCCGAGGTAGTCGTTGGAGCAGAGGGTGATGCCGCGCGGAATATCGAGGGAGCGAAATTGCGAATGCTCGCGGAGCGCGCGCAGGTCGGCGTCGATGCGAGCGCGGAGGTCGTTTTCTGGCGATGCGGCAAGCGGCGGTAATGGGTCAGTTTGAATTTTGACTCCTTGTGTCACGATCAAGAAAATGCAAACTGACCCACCACCCAAGCGGCTTCGCGGTTGAGTCAGACACGCTCCATGGCCCTCATGCCGAGATCTTCGAGAAGCGCTTTGTCCTGGTCGATAGAGGGATTCGGAGTGGTGAGAAGTTTTTCTCCGGTGAAAATGGAATTCGCGCCAGCCAGGAAACAGAGCGCGATGGCTTCGCGCGAAAGCTTGTGACGGCCGCCGGAGAGACGCACGCGCGAAGCGGGCATGAGGATTCGCGCGGTGGCGATGGCGCGAACCATCACCATGGGATCAAGCTCCGGCGCGCCGGCGAGCGGAGTGCCTTCGACGCGGGCCAGCACGTTGATGGGAACGCTTTCCGGGTGCGGATTGAGAATCGCAAGTTGATGAAGCAAGCCGACGCGATCCTCTTCGGACTCGCCGAGGCCAAGAATTCCGCCGCAGCAGACGGTGATGCCGGCGTTGCGAACGCGGGCGATGGTCTGCAAGCGATCTTCGTAAACGCGCGTGGTGATGATGTGGCCGTAAAATTCGGGCGAAGTATCGAGATTGTGATTGTAGGCAGTGAGGCCGGCTTGCTTCAGGCGAACCGCTTGCGAATCGGTGAGCATGCCGAGCGTGCAGCAGACTTCGAGATCGAGGGCGGCGACGCCGCGGACCATCTCGAGCACGGAGTCGAATTCTTTTCCCTCGGGAACATCGCGCCAAGCGGCGCCCATGCAGAAACGCGTCGCTCCATCGGCCTTGGCGCGCTTTGCGGATTCGAGAACATCGGCGGGATCCATAAGTTTCTGGCGAGCCACGCCGGTTTTATAGTGAGCGCTCTGCGAGCAATACGCGCAATCTTCGGGGCACGCGCCGGTCTTGATGGAGAGCAGGCGGCAAAGCTGGACTTCTTCGGGCTGGTGAAATTGGCGATGGGCGAGCTGGGCCTGGAAAATGAGTTCAGGCAAAGGAGCGTTGAAAATATCGCGAATTTCGCTGCGCGTCCAATCGTGGCGAATCTGCATTCGGAAAATTTCTCCTGCTTATGCGAGAGCGATCAATTCGATTTCCACGCGGACATCGCGCGGCAGGCGCGCCACTTCAACAGTCGCGCGCGCCGGCGGATTCGCGGGAAAATAGCGGGCGTAGACCTCGTTCATCGCGGTGAATTCGCCCATGTCTTTGAGGAAGACGGTGGTCTTCACGGCTTTGTCGAGGGTGGAGCCCGCAGCCTCGACGATGGCTTTCAGATTTTGCATGACGCGATCGGTCTGCGCGGCGATGTCGCCTTGGACGAGCTGGCTGGTGGCGGGATCAAACGCGACTTGGCCGGAAATGAAAACGAAACCGTTGGCGCGGATGGCTTGTGAATAAGGGCCAATGGCTTTGGGGCCGTGCGCCGTTGAAATGACTTCCTTCACGATTCCTCCTATGAGTGACGCGAATTTCGGGACTGGGTCAGTTTGAATTGTGACTTTTTGTGTCACGATCAAGAAAATGGAAACTGACCCACGAATTTCTACTGCTTGCCGGCGCCCGCGGTTTCGTAGCGAGCGCGAAAATCGGGCGGAATTCCGGGCTGCGCCAGCCAAGTGTGGAAAAAGTCCGCCAAATTCTGATGACATCGGTCTTCCAGGGCGGCGCGAAAATCAGAATAGCCGTATTCCTGCCCGCGCAAAGCATAAACCATATCGGAGATGGCATGACGAACATTTTCGGAGCCGCATTTGTCTTCGAGGGCTGAAAGAAAAAGCATAAGTTTGTCATCGCCGATGCGCACTTGATCCTCGGAGTCACCCGGACTCAGGGAGATGATAGGTTTCTCGACGGCTTTGGTGCGCTCGTCGTCGTAGTCTTTGAGATTCGCGGTTACGACATCGCTGCGAGACGTCCCACCTTTTTCGTCCAGAACGTTCGCGGCATAACGGGTGAGCGCGTTTCCGAGCATCCAGTCTTCCGCCTTCGGCCGAATCAGATGGCCGAACCAGGTGTACGCCAATTGCATTTTTCCCGTTACGCCAGAAAAACCGTTGACCACTCCCGGAAGAAGAAAGGCTTCCCCGTTTTTCTGGGGCGGCGAAAGATTCCCAGGAAATTCGAGGTCATAGATCGATTTCATCTTCGCAGGCGATGCGCCGAACGTTTGCTTATAGAACTGCGCAGCTGCTGCGATTTGCGCGGCGGTCTGCTGCGCTTGCGCATTGGGTATCGGCTGGAAAGTCCAAACGACAACGTCGAT
Organism: Candidatus Acidiferrales bacterium; assembly: GCA_049281095.1. Taxonomy (GTDB): domain Bacteria; phylum Acidobacteriota; class Terriglobia; order Acidiferrales; family UBA7541; genus DAHUXN01. The sequence goes on from JBAPRL010000058.1 coordinate 149,647, forward strand.
GCCAGCAGTGGAAACGCGCTGCTCGTTGTATTTGCCGGCGAGGACGTAAGGCTCGAAGTCGGCTTTGCGGAGGCGGAAGCGATACTCGGTTTCGCCATTTTGCTTTTTGGTTCCACGAAGCTGGCCGCTCGCGGTGATGCGGAAATCAGCGGGGACGCTGACTGTGAGATCGGTCGGATCCGGGCGCACGATAGTTGGGGACAGGAACGCCTTGAATCCCATCAGCGCCGGAAGCCAACCGGAGTCGTTCAAGTAAAATGCGTTCGCGGCGGCGACAATTCGCGGATCTGTTGCGGGCTGGTAGGCGAGATCGTATGCGAGGCTGAGATTTAGTTTTTCTTTCTGGCGCCACGGGACGGGCATCGGAACTCGCCAATCGTCGGCGACTTCGTGCGGGTTGTGTTGCAAAGCAATTTCCTTGCCGTCGATTTCGGCGCGGAGATTGGCGCGCCCGAAGCTTTTCTCGCCGGGCAGCTCGACGCCCATGAAATGAAGAGGGGCATTGCCGACGTTCGCGAGGCGGTATTCGGCGCGGACGGCGAGGTGCGGCGGGCTGCCGGGAACGAAATGAACGGTCAGCGCTTCTTTTTGAATTTGGTAGCCGGGCGCGAGGGGCACTCCGCAGGCGGAGATGAGAATCGCGAAAAAGCCGGCGAGTGCGGCGGCAGCGATCGGGGCGCGACAGCGAACGGTGCGAATCAAGGCAGAAGAATTCTACCGGGGCAGCGCTCGCGGGTCTAGCACACTCGCGTTTGAGTAATGGGCCAGTTTGAATTTTGACTCCTTGTACGCGATCAAGAAAATGCAAACTGACCCACTACGCGCGTTTGGAAACTTGACGTTAAGAAGCGGCAGAGGGTGAACGCGAAGCGCCGAACTAATGGCCGCCGGGGTAGCGGCGGAGGATTTGGGCGTCGGTCCAGCCTCGATGGCGAAGGGCGATGATTGTCGGGGCTTCGTTGTCCGGGACGCCGCGGCGAACCAACTGCAGCAGAGTGGCTTCGCGCATACCGGCATTCTTGAAATTCGCGAGCGAAGCGCCGGAAAGGACGGACAGACCCTCGGAGCGGCGGTGCGCTTCTTCGAGAATGATTTGATCGGAGAGGCCCGCAAGGCGCATGGCCTGGGCTTCGCCGGACCAAAGGCCAATCTGGTTGAGCTGCGCGAGCTGCATCACGGTGGGCTCGGAAACGCCGGCGCGGAGCAAATCCGCGATATCCTCGCCGGTTTGGAATGGTTCCTTGCGGCTGCGCGCCAAGCGAACCAGGGTGACGCAGTCCTCGTCGGAAAGGCCGGCCTGCTTCGCTTCGATGATTTGTGCTACTTCGTCCTTGGTGACGTCCATGCCCCGGAGAGTTTGAATCGAGGTGAAATTCAAGCCGGAGGTGTCGAGAGCGGTGGTGTCCAACTGGGCGACATGATGACAGCCAAGAAGTAGACAGCACGCCGCAAGAAGCACGAGCAGGGATATCCGGCGCGACGCAGTGCGACGCGGACAGGCACCGGGAAGGGGGAGGTGACACATATCCATTGAAATTGTAGCTGCGCGGACGGCCATTGCGGCGCGGCGATGTCGGAAACGATAATGCGAGTCAGGAACGGCGGAGGGCCGGGCGCTAAACGTTGTAAACGCGTTCGATATCGAAGACGCCGGGGATTTTCTTGATCTGCAAAAGGATCTTTTCGAGCTGCTTGCGGTCGCGCACGTCCAGGGCAATTTCAATGCGCGCATGCAAATGCTCGCCGACGCTTTCGAGAGTGCGGATATTGGCTTCGGCGACGCTGATGGCGGCGGTGACTTCCGCGAGCATGCCGGGACGGTCTTCGGTGAGGATGCGGAGACGCACCGGGAAAATTGTCTCCGCCGCGCCGGCCCATTCCGCGGCGATGCGGCGTTCCGTTTCGTACAAAAGATTCTGGACGTTGGGGCAGGCGGTCGAGTGGACGGCGACGCCCCGGCCGCGGGTGACGTAGCCGACAATGTCGTCGCCAGGAATGGGATTACAGCATTTGGCGCGGTAGACCATCAAATCGTCGTGGCCGCGAACCTGAATGGTGGCTTGCTGCATGCCGAGCATGCGCTTGACGGTAGAAACAATCTTGGCGGGCTTTTCTTCTGTAGATTCGGCGAGAGTCTGACCCGACGCCTTCGCCAGAACCTGGCGCGCCGACCATTTGCCGTAGCCTAGATCCGCGTGCAGGTCTTCGACGCGACCGCAGCCATATTCGGAAGCGACGCGCTGCCAATCCTCGGCAGAAATTTTCTTCAGGCTGAGGCCACAATTCCGGGCTTCCCGTTCCAGAAGGCGGCGGCCGACGACGGTTGCTTCTTCGCGTTCGTGGAGGTTAATCCAGTGGCGAATTTTGCTGCGGCTGCGGGAGGTCTGGACGAACTTCAGCCAGTCGCGGCTGGGTTCATGGCCTTTTTGCGTGATGATCTCGACCACATCGCCATTGGTAAGCACGTGGCGCAAGGGAACGATTTGCCCATTCACCTTCGCTCCCGCGCACTGGTGGCCCACTTCGGTGTGGATGGAATAGGCGAAATCGACGGGAGTAGAGCCGCGAGTCAGGACGACGACGCGGCCCTTCGGGGAGAAAGTGTAAACCTCCTCCGGATAGAGGTCGACTTTGAGCGTGGAGAGGAATTCGCTGGGCTCTTCCATTTCCTGCACCCATTCAATGAGCTGGCGCATCCAGAGGACGCGCTGGTCGTCACGCTGCTCGTCAACATCCGCGCCGGGCCGGCCGGAGGGACCGTGGCCGTCTTTGTACTTCCAGTGCGCGGCGACGCCTTGCTCGGCGATACGGTGCATTTCCTGGGTGCGGATCTGAATTTCGAACGCCTGGCCCGAGTGAATGACAGTGGTGTGCAGGGACTGATAAAGATTGGGCCGCGGCATGGCGATATAGTCTTTGAAGCGGCCGGGCACCGGGCGCCAGATCTGATGGACCACGCCAAGGGCCGCGTAGCAGTTCTTTTCGGTGTCGGTGATGACGCGCACGGCCATGAGATCGTAGACCTGGTCGATGGAGCGCTGCTGGCGAAGCATTTTCTGGTGAAGCGAGAAAAGCCCTTTGGTGCGGCCTTCGACCTCCGCAGGAATGCCGTTTTCGACCATCTTCTTGCGAATGGCATCCTGAACTTCATGAAGGAACTTTTCCTGGATTTTGTGTTTTGAGATTACTTTCTTCTGCAGCTCAAAGAAAGCAGAGGGCTCCAGATAACGAAAGGCCAGATCCTCGAGCTCACCGCGTATCAGGCCCATGCCCAGGCGGTTCGCGACAGGGGCGTAGATTTCGAGGGTTTCGCGGGCGATGCGCTCCTGGCGATCAGTGGCCAGGTACTCCAGGGTACGCATATTGTGCAGACGATCGGCCAGCTTGACCAGAATGACGCGAACGTCGTTGACCATGGCCAGGAGCATTTTGCGGACGTTCTCGGCCTGGCGCGCCTCGGGAGCAAGCAAGTCAATGCGGCTGATTTTGGTCGCGCCGCTGACGACGCGGGCAACGTCCGCACCAAACATCTCGGTTATCTTCTCAATGGGGATTCTGGTGTCTTCGACGATGTCGTGAAGCAGGGCGGCGCAAAGCGTGGTGACATCGAGTTTCATGTCCGCCAAAACGCCCGCAACTGCAAGCGGATGAGATAAATACAGGTCGCCGGACTCGCGATGCTGGGAGCGATGCTGCTCGGATGCGAAGTCGTAGGCGCGGCGGAGGAGGTCTAGGTCGTCGCCGGGACGGTTGCGCCGAACCTTGTCCATGAGCTCCACGAAACGCAAATCGAGAACGCGCTGCGCGCTGGCATCGGCGATCGGCTTTTGTTCAGGGCTCACAGTTTCCTCATTGTACGCCGAAAGGGCGGACGTTTCACCGCGGAGCGAGGGCAACGACTGGAAAGTGCGGTAAGAGGTACGAACCCAACTGGCTTCCGGGAGCCAGCCGGGTTCAGGTGTTCAAAGAACGCGGACCGCTACTGCGTGCCGGAAGGGGGCGCGGTCATCTGCTTCTGATTGATTTCTTTGACCTTCTCGAGAAGATCGTCGGCCTGCTTCTGATCGGCCTGGCGAGCATCCGGACTTGTTTCCATGTCCGCCTTCTGGCGCAGAAGGAGGTTCAAGTAGGCCATGGCGTTTGCGTAATCGGGGTTGATCTGGATGGCATGCTGGAGATCCGTGATGCCGTCCTCCACAGTCGGGCCCTCTTGCTGGATAAACTGGTCTCTAACAGCAGGAGGCAGCGGATCAGGCGGCCGGATGGGCTTCTTAGCCTTCGCATTATAGTCGGTGCGCAACTGGGCATTGGTGCGGTAGGCGATCCAGTAATCGAGAACGCCGACCCAGTAGTAGGCCTGCGCATCGCTTGGATTGATGGAGATGGCCTTCTCCTGATAGGTCTTGGCCTGCTCCATCATGTCGCGGTTAAACGGAGTGGAAGCCATGTTGTAGAGCATGGAACCGATCCCGCCGATAGCCGTGAGATTGTTGGGATCGCTCTCGAGAACTTCTTTCCATTCGGTAATGGCTTGCTCGCCGTTGCGTTTGTTTTCGTCGGAGGGAGCTCCGGGGATATATTGCTGGGCGTAGGCCTGGGCCAAATAAAGCCGCGCATTCATCAGCTTAGGGTCCAGTTCCTTCGCTTCCTTGAAATCCTCAACGGCGGCATCGAACTGCGCGTTCTTATAAGCTTCCACACCTTTATTCAGATCGTCTCGGGCTTTCAGTTTGGCGCAGCCAGCCATACTGAAGCTGAAGGCCACCGCCAGCAAGACAAAAACCGGAACAGCATGGGATTTCCGTTCCATCCCTCTCTCCTCGTTTATTTGTGACCGACCGGCCCGTTGCTTTGCCAAGCGAAGGAGCGCCAAGTTGCAAGCGCACACCAAGAAAGGCAGAGGGCCGGTTGGGGAAGCGCCCGGGCGCACCCGGACGCAAAAGCTATTGTCCAGCCTCCATTTTGGCCGTGATCAAGCCGACATTGGTGATCCCAGCGCCCCGCATGATATCGATCGCGCGAGCCACATACCCGAAAGACGTATCGTCCTCGCCCTTGACGAAGGCAGTCTTATCGGCGCGGATCTTAAAAACGTCCGCGAGCTGCGAGCCGAGATCATTCCACGCGATCGGGGTCTGATTGATCATGACCTTGCCATCCGCACTGACCTGGACAACGATGGTCCGGTCGTCGGGCGGCTGCTGTTTCTGATTCTTCGGCGGAGGCTGGGGCACAAGGGCGTTCATTCCTGTCGGCGTGGTGGGCGTGATGGCCATGAAAATAATGATCAGCACGAGCAGAACGTCGATCAAGGGAACGATGTTCGGCTCCGACATGGAAGTGCCGTGATGTCCTACTGAAATTCCCATTGCGAGACCTCCTCCCTAAGGGGTACCCGGAGTAGCTGGGGGCGGCGGAGCGCCCGATTCATCCTTGAGCGTCAGCAAGCCCACGTTATCCACGCCCGCATCGCGAACGGCGTCGACGATTTTCTTGACGTCACCGTACTTCGCATTTTCGTCGGCGCGGACGTAAACAGTTTTGTCGAGCTTATTGGCGATCTTATCCTCTACCGTTGAAGTGATCTGGTTGAGGGCGATCTCGTTGTTGCCGAGGTAATAGTTGCCGTCGCGAGTGACGGCTACGACGACGGCATCGTCGCGTTCCGCAGCGGGCATATTCTCCCAGTTTTTGGCCCTGGCCATATCCACCAACTGCCGATTCTGCAGCATGGGGGTGATGACCATCATGATGATCAGCAGGACGAGCATGATGTCGGCCATGGGAATAACGTTGGGGGCCGCCATTATACTTCCTACTTTGGGTTTGTAGGCCATTGCTTACTTCCTTCCGCCTCGGCGGGTGATGAAGTAGTTGACCAGCTCCATCGAAGAGTTGTCCATCTCGACGTCGAAGGCTTCGACTTTGTTGGTGAAGTAATTGTAGGTCCACACCGCAGGCACGGCGACGAGCAAGCCGAGAGCCGTGGTGACCAAGGCTTCCGCGATACCACCGGCAACCGCGGAAAGACCGCTGGCATGCTGCGCCGCGATGCCTTTGAACGCGCCGATGATGCCCATGACGGTTCCGAAGAGGCCCACGAAAGGCGCCGTGGCGCCGATGGTAGCCAAGCCGGAAAGACCGCGCTTCATTTCCGCATGGACGATGGCGACGGAGCGTTCGAGGCCGCGCTTGGCAGCTTCGATGACTTCCTCGTCGGCAACCTGAGCGGAGGCCGCCTGAAACTCGGAGAGCCCGGTGGCGACAACCTTGGCGATGTGGCTCTTCTTGTTACGCTCGGCAATGGAAATAGCTTCGTCGAGCTTGTTGTCTTTGAGAGCGCCGGCGACCTGCTGCACGAAGACGCGAGACTGTTTGCGTGCGGCACTGTACATGAGCCAACGATCAATCATTATGCCGACCGACCAGGCAGACATAATAAAGAGAATAATAACGACGATTCTTGCGGGAAGGTCCATCGTGTGCCACATGCTCCGCAAGTCCCAACTCACCGCCCCGCCGCCACCACCACCCTCCTGGAAGAATAGGACGGTAGCCCACAGAAGATTTGCAACCATGATGTTCTTTCCTCCTCCGAATTATCGAAAAGCGTTTTGGCGGCAAACGCCAGCCGCCTCTTGTCCCCCAAAGCAACTGGGCAATTCCGGCGGGGCAAGAACCCGCCAGGAAATTCCCCGGAATTAGCCGCCGTCGAGGTCGAAAACAACGGAGATCGTCGTATCAACCTTCGTCGGCTGGTTGTTAAGCATGGTGGGCGCGTAGCGCCACTGTCTGACCGCGTCCATTGCGGCCTGCTTGAGAAGCGCGGGCCCGGAAAGGAACGTCAGTTGTTGAATGGTGCCGTCTTCCGCAATGATGGCGTGCAGCACCACGGTTCCTGAAACATGGGCCATTTTCGCGATTTGTGGATAGGACGGCTTCGGCCCATTGATGAGCTTCGCGGACATCACGTTTCCGCCAATTCTAAGAGGCGCCGTCGGCTTCGGCGGCGGCGGCAATCCGCCCGTGCCTCCAATAATGCCACCCAAGGCGCCGTCCGCCGAACCTCCGGGAACACCACCGATGACTCCGCTGACCGCGCCAACGTCCGGCTGAGGCTCCTCATGAATCATTTGAATCTTCTTTGGAATGACGGTGGGAGCTAGAAGCTTGCCGGAGACAAACTTGGGACGTACGACAGTGTGAACAACCGTGGGAGGAGGAGGCGGCGGCGGCGGCGGAGGCGGGGCGACCAGAAAAGTGGTCATCAGGGCCTTGGGCAGCGCGCTGGTATAGATCAGCGGAATCAAAATCAGCACGCCCAGGATAAGCGCCTGAATCAGAGCGGAGAGCCACACGCTCCAGACTTTGTTGGTTTTTTTCTTGCTCGTTGACTCGACAAGATCGTCGAACATGGTTTACCTCCGAGCTGTTGCCAACCGCTTCTCCGCGCGCTTTTCCGCCGAAGACGCCACCGGCAGCGTGGCACCGTGGCCACGCCATTTATTCCAAATCACCACAATCGGAGCCGCAATACCAAAACTTGAGTAGGTACCTATCACAACTCCAACAACCATAGCAAAGGAGAAACTGCGCAGAACCTGACCGCCAAAAACAAAGAGAAGAAAGACCGTAAGAAAAGTAAGGCCGCTGGTAAGGATGGTCCGAGAAAGTGTCTGGTTAATGGAGCGATTGATGATGACCGTGAGCGGTTCGCGGCGCATCAAGCGCAGATTTTCGCGCACGCGATCGAAGATGACGATGGTGTCGTTCATGGAGTAGCCGACCAAGGTCAACAGGGCGGCGATGACCGTAAGAGAAATCTCAAACTTGTCGTAGAACAGGCAGAAGAATCCGAGAGTGATCAGTACGTCGTGAAAGACGGCGATAACCGCTGCGGTTCCATAGATCCATTCGAAGCGAAAGGCGACGTAAATCAACATGCCTGCCAGGGCATAAAGGGTGGCGTAGATCGCTTGGCGGCGTAACTGCGCGCCAACCGTGGGGCCAACGACCTGCGCGTTCAAGATGCTGAAATCGTTGAGCGAATATCCGCCCTTGAGAGCCGCGATGACCGCGGGATTTCCGCCGCCCACACCGCTCAGTTGGTCGAAATTCGTGACAATTCCGCTATGGTCCCGGTCGCGCGCAGCGATAAGCGCTTGCGCCAACTGCGTGTAACGGTCGCCCGCGGCTGTTTGAAGGAGCAACGGATCGCGCTGAGTGAGATAGTTGGCAAGATCCGGCGCGCCGATGGCATTGAAATCCGGCTTGGAGCTGGTTGGCACGCCAAAATTCTTCTGGAGGGCCGTCAGGATGGTCTGTTTCGCGGCGTTCAGGGCGTCTTCACCTTCGCCATTCTGCTCAACGCGAATCATGACGTCATTTCTGGAACTTGCATTGGAGATGTCGCTGCTGCTGGTGACTTCATTATTCTTGAGGCCGGCGGCGTCCAGGGCGCTGCGAATCTTGCCAATCGGAGGGGCAGAGGAAAAGCGCACGATGACCATGGTGCCGCCCTTGAAATCGATGCCGTAGTGAAGGCCGCCATGGTAAATCGCGGCGACGGCGCCAATCACCAAAAGGCACAGAGAAAGGGCAGCGAAATACTTCGCCTTGCCCATCCAGTCGATCTTAGGTTCGTGAAAAAACTCCATAGTCGACTCTTATCCTTGCTGAGTTAGACACCGAGGGCAAAAAAATGTTCCCAAAACGGCACGCTGGCGATTCAATTGCGCCTCCCTGCCATATATCCGTGAAAAATAAGCTTATATACTAAGCTCCGCCTCACGACCCATACGTGATAGATGCCAATCGAAGATGACGCGTGACACCCACACGGACGTGAACAGGTTCGCGAGAAGACCGATGGTCAGGGTGATCGCAAAACCCTTCACCGGGCCGCTTCCGAACAGGAAAAGAAAAGCCGCGGAAACGAGCGTGGTGATATGGGTATCGATAATGGTCAAGAACGCTTTGTCGAAGCCGATGTCCACAGCCGAGGCATTGGCCTTGCCGGCGCGCAGTTCCTCTCGAATGCGCTCAAACACGAGCACGTTGGAATCGACACCCATGCCTATGGTCAATACAACGCCGGCGATGCCCGGCAGAGTGAGCGTTGCACCCGAGACGGCCATAAATGCAATCAGGATGACCAAGTTAAGCAAAAGAGCCACGACGGCGTTGATGCCGCTCAGCCGGTAATAGACCACCAAGAAAATCCAGACGGCGATGAGGCTGGCGATCGAGGCCTGCACGCCTTCACGGATAGAATCCGCCCCTAGGGAAGGGCCGATGGTGCGCTCTTCGAGATACTTGATGGATGCCGGAAGAGCGCCGGCGTTCAGGATTTCCGACAGATCCTCGGCCTGTTGCTGCGTGAAATTTCCTTCGATTTCTCCCTGATCGTCGATCCGCCCGTTAATCACGGGATCGCTCTGGACTTGGTTGTCGAGAACAATGGCCATATGGCGGCCAATGTCGGCTGCCGTGAATGGACCAAAGCGCTTGGCGGCCTCGCTGGAAAGCCAAAAGTTCACTTGGTAGAACCCTGGCTGGTTGCCGTCCGGCCCAGGCGTCGCGTGCTTTAGGTCCGATCCCGTCACAATCGGAGAACGATTCAGCAGATACCAACCCACGGCGCCCGATTGGCCGGCCGCGGTATCTACTTTGCCGGGAACGAGCTGGCTGTCCAGCGGCAAGACGCCACCGTGCGCGGCGAGTGCCGCCGCTTCGGACGGATACGGGTTGTCATCGAGGACGAGCTGCAACTTCAACTGGCCGCCCGCCTGAATGATCTGTTTGGCGCGCGTGGGATCGCCCTCGCCGGGAAGTTCGACCAGAATTTCATTTTGGCCGCGACCGGTCGGCGCCACGTTGGGCTCCTTCAGGCCTAATCCGCTGATGCGGCGGCGGATGGTCTCGAGCGACTGGTCCATCGTCTGCTGATCGATGTCAGAAACAACCGTGCTTTTCATGGAAAGCAAAAAGCCATTCTGCTCGCCGGCAGCCTGCGAAATCGTAAAGTCGGGGAATTGATTCTGCACGAGGGCTTGCAAAGAACCGGTGGAAGCAGGAGCGACGTTGCGGATCAGAATTTGCGTGCTGTTGAGTTCGCGAACTTCACCGGTGGTGATGTTCTGCTTGTGAAGCTGATCCTGGAGTGCGTCAAAAGTCTGGTCCGTGTGAGTGGCGACCGCTTCCTGCACCTGCACCTGCAAAACAAGATGGCTGCCGCCGCGCAGGTCGAGTCCGAGCTGCATGCGATTCGAGAAATTATCCTTTACCTGGGCCCACGAGGTGGGAAACGACGGAAAGCCAAAGAGGGCGTAGAGACAAATGAGCACCACGACCAGGATAAAAAGCGCTTTCCACTTGAGATTGGACTCCATCGAGGGCGACTAACTCTCCTTCGCTTCAGGCTGCAGCCCGGCAATGGCGCTGCGCGCGACGCGAATTTTCACTTGCTCGGCGATGCGAAGCTGGACCGATTCATTATCGAGCCCCATCACGGTGCCGTAAATTCCACCGTTGGTGATGACCTTGTCGCCGTTCTTCAAGGCCGAAATCATGGCCGCAAGCTTCTTTTGGCGGCGCTGCGCGGGAAGAATCATCAGGACGTACAAGATGACCAGAATCAGAATGAACGGAAGGATAGCGACCAGGCCGCTCGCGGACTGCTGCGCCACCAAAGAAAGGTCAAACGAAGGGCTGTGCGACATCAATCTAGTTTACTCCCGGCGACCGCGAACATCTCTAAGAAGAGACGATGACCCAAAAACGTTGCTCCCGAGAATGCCGTTCACGCCTGTCCGACGATCACTGGCTCGACGGGACGAGCCGCGCGCTAGTCGGAGACACTCGTTTCGAGACGAGCCTGAAGCTCTGAACTGAATCCCAGGAGGTTCCCAAAACGGATAGACTTGCGGATTTTCGCCATGATGTCAAGGTAAAAGTAGACGTTGTGGAGGGTGTTGAGAGTTGCTCCGAGAATTTCGTGGGAGACAAAAAGATGGCGCAAGTACGCGCGCGAATAGCGGCGGCACGTGGGACATGCGCAATCCGGAGCGATCGGACGCGGATCGTTCGCATAACGCGCGTTCTTAATGAGCAGGCGGCCTTGCCATGTGAACAGGCAGCCGTGGCGCGCGCCGCGAGTCGGCAAGACGCAATCCATCATGTCCACGCCGCGCGCGACGTAGTCAGCGATCTGCTCGGGACGGCCGACGCCCATCAGGTAGTGAGGCTTGTCCGCGGGCAAACGAGAAGCAACTTCGGCGGTGATTTCGCAAGTCGTTTGGTGCGGCTCGCCAACCGCTAAGCCGCCGATGGCGTATCCGGGAAAATCGAGCGCGACCATGTCGTCGGCGCACTTGCGCCGAAGCTCGCGGTGGGCGCCGCCCTGCACGATTCCAAACATCATTTGCCGCTGCGCGTCACCATGCTCGCTGAAGTAAGCGAGCGAGCGCTTCGCCCACGCGAGAGTGCGCGCTGCAGCAGCGCTGGCGCGGGCTTGATCCGTCGAAGACTCGATGCATTCGTCGAGGACCATGATGATGTCTGAGCCCAGCGCGATCTGAACCTCCAGCGCCTTCTCCGGCGACAAGAAGTGCGACGAGCCGTCGATGTGCGAGCGGAACGCGACGCCGTCGTCGGTGACTTTGCGCAGGTCAGCGAGGCTGAAGACTTGATAGCCGCCGGAATCGGTAAGAATCGGATGCGGCCAGGACATGAACTTGTGCAGGCCGCCCATTTCCTGGATGAGCGGCGCGCCGGGACGCAGGAATAGATGATAGGTGTTGGCGAGAATGATTTGCGCGCCGATGGATTCGAGAGATTCCTGGGTGAGTCCCTTGACGCTGCCGAGGGTGCCCACCGGCATGAAGGCGGGCGTTTCGATTACGCCATGCGGGGTTTCCAGGCGGCCGAGGCGCGCGCCGCTGGGATCGGTGTGCAGAACTTCAAAACGAAACGCCATCCGCCGAGTGTATCAGGAGATCATCGCGACCAACCCGGTCCGAATCAGAATGAAGACCAGCCAAACTCCGACAATCCAGGCGAGTGCTGTGCCCATGGTGATCTTCTTGGGCCGTGCGAGCGAATAACCAAATGCCATCAGACCAAGAACCCAAAAGGTGAACACATCGAGCGACGTGCACAGTGTTTGGAGCCACAGGGGCGCCTTATTGCTGAGCAGGGCGCCAATGTTGGACGCCACCAGGTTCTGGATGTTTACGGTATCGGGAGGTTTGAGAAATATGACCAGTATGCCTAAAAGACCGGCAATGACGAACGGCAGCCAAGCATGACTCACAATGCCAAACGACGTTTTCAAGTCGATTCCAGCACCCGCCGTCGCGTTGAAGATGCCCATGAATATCGCCGCAATCACCAACACAATGAGAGGAAAAACAATCACTCCGAATGCGTAGCCGACGATGGGCGCAGCTTTGACCTGCATTTCGATCATGTGTTCGCGTTGCTCGGGCTTCATCTGCGCCATGCGCTGCGCCGTCGAGCGGTTCTGCTCATTTTGCTTCTCCATGAACGCCCGCCAGCCGACATGGTAGCCGAAGGTCGCGGTGACCGACACATTGAGAACGACGAAGATCAAAACGGGCAGCAGCCAGCCGGGTTTGCGGGCGATATCCCGGAAGGTCGCGCGCGGACTGACAATCGCGCCAATGACTCGCGCAAATGCGCCCATGGATTGCGGAGCTTCGGGAACCGCGGCAGTCGTGGCAGCCATAGTCATTCCTCCCGCGAACGATTCGTATTCGCTCGCATCCATCCACTACGCGTGAGAAGGCGAAAAGTTTCTTCGCGGAGTCTAGCGCAAATCCGAGCGCCGGAATAGCGCTCTCAGACAGGGAGTTTGGGCACAGCGGCGAGGAGGCTTTGCGTATACGGATGGGCGGGTGTGGAGAGGACTTGGCCGGCGGGTCCGCTTTCGACAAATCGGCCCGCTTGCATGACGGCAACGCGCGACGCGAGCTGCGCGACGATAGGCAAGTTGTGCGAAATCAGCAGCAGCGTGAGAGAGAATTCACGCTGCAGGCGCTCCAGCAATTCGAGGATCTGCGCGCCGATGGAAACATCCAGGGAAGAGACCGGCTCGTCGGCGATGATCAGGTCGGGGTGCAGAATCAATGCGCGAGCGATGCCGATGCGCTGGCGCTGACCGCCGGAGAATTCGTGAGGGTAGCGCCGAAGAATGTCCGCGCCCAAGCCAACCGCTTCGAGCGCTTGCGCGACGCGGGCGCGAAGTTCCGTTTGTCCAAGCGTGGGTTCGTGAATTTCGAGCGGCTCGCTGACGATGGCTTCCACGCGCATACGCGGATCGAGCGAGGCCATCGGATCCTGAAAAACCATTTGCATGCGGCGGCGAATCTTGCGCATCTGCGCGCCGCTTGCGGCGAGCCAATCTTCACCGGCGAAACGGATTTCGCCGGAGTCAGGCTCGACCAGGCGCAGGAGCATGCGCGCAAGAGTCGTTTTCCCGCAGCCGGATTCACCAACAATGCCGAAGATTTCGCCGCGCTCGATTTCCAAGCTGACGTCATCGACGGCTTGGGCGCGACCCTTGGAGTTTTCCCAGGCTGCGCCGGAAACGACGAAGGCTTTGCGCAAATTGCGGGCTTCGAGGAGCGGCGCGGAGCCGGTCACCGCTTTTCCGCCGAGAGATACAGCGCGGTGTGCACCAACTCGATGTCGGGGCGAGCGTCAGCAGCACCTTGCGGCGGCTCGTCAAGGAATCTCGCGCGCAGGCCGGCGGTATCGTTGGCCATGGAGGCTTCGAGAAGATTTCGCGTGGCTTCGTATTCCGCGTCGCCGCGCTTCCATCCGGCGGTGCGCATCCACTGATCCAATGTGCGCGGGTGCTCGATGATTTCGCGAGCGCGAATGCGAAGGCCGAAAGAGGCCAGCAATTGGTCGAATTCGCTCACCGGCAGGGTGCGCGTGTGCGAGGCGTCGCGCGCGATTTCGATGTCGTTGCATGCCCGCGCTACCGCCGGATTCTCGGAGACAATCATATCCAACATGCCAAAGCTGCCGCCGCGCTTCAGAATGCGCGCAATTTCGCGAAGGCCTACAGCAGCGTCGGCGAGGTGGTGAATGCTGTAGCTGGTCACGACGATGTCGAAGGAATCATCGCGAAACGGCATCTGCAAGACATTGCCGCGAATGGCGCAAAAATTCGACAGCTCTCGCTCGACAGCTTCGCGGCGAGCGCGCTCCAGCATCGCCGGGGTCAGGTCCAAACCGCCGATCCAGCGGACATGCGGCGCGAAAATGCGCGCCAGCGTCGCAGGCCCGCAAGCAACATCGAGAGCGCGTTCCGAACCGCGAGGCGCCACCAGTCGCAGCAAACGCTCGGCCTCGAAGACACGTTCGTTCAAGACATAATCGGCGAAGACTCCAGCGGTGCGGGTAAAACGGTCGCGGACCAACGCCATTTGTTTTTCTTGGTTGATTTGCTCGGACGAAGAAGTCATGGCACGAGAATACAACGGGCAAGATGGTCCGGTGAAGCTGCGCGCAAATCGGGTACGGCCGCGTCGCACTCGTGGCGGTGATATTCGCAGCGCGGAGCGAAGGCGCAGCCGGGCGGCAAATCGTCGAGCTTAGGAACAGCTCCGGGAATCGGGGCGAACTTCTTTCCTTCGAGGCGCGGCGCCGCGCGGAGCAGGCCGGCGGTATAGGGATGGCTCGGGTGCGCAAGAACTTCAAGCGTTGGCCCGACCTCGACGATGCGTCCGGCGTACATCACCGCGACGCGACGGGCGATCTGCGCCACCACGCCCAGATCATGCGTGATGAAAAGCAGCGCAAGATGCAGCTCTTTGCAGAGGCGGATGAGCAGCTCGATGATCTGTTTTTGCACGGTGACGTCGAGCGCGGTGGTCGGTTCGTCGGCGATGAGCAGGCGCGGCCGCATGGAAAGGGCCATGGCGATCATGGCGCGCTGGCGCAGACCTCCCGAAAGCTGATGGGGAAATTGGCGCGCGCGGACGCCAGGCTGGGGCACGGCGGCAAGTTCGAGCGATTCGATGACGCGGCGGCGAGTCTCGGCTCGTGGCAATCGCGGCTCGTGAACGCGGATGGCTTCGTCGATTTGCGCGCCGATGCGCATCACGGGATCGAGCGCGGTCATCGGTTCCTGGAAAATCATGGCGATTTCGCGGCCGCGCAGCTTGCGCATTCCATCGCCTGCCATCGCGGCAAGATTGACGCGTGCGGCAACGCCATCGCGCGAAATTCCGAGCCAAGCCCGGCCGCTGCGACGCGCGCCGTGCGGCTCCAGGCCCATCAGTCCGAGCGAGAGCATGGTCTTGCCGCAGCCGGATTCGCCCACCAGGCCCAGCACCTCGCCTTCCTCGATCGCAAAAGATACTTCGTTTACGGGCCGGATCCAGCCCCCGGGCGTGGGCAGCTGCACTTTGAAATTCTCGAGTTCGAGAAGCGCAGCCATGAAGCTATGATAATCGTATGGCCTAAGCCGGCGCGAATTTTGGCTTGGGAATTTTCTATGGCGCAAATGAAATGTCCGAAGTGCGGCGCGGCAACGATCCCAGCGATGGGGCGGTCCTATTGCGCGCAATGCGACTGGAATCGCGATGCGGCGGAACGGCGACTCGTCCGCGTGCAGTGGCTGGTACCGGCGCTGATCGTGATTTTCGACTTGATGGGAATTATCGGGCTGGGAATCCGGGATCACAACTGGGCGGGAGCCATTCTCTTGGCGACGCTTCCGGTGCTGTTGCTTGGCATGGTGTTCGCAGGCGCTGCTCAAGGATTGCGGCAACTGCGCGGGCAAAGCCGAGGCCGAAATATCGGTCCGTCCGCCGCCCGAAATGCGGGCGCGGCAGAGAGCGCCATTGACAGGAAGGCCGAAAAAGAAAAGTTCCTGTTGTCGATTCCTCCGCCGCGCCCGGTGGGCCTGAGTCCGCGCGGCAAGACGTCGCTGACCCTCATTCTATTTGCCGTTTTCGTCTTCGAGGCAATCCTGATTCGGAACCTCTACAGAGTTTGGTATAGCACGCATTCTTTTGCGGGATTCCACGGGCAGGAAATCTTTCTGGCTTGCGTCGCTGTAGGCGTCGCGACCATTCCATTTTTTGTCCGGAGCAGAATGATGCGGGATCAGGATCTGCTCATAAACGGAGAAGTCGCGGTGGGCCGCGTGACGGATCAAAGGCGCTTCAAGAACAATTCCGCAGTCAGGTATGAATTTCAGGACGCTGCAGGCCAAACGCTTTCCGGCTCCGCAAACGATTTCACCCGCTTGCTCGATAAAGGCATGGCCGTTTTCGTGTTCTACGACCCGCAGAATTCCAAACGGCACATCGCCGCCTGCGGCGCGTATTTTGAAGTCGTGAATCCGCGCGGCAAGTAAACCGCGCGGGAGGAATTAGAATTCGTTTGCGGAGCCTTCGAGGAAAGCGCGCAGCTTGCGCGAACGCGAAGGATGGCGCAGCTTGCGCAAGGCTTTGGCTTCGATCTGGCGGATTCGTTCGCGGGTGACGGCGAAGGACTGGCCGACTTCTTCCAGGGTGTGCTCGCTGCCGTCATCCAAACCAAAACGCATCTTGATGACTTTTTCCTCGCGCGGCGTCAGCGTTTTCAGCACGGAAGAAGTTTGTTCCTTCAAACTCAAATTGATGACGGCATCGGAAGGCGAGACAACGGCCTTGTCTTCGATGAAATCGCCCAGATGCGAATCTTCCTCTTCTCCGATGGGCGTTTCGAGGGAAATGGGCTCCTGCGCAATTTTCAGGATTTTGCGCACCTTGGACACGGGGATGTCCATGCGCTTGGCAATTTCTTCGGAAGTGGGCTCGCGGCCCAGCTCCTGCACCAATTGGCGGCTGGTGCGCACAAGCTTGTTGATGGTTTCGATCATGTGCACAGGGATGCGAATGGTGCGCGCCTGATCGGCAATGGCGCGCGTGATGGCCTGGCGAATCCACCAGGTCGCGTAGGTGGAAAATTTGTAGCCACGGCGCCACTCGAATTTGTCGACGGCCTTCATCAGGCCGATGTTCCCTTCCTGAATCAGGTCGAGAAACTGCAAGCCGCGGTTGGTGTATTTTTTGGCGATGGAAACGACGAGGCGAAGGTTGGCCTCGATCAGTTCCTTCTTGGCCTGCTCCGCTTCAATTTCTCCGCGAACAATAATCTGCAGAGTGCGCTTGAGCTCTTGCGGGCTGACTTCGCTGGACACCTCGATTTCGCGAAGCTCGGTGCGGCGGTCCTTTAGGTCGCGCCGGGCTTCGGCGAGAACGTCGCCTTTGGACGCATCGACGCGGCGCTCGAGCTTGGTGGTTTCGCGTTCCAGGGTGTGGACGCGTTCGACGGTCTGGCGGATTTTGTCGATCAGCCGCTTGCGCTCGAACGGGTTAAAGTCGATTTCGCGGACGCGATTGGACATCTCGATGCGCGTGCGTGAAAGCGTGTAGCGCGCGCGCAGATACGGACGCCGCTTGGACTTTGGAGTGCGCTCGAGCTTCAGCGCCTGCTTGAGAGCCGCGAGGTACAACTTGGCGACGCGGTCAATTTGCTTGAGGGTCTGCTTGGTCTTGTTGGCGACTTTTTCTTCGGTCAGTTCTTCATCGTCGAATTGGACGATTTCCTTGATGGAACGAGCGCCGGTGCGGAGATCGTCGCCAATGGCCAGGATTTCCTTGAGGACGACCGGAGAGCGCGTGATGGTTTTCAGAACGAGGTTCTGGCCGCGCTCAATGCGTTTGGCGATGGTGACTTCGCCTTCGCGGGTAAGCAGCGGCACTGTGCCCATTTCCCGCAAGTACATGCGGACGGGATCGTTGGTTTTTTCGAGCGCGCCGGGAGTCAGATCGAGGTCGACTTCCTCGGTGGCCGCGGAGGACGGCTCTTCCTTGGCAGGCTCGGCGGTTTCTCCTGCTTCGCCAGCCGCCAGAGCGGCTTTGGCGCTCGACAAATCCTCGTACACGTCGATGCCGTAGCGCTCGAACGTGGAAAGAAGGTCGTCGATTTCCTCGGAGGAATGGACTTCCGCCGGAAGAATATCGTTCACCTCATCATAGAGAAGGTAACCGCGTTCCTTGCCCATATTGATGAGCTGACGAACCTGATCGTATTTTTCCTCAATCGCCAACGGCACGTTCGACTCCTCAGAGGCGGCGCAGGGCCGCGCAAAAGCTCAATTCAAAATCGCACGCTCAAGGGGAGATGAGACTCCGAGCGACGAGATGTCTAGCAATTATGACGGATAATACCGATGGCTTCGCACAACGAAGACGTACTAGTGTTTCCGCTCCCGCGCCCAAATCGTCCACATCCCACCGCGCAACCAGCACTCATACTATGAGATGCAAGGAGTGGGCAGTCCGTTTCGCCCCAAACCCTGCAAGCATAGCGTCGAAGGCAAGGAAACGTCAATTGCGTTATTGTCCGCGCCATTCGATTGCAGAAAATGGCTCATTACTAGGAAGTTGCGAGATCTTGCCTTCAGGGAACTGGCCAGGAAGTCTTGGCTTGGGTCAAGAGCGATTCGCCCCGTCTATGATTGGCTGATGGCCCTTCAGTCTTGCCAGTTCTTTCTTTAGATGCATGAACTGGCCTTGAAGATCCAAGCCTTTTTCGCCCGGCGCAAGCGCCGCAATCTGGCGGCCTAGCTCGGTCAGTTTTTCTTCCATCCTTCCGCATTCCAGTTCAACCAGGCACGATTCCGCCTCTTCCCACCTCGGTTCTTGCGCCTGCTTAAAAAGGACTTCGAACAAGAGCTGGCGATCCCGTTCTGAAAGCGATTCGGCCAGTGCGGCCGGATCAAGGTGGCCGCCGGAGGACACGGCTTCGATCAGGACTTCGAAGATTCGCTCGGTCTCAAGGCCTTTGTGGCATTGACTTTCCCGGATACGTGATGCGAGTTGCTCGCGAAAGCCTTCAGCTTCGACCAGCATTTGCATCAGGCGGCGCTCGACCGGGCGCACCGCAGGACGTACCAGCTCCGGCTTTGTTCTCACTTCGCTGCGGCGTTCGGAAACCGCACGGCGAAGAGCTTCGCGCAAGACGGGTTCTTCGACGCGAAGTTCGGATGCGATTTTGGAGGCGATTTCGGAGCGCAGAAGACTGCTCGGGATTCGCTGCGCGTACGGCATCAGGAAATTCAGCGCGGCCAGTTTGCCTTCCGGCGTGGTGCGAGGCATGGCGCGGGCGCGCGCAATCAGATAGTCGAAATAGGACGGGGCCTCGCGCAAGCGCTTGGCGTAGTTCTCGGCGCCTTGTTCCTTGATGTATTTATCGGGATCGGCGCCGGGCGGAAGCGCGAGGACGCGCACGCCAAATTCTTTTTCGAGCAACAGCGTGAGCGAGCGCTCCGTGGCGGCTTGCCCCGCGGCGTCCGGGTCGTAATTCACGACAACATGGCGGGAAAAACGGCCGAGCAGCTTGATTTGGCCTTCGGCGAGGCTGGTGCCGCAGCTTGCGACGACGTTTGCAACTCCCGCGCGCGCGACAGCAATGGTGTCCATGTAGCCTTCGACGAGCACGGCGAAATCGTTCCTGCGGATGGCTTCTTTGGCGCGATCGAGATGGTAGAGAACGTTGCTCTTGGTGTAGATGGGCGTTTCCGGTGAGTTCAGATACTTCGGATTCTCGTCGCCGAGCGCGCGCCCGCCGAAGGCGATGATCTTGCCGGACTCGTTGGCGATGGGAAAAATAATGCGGCGGCGGAAGCGGTCGTAAAGGCGGCCGTTCTGGTCGCGCGAAAACAGGCCGCAGGATTCGAGGAGTTTTTCGGCGTACTTGGGCTTGAGATGACGAAGGAGCGCGTCGCCAGACGATGGAGCGTAGCCGAGGCCGAAACGAGCAATTGTCTCGGCGTCGAGGCCGCGGTCTTCGAGATAGGCGTGCGCCGCTTTGCCCTCGGGCGTGTTGTCGAGCGAGCGAGTGAAAAATGCCGCGGCTTCACGTTGAATTTCCACCAGCGCGCTGCGCTGCTGATTTTCGCGGCGCTCCTCCGGCGAATGTTCGCGCGGCTTCGGGACAGCAATGCCGCATTTTGCGGCGACGGTGCGGACCGCTTCCGGAAAAGTGGACTTGTCCATTTCCATCACGAATTTGAAAACGTCGCCGCTCTTACCGCAGCCGAAGCAGTGGTAAAACTGCTTCACGGCATGGACCGAAAACGACGGTGTTTTTTCTTGATGGAAGGGGCAGAGGCCGGTGAAATTCTGGCCGGCCTTCTTCAGGCGGACGTATTCGCCGATGACGCGGACGATGTCCGCCTGCTGCTTGACGCGTTCCGCGAATGAACCGGCTTCCGCCATGATTTTTCTTAGCTCGTCTGAACGAGCCACCAGATTTTCTTACGAACGCTTCTCCACGGTTCGTCATTCCACTGGCCGTTCTCCAGTTCCTCCAAAAGAGCGTCGAAGCAGTTCTTTAGGCTACGCCAAAACTTGTTGCGATTAATTGTCTTCATATTGGGGGCGTCTTCCCAGGATTTACCTGACATGGTTATACGCCATGAATGTTTCGTTTGGGCCTGATGCAGCAGCCCGCATCGGATGTCTTTGTAGAAGACTTCACCCTTTCCCTTCATTTCAGGAAAGTGAGCAGTGTGCTCGGGTTCGACGAAAAACTCCTTAAAAACAATCTCGCTAGAGTAGTTGCTGGAATCGACCGGCTTACCTATCTCGTAGTACGGCTCTGGTAGGGTGACGACGGGGAGGCTCTTAAGGTCCTTCCAGTGGGAACTAGGCCAACCTAGTCGATAGCATTGCAGAGTTTCAATGAGCAAACAGCAGAGGCTCATAATTGCAAATCCGTAGCCACGTTCGGTGGTCGAGGATTCGCCCAGGATGCGGATGGGTTCGAAGAACCTCTCGTCGTAGCGTTCTCGCAAGAAGCACACAAGGCCTAGTCGTTCCTGTTTGTCATGGCACGTCAGGACCTTGCTCTTTCTCCAGTTGCGCGCCAACAGTGGATCGCTTGAACTCATCCCCAATCCTTAGGAGCAACACGATATTAAACCCTCTTGGCGTCGTCGTCGAAGTGACGGGAGTACACGACGATGGCAAAACCGTCTTTTTGCGAGGGGCGTTCGTAGGTCATGCCGAGCTTCTCCATGATGTGCAGGGAGGGGCGATTTTCGGGCATGGCGATGGCGATGACGCGCGAGAGATGCGCGTGCTCGACGGCGTGGCGCAAAGCAACGCGCGCGGCCTCGGTCGCCAGACCACGACCCCACTGATCTTTCGCGAGGCGCCAGCCGGTCTCGACTTCCGAAACTCCGTCAAGTTCCAGAGGCTGCAGGCCGCAGTCGCCGATGAGGCGGCCGTCGGATTTGAGAATCAGTTTCCAAAGGCAAAAGCCGCGCGAGCGGAAATGATTTTGCTGACGCAAGATCGATTCGCGGATCTGATCGTCGGATCGCGGAACTCCGCCGTTGATGTAACGCATGACGTCGGGGTCGGTGAAGATGGCGCGGGCGGATTCGAGGTCGGCGAGAGACCAGGGAGCGAGCCAGAGGCGTTCGGTTTCGAGATGATGGTCCATTTCGCCTACCTAATCCTTTAAATCGACGACGGTGATGGCCGTGCCGCCACGGTCTTCGGCTTCGGCGGCGATTTTATCGACGAGCGGATGCGCGGAGAGAAATTCGGCGAGGCCGCGGCGAAGAGCGCCGGTGCCGTGTCCATGAATGATGCGGACGCGGGGAAGGCCTTCGAGGACGGCGGCGTCGAGGAATTTATCGATGCGGTGCGATGCCTCTTCGACG
This sequence comes from Candidatus Acidiferrales bacterium, assembly GCA_049281095.1. Lineage (GTDB taxonomy): Bacteria > Acidobacteriota > Terriglobia > Acidiferrales > UBA7541 > DAHUXN01. The sequence goes on from JBAPRL010000058.1 coordinate 171,410, forward strand.
GTGCTGCCGATGACGTTGATTTCGTTCGCGGAAGGCTCATCGGCGGGCGTGGAAGTGACGGTCACGCCGCGTTGCGCGGCGGTTGCGGCGGGATGCGCTGCGGGGGCGGCTTCGATGCCCAAAATATCCGTCAGCGGGACCTTCATGCGCATGGGGCCGGCTTGAATTTCGGCGGTGGCGGCGTCGCGACGGCGAAGCACCACGGGCTCCTTCATGCCGCGGACGCGAATGCGCATGCCTTCGGCGAGCTCTTCGGGGGCAACGGGCTTGGGAACTTCTATCAGCGCGCCGAGATCGGATTGCGAGGCGGATAAGGTTTCGAGGACGGCGGCGTCCGTGTCGTTGCGCGCGTCGGATTCGATGCTGGCCATGCGGCGAGCGCCGAGTTTTTCCGCCTGGGCGCGCGACTTGCGATCTTTGATCTCGGCGGCGAGGCGCGCGACTTCATTTTCAAGGCGCTTGGTCGCTGCGGCGAATTGTTTCTCCAACTCGGAGATGCGCGCGCGCTGGCGCTCGACCCATTCGGTTTGCAAAGCACGGCGCTCGGCTTCGAGCTGGCGCAGTTCGTCCTGCGCCTGGCGCTGGAGCTGATTGATTTCGTCGCGGCTGCGATGGAGGTAGGCGATCAGCGCGCGGGCTTCGCGAGTTTCGGGCGAAAGGCCAGCGCGGGCGCGATCGATGACGCGAGCGGGCAGGCCGAGGCGGCGGGCGATTTCGATGCCGCTGGAAACTCCGGGAACGCCGGTGAGCAAGCGATACGTGGGCTGAAGTTTCTCTTCGTCGAACTCGACGGCGGCGTTCACGATTCCGGGCGTGGTGGACGCGTAGGATTTCAAACGATCGTGGTGCGTGGTAGCAAGCGTCAGGCAGCGGCGGGCGCGAAACTCTTCGAGCAGCGCAACGGCGAGCGCGGCGCCTTCCTCGGGCGCGGTGCCCGTTCCCATTTCGTCGACGAGGACGAGGGTGCGATCCGTGGCGCGGTCGAGCATCGATTTCAGATTCAGGATGTGGGCGGAGAAAGTGGAAAGATCGGCGGTGATCGATTGCTCGTCGCCGATGTCGGCGAGGACGCAATCGAAAAGTGGGAGCTCGACACTCTCGGCAGGAACGGGAATGCCAGACTGGCCGGCGAGCGCCGCGAGCCCTGCGGTTTTGATCGCGACGGTTTTTCCTCCCGTGTTTGGCCCGCTGATGACCATGATGGTTTCGTCGCCGCCAAGCTCCAGCGACATGGGCACGATCTGGCGCTCTTTGCGGCGGAGATTGTCTTCGAGCACGGGATTGCGCACGGCGGTCAGGCGCAGATGATTGCCGGTAGAGAATTCCGGAATCGCAGCGTCGAATTCGCGGGCGTAACGCGCGCGGGCAAAAACGGAATCGAGATCGGCGATGGTGGTGGCGGCGAATTCGAGAGGGCCGCGATCGGCGCGGAGGAGTTCCGTGAATTCGAAAAGGATGCGCGCGATTTCGGCGGCCTCGTCTTCAACAAGCTGCACGAGGCGATTATTCAGCTCGATGGTCTCGAGCGGCTCGACAAAAAGAGTTTGCCCGGTGGCGCTGGCGCCGTGAACCACGCCGGGGATAGCGCGGCGATCGGCGGCGCGCACGGGAATCACGAAGCGGTCGTTGCGAAGCGTGACGTAGTCTTCGCGGGAGTCCTCTTCGCGGGAGCGCAGAATCCGTTCGAGCGATTGCTGAATTTTGTCGCGCGCCTGGCCCATGCTCGCGCGGATGCGTTTGAGCGCGGGAGAAGCGTCGTCGCTGAGTTCACCATTGGGCAGAATGGCACGATGGATTTGCGACGCAAGATGGCGAAAATCGGCGAGAGAAGCGGCGCGTTCGGCAAGACGCGGATATTTCGGAGCGTCGCTGCGAAGCGTTTGTTTGAGGCCCGTCGCGGTGTCCATCAGCGAAGCGGCATCGAGCACTTCGGCGGCGGTGAGCGTGGAGGCGGGCATGACGAGGCGCGCAAGCCAGTCGGCGGGATCGGCAAGCGAGCCGAAGCCGAGCTCGGCGCCGGAGCGGAGGTAGGAGATGGCTTCGCGGATGAGAGCAAATTCGAGGCGCAGATTTTCCGCGTCGGTGCGCAACTTGAGGTTTTCCACGGCGCGGCGGCCGGGCGCGCATGTGCAGTTGCGCGCCACGATCTCGCGCAGGCGGCCAAATTCGAGAAGTTCGTCGGCGGTGCGGCTCACGGATTCAAAATGCGGGAACAAGAGCGCGGTGTCAAGCCGGGGAACCTTCGCGAATGGCGCCGAATCTCAGCTGAAAAAACGAGCGCATACCGGGCACGAAGGGCACTCCGGCCATGCGGGCGCGCAGCCGCAAGCTGCTGCTGCGGCTGGAACGTTTGTAACTATCACGAGCGGGCGTGGGCGGGCGAGAGCTTCGAAGCGAGATATTCGGCGGCTTTCGCGGGATCGTGAGCGAAATAAATCAGGCGCTCGACGGCTTCGCCCCATGTTGCTTTGTGGCCCGTCTCAACTTCGCGCACGCGCTCGATGATGGGCTGCCAAAAGTCTCCGACGATAACAAACGGCTTGGCGGACATGACGCGTTTGTTCAGCATTTCCCAGACGACGGCGAGTTCGACGAGGGTGCCGGTGCCGCCGGGACACGCGACATAACCTGAGCCGCGTTCGATGAGGGCGAACAGGCGCTCCTGCCATGTTTTCACAGAAATTACTTCATCGATCCAGCGGTTCACGGGCGCGTTGAAAAATTCCGCGGTGATGCCGAGAGTGCGGCCGCCCGCATCCTTCGCGCCGCGCGAAACCGCTTCCATCACTCCGCCATAGCCGCCGCTGCAAACGGTGAATCCGCGGGCGGCAAGCTGCGCGCCAAGTTTCTGCGCGAGAGCGTAGTGCGAATCGCCTTCGCGCGGACGGGAGCTGCCGAAAACGGTGATGATTTTCGCGGACGGGCCGGCATCCCTCATTTGTGTTTTTTCGAGGGCTTTTTCGCAGGCGTCCCAAGATCTTGGACCATGGCTACGGCGATCAAATCGAGAACCTTCACCGCTTCGCGGCTGGGCCCGCCATTATGATTGTCGAAGATGGAAAAAATCAGATGCTCGCCGCGAAGCGTGGTAGCGAAGCCCGAAACAGCTTGCGTGTGTTCGACCGAGCCGGTTTTCGCCTGAATGCGGCCCTCGGCGGGCGTGCCTATCAGGCGGTGCTCGAGAGTGCCGTCGACGCCAGCCACGGGCAGAGTGGTCACGAAGGCGTCGCCCCAAGGCTGCTGCCGCACGTATTCAAGCAAGGCCACCACAGCGCGGGGCGTGACCAGGTTCCCACGAGACAATCCCGAACCGTCGTCCACCAAAACATCGCCGGGCGCGACGCCAATCGAAGTTAGGAATTTCTGCTCGATCGCCAAGCCTCCCGCCAAGGAGCCCATGCCGGTCTGTTCTTTCGCAACCGTGCGCAACAGAATCTCGGCGTGCTGGTTCTCGCTGACTTTGTTCAACACGCGAACGATTTCAATCAAAGGCGGCGAGTCGTGCTCGGCGAGGACGAGAGGCGCGGGAGCAGGAGCGTCTGACGATGGCGCCAGCGACGGCGATTCGGTAGGCGGATTTTCGGGAGGAGGTGGCGCGTGCTGCGCCCGGGCATCTCCAGTGACGCGGATGCCGCGCGCCAAGAGCATCTGCTTCAACACATGAGCCGTGTAGTCCGCAGGCTCAGGCATTGCAGCGGGCAAATCCATCGTTGCGTGGCCCAAAGGAATCGATCCGCGCAGAAGAAATTTCTTCGGGCCGGGCTCGGCGACCATATGGAAGTCTGGAGCCGAATCGGCGGCGCCGGTGGTGATTCCGTAATCGTAAACGTCATAGCCCGGCCAAGGCTCAACGGTGACCCAGGCGGCTGCGCCAATCTGATTGCCGGGCGTGACCTTCACATCGAGGCCGTTATCGTCAAAACAGATCGCACTGATCGCGGCGCCGTAGTCCTCGGGCAAATCGCCAACAGCCCAGCCCTCGGGATAAGGTTCATAGGGAAAGTAAGAATCGTCACCGACAATGTCGCCGTCAATTTCTTTCACGCCCCTTGCGACGATGGCATCGACCAGCTCCGCCAGCGGCTTGTCGGAGGGCCCATCGATAGGGTTCACGGCGTCATAAGGGATGCGGCGGTTGGAAAAGTCGGGATCGCCGCGGCCGACAAGAATAAGGTCGCCGCGCAACCGGCCAGATGGATCAAGGGTGCCGCGAGTTTCCATGGTGGTGCGGAAGCGGTAGTCCGGCCCCAAGGTCGCCAAAGCAAGCGCAGTGGTGAACAATTTTGTATTCGACGCGGGCGTGAAATAGCGGTCTGCGTTCAGTTCGTAAAGAGGCTGCTTCGTTTGCGCATCGACGATGAGCACGCCCAGAAATGCTTTTTGCGCGTTGGGATCGGCCAGCGCGGCTTCTACATCGCGATGGAATTGGGCGACGCCGGAAGTCACGCTCGAGGGGGATTTTTTCTTGGATTTCTGGGCGAAAAGTGGAAGAGACACAATCGAAGAAATCAAGACCGCAAGAATACCGATGCGAATGACGTTCCGGTTCACGGAATCTCCGTTCAATAAATCGCTGAGGCTCGAATCCAGCGGGCAATTATATGCCATTTGCCAGCAGCACATCCGCGGCGCGCGCTTGACATCCACGGGACGGATACGACGGACAACGCAAGCATCCTTGTGAAGAACAAGCGGATTTACTAAGATGTGCGCCAGCCGAGGAGGCTCCCTACGATGCGGAAGATGCTCACGTTGCTTCTTGGAGTCGCGCTTACTGGCTTGCCGGCTTTGTTGGCCGCGCCGAGCGCGCATGCGGACGACAAACCGAACAAAGACGAACAGCGGCTGCAAAACGCCGGGGAAGTGATGCGGGAGATTCTCAATATTCCTGACGACATTCCGCAGGATTTGCTGGACAAAGCGGAATGCGTGATCGTGATTCCGTCGGTCCTCAAGGTGGCGTTCGGAATCAGCGGCAGTTATGGCCGCGGCGCGATGACTTGCCGCAGCGGGCCGCAGTTTCAAGGGCCGTGGGGAGCACCGACCATGATGGCGCTGGAGGGCGGCGGCATCGGATTCCAACTCGGCGGGCAAGCGACAGATTTTGTTTTGCTGGTGATGAATGCGCGCGGAGCGAACGGCATTTTGACCAGCAAAGTGAAACTAGGCGCGGATGCGGCAGCGGCGGCCGGACCCAAGGGGCGCGACGCCGCGGCGGCTACCGACGCGACCCTGCGCGCGGAAATTTTGACCTATTCTCGGTCGCGCGGATTGTTTGCGGGCGTATCTCTGGAAGGCTCAACGCTGCGCCCAGACAACGGCGGGAACGAAGCGGTTTATGGCAAGAAGATCGACGCCAAGGACATCGTTCTCAAGAGCGCGGTGGGCGTTCCGCCGAGCGCAAGATTGCTGATCGATACGCTGCAAAAGCATTCCCCGAAGAACCATTCGGATCCGAAATCGCTGGAGTAATTCGCAACGCGGTGTCATTGTGATTCATCATCCTTAGCAAACGTCGATGGCCATCCGAATCATTACCGTCGAGAGGGAATTTGGCAGCGGCGGAGCAAAGATCGCCGAACTTCTGGCGGCCAGGCGAGGCTGGAAGCTCTGGGACACGAATCTGAGCGGCGAGATCGCGCGCCGCGCTAACGTTGACCCGCACGCGGCCGAACTTTGTGATGAACGCTGCGACCCCCTCCTGCACCGGCTTTTCAAAGTGTTTGCGCGCGGCAGCTATGAGCGCAGCTTGCCCATTGCCGACGCACCGGGCTTCGACACGGATCACATGGTGGCTCTGCTGCACCGCGTGATTGAAGACGTGGCCTCGAAGGGCAACTGCGTCGTTGTGGGGCGCGGGTCGCCGTATATCCTCCGCAATCACAGCGACGCCTTCCACGTATTTGTGTACGCCTCCGAAGCGGAAAAGCTCCGCCGGCTGTTGGCCATCGGCAAAAGCGAAAGAGAAGCTTGCGAGCTGATCCGCACCATCGACCGCGAGCGCGCGGCATTCATCAAGCGCTACTTCGGCGGCGATTGGCCCACCCGCGAGCTGTATCACTTGATGATCAACGCGGCGATGGGCGACGAAAAGGTGATCGAGACGATCTTCAGCGCCATCCATACTTTCGAAAAGAAAGCCGCCAGCGCGACGGCCTGATCGCTTACGGGCGCGGCGTTCGAGTTCGCTACAAACGTCCTGCTACAAACTTCCCGCGCTTGCCTGCGCATATTGAATCCCGTACTCTGAATAATTCTTCTTCTGCCATCAGGAGAAATTGTGAGCTGTCCGATCTGTGAAAAGCGTCCGCCAAAACGATTCTGCCCAGCGAAAGGCGAACGAATCTGCGCCATCTGCTGCGGAACGCAGCGCGAAGTGACCATCGATTGCCTGCCCGATTGCACGCATCTGATCTCCGCGCGCCGCTACGAATTGGAGCACCGCAAACCGCCAGCGCCGGAGGCGATTCCATTTCCCGACGTGGAATTCTCGCCGGAAATCCTGCGGCGCCATCCAGAGGCACTTTCCGCAATGGGGCTGGCGATCCTCGGATTCGCGCAACAGAATGGAATGCTGCGTGACCCGGAAATCCTCGGTGCGCTGCGCGCGCTTGCAGAAGCCTATCGCACGCTGGAGTCCGGAATTTACTTTGAGCGGCCGCCCGATGAGACGCTGCCGCGCGCGCTGTACGCGCATCTTGGGCAGGCGTTGCAAGATCTCAAGAAGCAGGGATCGCAGCAAAGCGGATTTACAACTTTAAAAGATTCGGAAATCTTCAGGCTGTTGGTTTTCTTTCTGCGCGTGGGCATGCGAGAGACGAACGGCCGGCCAAGGGCGCGCGCATTTCTCGATTTTCTGTACGCGCAATTTCCGGCGGCGCCGGCTGCCGCAGAGCGCGAGGCTCCTCGAATCATCCTGCCTTGAGCTGCTTTCCTATACGTCGCAAGCCCGGCTGCGCGGCTGTGGTGCATCCTTGCAGTTGAGTGCCCAGCGCGAGATTCATTTGCGGCGAGCGCCAAGCGCGATCGGCTGAGCCGCTGCGGTCGGGACGCGTATCGAAGCCGTACTTCTTCCGCAGGCGCTCGACCCGTTCCGCCATTTCGCGGCGGTAAGCTTCTGGAGCATTGCCGTGCTTCACGTACCAGTCCCGGTATTGGCAAGCGAGTTTGGGAAATTTCGCTTCGACAAAGGGAATAAATTGCCTTAATGCGGAAGGCATCAGAAAGAGCACACGTCCGGCGAGCCACAACGCGCCGGCATCACGAGCGGCGTGCGCCAGCGAGTCGAGAGCCTCTTCGCCGTCGGTGATGCCCGGCACGATCGGCATGGCCAGAACGCCGGCGTCAATTCCGGCATCGCGCAGGCTGCGCACGGCCGCGAGCCGCAGGTCCGGTCGAGGGGCGCGCGGTTCGAGCAAACGTGCCAGGCGGACGTTCAGCGTAGTCACCGACAGATTGATGCTCAGCGATGAACGAGCTGAAATTTGCTTCAACAGCTCGACGTCACGGACGACGCGATTCGACTTCGTGGTGATGGAAACGCTTAGGCCGTCGCGGGCAGCCATCTGCTTCAGAATCGACTGGGTGACTTGATATTCCTGCTCGGCGGGCTGGTACGGGTCTGTGGCGGTGCCGATGGCGATGTGCTCGCCCCAGATTTTCTCGTTGCGCAAGTCGCGTTCCACGAGCGCGCTGGCGTTGCCCTTCACGTAGATCTTGCGCTCGAAATCGCCGCCATCGAGCTCCATGTATTCGTGGGTATAGCGCGCGTAACAATATTTGCAGCCGAATTCGCATCCGCGGTAGGGATTTACGGTCCAGCCAAAGGGCACTCTCGGAGAATCGCAACGGTTCAGAATTGAACGCACCGGCAGCACAAAATATTCCGTGCCGCGTTTGGCGTCCTGCAAAGGGGAAGATGCGGCGAGGCGCGCGATACCTACCAGTTCGTCCGCAGGCTTCAAACTCCGGCCATCAGCCGGAGGGGGCGGAGAAGCGCTGCGGGGCTCACTCGAACCGTTGGGAGCGGCGGCGGGAAAAAGAGTGAGGCTGGATTCGACCAAACGGTGCATAGGGCGCCTTGCGGGCGCCGATGCGGTTCGGATCGTGGGAAAAGTAGCCATCAGTACCGCGATCACCTCGCCGAATGGAGTGGGCGCAGTATTTCGCCTTTTGTTCGCTTTGTCAAGAAGAATTATTCGCTATTTATTCGCCTATGAGGCTTAGGATGAGCGATGGAACGGACAAGTGGTTTGCCGCTTCAACGGCTGGCATACTATCGAACAGGTTCCCATCGTGAGCGACGTCAGTATCCTCGTCATCGACGACGATTCAGCGAGCCAGCATGCCCTGCAACAGGTCTTCGACACGGAAGGCTGGAGCGTGAGCGTAGTGCCTATCCCGAGCGAGGCGTTGCGGGAGCTGGCGCGCCGCAGATGGTCCCTAGTGGTTGTCAATGTGGCGCTGGCGGATCTGACCGGTCCGCTGTTTACGACACTGAAGACGCTGGCGCAGACCGAAGCGGATTCAAGCAAAGATCAGAAATTGCTCAGAGTGCTCTTCCTGGTGCCCAGGCTGGCGGCGCGCTGGGCTCAGCCGGTGCTGGACCGCGAGGGCCTGCCTTACGTCATGAAACCTTTCCATCTTCACGATTTCCTGGAAAAAGTCAGCGACCTTTTGATTGAAGCGAAGGCGATCCCGCAGCCGATCCGTGACGTGCGTCCGCCTGCAGCAAAAGACCGGCGGCAGAAAGCGGGACACGACCGGCGGCGCGGGCAGATGTTTGCGTCGCGCGAGGACTACATGATGACCGAGGAAGAAATCGCCGACTTCGAAAAGCAAGAAGAGGAAGATCGCAAGAAACGGCAGGAAGAAGACAAAAAGCGCGAAGTCCTCTAATGGAAGCCCTCTGCTTCTAGAACGCGAAAACCGTTATCTTCCGCTTGCTCCGACGGCACCCGCTTTGCACCGGTACACGACGCTGCGATCTTCGGTTTCCGCGAGAAGCTCCTCAATGCTCTTATTTTCGACCGGGTGACGCAAGGCCGGCGCGATTTCCGCGAGTGGCACCAAAACAAAGCGCCTGTGACTCATTCGCGGATGAGGAACTTCGAGTTCCTGGCTGTGAATCACGCTCGTTCCGTATAGCAATATGTCCAGATCGATAACGCGGGGGCCTCTGCGCACGGTGTGCTTGCGGCCCAGTTCATTTTCGATTTCCTGGAAAGTTCTGAGCAACTGGCGCGGCATCAATTCCGTTTCAACTTCCAGGACGCAATTCAGGAACCAGCTCTGCGTCGCGACGTCGACCGGTTCCGTCGAATAAATGGACGATTGCCGCAGGATGCGAATGCCTCGTGTTCCCAATGCCTGAATGGCAGCCGCAATCTGCTGCTCACGGTCGCCAACATTTGAACCAAGCGATATGTATACCGTTTTCATCCCCGATTGACCCCTTCATCTTAGAAAAGTTGCGGCTGCCGGCGCGGTTCGTCCATGCCGAAATGTTTGTACGCCAGCGCCGTGGCCACGCGACCACGCTGAGTGCGGTCGAGAAGGCCAAGCTGCATCAAATAAGGCTCGTAAATTTCCTCGATGGCGTCTTCTTCCTCGCTCAGCGCCGCGGAGAGCGTGTTCAGTCCGACGGGGCCACCTCCATATTTGTGAATGATGGCAAGCAGCAGGTTGCGATCGACTTCATCGAGACCGTGCTCATCGACGCCGAGCATCTCAAGCGCTTCCTTGGCGACGCCGACGGTAATCTTGCCGCCAGCGCGCACTTCGGCGAAGTCGCGCACACGGCGCAGCAGCCGGTTGGCGACGCGCGGAGTACCGCGGCTGCGGCGCGCAATTTCTTCGGCGCCGCTGTCGTCCATGGCAATGCCGAGAATCCGAGCCGAGCGCCGTACGATTTCGACCAAGTCTGCCGCGGTGTAAAAGTCGAGGCGATGCACAATGCCAAAACGCGAGCGCATCGGCGCCATGATTAGCCCGGCCCGCGTGGTCGCGCCGACCAAGGTGAATTTCTGTAACTGGTAAGGATGGATTCGGGCGCCGGGACCCTGACCGATGATCAAGTCGATGCGAAAGTCCTCCATCGCCGGATAAAGAATTTCCTCGATCGCCGGCATCAGGCGGTGAATTTCATCCAAAAAAAACAGCTCCCGCGGTTCAAGTGCTGTAAGGAGCGCCGTGACGTCCCCTTTGCGTTCGAGCAAAGGGCCCGAGCTGATCTTGATGCTCACTTGCATTTCACTCGCGAGAATTTGGGCGAGCGTTGTTTTTCCCAAACCGGGCGGCCCATAAAGCAGTACGTGATCGAGCGCCTCGCCGCGGCTGCGCGCCGCTTCGACGGCAATCTTCAGATTCTCTTTTACGCGCGCCTGCCCGATGAAGTCATCGAAGCGCTTTGGACGCACGCTGGCCTCGATGCGCGCGTCCTCGTCGAACGCCTGTCCTGAAACCACACGATGTTTCAATTCAGCCATTTTTGCCGCTCGTATAGAACTGAAAACCGCACAGAGATTGGGCCGCCTTAAGCGACGCCATCATTTTGGGGTCACCTTCTTGATCACCTTCGCGGTCAACCGCTAACGGAGCGAGCCCCTTTCTCGATGGCAGCACCGCCTAATTTCTGCAAAGCGGCGCGGAGTAAGGCGTCAAATGTCGGATTGTGGCCGCGCAACTGCTCTATCGTTTTCTCGACCGAGCGCGATTCATAACCGAGGTTGACGAGCGCCGAGCTCACGTCGGATTCCACTTGAGAACGCGCCGATGCTTTGCTCGTCTCGACCACCTCAATCACGGCAAGCTTGTCGCGCAACTCCAAGATGATGCGTTCGGCCGTTTTCTGTCCGACGCCAGGAATCCGCCGCAACTGGACAATGTCTCCTTTGCGAACCGCCGGCACCAACTCGTCGAGGCTCATCCCGGACAAAATCTTCAGGGCCAAACTTGGCCCCACACCTGTGGCGGAGATGAGCAGCTCAAAGCATTGCTTCTCCCGCGCGGTAAGGAATCCGTAAAGCGAAATTTGATCCTCGCGCAGATGGGTGTGAATCAACAATGTGACTTCCGCGTGCAGCGCGCCCAGCCCGGTGAACGTGGAGAGCGGAACCTGCACTTGGTAGCCGACGCCGGCTACGTCGACGATGATTTGGTTCGGCCGCTTATCGACGAGCGCGCCGCGAAGCTGTCCGATCATGCGAGCGATTATTGATGAGTGTCCGTGCGGTGTCAACGCGACTCGAAACCACTGGTTTCTTGCCCGACGAGAACTCGACAGAGCGACAGGATGCCTGCGCCGGGGAAGTGCAAATTTGCATGGCGATATCCGAAATTACGGAGATTGTTGTTGCGCACATTCGTACACGGAACGAAAGCGCTGCGCGAATTCGGCACGTTGAAATGTTTTCGAACAGTTCGCAGTCGCCGCAACAATTATTTTTAGTTACTTGATGTCTATCGTGCTTCCTTGCGAATACTCGCGCGTCTAAGTATGTGAAGTGAGGCCCGCAGAAAAAAGGAGAAAAAAATGACACGCAGCAGGCTGTGCCAGGTATTTGCGTTAACGCTGCTTCTGGCCGTAGCTCTTCCGGTCATCGCGGCGCCGAATAACAGCATGGTACTGACCGGCAACATCTTGGCGAAGGGAACCTTCAACCTCGTTGCCAGCAAGTCGTTGAAGGGCACCACTCTTCTACCGGGCGAATACAAAGTGGTCGCCAGCGATTCGCAGGTTTCCTTTTTGCTCAAAGGCAAGGTTGTCGCTCAGGCTCCGATTCAATGGAAAGACATCCAGCTCGCGGACACCAACGCGGTTGTCGACGAAAGCGGAAGCATTCAAGAAATCCGCTTCAAGGGCAAGGGGCGCTCCGTGGTGATCATGTGAAGGTCACGCAACAGGCGGGCGCCGCAGCAAAGTGGCGCCCGCGACTTCCTTTGCATTGGCGCTTAGTGATGACCGGCGCTAATGCCGCAAGCGGTCATTGCGGATGGCTTCTTCCACGAGACTTTCGAGTTCGCGGCGAGTCAACGGAATACGATCCGGCTCGGACGAGTCGGACGTGATCGGACAGCCCACGGCGGCCGTCTCGATGCCATATCGGGCTCGCGCAACTAACAGTTTGTCGACGTCCTTGCGAGAGAGCAGCACCTGCTTGTGAAGCAATTCTGTCACGAGCGCAACGCGCGCAAAGTGCTCGACCGTTTCCATCCGGTAATACGCTGTCAGCAGATCGACGCCGCAGCTCACCACACCATGGTTCGCCATCAGAATCGCATCGTGCGATTGCACGAAGGGTTCAATCGAATCCGTCAGCTCTGACGTGCCCGGCGTGCCATACTGCGCCAAGGGAACGGTACCAAGTCCGATCACCGCTTCGCTGAGCAGCGCCTTATCCAGCGGCAGTCCTGCGGCGGCGTAACCGGTAGCCGTAATCGGATGCGCATGGCAAACGGCATTGACGTCAGGCCGCAAACGATAAATCAGCAGATGCATGGCGAGTTCCGAAGAAGGATTTCGGTAGCCCGAGATTTTATTTCCCGCGAAATCGGTAATGACTAAGTCCTCGGGAGACATCATTCCCTTGGAGGCGCCGGTGGGAGATGTAAGCACGCGGTGCGAATCGAGGCGAAGGGAAATGTTCCCATCTGTGGCAGCGACAAAATTCTGCTGATGAAACCATCGGCCAACGGTGCAGATGTCGCGGCGATGTTCCTCTTCGCTCTTCAAAGCGCCGTGCGAAATGGTGTCAGAAGTCATCATCGGCAAGCCTACGACTCTTCGCCAGCACCTTATACACGAAGCCGAAGCATATTTCCAGCTTGTATGGCAGGAGCAGGCTTGCCGATTTTACGCGTAAATGCCGCGATGTCTCAGAGCGATGGCCACCCGGTCGATGGCCAGCATATAGGCGGCGATACGATTGTTGACGCCGTGCTTTTCCGCATAGCGCACCACGTCATCGAAACTCCGGTCCATCACGTCTTGCAGACGCTCATTTACTTCGCGCTCGCGCCAGAAAAAGCCCTGACGGTCCTGCACCCATTCGAAGTAACTAACCGTCACGCCACCCGCGTTCGCGAGGATGTCCGGAATAATGAATACGTCTCTCTTGCCTAAAACTTCATCCGCAGGAACGGTCGTGGGGCCGTTGGCGCCTTCGCAGAGAATCTTGGTTTGGACGCGGCTGACATTCTGACTGGTGATCTGATTCTCGATGGCCGCAGGCACCAGAATATCGCAAGGTTGGAAAAGCACTTCGGCTGAGGAGAGCTTTTGGCCGCCCCCAGGGAAATCCGGGAGGGATTTATGCTGGCCGTAGACCCAGTCGACGACCTTGGGCATGTCGAAACCTTTTTCGTTGTAGAGGCCCCCATGCACATCGGCCAGGCCGATGATTTTGTATCCGGCTTCGTGCATCAGGCGCGCGCCCATGGACCCTACGTTGCCGAATCCCTGAATCACAACCCGGCAGTTTTCCTTTTTCATTCCCAGCTTCGCAATCGCCCGGTCGCAAACCATCATCACGCCGCGGCCGGTGGCCTCCGGGCGTCCAAGCGAGCCACCCAGTTCAAGCGGTTTGCCGGTGACGACTGCGGTGACCGTGTGGCGCATGTGCATGGAATACGTGTCCATGATCCAAGCCATGACCTGCGCGTTGGTGTTCACGTCAGGCGCTGGCACATCGCGCTCCGGCCCAATCCAATCGGAGAGCTCCGCGGTGTAGCGTCGGGTGAGGCCTTCCAATTCGCGCTGCGACATTTTGTCGGGATCGCAAATGATGCCGCCTTTGGCGCCTCCAAAGGGAATATCGACAACGGCGCACTTCCAGGTCATCCACGATGCCAGCGCGCGCACCTCGTCAATCGTCACGTCCTTGGCGTAGCGGATGCCGCCTTTGCCGGGCCCGCGAACCAGTGAGTGCTGCACGCGATAACCCGTGAAAACTTCCAGTTTGCCGTTATCCATTTTCACGGGGATGTAAACCGTGATTTCCTTATTGGGATGCTGCAAATATTGATACAGATCCTGCTCCAGGCCCAGTTTCTTGGCGGCCTCCTCAAAACGAGCTTCCGCAGCTTCGTACGGATTCAGTTCATGTTCGAGCGACAGTGTGGCCATGATGGCGTTCTCTCCTAAACGAAGTGGAATGAGATAATAGCACCGGCCGATTCTGCGCGGCAGAAGTTCCCTCGCGACGAATGGAAGCCAATGTCGCAGAACTCGGGTTCGCCGGCGTCAGTATATGAAGCACGCATGCAGCGGCGCAAGAACGGGCCGTTCTCTTACCGTTTATGGATAAGAACAGCGGCGCAAAAGCGATTTCGGCAGCCGCCGGGCGAGCCCGCGAATCAAGGCCGCGCTCCGTAAACATAATGATTGAGAATGAGCTTTGCAAGGCGCCGCTGATCGTGGCGTATCACGGCGCCCCGATGCAGAAGGTCGCCGGCCACATATTGCACGCCCATGTTGCGCAGTTCTTCGAACGACGGGTCCACCGGTTCGGCCCCCTCTTTGCGGTAACGCCGCAATATGTGCGCCGGCGCGGGCGATCGGTTCACTACAACCGAATGAAACAAATTCTTGCCGGTATGCTCATAGATTGCGCGCACATGGTCAGCCACGGAGAACCCCGTTGTTTCGCCTGGCTGCGTCATCAAATTCGCGATGTAGACACATTTCGCGCGCGACTTGGCGATTGCCCTGGCAACGCCCCGGACTAACAGGTTGGGAATGATACTGGTATAAAGCGAGCCGGGACCCATCAAAATCAAATCAGCCTCGTGGATTGCGCGCATCACTTCGGAGAGCGGCTGTGCGGTGGCAGGCACCAGCCTAATGCGGCGGATGCGGTAGCGCGAACGGGAGATTTTGGTTTCTCCCACGACAATGCGGCCGTTGTCGAGCGTCGCTTCCAGGGTCACGTTTTTCGCGGTCGAGGGAAAAATTCTGCCCCTCGTCGCCAGAACCTTGCTGGAAAGCCGCACCGCTTCGGGGAAATCACCGGTGACATTCGTTAGCGCGGCCAGAAACAAATTGCCGAAGCTGTGGCCTCCGAGCCCGCTACGACGCCCCGGAAACCGGTATTGAAAAAGCCGGGACAGCAATGCTTCATCCGGCGAGAGCGCCACCATGCAGTTTCGAATATCCCCAGGCGGAAGAATCGAGTACTCGCGCCGCAACCGGCCGGAACTGCCGCCATCATCCGTGACGGTTACGACCGCATCGATTTGAACCGAAGACTGCGGCCTGGATTCGTCGCGAAGCCGCGCCGTGTGCTCCTTCAGGCCGCGCAGCAACATAGAAAGGCCCGTCCCGCCGCCAAGGGCGACCACGCGGATTGGTGTTGAACGAGTTTTCGTGGCTGTTACCACAAACGGAAAGAACTAACCGCTTGCGCCTTCTCGCTCAGGGTAGAGAAGTTCGGTAAAGCGGGGATCTTCCTGGAGGAAAGCGAAATCTTCATCGTTGCGTGCGCGATAGCGATTTTCAGCGCGCAATTGAATGGCAATCTTCAGATTCTGCATCGAAGATTCGGCCTCGCCGGTCAAGCAATCGAGCGCGGCCATCGCATAAACAACGTGATCCGCCTTCGGAGCGGCCTTACGCGCCCGGTCCAAATGCTCGCGAGCATCATCCCAGCGCCCGAGGTTCATCATGGCAATGCCTTGGTTATAGTGATCCTCAGCCGACTTCGCGGCCGGCTCTGCAGGCCGGGAAACGCGCTGGCCGCAAATCCGAAGATGAATTCGCGCGCGGTCAGAGAGCTCTTTGTTGGGACCCTCGATGACTCGTTCAAGCGCTTCCTTTGCGCGATGGAATTTCTGTTGCTGGAAGTGCTTGAGCCCCTCTTCGTAGGCCTTTAGTTGCAGAAGAGTGGCATGGTCATTCGGATCGCGCAAAACAGTAGCACGCCGCTTCTGCGGCAAGGCCTTATTTTTCAGAGACTTGCGGTGTCCACGACCCTGGGACGAAGTGCGGCTGCCTCGCTGCTTGGTTTTGCCGCTTGAGCGCGCCATAGAGACGCTAGAATAGCAGCGGACCATTGCGACGTCAACTCACTAGATTCGACCCCGATAGTGGCATCTCCGAGTGGTACGGCTACTGGTTTGAGCTACGTCTTCCAGAGTGGGGCCCTGAGTCGGCGTTCTGAACAACGAATATGGCGCCCAACCCGCCATTTTAGGCCCGTCTTTGTCCGTCTCAGGGTAGCAGCGTCAGGGTGAAAAGGTTATCTGTTCCGAACCAGCGCCAAAGACACCAGATGTCCTGGCGCACGCGGCTATGCTATAAGTAAACGGCGATAAAACTGAGGGGCTTGTGCCGTTCATAAACTTTCCCGCTCGAGAGATTAACTGCAAGCTTGTCTACTATGGCCCTGGCCTTGGTGGCAAAACGGCCAACCTTCAGTGGATTTATGACCATACGGGCAACACTCAAAAAGGAAAAATGGTATCGCTCGCAACCGAAACAGACCGTACGTTGTTTTTCGATTTTCTGCCCCTGGATCTCGGCTCCGTGCGGGGATTCCGCACGCGCTTCCATTTGTACACCGTTCCGGGGCAAGTATTTTATGAAGCGAGTCGCCGGCTGATTCTCAAAGGCGCGGATGGCGTGGTGTTCGTGGCGGACTCGCAAGAAGAGCGCCTGGACGCAAATTTCGAAACGATCGACAACCTGAAGGAACATCTGAAGGATCACAATCTGAATTTCGACACGATTCCTTATGCTTTGCAACTGAACAAGCGCGACCTGCCCAACGCCATGCCGGCCGGCGAATTGACGAAACAACTGCAGCTGAAAGGCGAGCCGGTCATCGAGGCGATTGCCGTGCAAGGGCAGGGTGTGTTCGATACGCTGAAGGAAGTTGCGAAGCTCGTTCTCAACGATCTGAAGAAAAACTCCTGAAGTCCTTCGAATCCGTGACGTACTTAACCGACCGCTGGCTCTGCTGATACGAAACTGGCCACGGCCTGGGCTTCATCGTCCAGCGTCGGAATCGTTTCTGTAAGCCGCATGACCTCCAGCACTTCGCGCGTATGCCCACCGGGGTGCAAGAGTTTGAATGACCCGCCTGCGTGTTTCATTGATGTATAGCCCTGGAGAAGACTGCAAATGCCGGAGCTATCGAGTTGCGTAACCTTTGCAAGATTGACCAGGATTTTTCGCGCGCCCTGCCGCGACAATTGGTGCAATCTCTCCGCCAACGCTTCGCTATCCGGACCGATGACCAAACGCCCATCTAAATCTACAACATTCACATCTGCCAATTGGCGCACCGAAATTCTCAGTGGCATCTCCGCCCTCCTGCGGCCTATGGAACTGGCCTTTGGACGCGTTCGTCCGACTCCCGACGGATGGAATTATACCCCCGACATTACCTATTCGCCGAGAACGGCTCGCGTAAGTGATACGGTGGCTTGCCACGCTTGACACCGTGATGCTACGTGAATAGCTTCGACGGAATGAAATATCAGCGCTTACATTCATGGCGCGTGACTCCTGGAGAAGCGGCACGGATTCAGTTACGGCTGCGCCCGAAGGTGGAATTGGCTGACCGCTTGCCAACCGTCCGCCGCGTCGCGGGCGCGGATTTGGCGTTCGATCTCGATCGTAACCGGGCCATCGCGGGCGTGGTGATTTACGCGTTTCCGGAAATGGAGGAAATTGAACGCGTATGGGGCGCCGGCCGAATCACTTTTCCTTACGTTCCGGGCCTGCTCAGTTTTCGCGAAGCGCCGGCGCTGCTGAAAGTATTTGCCCGAGTAAAAAACACACCCGATTTGATTTTTTGCGACGGCCACGGGTATGCGCATCCGCGCCGATTTGGCATCGCGTCACATCTGGGTCTGCTGCTGGGCACGCCCACCATTGGCTGCGCGAAATCGCTGCTCATCGGAACCCACGGGCCATTGCCTCTCCATGCCGGGGCGTGGACGCCGCTGCGGGACGGCGACGAGGTCATTGGCGCAGTGCTCCGCACACGAAAAGCGGTGAACCCCATTTACGTGACGCAGGGACATCGCGTGTCTCTGCCGACGGCTCTGAAGTTTGTTCTGGCGACGCTGGACGGTTACCGCATACCCCGCCCCACCCGGGATGCGGATCATTTTGTTGCCGCTATGAAGCGGCGAGAACACACGGCCCAGCAAGGATAACTCTCGCTGCCGGAAAGGCGCCGCGCAGAACACGTTAGCGCCACGAAACACGAAACATCTTACGGCCGCTGAACAATCGCGATAACGGCTATACTGCCTTACAGAGCCCCCGCAGAATTCCTCCCGAGTGTTCGTGTGCCAGACTTGACCAAGAACACGCTTGAGCCCTTGACGGAACAGCAGATTCAGCAAATAGAACTGGCCCAGAAGGATCTGCGAGGGCTGGAGCGCCGCGACTGGTGGCTTTGGTGGAGCGCCGTAACGGTAATGCTTCTGCTGACCCTTGCCGTGGTCACCGTTTCTCTGCCAGACATACTCAAGGAATCCGACCGCGTATTTCAGTTAAACCTGAGCCTGGCCATTCACGCCCTTGTAGGACTGGTGCTGCTGTTCAACATTTACACCGTGTACCAGCAGTGGCTGATCAAACGCCTGCGCACACAGACCGCGAAACACCTGGAGATACTCTCGCGGCTTCGAATCCGAGCGGAGGAATTCCAAAAACTGGCAACGCGAGATTCACTCACCGGGCTGTCAAATCGCCGCCTTGGCGAGGAGCGGCTTGCGGGTGAAGTAGCGCGTTCCGAACGTCACGGACACCCTCTCAGCGTATTGCTCCTGGACCTGAATCGCTTCAAAGGCATTAACGATCGCTACGGGCATGCGGCGGGAGACCTGGCGCTGAAGACATTTGCCGAACGCTTGAACAAGGTGATACGCGCCTCCGATCTCGCGGTAAGACTCGGCGGCGACGAATTCATGGTGATCTTGCCGGAGTGCTTGCCGGAGAGAATTCCCGCCCTGCTCAATCGTTTGGGATGTGTTGAAGTGAAGTGGAGAGATACAAAATTCATCCTCACCAGCGCAGCCGGATGGGCAGGTTATGAAAAGAGGGAAACGCCCGCGCAACTGATCGAGAGGGCGGATAAATCTCTGTATGCAAACAAGAGGAGCGAACAGGGAAAACAAGTGTCGCCGGTTCTCCCCGGCCGGGAGACTTGATACTCTGACTCCTAGACCCACCGCGTGAACTTGCTCGCGCCGCCCGATGGAATTGCGCTACCCGCGGTGATCCATAGGAATATAACTACGGCTATCCTCTCCCAGATAGATTTGCCTGGGACGCGCGATTTTCTGTTCGCTGTCCAGCAGCATTTCCTGCCACTGCGCAATCCAGCCGGAGGTTCGCGGGATCGCAAACAGCACCGGAAACATCGTCATCGGCAAGCCCATCGACTGGTAGATAAGGCCAGTATAGAAATCCACGTTGGGGTAGAGTTTCCGCTTCACGAAGTAATCATCCTCGAGCGCGATGCGCTCGCACTCGAGCGCAATATCGATCAACGGGTTGCGCCCCATCACGTCGAACACTTCATAGGCGATTCGTTTCACAATTTTCGCGCGTGGATCGTAGTTTTTGTAGACACGATGGCCAAAGCCCATCAGCTTGTGCTCGCCGCCGGACTTGACCTGTTTGATGTATTCGGGAACGCGATTGACGGAGCCGATTTCAAGCAGCATGCGCAACACCGCTTCATTGGCGCCGCCGTGGAGCGGTCCATAGAGCGCCGCGGTGGCGGCGGCGATTGCTGAATAGGGATCGACCTGCGAGCTTCCCACTCCGCGCATGGCGCTGGTTGAGCAGTTTTGCTCATGGTCCGCATGCAGAATAAAAAGAACATCCAAGGCATGCTCGAGTGTGGGATTCGGACGATATTGCAGCTCCGTCGTGCGGAATAGCATGTTCAGAAAATTCCCTGGATAGCTCAGCTCATTATCGGGATATACGTAAGGCATGCCCAGGCTGTGCCGGTAAGCGAATGCCGCCATCGTGGGCATCTTGCCGATCAGGCGCCATGTCTGCTTGCGGCGCGAGTCCTCGTCGAAAATGTTGCGGGCATCCGGATAGAAAGTGGAAAGGGCCGCCACGGCGGAAATCACCATGCCCATCGGATGAGCGTCGTAATGAAAACCATCGAGAAACTTCTTAATGCTCTCGTGAATGAAGGTGTGATGGGTAATGTGATACGTCCAATTGTCGAGTTGCGGCCGCGTGGGCAACTCTCCATGAAGAATCAAATACGCCGTTTCGAGATAAGTGCTTTTCTCCGCCAGCTCTTCGATGGGATATCCGCGGTAGCGCAGAATCCCTTTGTCGCCATCGATAAAAGTGATCCGGCTGATGCAAGACGCGGTGTTCGTAAACGCCGGGTCGTAACTCATCAAGCCGAAATCGTCAGCGTTGACTTTGATCTGGCGCAAATCGAGGGCGCGGATCGTGTCGTGCTGAATGGGAACCTCGTATTGCTTCGCCGTACGATTATCGGTAATCGTCAGGGTCTCACGGCGCGCAGCACTCTGCTTATCGTCTGCCGGCGCAGAAACAGGGTTTGTGGGACTCACCTTTGGGCCTCCTCGACTGACTGCAACAGTCAAGTTTACACCTAACCGTACGCAACAAAATCGTTTTCCGTTCCTCTGCTGCGAGAAAAAGTTATCACAGGGCTGATTCCATTCGGTTGCGTATGGAGGCCCGCCGCTCCGCGATGGCGCGTGCTGCCAAGCATGAGGACCAGATGCCTACGACTTCCGGGGTGAAGGAGCGGTGAGAAGTTCTGCTGGGACAGCACGCTCCACGCGATTACGCCCAAGCTCCTTCGCGCGGTATAGTGCGGCATCGGCATTGCACAACAACTCCATGGGTTCCTGCAATCTCGAGAGATCGGTTGTCACAATGCCAAAGCTGACGGTCACTGGAATTTGCCCCCCGAGAACCTGCACCGGCGCCGATTCCACCGATTTGCGGATTCTCTCCGCCTGGCGAAGCGTGCCTTCCTCGTTGGAGGACGGAAAGATGATCAAAAATTCCTCGCCGCCGTACCGCCCTACGCAATCGTAGGTGCGGACGCACTTCAACATTCGCTGGGCCAATTCTTGCAGG
Organism: Candidatus Acidiferrales bacterium; assembly: GCA_049281095.1. Classification (GTDB taxonomy): domain Bacteria; phylum Acidobacteriota; class Terriglobia; order Acidiferrales; family UBA7541; genus DAHUXN01. The sequence continues at coordinate 192,513 of JBAPRL010000058.1, forward strand.
ACAGCGTCTCCCACAAGATGGCCGTGCTGGTCATTGATGCGCTTGAAGTAGTCGAGGTCGGCCAGAACGACGCCTACGGGGTGTTGCTCGCGGAAACCGCGGGACAGTTCCCGAGTGAGAAAGTCCATGGCTGCTCCGCGACTGGAGACACCGGTGAGGAGATCGTGGGTGGCTTGAAAGTGCAGCGCATCACGAGCGTCAATCAACTCGTCCTGCATGCGAAGGATGCGCTCGCCGACTTGCAAACGGGCGCGAAGTTCTTCGGCATCAAAAGGCTTGGAAAGATAATCATCGGCGCCCGCCTTCAACCCGGCGAGCAGGCTGTGTTTCTGGCCATGGGCGGTCAGCAGAATCAAGAAAGTATACGCACGGCCAGAACGGGAGCGGACGCGGCGGCAAACTTCGATTCCCTCAAGCTCCGGCATCACCCAGTCGAGAATCGCCATTCGCGGCGCGGCCTCCGTCGCAAGCAGCGCCCAGGCATCGGCGCCATTGGCGACGGCAACCACTTCATAACCCCATTTCTCGAGGGATTCTTCAAGGACCCGGCGCGAAACCGTATCATCTTCGGCAATCAGAATCTTCATACACAGGCCTCCTGCTAAGCTTTCCCGGATGGCACATTGAGCGGCACGGGCGATTGCGCGACGCCAGCGATCCGGAATGGCGCAAGCTCTTCTTTCAATTGGTGGATGGCAGTCTCCAACGAGGGAAAGCCGGCGCGAACGGATGCAAGGTCGTTCCGCAGCGCGTCCTCTTCCAGCCTTTCCACGGCGCGATACGCGAGGCCTTTGCTGAAATTTCCAATCGACCCTTTCAATGAGTGCGCCGTTCTTGCCAGTCCAGCGGCATCACCCTGCTCAATGCCTAGAGCCATTTCCCGCAGCAGAGTCTGCGACCCAGCGTCGAAAAGTTCGATGATGTCCGCGAGCAACTCACGGTCTCCCTGGCACCGTTCGAGTATTTCGGATGCGCTCACAACTTCCTGTTCCATGGGCATGACCGCCTCCCGTTTTGCGCAACAGCGTTCCATGGCGCTGAATAAGTCGGCGGGCTTGAGTGGCTTCGAAACGTAATCATCCGCTCCCGCTGCGATGCAGTTTTCCCGGTCGCCCTTCATCGCGTGCGCCGTAACGCTGATGATGGGTATATGTTCTCCGGACGTTTTTTCTTTCTGGCGGATCATCCGTATTGCTTCCAGGCCGTCCACATCCGGCATTTGCACGTCCATGAGAATCAGATCCACCTGCTCATGCGCCCACACGGCGAGAGCCTCACGGCCGTTATTTGCCGCCATGACTGTGTGCCCTCGCTTCTCGAGCAATTTCGCGGCGAATTGACGGTTCGTTGCGTTGTCTTCGGCAAGCAGAATGCGCAGCGGCGGTGTTTGGTTTCTCTGGCGCTCTGCTGCAGCATCGCTCTCGGCCGATGCAAGAGTACCGGGCGTTCCGATGGCGCTCAGAATCGTGTTGAGTAACTCAGAGGGCTGCGCGGGTTTGGTAAGGCACGCGAAAATGCCTGATTGGCGGCCCTTCTCTTTTTCACCTGGCTGAGCGATCGAAGTCAGCATGATGATGGGCAAATCCAAGAATTCGTCCGTTGCCCCGATCTGGCGCGCGAGCATGAAGCCGTCCATCTCAGGCATCTGCGCATCGATCACTGCCAAGCGGAACGAGGTTGGGGTCTGTTGTTGGTGCAGCATTTCAAGAGCCTCGCGGCCGCTCGCGGCGATTTGAGGCGTCATGCCCCACTCCTCAAAAATCTCGGCAAGAATCAACCGATTCGCCTCGTTATCGTCTACGATGAGCACAGGTAGCCCGCGAACGGTTGAGGGATCGACGACCGCGGGAGGCACGAATTTCTTTTCCGGCAGCCGCAGGCGCACGGTGAAACGGAACGTGCTTCCTTTGCCCAGTTCGCTCTCTACTTGGACGGCGCCTTCCATCATGTTTACCAATCGCTGGGCAATCGCCAGGCCTAAACCTGTACCCCCATATTTTCTTGTGTTCGAAGGATCCGCTTGAATGAAAGCGGCGAAAATGAGCGACTGCTTGTCCGCGGGAATTCCGATTCCCGTGTCGCGAACCGTGAAGTGCAGTTCTGCCCAAACGGAGTCGCTCCGCGCGAGCGTGGCCGACACGACCACCTCTCCGCGTTCGGTGAACTTGATGGCGTTCCCGACAAGATTGAGCAGCACTTGTCGCAGCCGGCCGCAGTCTCCGACCAGCCATTCCGGCACATCCGGAGCCACGCGCCAGGCCAACTCGAGGCCCTTGCTGTGCGCCGAATGCCCGAGCGCCTTCATGGTTTGGCCCAGGTTTTCTCGCAGAGCAAATGGCAGCGACTCAAATTCGATTTTCTCCGCCTCGATTTTGGAAAAGTCGAGCATGTCATTCAGCAGAGCGAGCAACGAATCCGCCGAGGATTTCACCATGCTCAGATATTCTCGAACTTCCGGCCTTAAGTCGGTCTCCAGCGCAAGTTGAGTCATTCCGATGACGCCGTTCATAGGCGTGCGAATTTCATGGCTCATGTTGGCTAAGAAGTCTCTTTTGGCTTGGTTGGCGCTTTCGGCCATCTCCTTTGCTGCACGCAGCGCCTGCTCCGCGCGTTTGTGTTCGCTCATATCCTGATAAAGCACGAGCTCGCCCACCTGTTCGCCACTGACAGACAAGGGCACTCCGTAGAGTTCGACATCCAAGAGGGTTCCATCCTTGCGGCGCCGTTGCGTGGTGACTCGAATCGGTTCGCCCGCCACAATACGACGAGTGAAATCTGCTACCTGTGCGATCAATTGTGGTGGGGCAACCAAGCTATTGAGCTCGGTGCCAATAATTTCGTCCCTCGAGTATTGAAACAACTGCTCGAACGAGCTATTGCAAACGCGCACTCTGCCGTCGCGGTCGGTCGTGACGATGCCCAGCGGGCTCGTTTCCACCAAAGCATTGAGGTAGGCGGTGCGCTCCGCGACTCGCTGTTCCAGGTCGGCGCGCGCGCTTTCCAATTCACTATCCCGCATCTGTATGCCGTCAAGCATTCCGTTAAACTGCTCGTAGAGAAATCCTATTTCGTCGCCGCTTTTTGCGGTTACGCGGACGGAATAATTCCTTTCCACCGCCACCGTGAAGGCGGTCTGCGCCAATTGAAGGATGGGATCCGAAATCACATGCTGGAGTCTCGAGCCGAGCAACTGCGCCACGATGAGCGAGATCAGCAGGGCCGCGCAAACCATCATGACGAGTTTTTCTTCGCGCGCTCGCAGAGGCGCCAGATCCGATTCGAGATAGATTTTACCGACAGGTCTGCCGTCGAGGTGAATGGTAAAAAACGCGCGTAGGTCATGGCTCGTCAGACGGGCCCCGTCCGGCAGCGGCGTCGGAGGCAGAAAGCTGCCGCGCTTTGCGTCGCCATCGTATTCAGCCAGGATCTTTCCATCCGGCGTGTAGAGCGCTGCGTGCAGGATTTGCTTTTCTCCGGAGAGCCCGCGAAGAATTGCTGCCGCAGCCTCGCTATCATGAAATGTCAAAGCCGCCGTTGAATTCGTTCCGCTGATTTCAGCAACAGTCTGGAGCGCCTGAAGCTGTGATTGCCGAGCCATGTGAATGTCGTACGTTGCGAAAACGACGCACGCCGCCAACACGGCCGCGCCGCAGGTGAGCACGATGATGCGCGTGAGCTTGGTGCGGATGGATCGGTGGCTGCCGGAAACCGCCATCCTATCCTCCGCTCTTCCCTGGCTGGTCGTGGACAATCTTGGCGAGCGCCAGCAACGGCGCACGAATTTTTAGGCCGGCGCGTTGCGCGGCGTCCACATTGATCAGGAAGCCGACATGCCCCTGGTTCATGACAAACTGAATGATGCCGCCGCGCGCGGCAAAATCATCTGTGTCCCCTACCGTGAGAACATCCTTGTTGCGCAGACGCTCGAGGATTTTTGCTTCGTGTTTTGTCTCCGATGAACTGATAAAGAGAACGTCACATTCACCCAGATCCTCGAAGCGCCGGGCACGCGTGATGACCGTGTGGCGCTCGCCCAGCGGACGGTCCAGAACGGATTTATCTAACAGTTCTCCGTAGGGATCGCGCCCCAGAACGCAGAAGTTCACTGTTTTGCTCGCGGCGCGGTTTGGAGCGGAAGAGGACCAGTCGATGAAATCCACAAAGCTGCGAAGATACTCTGACTGGGCCTCGTAATCCTTGGCGCTTTGCCCCTGTGCGGCCCGCGCACACGGACCGGCCACCAGGAGTAGTCCGGCAACCGCGCCCAGAATAGTGCCTGTCATTTTCATTTGCTGAATTACGTTGCAGGAAACCAGCCAAAGAATGCGCGAATATACTTTCCTAAGCCGCTTTCTAACAATGAGTTACCGGAAATTGAGAACAAGGTTCGTCCCAAAGAGGAACTGGCGTTTCCCGCGAGCGAGCCTTTTGCCAGTATGAAACGCAAAAGTACTATCCTTACGCCAACCTGCTCCGCCCCAACAGGCATGTGCTAGACTCCGCGAACGACTTGACCAGCTTGAATAAGCGCGGAGAACACCACATGAAAACCGTTACGGCTTGCTCTGTATTGTTATTGTTGTGTTCGGCCTCACTGGCACAACAACAGGCCAGTCCCCCGGCGAGCGAACATGCCACCTATCAATTGAAGCCGACGCCCAAAACGGTCACGTGGGGCTACTACGCCGCGAGCGCTTCGCCCGTGCTGCAAGTCCACTCCGGTGACACCGTGGAGATTCAGACGCTTCTCACGTCAAGTCCCAAGCGCCTGGCCGACGCAGGCGTTCCCGCGGATCAGATCGAGCAATCGCTGCGCGACATTTTCGACCAAGTAAAAGATCGCGGCCCCGGAGGGCACATACTTACGGGGCCGGTCGACGTGGAAGGAGCTGAACCCGGCGACGTCCTCGAAGTCCGCATTCAGGCGATTCGCCTCGCGATTCCCTATGCCTACAATGGTTTCGCGCCGGGAAGAGGATTCCTGCCCGACGATTATCCGTATGCAAGAATCAAAATCATTCCGCTCGACGCTGACCGCATGGTGGCCCGCTTCGCCGATGGAATTGAAATTCCCCTGCATCCATTTTTTGGCAGCTTGGGCGATGCTCCGCCAGACGCCGCCGGCCGCGTGAGCAGCGCGCCTCCCTGGATGCATGCGGGCAATCTCGATAACAAATATCTTGTCGCCGGAACCACACTGTACATTCCGGTCAACGCCCCGGGAGCGCTTTTTTGGGCAGGCGACGGCCATGCCGGCCAGGGTGATGGCGAAGTGGACATCACCGCGATGGAGACTTCGCTCGTTGGCACGTTTCAACTTATCGATCGCAAGGACATGCACCTACTATGGCCGCGTGCGGAAACGCCGGAGTATTACGTCACGATGGGAATCAACGCCGATCTGAGCAAAGCGACGGAGATGGCCGTCCATGAAATGATCGACTTCTTGATCCGCGAAAAACATCTTTCCCGCGACGACGCCTATATGCTTTCCAGTGTCGCGGCGGATCTTCACATCAGCGAGCTTGTCGATGGGAACGACGTGGTGAGCATGATGCTGCCGAAGGCGATCTTCGTTTCAGCAAACGCGAAATAGTGCTACGGGACGCCACCTCTAGCGCGACAGCGCGTCTGCTTCCGTTTCAACAATATCGAGCACCGCATCAAGATTGGCGGTTTTGAGAAGCTGCAGGACGCGCGGTATCGGTGCAAAAAAAATGCAGCGGCCGCCGGCCTTCCTCACCTGAGTGCAATGGCGCACCAGCGCGCCCAGGCCCCAACTGTCCATTTCCGGCACGCCCGCGAGGTTGATGGCAAATCGCCGGGCGCCTTCGTCCAGCAGTTGCTTGAGCTTTTGACGGAACTCCAGCTCGCTCTCCCCGACCATCAGCGGGCCGTTGAGGTCGAGGATCGTCGTTTCATTTATTTTGCGCGTTCGGATAAGCACCCGAGCCTCTTTTCATTGGTGCCTCGCGTAGCGGCTCAGCGCGCACGATTCTAGGCGAACTGTGGCGGCAGAAAAAGCACAAATCGTGGGATACGAAACGACGGACGAACTACACAATTGCAAGCATGCGGTCGATGGCCAGTCTGGCGCGGCGGGCAGTTTCCTGAGGCACGTGGATCTGTGGCTCGAGGATTTCCAGCGAGCGCAGCACGCGGTCAAGCGTAATGGTTTTCATGAACTCGCACACGGCATCCGGATTGACGGGACGGAATAATTTATCCGGCGACATTTTGCGCAAGCGGTGCAGCATGCCCACTTCTGTGCCGACGGCGAATTCCTCGGCTCGCGAATTGCCGATGTGGCGCATCATGCCCTCGGTGGAAAGGAAAAATGTCCGCTCGCTCGGAAGCGTTCCATCGGCCACGCGAGCCATGCACGAACTGACGCAGCCGCACTCCGGGTGAATCAGCAACTCGATATCGGGATACTCCTCCATCATCCGCAGCACCTGCTCCGGCCGAATGGTGCGATGCACGTGGCAATACCCTGGATAGGGAATGATATTCGGTCTTCCGGTTTGGTGGGCCACGGCTGCGGCGAGGAACTTATCCGGCACGAACAGAATCGGGCGATCCGCGGGAATCGAAAGCACCACTTTTGCCGCATTCGCCGAGGTACAGCAATAATCGCTCTCGGCTTTCACTTCGGCAGAAGTATTCACGTAAGCGACGACAACGGCCCCTGGATATTGCGCCTTCCACGCGCGAAGCTCTTCAGCGGAGATCGTTGCCGCCAGTGAGCACCCGGCGCGCAAGTCCGGCAGCAGAACAATTTTATCTGGACAAAGAATGGCCGCCGTTTCAGCCATAAAATGCACACCGCAGAAGACAATGACGTCAGCGGGCGTCGAAGCGGCCTGCTGGGAGAGGCCCAGTGAATCGCCCACAAAATCCGCCATCTCTTGCACTTCGTCGCGCTGGTAATTGTGCGCGAGAATCACCGCGTTGCGCTCCTCCTTCAAGCGGGCGATGCGCTCTTGCTTCGCGCGGATTTCGGTCGGGGAATCATCCATCACCTCAACCGGCGGCAGCGAGTAGCGCGCCTCGAACGGAACGGGAATAGCGGCTTCGCTCACAGACAAGTCACCTCGGTCCCGAAATTAACTTAGCGCTCAAGTCGAGCGCGCGGGGCGAATGCGTCAGCGCGCCGATGGAAATCGCGTCCACGCCTGCCGCCGCATAAGCGGCGAGCGACTCTTCGGCAACGTTTCCGCTGGCTTCGACAAGAACGGCATCGTGCAAATCGCGATCTCGCAGTGCCGCCACAGCTCCGGTGGCCTGCGCGACGGAAAAGTTATCCAGCATCAGGATGCAAGGACAGGAGCCATCCGCCGCCTGCAAATCGCGAAGTGCGCGCGCTGCCATAATGGCCTCTTCCGTGGTCGTGACCTCCATTTCGAAAAATGTGGCCGATTTGCGATTCTCCCACGCGTGTCGAATAGCGTCTTCCATGCCAGTTGCGCTGCCGCCCGAGGCCAGCAGCAAATGATTGGTCTTGATGAGTATTGCGTCGCCCAGGCTCAGGCGATGCGTTCCGCCGCCGCCGAGGTGAACCGCTCGCTTGTCGAGCAATCCCGAGGGCGTCTTTCGTGTGGCCACCACGTGCGCGTTCGGCGATTGCTGGCCCACTGCCTCGACAAGTCGGCGCGTCGCCGTAGCTATACCGCTCATGCGCTGCATCAAGTTGACCACGACGCGCTCGAGCGAAAGCAAGATCCCGGCATCGCCGTCGGCGCGCAGAAGAACATCTCCCGCAGCGACAAAGTCTCCATCGTTCACGCCGCGCGAAGTAATGAGGTCTGCGCGGTCGTAAAGCCATTGTGCCTCACTGACTCCTGCCGCAACACCCGCTTCCTTGGCGCGAATTTCGACCGCGCATTTGCGGTCGCCGATTCCCAGCGCGTCAACCGTCAAATCGCCAAGTCCCGTGTCCTGACGCAGAAGTTCATCCGCCAAGCCGCGAAGAGCGCCAACATAAGCAGGATTCTCTACCGTCAGCGCCCCGCCACGGTAAAACGCTGACCGGACGCGATCCTCACGCTTCGTGTCAGTGTCCGCCGAGATTGCCGCCCGAGAAGTCATTTGCAAGTCCGGTTCTTCGCGCCTGGGGAAGCTACAGCGCTCCCCGTCACCGAATCGATAAACAACCATTTTCCGTGGCGCCGATAAAGAAGTCAAACCGCACGGTTGGGCCAGAGAATCTACCTTCCGCGCGAATCGAGGACGCCGGAAATGGTAATATTTTGGATGCGCGAGAGCGCGGATCGTTTCAGTGACCTCGTTCCCGGAAGCTCTTCGTCCGAAGCTTTATACGGCGGCAAATCCTGGTAACGAAAGGCGTTTCTTCGGCATCTTAGGTGAGGCTTTGCGTTTGGATTCCGGGCCCCATTACAAATTTCTAAGGATATCCGCTTGAAACATAAGACATTCGCGTTCATCACGGCCGCCATCGCCGCCTCAGTCTGCGTCGCCGCGGGATGCAGCAAGTCCCAGACCCCAGCAAATAATCCGCCGCAAGCGGCGTCTGCGCCAGCCCAAACGTCCACGCTGGCTATTTCCCCCGGGAGGCTTCCTGGCCCAGTCAATGTCCTTACCTATCATGACGACAACGCGCGTACCGGTGAAAATGCCAATGAGACCATTTTGAAGCCCAGCAATGTGAACCCGCGCGAATTTGGCAAGGCGGGATTCCTTTCCGTGCAGGGCTTGGTGGATGCCGAACCGCTGTACGTCTCGCAACTCCGGATCGGCGGCGCGACGCGCAATGTGGTCTTCGTGGTCACCGAGCATGACCTTGCGTACGCCTTCGATGCGGATACGTTCGCGAAACTGTGGCAGGTGTCGTTGCTCGGACCCGATGAAACGCCCAGTGATAATCGCGGATGCGGTCAGGTGACGCCGGAGATTGGCGTCACAGCAACGCCGGTGATTGATCTCCACGGAGGCCCTGACGGCACGATGTATGTGGTCGCCATGTCCAAGGACAGCTCCGGAAAATACTTTCAGCGCCTGCACGCGCTGGACCTGGTGACCGGGTTGGAAGTGAAGGGCGGCCCTCAGACAGTCGAAGCAACTTTCCCTGGCTCTGCTTTGCCCAATTCGAACGGCCAGGTTGATTTCGATCCGAAACAATACAAAGAGCGCACCGGGCTCTTGCTGCTCAACGGCGTGGTCTACACCAGCTGGGCGTCGCACTGCGATTTCGATCCTTATACGGGATGGGTCATCGGATTCGACGCTGCCACGCTCAAGACAACGTCCGTCCTGAACATTGAGCCCAACGGCAGCGAGGGCGCGTTTTGGATGTCTGGCGCCGGGCCCGCTGTCGATGAATCGGGGAATATTTATCTGCTGGCCGGAAATGGCTCCTTCGAAACAACTCTGAATGCGCAAGGCTTCCCCGATAAGGGGGATTTCGGCAATGCATTCCTGAAGCTTGCGGTTTCCGGCGGCAAACTGCTCGTCGCCGATTACTTCGACATGCACAACACGGTTGAGGAATCACGCAAAGATCTGGATCTCGGTTCGGGCGGCACGTTGGTCTTGCCCGACATGACCGACAGCTCCGGCAAAGTTCGTCATTTGGCAGTGGGCGCGGGCAAGGACGACAGCATTTACCTGGTGGACCGCGACTCCATGGGGAAATTCAATCCCGATAACGACAACGCGATATATCAGGAGATTCCCAGCACCGGCAGCGAAAATTCGAACGGCCTGGGCGGCAGCGGCGGTGTTTACTCCATGCCGGCCTATTTCAATAACGCGCTTTACTATGGCGCCGTGGACGATTCGATCCGCGCCTTCAAATTCGACCACGCGCGCATTGTGACTCCGGCGGCGTCCAAGACCGCCATCACGTTCGGTTATCCCGGAGCAACGCCCAGCATTTCATCCGATGGCATGCGCGACGTAATTGTCTGGGCTGTGGAAAACAACACGCCCGCCGTTTTGCACGCCTATGACGCCAACGACCTTGGGCACGAACTCTACAACAGCAATCGAGAGCGCAAGCGCGATGAAATTACCGGCAACAAGTTCATTACGCCGATGATTGCTGCCGGAAAAGTCTACGTGGGAACGCCGAACGGAGTCGCGGTCTTCGGTCTTCTGCCCACACCGGCGCCACAGCCTGCGCATCGGCCAGCAAAGCCTTAGTCTCAAGCTCGCCGAAACAGTACCGCCCCCGACCTCCATTGTTTCATCATCTTTTCCGTGCGGCGCGGCATCAAAAACTTCCAAATCGGAATCATCCATGCGCCCGCCATCGGCCGATTGAATTTCAGCGACGCTTCATAGAACTCGTGAAATTCAACGCTCTCCCAGCCGTAAGGACGAAAGAATCCCTCGGCCTCTTCCGGAGCGAATTTGATTGGCGCGCCGGCCGCGCTGAGCTCCTTGCCCCAATGTTTTTCCATCATCTGCTTGACCTTCGGCGACGCCAGGTCCGTGACCCAATACTGGCAGTGATCGGCTAGGTGCAGATCCCCCGCAAGCGCGGCGACTTGCTCTTTCTCAAGGTACGCCAGCAAGCCCTCGGTGATCACAAAAATGCGGCGCGCGCCCGCGTTGATGCGCGCAAAAAACTCCCGGCGCGCGGAAACATTCGCAAGGTCCATGGTGACGTGCTCCAGCTGGCAATGCGGCGTCTCGCCAGCCAGCATCTCCTTCTTGTAATCGATCATCTCCGCCAGGTCGACTTCGATCCAGCGCAACGCCGCAGGCAATGCCAGACGGTACGGGCGCGCGTCTAAACCCGCCGCGAGATTCATCACAACATCGATTGGCTCACTGGCCAGAATGCGCAGCAAAATATCGTCGAGAAGCTTGGTGCGAACGACCATCGCCCATGACTGCCGCTTGCCTCCTCGCAGCGTATTGACGATCTGCTCGCCGCGTTCGCCGGCGAGCTTGCGCGCGTACGGATCGTGGAAGATTGCATCGGGACGCTCCGTTTCCATGGCGCGGTAAAAAGCAACCCAACGCGCCGTGTCGGAAATGTTGCGAATCGCTGGACCCTTAGCTGTGTCGGCCACCACGTCCTCCGCTCTCCCGGCTTACGCTACTTTGCCAATTTCTCTGCGAGAATAATACGCCTCCAGAGACGCCGAATAATTCATTTGCACCAAAGCGCCAGGAATGATTATGCTCTGGTGTTTTCCCGCCAAATCCCGGGGGTGCAAATTGATCCAATTTCGCCGAATCGGCTTCATCGCCTTGTTCCTGATGCTCCTTGCTTCTTTCGCGCCAGCCGCTTTGGCGCAGCAATATCCCGAGAACCTCTATCAAGAGCTTCATTGGCGCATGATAGGTCCGTTCCGCGGCGGCCGGACCAGAGCTATTTCCGGCGTTGCGAGCCAGCCGAACGTCTTTTACATCGCCCAGGTGAATGGCGGCGTCTGGAAGACAACCGATTACGGCGAAACCTGGGAGCCGATCTTTGACGCCGAGCCTACCCAATCCATCGGCGCGCTCGAGGTCGCTCCCTCCGATCCGAACATCATTTATGTTGGCAGCGGCGAAGGCCTGCAGCGACCGGACCTCTCCGTCGGCGACGGAATGTACAAATCAACCGATGCAGGCAAGACCTGGGTGCACCTCGGCCTCGACGACGCCGAGCAAATCGCCCAGCTCGCCATCGATCCTCGCGACCCGAATCATGTGCTCGTCGCCGTAGTCGGCCATCCCTATGGTCCAAGCGAAATGCGCGGTATTTTCCGCACCACGGACGGCGGTCAGACCTGGGATAAGGTCCTCTACAAAGATCAGTATACCGGCGGGGGAGACGTCCAAATCGACCCGCAGAATCCTGACGTCGTTTACGCTTCGCTGTGGGATTCCGTTTCCGGCCCGTGGGAAGACGGCAATGAATATAACGGCCCCAATAGCGGCCTTTACAAATCAACCGATGGCGGCGCGAATTGGACTCAGCTCACCCAGGGACTGCCCGATAAAATCATCCAAGCCGATTTTGCCATTGCGCCAAGTCAGCCGAGCCGTGTCTATGCCAGCGTCGCCGCCGGGCGTGGTGTCGACATTTATCGATCCGATGATGCGGGTGCAACCTGGACGCGCGCGACGACCGACACGCGCCCGACCCACCGCATCGGTGGTGGTGACCTTCCCGTTCCCAAAGTCGACCCAAAGAATCCTGACGTTCTTTACATGACCAGCACCGTGACATGGAAATCGACGGACGGTGGAGCGACTTGGCTGGCATTGAAAGGCGCGCCTGGTGGAGATGATTACCAGAACATTTGGATCAATCCCAACAATCCGGACATCATTCTTCTCACGGCCGATCAGGGCGCCATTATCAGCGTCAACGGCGGAATGACCTGGAGCAATTCCTGGTACGCGGAACCAACCGCGCAGTTCTATCACGTCATTACCGATAACCAATTTCCGTACCGGGTTTATGGTGGGCAACAGGAAAGCGGCTCAGTTGGAATCGCCAGCCGGGGAAACGATGGAGAAATCAATTTTCGTGACTGGCACCCTGTCGGCGTCGAGGAATATGGGTACGTCGCTCCCGATCCCTTGCACCCAGATATCGTCTACGGTGCGGGCCGGACGGAGGTATCGAAATTCGACTGGGTTACCGGCCAAACACAGAAAATAACGCCGATTCCGCTCACTTCGCCCCAATATCGTGCGGAACGCACCGAGCCCATCATGTTTTCGCCGGTCGATCCTCACCTCCTGTATTACGCCACAAACGTTTTGTTTAAGACCATCAATGGCGGCGATTCATGGGAGACCATCAGCCCCGATCTGACCCGCGAGCATCCCGGCATTCCGCCGAGTTTGGGCGACATGGCCGCCAACAGCCCGGAGGCCGACAAGCAGCGGGGCGCCATCTACGCGCTTGGTCCTTCGCCGAAAGATATCAATCTGCTTTGGGCCGGAACGGACGATGGCTACATCTGGGTCACCCATGACGGTGGCAAGAACTGGCGCAATGTGACTCCGCCGGAACTGACGCCGTGGAGTAAAGTGACGCAAATCGTTGCGTCGCATTACGACGTAAACACCGCTTTTGCTTCCGTCAGCCGTTTCCGCATCGACGACCTGAAGCCTTACATCTACCGAACCGACGATGGCGGAAAACATTGGCAACTGATTAGCGACGGCCTTCCCGACATCGGACCAGTGGACACCGTGCGTGAAGATCCCGTTCGCAAGAATCTCCTCTTCGCCGGAACCGAGAATGCCGTGTGGGTTTCCTTCGACGCCGGCGATCACTGGCAGTCCCTGCAATTGAATCTGCCGCACACGTCCATGCGAGACCTGTGGATTCACGACGACGATTTGCTCGTCGGCACCCACGGCCGTGGTTTCTGGGTCATAGACGATATCACTCCGCTGCGGCAGATCACTGATGCCGTCGAAAAAGCCGATGCTTATCTGTTTAAGCCTGCGCCGGCCTATCGCTATCGCCGCGACACAAACACCGACACTCCGCTGCCCCCGGAACTTCCCGCGGCGAAAAATCCCCCGAACGGCGCCATCATCGATTATTACTTGCAGAGCGCTCAGACCGGAAAAGTCGCTATCGGCATCTACGACGCTGCGAATAAGCCTGTGCGCTTTTATTCCAGCGCTGACGAAGTACCATTCACTGCCGAATCTCTTGCCAAGACGCTTGCCTCCACTCCAACGTATTGGGTCCAGATGCCTAGAATTCTCTCCGCTGATCCAGGAATGCACCGCTGGGTGTGGGACCTGCATTACACGGCGCCCAAGAGCCTGATGCACGACTATCCCATATCCGCTGTTGTGCACGACACGCCTAGTTATCCCCTCGGACCGCGAGCGGTGCCGGGAGTCTATACCGTGGTTCTCACCGTTGGCGCACATACCTATCGTCAAACCGTCACGGTAAAAGAAGACCCCCGCGTCCATGTGACGCTGGCTGCCCTCACCGCGCAATCCGATATGGAAAAAGAGCTCGCCTCCGGCATGGATCGCAGTTTCGACGCGATTCAGCAGATCGCGAAATTCCGCCAGGAACTGAAAAACGGAGCCGGCGAATCCAGCGGGGTCCAAGAAGAACAGATTCCGGCCCTGGACAAAAAGGCTGCCGATCTCGCCGGCGGAGGCCCGCGCGAATTCGGAGGCGCGCAAGGAGGCGCAGACAGTTTCACGCGGCTCAATCTCGAGTGCGCGCAGCTTTATACGCAAATCGATGGCGCGGACGCGGCTCCTACCGTAGCGCAGGCTGCCGCGGCCCGGGACCTCGAAACAAAATTGACCGCGCTGCTGGCAAACTGGAAACAGCTCCAGATGCAATCAGCGAGAAAAAAATAGCGAGCCCTTTGACGCGCGTCTGGCACCATGCGCCGTTCGCCTAACAAGGCCGGCTTGCCGCCTGAACGAATCACGCTCGCGAGGGCGCGAAAAGCCCTTCGCGCCTTGGCGGATCCGCGCAAAGCCCGCGTTCATCGGGGCTTTTTCAAAGAAACAGACGATGTTTTCCTCGGCGTCACCACGCCACAAATTCGGCCTCTCGCACTCCAGTATCAAAACCTCACGCTCAGCGCCGTACGCGAATTAATGAAATCGCGCATCCACGATGAACGCTCCCTGGCCCATGCCATCCTGGTAAAGAAATTTCAAACCGGAGATGATCGCGCACAGAGGCAAATCTTTCATTTCTACATGCGCAATCGAAAGTACATTTGCAACTGGGACGGCGTGGACGACAGCGCGCCTTACATCGTCGGTCCCTACTTGCTCCATCGCAGCAAGAAAATCTTGTATGAGCTCGTGCGCTCCCAGCGGCTGTGGGACCGGCGCATCGCCATGGTCGCCACCTGGTGGTTCACGCGCCAAGGGCAACCAAACACCACCCTGAAAATCGCGCGAATGCTCCTCTACGATGGCGAGGACTTGATTCACAAGGCCAGCGGTTGGATGCTGCGCGAAGTCGGCAAGCGCGACTTATCCGCGCTAAAGCGTTTTCTGCGTGCCCACTCGCACAGAATGCCGCGGACCGCGCTGCGTTATGCGATAGAGCGATTCTCGCCAGAGGAAAGGATGGCCTGGCTGCGCAGAAAAACCTCGGGTTGAATCTCAGGCAAATTGCTTCACGCGTTCACCGCAAGCTTGCCGCCCGGCAGCATCGGCATGGAGCGAAGACGAACGCCGATCGCATCGAAGATGGCGTTGCCCACCGCCGGCGCAAGCCCGACGATGGGCGTCTCGCCTGCACCGAACGACGGTTGATCTTTGCGGTCAACCAGCACCACGTCAATCTTTGGCTCATCCTTGAAACGCGGAACGCGATATTGCTCGAAGTGCGGGTTCAGAATCTTTCCATTATCAAACTCGATCGCTTCGTAGAGCGCGCCGCCGATCCCCATCGTGATGGCTCCCGCAATCGAATTCTTCAAGCCATCCGGATTCACCACGGCGCCGCAGTCAAACGCCTCGACCACGCGGACGATTTGCACTTCGCCGCTGGAGCGGTCGGCGGCAACCTCCGCGCACGTGGCAATGTGTCCGCCCTTCTCGATTCCGCCGGCGATGCCAAACCCATGCCCCGGCGCTTTCTTGCGTCCTTGCCATCCAAATTGCTGCGCGGCCGCTTGGTAGACGTCCCGAAGCCGCGCGTCCTGCAGATTCTTCATGCGGAATTCAAGCGGGTCCATCCCGCACGCCTTCGCTAAGTCGTCCATGTGCGATTCGCGCGCGAAATGATTGGCCGCCGCCGCGAGCGAACGATAGGAACCCTGCCGCAACGGTGCGTTGACGGGATGAAACTCCGTCAACTGATTCGGAACTTCATACATCGTCGCAATCGCGGCTGCTCCGGAGTTGTAATTATGAAATTCCCAAGCCGTCAGCATGCCGTCGGCGCTCACGCCGCCCTTGACTTCAATCACACCTGCCGGACGGAAATAAGCCCACGTGAATTCCTCTTCGCGCGTCCATAGCAGATGCACCGGCCGTCCGGCCGCCTGCGCAATTCTCGCCGCTTCCTCGGCGCATTCGCCGGAATGTTTTCCACCATACGCCGCGCCGGTATCCGGCACGATAACGCGCACCTTGTCGTCGGGCAGGTGAAACGCCTCGGTAAGCTCCTGGCGAACGCCAAACGGCCGCTGCGTCCCGGTCCAAACCGTCACTTTGCCATCGTTCCATTCGGCAAGAGCCGCGCGCGGTTCAAGCGGGCAATGCGCGATATACGCAATCGTGTACGTCGCTTCCAGCCGATGCGCCGCCGACGACAGTGCATCGGCCACGGAGCCCTTTGTCTGGCGAAAACGATTCTCTTCCTGAGGATCGGTCTCTGCGTTCTTCTTCAGATAATCGAAAAGCTCGCGGCTCGACGATTGTGGCGTGGTTTTCCACTCCGCTTTGACCGCGGCTGCGGCTCGTTCAGCGGTCAATTCATCCGGCGCAGCGACGCCGATGAAATCGCCATCACGCACCGCAACTACGCCCGCCATGGCCTTCGCCGCGCTCAAGTCCACGCTCGTGAGCGTGGCGCCGAACGCGATCGGCCGCACCACTTTTCCGTAGAGCATCCCGGGACGCTTCAAATCGGGTGTGTATTTGTGTCTGCCGGTAACAAAATCGCGCGCGCCAATCTTATGAATTGGCTCGCCGGCAATTTTCCATTCCGTCGCCGGCGTCACCGGGTCTTCGGCGGGAATCATTTCCGCGAACGACTGGCCATGGGCCAACTCGGCGTACGTAATCGAACGGCTCCCCGAGCGATCAGAAACTTTTCCATCCGCGGCCGCCAGCTGGCCGGAGTCCACGTTCCACTGTTTCGCCGCAAGCCCGACAAGTATGTCGCGCGTCGCCGCCGCGATCCGGCGAAGCTGCGTGCCCATCTGCGGCGTGCTGCGGCTGCCGAACGTGCCCATATCAAAGGGCGTAAGTTGCGTGTCGCCCATGACCATTTCGATCGCGTCCAGAGAAACGTGCAGTTCGTCAGCGACCGTCTGCGACAGCGACGTCCGTATGTTCTGCCCGATTTCGACTTTTCCGGTGAAAACCGCGATCGGACCGTCCGGAGGTATGTGCAGCCACAGATCGATCTCACGCGGCATTTCTTCTTGCATGCCGCGGCCACGGCCAGATTCCTGCAATCCCAGCGTTTCCTTGGCGACCAGCAGGACTGCGATTCCGCCGCCGATGGACTTCATGAAGCGGCGGCGATCCATGGAGAAATAGTGCAGCGGCAGCGCTCGCGCCTCGTAGCGCTCAATTTCCAGAGCGGCAGCGCTGATATTTTTCCCGCTCATCACACTTTCTCCTTCATGTGCGTCGCCGCCAAGCTGATCGCTTCGGTAATGCGTTGATAGACGCCACAGCGGCAAAGGTGGCCGTCCATATATTCAACAATTTCCGCCTGGGTCGGATGGGGATTGTGTTCGAGGAGGGCTACAGCGCCCAAAATCATGCCTGAAGTGCAATAGGCGCACTGCATCGCATCCACATCCAGAAACGCTTGCTGCACCGGATGCAATTCGCCATTCTTCTCCAAGCCTTCGATCGTGGTGATTTTTTTCTTGCCGACGTCTCCGGTGCGCGTCCGGCAAGAGTGCCGCGGATTGCCGTCGATCAAAACCGTGCAAGCGGCGCATTGCCCTTCGCCGCAGCCGTATTTCGTGCCGGTCAGGTCGAGCTGGTCGCGCAACACGCTCAAAAGCGTCGCGTCGGCGTCTACGTCAATCGCGTATTCCCCTCCGTTGACGTTCAGGTTGGTGACTCTGGCCATGGCGGATACCTCAAAAGCGGCTGGGCTCGGCTCGACAATCCCAGTCTAGCGCCTGCGTCCGAATCGCGTCAACGGGCGCACTACTTCGATCCTGTCAAGAGGAAATCTCTAATGCCGGTGGCGCTGCGGATGGCACGTATACACGTAGGCGGGCGGCACATTGCGCCAAACGATTTTCGATTCCACCGATGAGAAATAATGATTCAACAGCGGGCGCAAGCTGAGCCGGCGCAGCCGCCCGTTCGCGAACTGCATGCTGTGGATGTACTGGTATTGCGTGAGCACCGTGTGCGGCCGCACAAAAGGCATGAGGCCTTCGAAGATGTTGCGGCGCTGGCTCTCGGACATGAATCCCAGCCCGAGCGACGACACAACCACGTCGGCATGATCGTAGCCGCGCTTGTGCAGCTCCGGCTCGACCCTTTCCACGCTTTCGTTGATCAGAATCAGCCGCGGGTCGGGGAACTCCGCTCGAAGATACTCGACAAAACGTGGGTTGATCTCAAAAACGATCAAAGTCGCCCGCCGCGGCAATTCCTCGAGTAAGGCGCGCGTCATGGCTCCCGTGCCCGCGCCGAACTCGACCGCAACCAGCGTCTCCGAAAGCGGCAGTGGCGCAACCATGGCCGCCGCCAAATGACTGGAGCTAGGCGCAACCGCCGCAGTCGTGTAGAAGTTCGAGAGCACTTCGGAAGCGAAAACCTTCAGGCTCATAGCCCTGGCACCAAGACCCCTGCTATCTCTATATCACTTAGTTTCTCGGTCCGCCAGAGGAAGGTGCCCCAATTTCAATTTGTTCCAGATGCGCATGCCGCAGTTGTTCGTTCAGCGCCGGCAAATCGGTCGAAATGATCCCCTGCCATTTCTCCAGCGCCGACTCTGCAATTTGATCGTCCTGCGTGAAGGCGGTCGAGGCGTCCGCGGACGGCGCTACATCGTCGCTTTCCACCACGCGTTCCAGTTGGCCCAGTTCGCCGGAGACGTAACGCAGCGTGGTTCGGTCTGTTACGGTCGCTCCCTCGCTCGCGGCAAGAGGGTTCCCCGCCTGGGCTCCCAGAATTGCCGCGACTTGCTTATCGAGCGTGTCGATGCTCTGGGCCAGCGCTTGGTGAGAAGCAGCCTGCGGCGCGAGCGCCTTGAGCCTCTCCTCGACGCTTTCCGCCTGGCGTGATGCTGCCTCGACCTCGGCCGTCTTAGCCAGAACTTGCTGCGCCAGATCCAATTGTTTCTGCAAATCTTCCTGTGGCACTTTCACGCGCGGATCCATTTTCACCGTCAGCGGCTGCTCCGCGGTGCGGCCGTTGACCCCAAGCTTCACCGTGTATTCACCCGGAACGACCCATGGCCCTGCGCCAAAGCCAAACATCGCAGCCATCGCGGCCATGCCTCCTCGGCCTCTTCCGCCTCCCGCGCTCGGATAGTGCAAGTCCCAAACAAAACGATGCATGCCCGGCGCCGCCGAGAGCGGTTCCGACGGATGCACCCAAGCTGCGGGAATATCCAGTTGTTTCGGATTGATCGCGGGAACGCGGTCGGCGCTCGAATAATGTCGAACCAGCTTGCCGTTGCTGTCGAAAATCTCCAGCGTCACCGGTCCCTGCGCCGCCGACTGCAAGTAATAATCCAGAATCGCTCCGTCCGGAGGGTTCTCGCCCGCGGCAACTTCCGCCGGCAGTGGCGTGCCTTCGTCCGAGCCTGGACGCACGCGCCACGCCGTTTCCGGTTTGTACAGATACGCAAACGCATTTGCGACTTCCGCGGACGCCTGCCGCAATGGGGTAACGTCGTCCAAGATCCAAAATGCCCGCCCGTGCGTTGCAACCACCAGATCGGCGTCATGAATCTTGATATCCCGAATCGAGACCGTCGGCATGTTCAATTCCAGCGGCTGCCATTGCCCTCCATCGTTGAACGATACAAATACGCCCGTTTCCGTTCCCGCGTAGAGAAGCCCGCGCCGTACCGGGTCTTCGCGAATCACGTTTACGTAGCTGCCGTCCGGAATGCCTGCCACAATTTCTTGCCAGCTCTTGCCGCCATCGCGCGTGATGTAAATATAGGGCTTCAGGTCGTCCAGCCGGTGGCGATCCACCGCCGCGAACGCCTCGTTGGCATCGTAGTGCGACGCCTCCACGAAGGTTACTTTGCTCCACGGCGTCAGCATCGAAGGCGTGACGTCCTGCCAGTTTTGTCCGCCGTCGCTGGTAACGTGGATACTGCCATCATCGCTTCCCGTCCAAATCAAGTCCTTGTTCAATGGCGAGGGCGAAATTGTGTAGATCAGCCCGTGCTTGCCGTTGCCATCGATGTCACTCGCCGTTGTCGGATCCAGGTTCGAAGGCGTACCGGGATTTTCCCGCGACAAGTCCGGACTGATGATCTGCCAGCTCTGCCCGCCGTCCATAGTCTTGAAAAGAACTTGCGTGCCGAAATAGAGCGCGTGCGGGTCCGCCGGCGAAAAGACCAGCGGCTGCGTCCACGTGTGCCGGTAGTCTCCCGGATGCGCCAGCGACGGCGTCACTTCCTGCACAGCGCCGGTGAGCACATTTTCCCGCGTCACCGTCCCTCCAAACAAAATTCCCGGATGCAGCGGATCGGCCGCGATGTAGCCATTCTCACCGCCCACCCCAAGGGGCAGCCAATCGAGAAAGGTAATTCCTCGGTGGCGGCTGCGGCTCGGCGTGCCGGCAGCGCCGCTATCCTGCTGCGCTCCGTAAACCCAATACGGAAACCGGTTGTCCGTTTCCACGTGGTAGAACTGCCCGATCGGCTGGTTGTACCACGAGCTCCACGTCGTCGCGTCGTCCACACTGATAATCACGCCCTGATCGCAGCCCAGAATCATCCGGTTCGGATTATCCGGCTCGATCCACAGCGTATGATAATCGTCGCCGCCCGGCGCGCCTTTGATCGCTGTGAAGCTCGCTGCGCCGTCGGTCGAACGATACGTCGAAGTGTTCATCACGTAGACGATGTCCGCGTTCTTCGGGTCCACGGTGATGCCGCCGAAATACCATCCCCGGCCCCAAATGCGCGATTCGTTGTCGGCAAGCCGCCATGTTTTACCTGCGTCGTCCGAGCGGTAGACTCCGCCATTTTTTGCGTCCACGACGGCATAGACACGATTGGAATCCGTCGGCGCGACTGCTATGCCGATCCGGCCAAGGCCTTCAGTAGGCAAGCCGCTCGTCAATTGCGTCCATGTATCTCCGCCATCGGTAGATTTGTAGAGCCCGCTGCCGGGACCATTCGACGGCGGATAGACATTCCACGGCGGCCGCCGCGTCTGCCAAAGTGCGGCGTAAATCGTGTTTGAGTTCTGCGGGTCGAACGCGATATCGATCGCGCCCGTATTCTCGTCTTTAAACAAAATCTTCTTCCACGTCGTGCCGCCATCGGTCGAGCGAAAAACGCCTCGCTCTGCGTTCGGCCCGTAGGAATGGCCAAGCGCCGCAACGTAAACCCGGTTCGCATCGTGCGGATCAACGAGAATCGCGCCAATTTGCCGCGTGTCTTCGAGCCCAATGTGCGTCCACGTCTGGCCCGCATCCGTGGATTTATACATTCCATTACCGTAGGTAATATCCGAGCGCATGTCCGGCTCGCCGGAGCCGACGTAAATCACATTCGTGTCGGAAGGTGCAACGGCAATCGCCCCGATCGACGCGATCTTTTCCGCGTCAAACACCGGCTGCCACACGCGGCCGGCATCCGTTGTCTTCCACACGCCTCCATCCACCGAGCCGAAATAGAACACCTCCGGATGGCCCGGCACACCCGTCACCGCCACCGCGCGCCCGCTGCGAAACGGCCCAATCATGCGCCAATGCATGCCGCCAAAGAGACTTTGGTCGACCTGTTGCGCGGCCACTTCTTTCGAAAACCCAAATACGAACGTCGCTAGTACGAGGAAAGCGCAAACAAACAAGAAGGCCATGCGGCAACGATTTCTCACGATCGGTTTCTCCTCAAAATTGCCCGACTGAAGGAAGTGCGAGTATATACCACCGAAGCATGACTCGCTTACAGGACGCAACACAAACTGCGGCGGTTTCGCACAATCAGCACGCGCCTCTTCGCTGCGAATCCGTTCCTGACTCCCCTGCCGTGCCTCCCGTCTTTGGTCCTTCAAATTTGCCACCACTGCGCCTAGAATGAAATCAAATGTACATACAATGAAACAGAGCGAGGTGAACGATGAATTTGCCTAAGCGCACCTTGGGTTTGAGCAGTCTGGAGATCACCACGGTTGGTTTTGGCACCTGGGCGATGGGCGGCGGTGACTGGGCCTTTTCTTGGGGCCCCCAGGACGACGCCCAGTCGCTCAAAGCCATGCGCCATGCCATCGAGCTGGGCATAAATTGGATCGATACCGCCGCGGTTTACGGCCTCGGTCATTCCGAAGAAGTCGTCGGCAAGTTCCTGCACGAACTCTCGCCGTCGGAGCGTCCGCTGGTTTTCACCAAATGCGGCGTGGTTTGGGACAACGCCAAGCGCATGGAGCCGGGCAAGCGCCTGTTGACTCCTGATTCCATTCGCCGGGAATGCGAAGCCTCTCTGCACCGCCTCGGCGTCGAGCGCATTGACCTTTACCAGTTCCACTGGCCCGACGAAGCTGGCACGCGCGTCGAAGATTCCTGGGCTACCATGTCTCAACTCATCAGCGAAGGAAAAGTTCATGTTGCCGGTGTTTGTAATTTCAACGCGGCCCTCATGGAACGCTGCGAACCGATCCATCATGTGGATTCGCTGCAGCCGCCCTTTTCTTTGATTCGCCGCGAAGTCGCCGAAAAAGAAATTCCCTGGTGCGCCCAGCACAAGACCGGCGTGATTTGCTACAGCCCCATGCAATCCGGATTGCTGACGGAATCGTTCTCTGCCGATCGCGTGGCCAAAATGTCCAAAGATGATTGGCGTAGACGCTCCGAAGAGTTCCAGCAGCCCCAGCTGGACAAGAACATCAGCCTGCGCGATGCCTTGCGCCCGATTGCGCAGCGTCACGACGCCTCCGTGTCTGAGGTAGCCGTGGCGTGGATCGTCGCGTGGCCGGGCGTCACCGGAGCGATTGTCGGAGCGCGTTCGCCGGAACAGATCGATGGCTGGATTCGCGCGGCCACTCTCCAACTCACTTCGGCCGACCTCGACCAAATCGCTGCGGCGCTCGAACGCACCGGCGCGGGTGACGGCCCGGCCAGGCCGTCCGCTTCCGCGCTCCAGAGCCCGGCTGACACTTCGCGCAAGGCGAATGCTTGAACCAGGCGAGCGCTCGTTTTACATACTGATCCGGCTCAGCCCTCGATCGACTCACAGTTCGTAAAGTCGCTGGCAAGTCACCCGCAGCTTGCTGACTTCGCGATTCTTGCAAATCTTGCTAGACTTCTGAATGCCCGCCAGTCACAGAATCGGAGGAACGAATGAGGTTTCTGTATTTTCTAGCAATCATCCTTGCTTCTCTGTCTATGGCACAGGCGTCTTTTGCCGACAGTCTTACTCTCAAAAATGGAGACCATCTGACCGGAACCATCACCGCTTTGGATAAGCAGGAAATCACCCTGAAAACCGATGCCGCTGGAGAAATCAAAGTAAACTGGACCGCTGTCCAGGAACTGACCTGCGACAAGCCGCTGTACGTTGCCACGCCGGATAAGAAGACGATTACCGGCACAGTTACCTTCGATGGCGCCAATTTAGTTGTTCACACGGCCACGGCGGGCGACGTCGACCTGCCTCTCGCGCAAATCACCATCGTTCGCTCCGAAGAAGAGCAGCAGGCTTACGAGAAAAGTTTGCATCCGGGCCTGCTGAACGATTGGACCGGTGCTGTAAACATTGGCTTCGCCCTCGCGCGCGGCAATAGCGACACCACCAATCTCAACACCGCGGTCGCTGCCCACCGAAAGACGCTCGCCGATGAAGTCACTGTGTCTGTCGCTTCCATTTACTCAACAAGTGGAGGCTCAACCACGGGTGCGCCGAGCGGCGTCACGGCGAACGAAATCCTGGGCGCCGCTGCGTACGACAGAAATTTTGGGAAGAGCGCTTTTGTATTCGTCAGTGGAGATTTCACTCATGACGCCCTGCAGGACCTCAATTTACGAGCCATTTATTCGGCCGGCTTGGGCTGGCACGCGATCAACACTCCCAAGACCACTCTCGACGCTCTCTTCGGCATTAACTATACGCGTGAGAGTTACGGCAGCGGTGCGAGCACAGCGAACCCTGCCGGCATCAGCGTGGATAGGAATTTGCCCGGAATCACCGCCGGCGAAAACTTTACGCATAAGTTCACCGCCAATACCGTTTTTACCGAGACGTTCGATTTTTATCCCGACCTGAGCGACATTGACCAATACCGCTTTTCCCTGGACGCCGCTCTGGTCACCAAAATCAGGAAATGGCTCGGCTGGCAAACATCGCTCAGCGATCGCTTTGTCACGAATCCGCCGATCGCCGGCACCGTGCCCAACGACGTAATTTTGTCCACCGGATTCAACATTTCGTTCGCCCATTGACGCTGTGCAACCGCGAAATCGAACTTCCTGACGGAACCTCCCGGCGTGGTTACGTGCAAAATAAAAATGGGAAGAAGCCCATTCGCTTCCTCCCATTTCTAGTCTCCGCACGATGCAGACAACGTCAACTTATCGCTTATCGTGCTGGCCGCCGCCCTGCTGGCCGCCGCCCTGCTGGCCGCCTTCCCGCTCTTTCTTCTCGCGCTCTTTCCTCTCACGTTCCCGTCGTTCCTCGTCGCTTTCGTGACCGCTCTGCTGACTGCTGCCCTGGTGTCCACCGCTCTGCTGCCCGCCTTGCGGGTTATGTTGGCTACCGCCGTGCTGCCCTTGGCTGCCGCTCTGCCCGCTTTGTGGATTATGACTGCTGCCGTGCTGGCCCTCGCTGCCGCCTTGCTTGCCGCGATTCTCCCGCTGTTTTTCCTGATCTTCCTGCTGTTTCTTGGTAGCTTCGCCTGACATATATGTCTCCTCTTCCTTCTTCAAATTTGTAGCGTCAACCTAAAACGTTAAATGTGCCGAGACAGTTCGACCGCCGCGTCGGCACAGGCTGGACCGCCTCAAAAGGCAAGAGGCTTCACACACAACGTTAACGTGGGTTCTCACAAGTGGCCATCAGGCAAAGTACTGGAACGACAGGGCGATTTGCCGTAGGAGCCCCTACAGGCATGAGAGCGGCGCCTTCGACCGAATCACCTCATGTAAAACATAAAAATGTCCCGCGCGCGAAGCGCGCACGGGCCCTCCCCTTGTTCCGCGCGTCTTTACATTTCCGACCTAAATGGCTAGAGTGCGCGTCATGCAATACATAAAACGAATTCTCCCAGCTGTTGTCTTTGCGGCTTTCACTTTCTGCCTTTGTCCATCGTTGGCGGCTCCGCAAACGCAAGACGTGGCAACCGCTTCGCAAACGATTCCCACGCCGGCCTCCGTTCTGGGCCACACGCCCGGCGACGACTTTTACCTCGCGAACTACGACGAATCCCGCGCCTATTTCCAAAAGCTCGCGCAAAGTTCAAATCGCATCAAGATTATCGACGTCGGCAAAACCACGCGCGGCCTCGACTGGGAAATTGCCATCATCTCTTCCCCGGAAAATCTGGCGGAACTGGACAAATACACGGACATCAACCGGCGGCTCACCTGGGCGCGCGGCCTCGACGATTCCGCCGCGAAAGCCCTGTCGCACGAAGGCAAGATTTTCGTCCATATCGACGGCGGCATGCATTCCAGTGAAGTCGCCGGCGCCCAGCATTCCATCATCCTCGCCTACAAATTGCTTTCCGCTCAAAACGATCCCGAAATCGACGCCATCCTTCACAACGTGATTTTCGTTCTATGGCCCACGCTGAATCCCGACGGCCAAAACGAAGTCGTCGCCTGGTACCGCAAGAATCTCGGCACATCCTACGAAGTCAGCCCCCTGCCCGATCTCTATCAGGAATACGTCGGCCACGATAACAACCGCGACGGCTACATGAACAACATGCTCGAATCCCAGGAAGTCACGCGCCAGGAACTCGTCTGGAATCCTGAAGTTTTCTACACCCAGCATCAAACCGCGCCGTTCCCCGCGCGCATTTTCATTCCGCCGTTTGTCGAACCGATTTCCTCGAACATTCAGCCCATCCTCATGCGCTGGCTCAACGCGTTTGGCATCGACATGGCCGCCTATCTTGACGAGCACGACATGCCCGGCGCCATCAATCGCGTCGGCTTCGACAACTGGTATCCCGGCTTTCAGGACTTCACCGGCATCTTCCGCAATTCCATTTCATTTTTCACTGAAACCGCTCTCTACGACTACGCCACGCCGCACTTCTACACCGTCCGCGATTTTCCCAAGGATTTTCAGTCCCTCGATTCGCAGGTTTTTTACAGCAGTCCATGGGCCGGCGGATGGTGGCGTTTGGGGGACGCGGTGCGCTACATGGTCGGCGCTTCGATGTCGGTGCTTGATACCGCCGCGAAGTATCACGAGCAATTGCTCTACAACAAATATCAGGCCGGCCGCGACAACATCGCCCGCTTCCAGCAAAACCCGCCGTTCGCTTACGTGATTCCCACCGAGCAGCGCGATCTTCCGGAAGCGGCGCTGCTCGTCCAGAAGTTGATGATCAACGGAATCGAAGTGCATCAGGCCACCCAGCCCTTCGCCGCCAACGGCCGAAAATACTCCGCAGGCTCATGGGTCATTCTTATGGACCAGCCGTTCGCCGGACTCGTAAAGGAGCTCTTCGAACCGCAGAAATATCCCGATTTGCGTGAAAACGGCGCGCCCATCAGGCCCTATGACGTCGCTGGCTGGACGCTCCCCATGCAAATGGGCGTCGACGCGGATGCTGTTCTGCAGCCCGTTTCTTCCGGCGAGCGCGCCAGCTTGAAACTGCTCGAAAACTTTGCCGCACCGGCAGGCAGCGTGGAAGGTTCGGGCCCCGTTTTTCTTCTTGATCCGCGCACCAACGGACATTTCAAAGCCATCAATGAAATCCTCGCGGCGGGCGGCCACGTCAGCTTTACCGCCGGTTCCGAAGCAAATGGCGCGCAGCCCGGAACGGCTGTCGTAACCGGCGTCACTCACGATCGCATCGCCGCTCTCTCCACCGATTCCTCTCTATCGATTCACGCTGTCGAAAAATCTCCCGAGGACGTCATCGCAACCAAAAAGCCTCGCGTAGGCCTCTACCGCGCGTGGACTCCAAGCATCGATGAAGGCTGGACCCGCTGGATCCTCGAACAGTATGGCTTCGCGCCAATCACCATTCACAACGGAGGCATGCAGGCCAACCATCTTCTCGATCAATTCGACGCCATCATTTTGCCCGACGCTCAGCCCAATCAAATCCTGAACGGTTTCCCTGCGGGCATGGTGCCTGGCGAATATGCCGGCGGTGTCGGCGAAACCGGCGTGGAATCCTTGCGGGAATTTGTCTCCGGCGGCGGCACGCTGATTGCCTTCAACAACGCATCGCTCTTTGTGATCGACCAGTTCGGGTTGCCCGTCGCAAACGTGCTGGCGAATCTCAAGCCTGACGAGTTTTACTGCTCCGGTTCGCTCTTGCGGGTCGAAATTCCCGACGCGACTCGTCCCGGCGTGTGGGGCCTGCCCCTGGATCCTGACGTAATGTTCGAGAACGGCCCGGCCTTCGCTGTCAAGCCCGGCTTCCGCGGCGCCGTGCTTGCCTCCTATCCGGAAGACGTCAGCCCGCTTGCCAGCGGTTATCTGCTCCATCCCGAACGCATCGAAGGCAAAGCCGCCGCTCTCGAAGTCGCCTACGGCAACGGGCGCATATATCTTTTTGGATTCAAGCCGCAGTGGCGCGCGCAGTCTCACGGCACTTACAAATTCTTTTTCAACGCCATCTACGACTCGCCGAGCCTCGCCAAGCCAACTACTTTCCCAAAATCAGCGGCTTCGCTGCCCACTATGGCGCCGTCCGCGCCCGAAAAAACGCCAAAGCCCGAACGACCAGACAAACCGGATGCGCGCTGATTAAGTCCCACGACTGTCCTAATTCAGCAGCCCTTCGGCGCGCATCAATTCAGCATTCAGCAGCGCCGCTCCGGCCGCGCCGCGAATCGTGTTATGTCCCAGCAGAACGAACTTGTGCCCCAGCACCGGGCACTCGCGCAGCCGCCCAACTTGCACCGCCATTCCGTCAAAGCGCTCCACGTCCAGGCGCGGTTGCGGCCGGTCCGCTGCATCCAGATAGACGATCACGCGGCGTGGCGCGTGCGGCAGATTCAGCGCTTGCGGCTTGCCGGCAAATTTCTCGAATGCCGCCAGCATTTCGTCGCGGCCCACAAGGTTCCGGAATCCCACCGAAACCATTTCCGTGTGGCCGTTCACCACGGGCACCCGCGTTGTCTGCGCGCTAATGGTAATCGGCGCTGGCTCGAATTTCTCGCCGCAAAATCTCCCAAGAATTTTCCTCGTCTCACTCTCAAGCTTCTCCTCTTCGCCTGCAATGAACGGGATCACGTTGCCCACCGCGTCGAGCGACGCAACTCCCGGATGGCCCGCGCCGGAGAGCGCCTGCAGCGTGGTCACCACCACTCTTTCAGGTTCGAACTCGCGCAACGCGCCGAGCGCCAACGCCAGAAAAATCGTCGAGCAGTTCGGATTTGTGACCACCGCGCCGCTCCAGCCTTTCTGTTTTTTCTGCTGCGTAAGCGCGTCCAAATGTTGCGGATTGATTTCCGGAATCAGCAACGGAACGCACGGGTCCATGCGGTAATTGCGCGCGTTGCTCAGCACGATATGTCCCGCCGACGCGAACGCGGCCTCCACTTCTCCCGCCACGCAAGCATCCAGCGCGGAAAAAACAATCTTCGGAGCCGTGCGCGTCTCCGCCGATCCAACTTCAAGCCGCGCCGTATCGTCCGGCAGCGGAGCCGCCAGTCGCCAAGGCAAATCGCCGTAACGCTTTCCCGCCGAGCGCTCGCTCGCCGCAAGCCACGTCAGACGAAACCAGGGATGGTTCGCCAGCAGCGCCACAAAATGCTGGCCCACCACCCCTGTCGCTCCCAGGATTCCGACTTCTATTTTCGCAGCGGCGTTCATCCCGCCACAGCCGCTGCAACGTGTTGCTCATTCCGCGCCTTTTCGATCTCCTCCAGGCCTTCGGTCAAATCGTCCACCAGGTCCTTCGCATTCTCGCATCCGGGCGAAAGCCGGATCAGCGTGTCCGACAGCCCCAGCTTGGCGCGCTCTTCTGCCGGAATCGACGCATGTGTCATCCGCGCCGGATGGCAAACCAGCGCCTTCACTCCGCCCAAACTCTCGCCCAGCGTGAAGTAGCGCCGCGAAGACACAAACGAAGTCACCTCCTCCACCGTTCCTTCCAGCTCGAACGAAACCATTCCGCCGAACCCGCTCATTTGCCGCCGCGCGATTTCGTGCCCGGGATGCTCGCGCAGCCCCGGAAAATAAACGCGCCGCACCAGGCGATGCTTGTGCAGCGCGTCGGCGATTGCTGCGGCATTTTCCGCGTGCCGCTGCATTCTCAACTCCAGCGTTTGCAGCCCGCGCAGCGTCAGCCAGCAATCGAACGGCGAAGGCGTCACGCCCGTCGCGTTCTGCAGGAATTTCACCGGCTCGAAAATCGCCGCATCCTTGGCGAGCACGGCGCCCTGTATCAAATCCGAATGCCCGGCGAGATATTTCGTCACGCTGTGCACCACGATGTCCGCGCCAAGCTGAAACGGCTGCTGAAAATACGGCGATGCAAACGTATTGTCCACTACCACCAAAGCGCCGCGATCGTGCGCCAGCCTGCTGATCGCTTCGATGTCGTAAATCAAGAGCCGCGGATTCGTCGGCGACTCAATCCACACCAGCCGCGTCTTGCGCGTGAGCGCCGATTCCAGCGCTGCTGCGTCGGCGATGTCAATCTGCCGTATCTCGCAACCCATTGGCCGAAACACGCGATTCAAGATTCGATACGTTCCGCCATATGTATCCAGCGGAATCACCACTTCATCTCCCGGCCTCAAATACGCCTGGAAAATCGCGTTCTCCGCTGCCAGTCCGGACGCATACACGGCCGCGTGCTTCACTCCTTCCAGTTCCGCGAGCACCGACTCCAGCCGTGCGCGCGTCGGATTATTTGTGCGCGAATAATCGAAACCGCGATGCTCTCCGGGAGCCTGCTGCTCGTATGTCGAAGTTTGGAAAATCGGCGCGATCAGCGCCCCGGTCCCCGGTTCTGCCTCCTGTGCCGCATGAATCGTTCGTGTTGCGAAGTCCATCTTGTTTCTCCTCTCAAAAAATCTCAGTTTCCTGAGTGTTTCAATTTCCCGTGCTGCCCGTGCTGATGGTGTTCAAATCCGCTTCGTTCATTTCCTCAATCCGCGCTTCCGTGGGACTCTGTCTTTCAACTTCCGCTCTCGCCGTGACCCAGCTTTCCGGCGCGCTTTCTTCCAGGCTGCGCACCACAATCGGTAAATCACATCGCTCCGCTGCTTCCAGAGCTTGCCTCTGCACCAAATCGCACCCGGCATCTGCCATCGCCAGCGCTTGCGCAAACGAAAGGTAAGGAACGTGCTGCGCGCCGGAATTGACATTCGGATCGTCCGTGAAATATCCCGGCACGTCCTTAATCAATTCGCACCGCGACGCTCCCAACCCTGCGGCCAGCAGCACAGCGGTCAAGTCCGATCCGCCGCGTCCCAGCGTCACAAGCGCGCCGGAATCGTCCGTCGCCAAAAATCCCGGGACGATCACCACGCGATGCGCATCGAGCGCCTTGCGAATGCTCGTCGGGTCGAATTGCGCTCTCGCGACGCCGAGCCCGCGCGCCGCAATGTGCAATCCCGTTTGCCGCACATCGAGCGCCTCTGTTGGTATTCCCGCCGCCTGCAAATGCAGCGCCAGCCGCGCCACGGAACGCAATTCGCCCGTCGACCACAGCAAATCCAGCGCCGCATCGCCCGGCTCCAGGACAATCGCCTGCGCCTCCTGCAGCAGCGCATCCGTTTCGCCATTCTGCGCGGACACCACCACCGCCAAATTTTCTGCGGAATTTGCAGCGAGGCGCTGGCCGATAAAACGCGCCGCGCGACGGTAGGAAATCGGGCCGCTAAAAATTGACCCGCCCAGCTTTATCACAGCAACCGAAGCACGTCCCACTCCGCTCGCACGCACGAAAAAGCCTCCTGGCTGCGCAAAAAAGCATCGCGCTTTCCAGGACGCTTGCGCCTGCATGGAGAAGTACACTTTCTCCACGCAAACACGCTTGCGTGCCGCGAACGCAAAAAACACGAGCCCCGTTGGGCCAGTGTTCTTCGCCGTTGCGATTCAGTTGGGGCTCAGAATCTTCAGTAGATCGGGTTCGATCAGCCGAGGATCTTATCTATCCCCATCGGGCAGGAGTTAGCACCTTGGTTCTCGGACCAGGTTGCTGTGGCTTCGTCGGGCCTGTCCCCTCAGCCACTCTGGATAAGCGCTGCCGTTCAGCAGCAAATCGAGTATACAAAATCGTCTTTTCGTGTCAAGCGCAAATCTGCGCTTATGGAATCACCTTTTTTCGTGGCCTCGCCAATTCTCTCCAAGTTTGGAACCAGGAAAGCCGCAAAACCCCCGCGAAAAATCGACGCTGCTCTTTCGAAACGCGGGTATGATTCCCTCGCTTGGTTCAGGTTTCGTGTCTCGCGGGAGGTTCTCGATGCATTCGCGCAGAAATTTTGCAATTTTGTTTGTGACTTTGTTTTTTGCGGCATTCGCGCCGCGAACAGACAGGGCGCAAGCGCCGGGAAAGCTGCGCTTCGAAATTTCATTCCCCGGTTCGCGCAGCGCGGCGCACTTGACCGGTCGCGTGGTCCTCGTGCTGGCGACCACGGACAAGCCCGAGCCGCGCTTCCAGACCGGCTACACCGCGCTCGACGCCGCACAGATCTTTGGCGTGGACGTCAACGACTGGGCGCCCGGAACGCCCGTGACCGTGGACGCGTCCACGCTCGGCTATCCCCTTGACACTCTCTCGCAAGTCCCGGCGGGCGATTATTATGTCCAGGCCGTGCTCAACATTTATCAAACCTATCATCTCTCGAACGGCCACACCGTCGAACTGCCTCCCGACAAAGGGGAAGGCCAGCGTTGGAATCGCAAACCAGGAAATCTCTACAGCGCGGTCCAGCGCATTCACGTCGATCCGGCCGTGCACAATGTGATTCGCGTCGAGCTGAACGAGGTGATGCCGCCCATCGAGCCGCCCAAAGACACCGCGTGGATCAAGCACGTCCGCATCCAGAGCGCTCTGCTGACGAAATTCTTCGGCACGCCCACGTACATCACCGGAATCGTGCTCCTACCCGCAGGATTCAACGAGCATCCCGACGCGCATTATCCGCTGATGGTCTACCAAGGGCATTTTCCGAGCGATTGGGAAGGTGCGAGGGGGTTTCGCACTGAACCGTCTACGCCCGATATGACCGGCCGCGAGCGAATGACCGCGGAATATGAATACAAGTTTTATCAGGACTGGACTTCCGGCCGCTTGCCGCACTTTCTCGTGCTCTGCATCCAGCATCCCACGCCGTACTTCGACGATTCCTACGCCGTGAATTCAGAAAACGACGGCCCTTACGGCGACGCCATCACCAAGGAGCTCATTCCGGAAATCGAGAAGGACTTTCGCGGCATCGGGCAAGGCTGGGCGCGTGCGGTTTTCGGCGGCTCGACGGGCGGCTGGGAGACGCTCGCTTCGCAGGTGTTCTATCCCGATTTCTACAACGGCGCATGGACCGCTTGCCCCGACCCGGTAGATTTTCGCGCCTACCAGTCGGTGAATTTGTATGAAGACAAGAACGCCTTCTTCGTGGAGGGGCCCTTCGCGCGCGTTCCGCGGCCGATGATGCGCACCACCGACGGCCTGGTCGAAAACACCATGGAAGGCGAAACGCGCCGCGAGCTTGTTCTCGGCACGCACAGCCGCTCCGGCGACCAGTTTGACATCTGGCAGGCGGTCTACAGTCCCGTCGGCGACGACGGGTACCCCAAGCCGATCATCGATCCCTTGACCGGCGACATCGACCACAGCGTCGCCGAGTACTGGAAGCAGCACTACGATCTCAGCTACATCCTGCGCACCAATTGGAAAACCCTCGGGCCGCAGCTCGTCGGCAAGCTGCACTTCACCGTCGGCACCATGGACACGTTTTACTTGAACAACGCCGTCTCGCTGCTTCAGGATTTTCTCGAGAAGACCAACTATCCCTACTACGCCGGCGATTTTGAATACGGCGAGAAGCAGCCGCACTGTTACACCGGCGGCCCCATCGATCCACCGGGAGTCAGCGGGCTCACCTGGGATCAGCGCATCTTTCCCAAGGAGGCGGACTGGATGAAGCAAACCGCTCCGAAGGGAGCGGACATGAGCTGGATTTACTGACGCCGCTCGGAATTCCTATTCCGAGAAACTTACAAACGATTCGCTGACTAAAAGTCAGTGGCAGGCGTCAATGCGGGCATGTGCACGGCCAGATGACTAAGCGTCGCACTCGAAGTCACCGTCGTACCATCCACCAAAATGCGCAGCCCTTCCCCCCGTCCATAATGTTTGCCGTCTGCGTCGTAGATGATTGACACCATCCGCCCATGGTACGGAATTGAGTCCAGCGCAAAATACTTCCACATTCCGGCGGGAAGCAGCGGATTCACCTCAATAATATCGTCCGCGCGTGGCCGCAATCCAACCAGGCCGGTGATCACCAGGTCGGCGAACACGGAATGATTGTAATATTCGCCTCGGTCCTGGTCTGGCCGGTTTTCCTGGTGGAGAATCCTCCGCGCAATCCATTCGCCTGTGTCAGCGTTCAGGTCCTCATCGATCCATGGAATTGTTTCGCCGGAACTAAGTTTCCGGGTTTGAGAGTGCGCATAGATTTTTAGCAGCCGGAAGTAGTCGGCTTTATCCACATACGATTGCTTGTAGGAGTTCAACAGATTCGCCATGGCCACCAGCGTCTGCGTCGTCGCAAATGGCCACGAGGGACCGTTCCACAAACATTCGTGCGGGTCGCGAAACATAAATCGAGGGCTTCGCCGTTCCGCGGTTGTGGGTCCGAATCGGCCGGCAAACCCATTGGGATCAAACAACTGTTTCCACGCTGCTTCGTGGCCGGGTGCTGGCAGATCGAAATACCACGGGACGAAGCCGAGCAACTCGCGCACATCAACAAGCCTTCCGGTCTCGCGCGAACGCGTCTCGTAAAATCCTTCTGCGGGATTCCAGAGTTCATGGTCAACGGCATTGCGAAGCGCTTGCGCCTTCGTCCGGAATTCGTTCTCCGTTGCTGAGTCGCCTTTGAGCTTGGCGATCTTCACGATGGCCATCGCATCGCCGTACATGTAGCTGTTGATCGTGGGGCGATAACCGCTTCCGCCGATGGATTTCTCCATACCATCTCTATCGTCTATCTGCCAAAAGAGACCCGCGGGACCCAGATGGGTTTTTTCCCAGTCCTTATAGTTGGCCACCAGCTGCGGCAACAGGGCCGTCACGAAGTGTTTGTCGCCGTCCGCCAGATATTTCGCATACATGGCGTCTGCCGCCCAGAAACTATACAGGCGCGGATTGCCTCCGCCGCCGAACCAGAATCTCGCATAGTCATCCATATACTGGGGGTCCCGCAGCCATCGGCCTTCGTAAATATGATGGCCAGCCGCGCAGTCGATCGTGTTGTACAACCCGGCCCAGCTCACATCGGGGAGGAATTCGGTAATCACATAACCGGCAGGCGTCTTTCGTATGTGTTTGCGATAGGTCCACCAACGGAAGTAATAAGTCCGCACCAACTCTTGGTCCGGAGCATCGAATCGTGGAATATTATCGGTCATCCACTCCCAGGCGCGGTCGTTGCCAATCGTCGTCGGGAACTTGTGATCATCTTCCCAATTGAACTGCTGCACGTAGGGCAGAAAGCTGCGGGCGTCAATAATCGGGCGGAGTGAATTTTTTGCCACCGAGGCGTTTCCGTTGTGCTGGCCGGCGGCCTGCGCAAATCCCAGGTCTTCGCCATCAGAAGTTCCCGCGCCTGTTGTGCGCACGCTTGAGAACAGGGCTCCGGCAGCCACCACCAGCATTACCGCTGGCTTGCGCCAGCGCATAGCAAACCGCATCATCTGTGTCGCCCCACGGCACTGTGCGAATGCCATCAACTGCGCCCTCTTGCTGCGTTGGAGAATATCGTAGGTCCGTGCGGGCTCGCACCGCAAACTCTTAGCGAAAAAAAAATGGACCACTTTGCAGTGGCCCAGCCATATGACTATCTCGTTTTTGTTGCCGAGTTAAGAAGTCACCTTCGGCGCGAACTGACGCTGTCGTGACGACCCAAAGCCATCCGTGGTCCACCTTGATCTTCTGTCACTCACAACGCGCTTCTAGGGAGAAAAACATCAACGCTTGTCCGCAATTTGTGGGAGACTTCCTCTCAACGGGTAATCAGTTTCAGACCGGACTGAAGCAGGCTGAGCGATTCGGAGAAAAGCGCAGATGAGCTACGTAGAATCGAACTTGGTTCCCGGTGAAACGGTGATTTACCAGACCCGGCTTCATTGGATCGTGATGCTGGGACACATTGTTGTCGGATGCTTGGTGCTCGGTCTGCCCGGAGTGCTTCTGCTTTATTACGCACTCAGCCAGCACGGAATTGAGACCAGGACTTTGCACATCATGGAGGGCGGCGGCGTTGCGCTGCTTGCTGCCGGCCTCGTGGTGATTCTGATGGGCATGGTCCGGCGGAACGCCACGGAAATGGCGGTGACGAACCGCCGCGTCGTCATCAAGACCGGCTTGGCCAGCCGGACGACGATCGAAATGCTGCTGAACAAAGTGGAGAGCATCGAAGTGAGCGAGACGGCTTTTGGCAGGATGCTCGGTTATGGAACGATTGTGGTCATCGGGACCGGCGGGACTCCCGAGCCATTCCACAAAGTCGCGCATCCTCTGCAATTTCGCAGCCAGGTGCAGCAACAGATTGAGAAGCTTCACTAACTCTACGAAGAAGACGCCGCGCCAGTGGATGCAAGTATGGTAGGCCCGTGCGGGCTCGAACCGCAGACCTCTACCGTGTCAAGGTAGCGCTCTAACCAACTGAGCTACGGGCCTATTCATCTGCAACACCGTTACCCCGCAGTTTACCACAAGCCCCGCGCGCTGTTTTTCACGTCGCCCGCTCCACCACCACCGCGGTGCCGTACGCCAGCACTTCCGTCACTCCTTGCATGATTTCGTTCGCGTCGTAGCGCACGCCGATAATCGCATTGCCGCCGCGCGACGCCGCATGCTCCATCAGCAGCTCCAGCGATTCCTCGCGCGTCTGCTCGCACATATCCGTGAACAGCGTGATATTCCCGCCGACGATCGTCTGCAGCGACGCGCCAATATTCCCGAAAATGCTGCGCGAACGCACAATGATCCCCCGCACCAGCCCCACCGACCGCACAATGCGGTATCCCGGAAGCTCAAATGCCGTCGTCACCATCCCTGCGTCCACTCGTCCCTCCACATTCGCCTCCTTGGCACCAGCTCTTCGCTGCCCGCGCTTTCTGAAATTACCGCTGCACCACCGGCACTTCCACGTTCGACGGATATTCCTTCGTCCGGTAAATTCGCTGTGTTGTTTTGATGTAATCGCTCGCTTGCGCCTTGAAAATATTCGGCACGTACTTCTGCGGATTCCGATCGATGATCGGAAACCACGTGCTCTGCACCTGCACCATGATCCGGTGTCCCTTCAAGAAACAATGGCTGTTCGTGTGCAAATCGATGGTGTACGGCGTCACTTTTCCCGGCACAATCGGCTCCGGCTTCTCGAAACTATTGCGAAACCGCCCGCGGAACACTTCATCGGCAATCATCAGCTCGTATCCGCCCATCGACGGCTCCGCCTCATACTTCTCCGGATACACGTCGACCAGCTTCGCAATCCAGTCGCTGTCGCTCCCCGTCGTCGACGCGTACAGATGCGCCACAATGTCCCCCGCCACGCACACATCTTCATCCAACGCGCCCGTCGACCAGTTCACCGTGTCTGGCCGCGAATCCACAAATCGCTGATCCTCCACCAGCCACGTGTACCAATGGCTCCCCGGCCCGTACGTTTCTTCCACCGGACGATGCCGGTAGGGAACCGGATGCGCCGGATCGGAAATATAGCTATCAAACGCATCCGCTCCGCTCTCCTGCGGCGCATCGAACGACAGTTTTCCATCCGCGCCAAAATAGAGCTTCTTCTTTGTCACGCCCTCCGTCGGCGGCCACGCGTCGTAATCCACCCACTTGTTCGCGCCGGTCTCGAACGTCCGTGCCTTTTTGAACGGCAACTCGCCCTTGTCCTTCAGCCAGTACGCAAACCACGGCGCTTGCACATCCGCGCGAAAATCCTTGCTCGTCGCTCGGCCAAATTGAATCCGCCCCAGACTCACCCCGTTCGTGTCGCTGCGCCCCCAACCCCCGTGATTCCACGGCCCCACCACCAAATAATTGAAGTGGTTCGTATCATTTTTTTCCAGCGTCTCGTAAATCTTCACCGGCCCGTAGAAATCTTCCTGGTCCCACCATCCGGCCACGTTCAAATCCGGCACGCTCAAATGCAAATCCTTCAAGTACGGGTAGTACGCCTGCTTCTGCCAGAAGCTGTCGTAATTCGGATGGTTGACAAAGTCCTCCCACGTCGGCAGTTGGCCGTGCAAATAATTCTTGTCGATATTCGAAAGCGGTCCCAGCGCCAGATACCACTCGAACGTGTCGTATTTGTCGAACTGAAACATGAAATTCGTCTTCCCCGTTTCCATCATGGCCGCGTATTCGAATCCATAGCTCAGCCGGAACGCGCCGTTGTGATGAAAATCGTCGCCCAAAAACATATCCGCCGGCGAAGCCTGCTCCGACACGGCTTTCAGCGCCGGATGCGGCTCCAGCAGCGCCATTGTTGTCAGCCATCCGCCGTAGGAAATCCCCAGCAGCCCCGCGCGCCCGTTGTTGTTCGGCACGTTTTTCACCAGCCAATCGATTGTGTCGTACGTATCCGTGCCTTCGTCGATCGACTTCGCGTCGCTCCGGTCGCGCACTGGCCGCTGCATCAAGAATTGTCCCTCCGACCCGTATCGCCCGCGAATATCCTGCATCACGAAGATGTAGCCTTCCGGAATCATCTCTTTATACAAATTGAACAAGCCGCTGTACCCATTCTTGTCGTCGCTTGTCCCATAAGGCGTGCGCGTAATCAGAAACGGCAGCGGCCCCGTCGCATTTTTCGGCGTGTAAATCTCCGTATGCAGGCGCACTCCATCCCGCGCGGGAATCATCACGTCCTGCTTCGTGTATAACGCGCTCAGGTCAAGCGTTGCCGTTGCCGACTCTTGCGCGCGCGCCTCCTGCACATGCAGCCAGCCCATGCCCACTCCCGCCAGCCCTGCCGCCATGCACAAAACCACTCCAATCCGCATTCGCTTCATTCTTGTGGCTCCCTGAAATCCGCGCGAGCCTACCACACAAATGCCTTTATCGCTGTCCGTCGTGCGGCTTGCTTTCTTCCGCAACGGAGTCTTCCTTCAACAACTCCCTGCGGTTCTCTCTCAAATCCCTTCCGCTTCGCGCCGTCGGATACGGCACATCGACAAGCCCGTACCAAACGATCTGATTGAACTTCGCCGGATCCACGTGATCTTCCAC
Source organism: Candidatus Acidiferrales bacterium (assembly GCA_049281095.1). Lineage (GTDB taxonomy): Bacteria > Acidobacteriota > Terriglobia > Acidiferrales > UBA7541 > DAHUXN01. The sequence goes on from JBAPRL010000058.1 coordinate 230,936, forward strand.
GCTGAAATCCATTCCTTTCGTCTTCGCCGCCCAATACGCCGCATCATGCCGCGGCCTCACGTAAGCGTCACTCTGCGTGGCGCCGGCCGCCGCATTGCCTACAGGAAGTCGCGTGCTGCGCAGAACCGCCGGTACCGCCGCCGTGTACGTCCACGGCTTTCCCTCCGTCGTGAACACGTCCGCCATCGGCTCCGCCACCGCATCATTGATTCCCATCGGCTTCATCCCCAGGATGTCCTCGATCGTTCGCAGCGTGTTCACCGTCGTATAGTGCGTCGACACCACCGCACCCTGCTTCACATATGCTCCCGCAATCAGCGTCGGACTGCGATGCGCGTCCACGTGGTCCGGCCCGTTCTGCGCATCATCCTCCACGATGAAGATCACCGTGCTGTCCGCGAACGGACTGTGCGCCACGTCCTCGACCAGCTTGCCAATCGCATAATCGTCGTCCGCCATTTCCGCTTCCACCGTCCCCGTCCCGTCGATGGCTTCCGCGAAGTCGCCAAAGTGGTCGCGCATCATCCGCACCAATTCCAAATTCGGCATCCTCCCGCTCGTCACGTATCCCTGGAATTCGCGCTTCCACTCCGTGTAACGCCAATAATCCGGCAGTTTCAAATCGAATCCGCGGAAATACGGATCGGTCACATTCATCAGCGCGACCTTATCGGGAAACGCCACGCGCGTTTTCGTCTTGTACGGCTCGCGAATCACCGGAATCACGCCCGGGTCGCCCGGTTTTCCAAAATAGCGCCCGCCCTCCAGAAAAAAACCATAATTCCGCAGCGAAAGCTTCGCGCGCAGCGCCGCGTCCCACAAATATCCCGTTCCGGCATCGCCGCCCGGCCCGTCCGGCGCGTCCACGTCATTCGTCCCCGGCAGCAGATCGTCGTCGTCCGGCGTGTCGGGATTGTCCTTCCGCCGCGCGCTCGGCGACGCGATGCCCACATTGATGTTGCGATTTTCGCCTTCGTAGTCATACGTCAGCCCGCGCCCCGCGTAATTGATCGGATACGTATTCTCCACCACGTCCGACGCCCGCGCCGCCGTTGACCAGTTCCAGCCCTCCCCGCTCACGTCTCCGCTGCAATAAAAATTATCCAAATCCACGAACTGCTGCGCCATCTGATGATGATTCGGACTGAGCGCCTGCCCCAGCACCGCCAGCTTCGGATCGCCGTTTCCTTCCGGCAAATCGCCCAGCACCTGGTCGTACGTGCGGTTTTCCTTGATGATGTAAATCACGTGCTTGATGTGCTGCCGCAAAAACGCCACCGTTTTCTCGTTCGCGGCCCGCTCGGCGTCGCTCTCGTAATGATCGTTCTCCGCCACCTGCTTTGTTAGCGACGCCAACTCATCCGCGCCCGGCGTCGGAATGGCTTCGAACCCGCCTTTGTTCAATTGCAAAATGTATTCGTTCTGCGCGTAGCAATTGTCCAGCGCGCCGCGCGCAATCGACGTGGTGTTCCGGCATTCCCCCGGATCCGGCCCCGGCACGCTCTTCGTGTCCAGCACGTACAGCATCTTTCCATCCGCGCTCACGCTCACCGAACTCGGATACCACCCCGTTGGTATCAGCCCGCTGACCCAGTTTTTTGTCGGCGTCGAAGTTCGATCTCCGAAAAGTCCATCCTCCAGCTTAATCACCGCGATTGAATTCGCGCCCCCATTCGTCACATACAAGGTTTTCTCATCCGGTGACAGCGCTAGGCTGTTTGGATTACTTCCCATAAGTTTCTGCGAATTGGAGAAAATAGTGCGCGGTGCCGTCGTATAGATCCCGACAACTCCGAGAAAGTGATCGCTGATCGCCGCCACCATGTCATCGCTCGGTAGCGTCGCGTACAGAATGCTCTGATCTCGATTCAGAATCATCTTCCCTGGCTCGCCCGGCACCGCAATCCGCGCCTTCACCTTCGGCGCGCCTGAAATATCCAGCACCGCGATTTGCCGGTCCCGAGGGCTCGACACATACGCCGTATCATTTCCTTTCGTCACCACCCAAAACGGAAATTCCCCTCCCGCCACTCCCGTCTTCTTCGCATCGCTCTTCCCCGGACGCAAATCCAGCTCCGCCGTTTTCTGCCGCGCCGCCACGTCCACCATGCTGACCGAATCATTTTCGAAATTCGCCACCAGTAATTTCTTTCCATCCGCGGTCACGCCAATCCCCGCCGCTTCCGGCTTCACATCGATTCCCAGCCCGTGCTTGTGCCCCAGCTTGATCGCCGGCCCTGCCTCCGCCCACTTCCCATTTTGTTTCGCGAACACGTGCACATCATCGTCCACGCCGCCCGCCACGTAAAATTCCTGCCCATTCGGATTCCACGCAATCCCATCAAACGTATTCGCCACTTGCAGCGCCTGCGTCTTCCGCGGCCGTCCCTGCGAAATATCGAACGCAAAAACGTACTCGTTCGAATCCCTCTTGATCTGCCGCCCTGACGCGTCATTCATCTCGTTGTATCCGCTCGTCAGCGCCAGCAACGTCGCGCCATCCGGCGACATCGCCGTGGTCACCGGCTGCCCCGCCACGTAATCCGGAAAATCCTCGAGCCCCGGATTCAGCGGCACATAAAAAGACCCTCGCGCCGCCATCGGCGTGATCGTCATCCCCGTCGGCAACACCGCGCGGCTCTCCAGCGCCGGCGACGCCTGAAAATGCCCCGGCCTCGCCTCCGCGCTCTGCCGTCGCGCGCCCGCTTCGTGCCGCGTCGCAAAATAAGTTGCCGCAACAATCGCAATAACCATCACCGCCGTGCCGAACGTGGTCCGCTTCATTTCCTTCTCCTCAAAGCGCCAAAGAGTGCTGTAGAACGCCCAAAATCGCCGCCATTTTGTCACAACTCGCCGCCAATGCGCTCCGCCGAATTCACACTCCTCCAAGCCTCGCCCCGCCACGTTACATCCGCATCACAAGTGGCAGCACTGGTGCTACCATGTTTCGCTGCGCGGAGGGCCGCATGAGAATTTCTGCCTGGTTATCCCTGTTTTATCGCTCCTGCTTCGTTCTGCTTTTGCTGTTCCTAGCACCGGCATTTGCGCCCGCGCAAACCACGATTCCCGACATTCCCGCCGGCCACACGCTCACCGCTTGGCTGCAAGCCTTCAACAGCGGCGACCAGGCGCAGCTCGACGCGTACTATCACAAGCACGACCCGAGCAAATCCGCCGCGGACATTATGCCGTTCCGCAAGCAGACCGGCGGCTTCGAGCTTCTCCAAATCCTCAAGAGCGAGCCGCTTCACCTGGAATTTCTCGTGAAGGAGCGCCTCAGCGACACTCGCGCGCTCGCAAAATTAGACCTGAAGGACGCTTCCGGCCAAGTCGCAAACTTCTCTCTGCGCGCCCTTCCTCCCGGCGCGTCCGTCTCGCAGCTCAATTTCACTCTCGACGCCGCCACGCGCACTGAAGTCATCAACGGCGCCCTCGCCGACCTCAACGAGTTTTACGTTTCTCCCGGCGTCGCCAAACAAATGGCCGACGCCATCCGCGCGCGCCAGAAGCGCGGCGAATACGATTCCGTCACCGACGGCGACGCCTTTGCGACCATGCTCACTGCCAATCTTCGAGACGTCAGCCACGACAAGCATCTGCGCGTCGATTTCAGCCCCACGCCGCTGCCGAAACTTCCGCCAAATGAAGACCCGCGCGCGCAAGCCGAGTTTCGCAAGCAGATGGAACGCATGAATTGCGGCTTCGATAAAGTCGAGATTCTGCCGGACAACATCGGCTATCTGAAATTCGATTTCTTCGCCGATCCGTCCGTTTGTAAAAATACCGCAACCGCCGCGATGGACTTTCTAGCCAACTCCGACGCCGTCATCTTCGACCTGCGCGAAAACGGGGGCGGCGACCCGGCGATGGTCCAGTACATCTGCTCTTACTTATTTTCCAGTCGAACACACTTGAACGACCTTTGGACTCGCAGCACCAACAGCACGCAAGAATTTTGGACTCTGCCTTCTGTGCCGCGCAAATTCCTGGCGACTCAGCCGGTCTACGTCCTCACCTCGCATCGCACTTTCTCCGGCGGCGAAGAATTCACCTATGATCTCCAGCAGTTGAAGCGCGCCACCATCGTTGGCGAAGTCACCGGCGGCGGCGCCCATCCCGTCTCCGGCCATCGCATCGACGACCATTTCGAAATCGGCGTGCCCTTCGCCACGGCCATCAATCCCATCACCCACACCAGTTGGGAAGGCACCGGCGTCACCCCGGGCGTGAAAGTCCCCGCCGCCGACGCCCTCACCACCGCCGAAAAACTCGCAGCCGAACAACTCGCGAAGAATTCCACCGTCTTCCGCCAGTAGCTTCGTCAAACCGAACTCGCGTTCGGCACTGAGCGCTCCTCATTGCAAGGCGCTCCGTAAACTGCTAGATTGCCCGTAACATGTAGTCGGCCCCGCTCCTTTGCAAGTCGAAATGGTGCGCCATTGATCGCCCAGACTGACACAGAACAAATTCATTGGCGTTTCGCGACGCGTCTCGCCTTCCGATTTGCCTTCTGTTATCTGATGCTGTACTGCCTGTACATCTTTTCCGACGACCAGATTCTTTTCCACTACCTCATTTTCGGCCGCCTGACTGACTCCTTCACTGCGCCGTTGTGGCATCACGTCGTTCCGTGGGTGGGTAAACACATTCTTCACCTTTCCACCTACATTACGGTTTTCAGCAACGGCAGTGGAGATACAACCTACGACTACGTGCTCATTCTTTGCGAGCTGTTCTTGGCCGCTGTCGCCACCGTCATATGGTCAGTCTTGGATCGAAAAAGGCCCAACTATCGTCGCCCGTACGAATGGTTGAGGTTCGTCGTCAGACTGGCACTGGCGACGGAGATGCTCGTTTACGGCATGGACAAACTCATTCCCGTTCAATTCGGGGCTTTGGATCTCGGCGCGCTCTCAACGCGCGTCGGCGATTTGAGTCCCGCGAGCCTGCTGTGGACGTTTATGGCCGCCTCTAAGCCATACACGATTTTCGCGGGATTCGGCGAAGTTCTCGCCGGCGTTCTGTTGTTGGTGCCTCAGCTCGCAACGCTCGGCTCGCTGGTCACTATCGGCGTTATGGCCAACGTCTTCGCTCTGAATATGAGTTACGACGTCCCCGTCAAACTGGCATCCTTTCATTACCTTCTGATGGCAGCGTTCCTCGTGCTGCCAGACGCAGAACGATTGCTGAACGTTTTGGTTTTGAACCGTACTGCCCCGCCACGCGCATCCGTGCCCCTTTCGAGCCGCCGCTGGGTAAATCAGGGCGCGCTCATTCTGTCCGCGCTCATAGGCGTTGTGTTGCTGGCCTCGCTCACGCATTTCTCGCTTCAAAGGTACGCCATAGAAAACCCAAGCACTGCCGCGCGGTCCCCGTTGTATGGCGTCTGGACCGTCGACGAATTCACCTCCTCCGAAAAGCCGTCCCGGCCGCTTTTCACCGATAAGCTTGCTGCCGGCATGAAGATTGCGCCCGGCGAAGATCGCTGGACCGAACTGGTCATTGACACGCCCAGCGGCTCAGCGATCGGTTTGAGCAACGGCGCTCTCGACTATGTCACCCTGAGTCTCGACACGGGGAAGGACACTCTCTCGGTTGGCGATCGCTCCGACCCAAACTGGAAGTGCGATTTTGTATATCATCGGACAGGCGAACAACACCTCAATCTCGAAGGCGCGATCAATGGCAATTCGGTCTCACTCAAACTTCATCGTTCGCACCAACCCAGCCTGCTCATGAGCCGCGGCTTCCACTGGATCAACGAGTTCCCGTTCTTCTAGCCGCCGGCAAGAGGTCCGGCCTTACGATTCCTTCACCCTTCTCTCCAGCTCCCGCGCAATTTCATCTGCATCCTTATCCCCCGCAAACCTCACCGGCTTGCCGATTGTCACCTTCACGGCACCGCGCGGCACAGGCTTCAGCCTCGACGATCTTCCCGCCAATCGCGCTTGCGCCAACTCCCACAGCCCGTCAATGCGCACCGGCACCACCGGCAAATCGAGCTTCGTCGCCAGCAATCCCACTCCGCCGCGAAATCTCCCCACCTTCCCATCCTTCGTCCGCTCGCCCTCCGGAAACACCAGCACGTTCCATCCCTTGTCCGCCAGCTCTCCCGCGAACGCAAAGCTCTCGCGAAATCCCGTCTGCTTCGGCAGCGGAAAAACATTAAAGAGCGCAATCACCAGAAAATAATCCATGCGGTTCACCATGCGCAGGAACCAGCCCATCCCCGACGGATGCCGCATCCCCCACAGCCGCTCCGCCTCCATCGCCGTCGCCAGCCGGTGCCGGAATTTCCCCGGCAGCGCCGCCAGCACGCATCCAACATCGACAGACGTCACGTGGTTCGCCACCACCAGCACTGGCCCGCGCACCCCGCGCAAATTCTCCCGCCCGCGAATCTCCGGACGCGCCAGCAGCATCGTCGCCGGCCACGTCAGCGCGTAATAAACGCCCAGCCGTATCCACGTCACCGGCCATCGCTGCGCCCAGCGCGAAAATTCGTGCGTCTGCGGACGCGCCCTTGGCTCGCGCAGTAGCTTTTCCAGTTCGCCGACGGTCTTCGCCTCCGCAAATTTCATTTCGCTCAAGTCCACCTGATATTTTTCTTCGAGCGCGCTCATCAACTCCACGCGGTCGAGCGAGCTCATCTGCAAATCTTGCTCCAGATTCGCGTCACCGCTCACGTTCCCGCCGCGTCCCGTCACCCGCGCAATCAATTCGCCGAGCGACCCCGCCTCCTGCCCGCCATTTGACATAACGATCGCGCTTCCCGCCGTCGCCTTCGCTCCAGACTCCTTCGCCACCGCTTCGCGAATCCGCGGCAGCATCGGCTTCTGCGTCGGCGTGCGCGGAAAGTCCGGCTCCTTCCAGACCATCCACCGCCGCATCCACTGATATTCCGCCAGCGACTCGTTCGCGCGCTCGACAATCTTCGCCGCGTCTGCCGCCGCGTCCGCGACCGCGTTCTCCAACAGCAGCACCGCACACGCCTCCGCATTTCCATTCCGCTCGATTCCCACCACCACGCAATCCTTCACTCCAGGCTGCTTCCGCAGCGCCGCTTCCAAATCCTCGGGATAAACATTCATTCCCGCGGGCGTCACAATCACGTTCTTGCGCCGCCCCTTGAAATATAAATTCCCCTCCGCATCCAATTCGCCCAAATCGCCGGTGCGAAACCATCCCTGCTCGCCCGCCACCGGCTCTAATTTCCGCCCTTGCCAGTAGCCTGCCGCCACATTTTCTCCGCAAACCAGAATCTCTCCGTCCGCGCTCAGTTTCATTTCCATGCCTGGCAAAAGCTTTCCAATCGACCGTTTTCCCACGCGAAACGGATTGTTCACGCTCACCAGCGAAGTCGTTTCCGTCAGCCCGTAGCCCTGAATCACCGCATAGCCCAGCCGGTTCCAGAAAACCTCCACCTTTTCTCCGAGCGCCGCCCCGCCCGAAATGAACGCCCAGAATTTCCATCCCAGCCGCCGGTGAATTCTTCGAAATCGCCACACGCGCCGCAAAAAATGCTCGCCATCCGCCCGCGCGAAATTCTGCTCAAATTTTTCGCGCCGCCCCGCCGCCTCGATTTCCCGCTCCATCTGCCCTTCGAGCGATTCGATAATCCGCGGCACGGACACCAGCGCCGTCACGCGCTCCCGTTTAATCGCCCGCGACACTTCCGCCGGACTCATCGTGTCCAGAAAAATCACTGTCCCGCCGAGCAGCGGCGGAATAAACATCCCCATCAATTGCCCGAACACGTGGCTCAGCGGCAGCAAATTCAAAAATCGCAGCGGGTGAAAGAATCGCTCGTATTTCAAATACTTCTGGATCTGCGCTTCCATTGGCTCGATGTTCGCCAGAATGTTTCCGTGCGTCAGCACCACGCCGCGCGGCTCCGCCGTCGTCCCCGAAGTAAAAACAATCTCCACCGCATCGCTGCGCTTCCGCTGCGTCGCCTGCTCGCCTGGGCGAGCGTCAAACCGCACACTAGTCGCTTCCGCACCGCGCCATTCCACGTCCGTCAGCTCTTCCAGCACAATTTCCGGCCTTCCAATTTTCCCCGCATCCAGCGCTCGCGAATGCACAATCATCTTCGCGTCCACCGTCTGCGCCACCCGCATCGCAAAATCCGCGCTCGCGGCCTGATCCATCGGCGCCACCACCGCGCCATGCAACACGCACCCAAAAAACGCCGCCACCCACTCCGCGCAGTTTTCGCCCCACAGCAGCACCCGGTCGCCCGGCGCCACCCCTCGCTGCTCGAGCGACGCCGCAAAACTCCGCGCCACGCCGCCCACACGCGCGTACGTCCACCGCTCCATGCGGTAGCCACGCCGGTGCGCCATCGCGATCTCGCTTCCGCGACGCGCGTACTCTTCAATGAACTCGATCAGCGATTGTCTTGCCATGCTTTTGTAGCGGCGCCTGCCTGCCGCCGGCAGGGGTTTACCCCGCCACGTTTCTGCCAGGCAAGTTTCTCTTATCCAGGCGGGCTTGCATAGCGCTGCCGTGGCAATTCCGCGCGTGATGGGTCAGTTTGAATTTTTTGGATCGCGACACAAAGACTCAAAAGTCAAACTGACCCATTACCCCTTCGTTCTTTGCGAAGTCTGCGGTTTTCGTTGCCCATCGATTTTCGTCGCTACAGTTCACAAAAACAAAAAGCCCGGCCGCAGGATTTCTGCGCCGGGCCTCTGCAAAAACGCTCTTTTAAATCTTATGGGTTTTTCTTCGCCGTATCCTGCTTCGCCGGATCCGCCGCCGCGGCATCCGCGGGGTTCTGATAGCGCGTCAGGAACGGCATGAACGGCGTCACTTCCAGCGGCATTTTCTCGCGCGCCGAGAGCAATTGCACCGGCTTCGACTTCGCCATCTCGATCGAATCATCCCACGAATTCAGAACGATTCGCGATCCCAGCGGCAGCGCCGCGATCTGGTCCAGTTTCGCCGGCTGCAACTCCGGCGCGCCCTGCATCAGTTGCTGCGCCATGAAAACATGGTTACCCAGGTTCGCGCTGATCAGCGACGGCAGATCTTTCTGTTCCACCGCAAGCTGCTTCAGGAAAAGCCCCGCGGTCCCCAGCTGATTCTTGTAAATCGAATTCTTCAACAGCTCGATCGCCTTCTTCGCCGCGGTTTCCTCATCCGCTTCCGAAGTGCGGAACGACATGCGCTTCATCGTCTCCTGCGGCGAAAGCATCGTCGTGTCGTTGAACGAATATTCGTCGGGAAGAGTCGCTCCGGTAATCACCGATCCCAGCTGATGCGCCAGAATCGCCGCGATGCTGGCCTCATCCGGCAACACGTCCAGCAATCCCCGCGTAACCACAATCGTGTGCCCGATGGTGAAAGCCTCCAGCGTCGACGTCAGCAGCACGCGGCACCGCACCTCCGGCTCGATGTCCAGGTTGTTCGGCACTTCCAGGTTGTTCACCACCTGGTCCAACGCTTTGTCCACCGGCCCCGGAGGCGATATCAATCCATTCCGCTGCAAACGGTCGAGCACGTTGTCTTCGCCCTCCCGCTGCCATTGCCGCTCCGCCATCACCGGCGAAACATCCTGCGAAGCCTGCGCTTGGTCCTCGATGGGCTTGGCGGCTTCCACCGTCAAATCGCTGAACTCCGATTCCCGCGACGCCAGCTTCAGGTTGTATCCCCACAGCCGCGTTTGCGAGCGATACCGCACATGCCCAAACGGAAAATCCCTCAGGTCTGATTCCGCGCTGTAGATATACGACGGAATCCACAGGTTCGGCGCCACATTCGTCCGCCAGCTATCGAAGTGCAAATTCCATCCGAACGTCCGCGCCACCGGCACGAACACGCCATTGAACCGCACCACCGCGTAGTTCTGGTCCTCGACCCAGAGGCGCCCTTGGAACCGCCCGTCTCCGGATTTCGGCAGCGGCGTCACGTCGAACACCAGGCATCGCACCGAACCCAGAAATTCCCGCCGCACATAGTCGAACTTGTAGTGCTGCTTGTCGAAATCGATGGGATCCACAAAGATCATCTGCAGGAAGCCCGCCGGAACGTACGAATTTCCCAGCAGCGAAGTCACATCCTTGATGGGATTCAGCTTGTGCATGAATCCGGCGTTCGGATCATGCAGCATGGTGCGGTCCTCTACGCCTCGGCTCAGGTCCGCGACTCCCAGATAGTAGTGATCCTTTTCCGGCACCGCGCCCAGTTGCGCGTCCCAGCGCATGTCTTGAATGTACGTCTCTACAATTGGGCTGTAATGCCGCAGCGTGGCTACTTCCTGATGTTCACGCGCCATAATCGCGGCCACAACCTGCTCGACGGTAGTTGCTTGGCTTGGCGTTGCGGCCGGCTCATTCGCCGTCTGTGCTGGCTGGGTCTGAGCAAACGATGTCCCCGCAAGGCACAATCCGAGAGCCATAGCAAGAATGTAGCGATTTCCCATCCCCATGACTTCCCCCCTCGATCCAATCAATACGCTAGTTCGAAATCGATTCGAACGTTCGCGGGAAAATCCACTGGTTGCCCGTCCTGCTTGGCCGGTGTGAATTTGATCTGGCGCGCCGCAATTTCTGCGTTCTCGTCCAGACCGTGGCCCAAACCTTGTAGCACCCTAAGAACCTCAACTTGCCCCGATGCCTTGAAAATCACTTGCAGCACAACGTCGCCCTGGATCTTCGATTGCTTTCCCTCCGCGGTGTACTGCGGCTCGGGTTTATAAAGAATGACCACGGGCTCCTGTTGCGGTGTCTCGTTCGAAGGCTTCTTTGCGCTCGGCCCAGCGGTTGCCGCATCGTCCGCAAATAACCCGCTCTGCACATGCCCGGTGTTTCGCTCCCCGCCCGCGATCGCTGTCCCGTTGCCGAAACCCGCGCTGGCCACCACTCCCTGTATGCCCTTCGCTCCGCCCGTGCCGTTTCCTTTGCCCGGTCCTTCCGGCATATCGAAGCCGCCTGCCGCGTTGATGTTCACGGGGCGCGTTATTTTCGAAGTCGTCGCCGGCACTCCCTGCGGATCTCCAAAGCCGCCGGTTTGCACCGGCGCCCTGGGTTTCTTCAAATCCGGCGTCGCCGAGCTTCCCAAAGAAACCGTCGGTTTATCCGGAACCATGCGCGCAAATTCATTTATCTTCGGCGCCTGCGTAGGATTGTGTTTCACCACCGGCACAACGTTCAGCTTGGCAAACACCGGCTCGATAAGTTTCGGTTTCGGCGGATCCGGAATGACCACCGGCTCCGGTTTCGGTATTACCTTCGCCACTTCGGTACGCTTCACCAGCTTCGGCTGAACCTTCGGCTGCGGCTTGTATGCGGGGAGGTCCGGGATACTGATTCGCGTCACCATATACTGTCGCGCTTCTGCCATTTGCTGCGGAAATAACGCCGGAATCCACAGCGCGCATGCTAATACCAGAAACTCAATGCCAAACCCCGCCCCAAACGAGCGCCAGCGTGGCTTGCCGGACGCCAGGAGCGTGAAGGTGGATGAGTCCTGATCGAAAGGATACCCGTTGGCCGACATTTACCCCTTCCCTGTTGAAAACCTTGCTATCGGGAGCAGACACATTGTAGTGCTGGCAGGCGTACTCGGGTGAATAGTACCAATGTACTGGTATCTGGGCCCGTTGCCTTAAGCGACAACGCAGTTTTCTCGTCGCCATTCTCGCCCGAATGTCGCCACTTACTAAGAAACACGAATCCGCGTGCCGAGTTGCATCTGTCTAGCTTATTCATCTCCAAGCCTAACGTCTGTGCAGAAAGAGACAGTTCGCCCGCCTATCCCCCTAAAGCCTCTTGCACAATTTGCTCCAAAACCGCACATTTATGGGCGAATGCCCACGATTTATCTAAATACGCCTGCAAAGCTATGTCAATCAGGGGCCGAGTGTATAATCCGCCATAAAAGCATCGACGGAAATTCAAGTACTTACGAGCTTCGTGCCGCCCTAAGTCCAAGCTCGCCATGAACTTCCTACCTGGGCGGGTGCATTTTTTCACCGACTGCATGTGCCTATCCAAGAAGTATTGCCGGAAAAGGAAAAGCCGGCATGAATCGATCATGCCGGCTCCCTGTTACATTAACGTTACGATTGAGGTTGAATCAGCATATAGATTGTCTGGCCTGGTTGCCCCTGCGGTATGACGAGCAGGAGCACGGGTTGATCGCCGGATCCCGCCAGCGCACTGCGGAAGTCCGACATATTGCTCACGGGTTTGTGATTCACTTCCTGGATCACATCGCCCTGCTGCAGTGGAGGATTAGCTTCCGCCGCCGCGCTTCCTTGGTCCACGTTAGCAACCACCACACCCTTTGTTCCCATCGGCAGATTCAGTTGCTGCGCGATGTCTGGCGTCAGGTTTTGAACGTGCACGCCTTCCATCGCCTTTCCACCATTCTCGGAAGATTCACCGCCTTCATTCGACTGCGACTCGGTCGGTAAGCCCGCATAGGCGCTTCCCGGTGCCAGCGTCACAGCCACGTCAGACGTCTTTCCATCCCGGAACACTTTCAAGTGAATCGTCGTTCCCGGAGGCATATTCCCAATCTGCGCCGTCAAGTCGCCGGAACCAGTGATCGCCTCGCCGTTCAGCCCCAGAATAATATCGCCGCGCTTGATCCCGGCTTTCTCGGCCGGACTTCCCGGCGTTACGCTGTCGATTAGCGCCCCTTCGCCGCCCCCGTTATAGCCAAACTCCTTCGCCATATCCGCCGTCAAGGGCGTAAGGCCGACACCAATGTGTCCGCGCTCCACTTTGCCGTGCTCGATGATCTGCTCCATGACGTTGCGCGCCATGTTGATCGGAACCGCAAATCCAATCCCTTCGTTTCCGCCCTCCTCTTGCCCGCCGCTCGTCAGGATCGCCGTGTTGATTCCCACGAGATTGCCGTGCAAATCAATCATCGCGCCACCGGAATTTCCGGGATTGATCGCCGCGTCCGTTTGAATAAAATCCTCGTAACCTCGCGGCCCCTCGATTCCTAGGCTGCGCCCCGTCGCGCTCACGATTCCCATCGTCGCCGTTTCGCCGATTCCGAAGGGATCGCCAATCGCAAACACCAAGTCGCCGACCTTCAACTTTGACGAATCGCCAAAAGTCAAAGTGGGAAGGCCCTTCGCGTCGATCTTCACTACGGCAATATCCGTCTGCGGATCGGTTCCCACCACTTTGCCTGGGTAATTCTTGTTGTTCCACACCACAGTGATGTCGCTGCCGTGTTCCACCACGTGATTGTTCGTCAGGATGTAGCCATCCGGATTGATGATCACGCCCGAGCCAAGACTGTGTTCTCTCTCGGTTTGCGGCTGCGCCGGTCCCATCTGGTTGCCGAAAAATTGCTGGAAGAACGGATCGTTGAAGAATCCGGGCATGTTCCCTTGAACTTTGACGACCCTGGTCGTTGAAATATTCACGATCGCAGGAAGCGCCGGGTCCACCACGGATGCAAATCCATTCCCGAACGCGCCCAGCCGCAACGGATCCACCGCTCCCGCCACTTTCACCGGTACCATCGGCGCGCCGAACACTTGATGCCCCGTCCAGCGCACCGCCCATGTCCCCACAAACGCCCCGGCAACTAACGCCACTACCAATATTGCTACGGCGACTCCCCGCCGCATGTGAACCACTTCGCTGCTCATGTCACTTCCTCCTCGAATTTCTCTCGGGCATCATGCCCTTATGATTTATGGACGTGCTGGAACGAAAAACGTTTGCACCGCGCCTCGCCTCCCGAACCAAACGGCTCAGCCGCGCGCGAACGCCCCGTTCTTGCCCCATTTTGTTAATGTCCGGCGGCGCCCTGGCGCAGCCGACTGGCATAAATTCATCTTGGTATCTTCATCCGTTACCGAGGCGGGAACCAAGACTGCAGCTGCGAAATTTGCGACGGATTGCCTTCGCGCGGCTTCCCGCCCGTTTCCAATTCTCTTTCCGTACGCGAACCTCGGGCAACACTTTATTTAGATGCGCCCAGAACCCTTCAGGTTTTGCTCAATTCTACCGCAATCGCTTGCGCCCAGCGCGCCCCTTTGACAAAATGTCACCCCTTGCCTCATCCGGAATTTTGCGGCGCGCGGAAGTGACCTGTTCTCGCGTGCCGGTGCGAAAGGAAATCTGAAAAATGAAACGTCAGCCCATCGTGCTTTTCGCCGTCGCCATCGCAGCAGCTTTTTTTGCCGGAGCAATCGCTCTCGCCGCCACCGGCGGCGCCGATGACAACACCGCATCTCTCAACGACGGCACTCTGCCCGCGCTCTCCGCCATCGCCGGCCAAGGCATGATGGATTCCCACGCCTACCAATATCTCGAAGAGCTCAGCGACGACATCGGCGCGCGCGTCACCGCCTCGCCGCAATGCAACGCCGCGATCCAGTGGGGCCTCGCAAAAATGCGCGCCATCGGCCTGCAAAATGTTCACGCCGAACCGTGGCAAATCGCGCATGGCTGGACGCGCATCTCCGCCAGCGCGCAAATCATTTCTCCCGCGCCGCACAAACTCATGGTCGACGCCATGGGCTGGGTCGGCTCCACGCCGCAGGGCGGAGTCGACGCCGACGTCGTCCCCGTGAACGTCTACCAGCTCGATCAGGAGCTCGCGCAAAATTCCGGCAACTGGAACGGCAAAGTTCTGCTCGCCGTGCAAGAAGGCGCTCCGCCGGAAAACGGCATGGCCACCTTCGCCAAATTCGGCCTCTTTCTGCTCAAAGCGCATGACGCCGGAGCCATCGCCGTCATCGGCGGCCAGGCCGGCAATAAATCGCAAGGCATGCACCTCACGCACACCGGCGCGCTCGGTTTCGACACTTCCTACGACATTCCCGTCGTCAGCATCTCCGCCGAAGATCAAGACCTCCTCGAGCGCTTCATCGACCGCGGCAAAACCGTCCGCGTGCACATCGACGTGCAAAATCGCTTCACCGACGGCCCCGCCAACACCGCCAACGTCGTTGGCGAAATTCCCGGCACCGAGCATCCCGAACAAATCATCGTCGTCGGCGGCCATCTCGATTCCTGGGACCTCTCCGAAGGCTCCACCGACAACGGCATGGGCACCACCACCACTCTTGGCGCCGCCGAAGCCATCGTGCGTTCCGGATTCAAGCCGCGCCGCACCATTCGCTTCGTTCTTTTCACCGGCGAAGAAGAAGGCCTGCTCGGCTCCATCGCCTACGTGAAAACTCACAAGGACGAAATGCAAAATCACGTCGCCGCCGTCATTCTCGACAACGGCCAGGGCCCCGTCATCGCGCTCAACATGGGCGGCCACGCCGATCTGCTCGCCGCCGTCGCGCCCTTCGTCTCCACCCTCGACGCCTTCGGCAAAATCACCGCCAACGACGACACCGAATTCGGCACCGACACCGGCCCCTTCATCATCGCCGGCCTTCCCGGCATCAATCTTGACCAGGATTCGCCCGAGTATCGCTACACGCATCATTCCAACGTCGACAGCTTCGACAAAATCGACGAAGCCGTTCTCGACCGCGACGCCACCGTGCAAGCCCTCGTGGCCTTCTGGATCGCCGACCGTCCCGAGCGCCTCGCTTCTCCCTGGCCGCCGGAAAAAACCGCGCAGATGCTCGTCGAGCACCACGACGACGTCTTCCTCAAGCTCTTCAACCTCTGGCCCTTCGGCAACATGGGCCAGCAAAAGTAGCGGCGAAGACAAAGCAAAAATAAAACTAGTTCCAGTACAGGCCAAATTGTCTTTTTTCCACAGGCAAAACGGGGCGAAATTGGCCTGGAAGAGCAGTCCATTGAAAATCGCCTTTTTTCAGGTGTTGCGAGGGCGCGAATTTTTATTTTTTCAAAAAACGCCCAGAAAACGCGGTTTTTTGGTACATACCCCTAGGACGAGCTGAGTGTCCGAGGCGGAGCGGGACCAGGCCAATTCTTGAAAAATGGCGAAAAATGAGCAGGCCATTTCCCTAAGCGATTCAGGGGAACGGGAAAACGTTTACTGCGTAGAAGGCGCGAGAGTGAAAGACGAATACATCGCGCGGATGAAGCGCGCGATAGGAGGTAGTAAAGATTATAAAACGGCTCTGATTGCGGCAGACACGGCGCGACGGACCTGGGCACAATGCCTCGCGGATGAGACGCGCGAAAGGAAGGGAGTCTTTAAGGCGGGTTCATGTCGGGGGGCTAGCAACTAGCAAGGCAAGTACATCGCGCGGGTGAAGCGCGCGAAAGGAAGGGAATCTTTTAGGCGGGGTCATGACGAGGGGCTAGGGACGAGTGGCTAGAACTCAACGGCGGCGGAGGATCGCGCCGAGTGCAGCGCCCGCCACAACGCCGATACATATCCAGAGAGCCAGGGAGTGCGTCGCTGCGCCGATGGCGACGCCGACGGCGATTCCGACGGCTATCCAGATGGCTATGTTCCGATTCATGCGAGTGCTCCTGACGGAATCAGCTCGAAGCGTATTGGTCCCGGCTATTTGTCCAGATTCTGTTTCACGCGGAATTTCACAATCTTGATCACGAGCGCCAGCGGGAGCGGCTTGTCTTTCGGGAACTGCACCGCACCCTTGGACCATTTGTATGGCCCCAACTGCTTCTTGAAGGCGGCGATTCCCGAAGACGTGGGGTAAAAGCCAATGTGATTTGAAAACGCGGCAAAGTGCACTAGATTCCCGTTCAAGTAGAAAGTCGGAATCCTGTAGCTGATTCTTTCCGTGGCCTCGGGCGCAGCCTTGCGGATCGTGGCACGCATCTGCCGGAGCAGCCGCTGATCTTCCATGGAGTGGCGCTCGAGATATTCGTCAATATCTTTGGGCATCGTTCGGGGCATTTTTCGGGTGATCTTTCGAGCCATGGCCATTACTTCCTATTTGATTTTGGCGACGCGGCCATCGGCGGAGGTGGGATATTTCTCGAACTGGACGGGGTCGTGGCCGGGAATGACGCGATCGGGATTGCCTCCCGCGAGCTGAATCATGCGCGCCTGATTCTGGATGTTGGCGGCCTCGTATTGCTTCGAAAAAGTGGCGCTGGCCTTGTGTTCGGCGAGATTGCGATAGAGGTAGCAATTGTCGGAGGCGAGGACGAAGGGCGGATTGCCGTCGACGCGCAAATACTGCGAAGCGTAAGTGTGATGGCCTCCGGTGTAAGCGCGAATGCCGGGGAAAATTTCGACATTGTCGCCATTGACGAAGCGCACGCGGCCTTCGGTGTCTAGCTTCACGAGCTCCTGCACGTCGGCGGGATCGATGCCGCCGTGGTCGCCGCCGGGCTGCCAGGCCGGGCCGGTGTAGTAGCGATACTCCTCTTCCTGAATCCAGACGGTCGCTTTGGGAAAAAGGTCGATGCC
Organism: Candidatus Acidiferrales bacterium; assembly: GCA_049281095.1. Lineage (GTDB taxonomy): Bacteria > Acidobacteriota > Terriglobia > Acidiferrales > UBA7541 > DAHUXN01. The sequence goes on from JBAPRL010000058.1 coordinate 248,231, forward strand.
GCCGAGATGGTCCCAATGCGCGTGGCTGATGACGATGTCGGTGATTTCGCCGGGCTGAACGCCAGCGAGTTTCACGGCTTCGTCGGGGCGGATGTAGCCGGTTGCCGGAAAGTATTTCAGGAAGGTGTCGCGGTGATAGCCGCTGTCGAAGAGGATGTTGCGTCCGCCGCCGCGAATCAGCCAGACGACCATGGCGAGGTTGATTTTCTGGTGAGGCGCGCCCATGACGAGGTTGGCCGCATCGTCCGGCGCGGAGGCGTAGCGAATTGCCTGAATGGTGTAGTCGGGAGTGGCGGCGCCATCCGCGCGCGCATGGCGCGATGCGACGACGGGAAGAAGAGCGATGGCAACGAGAATGGCTAAGGCGCGAAGGGCCGGAAGGCGTCTCACAAGGACTCTCCTTTTGCGCGGAAGTATACACCAGGAGAGGCAGTGACTAGTGACGAGTGACTAGCGAAAAGACTTCGGAATCACCGCACGAGGTATTCCCCCTTGCCCAGGAATGTAATGAGACCCAAATCTCGCAATATCTGGAGTTGCTGGCGGATTTTGTCGCGGACGTGGCGATTGGCGGGATGGAGCGAGGCGAGGTGGGGTTCGAGGGAATAGGCGTCGGAGAGAGAGAAATTTTGTTTATGGAGGGAGCGAACGAGATTGAGAACATCGAGGGTCCAACCGCGCATTTCGGGGCGCAGTTTTGCGAGCGGGCGAATCTTGGCGAATTGTTTCCGCGCCAGCGATGGATTCGTTGGTTTGCCATTCGCGACTAGGGAGATTCGGGCATCGGGCGGAATTTCGGTCAGAAGGATGTTGCAGCCGACCCATCCGGCACGGCGCGCGGTGGGCGCGAGCGGCTTTCGTTTTTCGATGGCCGAAATCGAAAACGCAAATTCAGGAACGAGAAAAACGTTTCGCACGCTCCAGCTTGCAAGATCGTAGTGGAGGGCGACGAGATTCGGCGTTTCGTCTTCGCGGATTTTTTCCAGCATGGTCGCATATGCGGCGTCGAGAATCTTGTTACCGAATGAATGCGATTGCGCTTTGAGCTGGAATGACGCGTCGCAGTTAGGGCAGATGTAATCGACGGCGGCGGTGTTGGGCGGCGAAGAAGACACTCCGTCGGAATCGCAATTCAAACAATACAGATTTTTCGTGGCCCAAGCTTCAGTGGCGATGCGAGCGCGCTGTGAATTACTTTTGTAGCCTTCAAGGCCAGCACGCGGAAGTTCGAGTTGCACGCGGCGATTAGATCACGTTCCATCCTTCAGATAAATCTCTGTTTCGGTTTTGATGATGAACATAACTTCGGTCTGGCTGCGCGAGCTTAGCGTGAACTTGGCCCAGGCTTCTTCGAGTGAATCCGCAGGCGCGGAGTAGATGATTTCGCGGCGCACGGAACCGACGAAATAATAATTGCGTTCTCGGCGAACGAGTTTTGCGCTGAGCGCGGCAGTCATATTCGTGCTGTTTGATCGATCCATAGGATCGGCGGGACGATCAACAGAAAAGTGGAGGCAAGAGAGGGAAACTTGGGCCTGTACCAAATCGGAACAGATGCGGCGGAGGGTGATGTCGAGGGAGATGGCTTCGGCTTCGATGCCGAGGCTGCGGCGAGATAGGCGCAGAGCGGCGAGGGCGGTGGTGCCGGAGCCGAGGAAGGGGTCGAGGACGAGGTCGCCTTCGTTGGAAGAGGCGAGAAGGATGCGCTCGATGAGCGCGAGAGGCTTTTGCGCGGGATGCTTTCCATAGCGCTTTTCCTCGGCGGAGGGAGGCAAGATTTCCCAGACGGATTTCATCTGGCGGCCAGCGTTCATCTGCTTCATGAGCTTGTAATTGAATTTGTGGCGGGACTTTTTGTCGCGCGCAGCCCAGATGATGGTTTCGGTGGCGTGGGTAAAATAGCGGCAGGAGAGATTGGGCGGAGGATTGGGCTTGACCCAGGAAATGTCGTTGAGGAGCTTGAAGCCGAGCTGCTGCATGGCGAAGCCGACGGAATGAATGACGTGGCTGGTGCCGCTGACCCAGATGGAGCCGTCGGGCTTGAGGACGCGCTGGCAGGCGGCGAGCCAGGCGCGATTGAATTCATGATTTTCGGCGGCGCCGCGGGAGCGGTCCCAGTCGCCTTTGTTGACGCTGACCATGCGTCCGGCGTGGCAGGTGATGCCGCCGTTGGAGAGGAAGTAGGGCGGGTCGGCGAAGATGAGGTCGATGGAAGCGGCGGGGATGGCGGCGAGGATTTCGAGGCAGTCGCCCTGGTAGATTTTGATGTGATGGCGGGGGTCGTGGAAGGCGGGTGACGGCAACGGCGCGCGCGGGGATTCGGATGCGGAGGGCGATGGCGATGGAGTTGAGGCGCGAGTCATTTTTAGGAAATGCTCAAATTCGGCAGATGCGAAAAGCGGATCGGATCGTTGATCAAAACAGGGCGTTGATCAAGTGGTATCGGGAGAAGCAGTGGCAGTGGCGAGAAAAGGCGCGCGGGTGAAGCTAGGGGGCGACGGAGAGGCAGCCTTCAACGGCTTCGTAGAGATTCTTGAGGAGCTCCTCGAAGGTTTCGCCTTGCGTGGCGCAGCCGGGAATGGCGGGAACTTCGGCCCAGTAGCCGCCCTCCGCCGCCTCGTGGACAACAACTTTGATTTTCATGGGAGCCTCTGACATCGATTATGGCGCAGGAGCAGCAGGCGCAGCGAGCATTCAGCACAAGATGCACGAGATGGAAACGGCTAGCGCATGTTGACCAAACGCGCCAGGAAGAACGCGGCGGAGGCGGCCAGGCCGCCGACAAACGCGGTTTGCAGCGCGCCGCGCAGAGGAGAAACGTCGGTGAATCGGGCTTTGATGAAGCCGAAAGCCAGGAGCGCGATCAGTGTGACTCCCACGGAGACCCACAGCGCCGTGAAAATGTTGCCGAGGAGCATGTACGGCGCGAGCGGAATCAAGCCTCCGACAACGTAGGAGGCGGCGATGGTGGCGGCGCTGCGCGCGGCGCGCGTGGGGTCGGGCTCTTCCAGACCGAGCTCGAAGCGCATCATGAAATCGACCCAGCGCTTCTGATCGGCGCAGATGACGTTGACCACCGGGCGGATGTGCTCTTCGGCGAGGCCGTAGCCGCGGAAAACTTTCGCGACTTCTTCCTGCTCCTGGTCAGGGATTTCCACGGTCTCTTCGATTTCGCGGCGCATCTCGGAGGCGTAATGCTCGGTGTCGGTTTTGGCGGCAAGATAGCCGCCGAGTCCCATGGCGATGGAGCCGGCGATGATTTCGGCCAGGCCCGCGGTGACCACGATGCGCGTGGAGGCGATCGCGCCGGTGATTCCGGCGGCGAGCGCGAACGGGACGGTGAGGCCGTCGGCCATGCCGATGACGATGTCGCGCACCGCGGCCGTCGAAATGAAATGCCTTTCCATGTGGGCGATGGTGGGCATGCGTCGCTCCTTGGTGGCGGCGTGGCTTGCGCGCCTGGAAATTTATCTCACAGTTTAGGCCGTCCGCACCGCGATTTTTACCGCGCAGATTGCGATTTGGGCGGTGCGCGGAACGGGCTGGAACGAAATGCGAGGCCCGGATGTATAATCCGGCGCGCTTTGTGTTGACTTGCAGAAGCGAATCTGGACAAAGAATGCGAAGGGATTGAATTGCTCACAGCGGGAAACAAAGTCGGGAGTTACGAGGTTACGGGCGCGCTTGGAGCGGGCGGGATGGGAGAAGTGTACCGCGCGCGCGATACGCGGTTGGGCCGCGAGGTCGCGCTGAAAGTCTTGCCGGAGGCTTTTGCGCAGGACGCGGAGCGGCTGGCGCGCCTTCGCCGCGAAGCGCAGGTGCTGGCCTCGCTAAATCATCCGAACATTGCCGCGATTTACGGCTTCGAGGATTCGGCCGGCACGCTCGCGCTGGTGATGGAGCTGGTGGAAGGGCCGACGCTGGCGGAACGAATCGCCGGCGGACGGACAGCCAACGCAAAAAGTTCGACGGCGCAGACAGAGCTGAAGTCCAGCACTGCGCGCGAGGCGCGAAAGGGTGCGATTTCACTCGATGACGTGCTGCCCATTGCGAAACAGATTGCTGAAGGACTGGAATATGCGCACGAGCGGGGCGTGGTTCATCGCGACTTGAAGCCGGCGAACGTGAAAATCACGCCGGATGGCGCGGTGAAGATTCTCGATTTTGGTTTGGCGAAGGCGCTCGAAGGCGATCCCGCTTCGGTCGACATTTCGAGTTCGCCGACGATCAGCCGGATGGCCACGCAGGCGGGAATTATTCTGGGCACGGCGGCGTATATGTCGCCGGAGCAGGCCAAAGGCAAATCAGTGGATCGGCGCACGGACATTTGGGCGTTCGGGTGCGTGCTGTACGAAATGCTCGCCGGCAAATCGGCGTTTGGCGGGGAGACGGTGACGGACACGCTGGCGGCGGTGATTCGCGGGGAGCCGGACTGGAGCGCGCTGCCAAAGGACACGCCGACGCACGTCCGCGTGCTGTTGCAGCGGTGCCTGCAGAAGGATGCGAAGCAGCGGCTGCGCGACATCGGCGATGCGCGGATCGCGATTGAGGAGGTTCTCAGCGGCGCGGCGGCAACGGTCGAGGGGCAAGCGTTTGCGGTGAAAGCGCCGCAACGCGCCGGACGGTCGTGGTTGCCGTGGGCAGTAGCGGCGCTGTGCGCGATCGTCGCCGCAATTTTCGCCACAGCGTATTTTTTGCGTGCGCCGCAGCCCGCGAATTCAGCTCCAATACAATTGAGCCTGAACATTCCACCGAGCCAGCCTCTCGTTACGGACAACGGGCCTGCGGTGACGTTATCGCCCGATGGCACGCGGATCGCATACGTAATTCACACGGACCACAATCATATCTATGTCCGTAACCTGGATGGTTCTGAGGGCACGCCGCTCCAAGGCGCGCAAGGAGCCACGCCGTTTTTCTCTTCCGACGGCCGATGGATCGCTTTCTACGGGACCGATGGGAAGCTCGAAAAAGTTTCCGTATTCGGCGGCGCGCCTGTGACCATCTGCGATGCCGGCGCTGCCCGAGGTGGTTCATGGGGCAAAGATGGGACGATTGTTTTTACACAGTCGTACACAACGCCCTTGTACCGCGTATCCGCCGACGGAGGAACGCCCGTAGCTGTAACGCATCTGGACAAGAGCAGGAATGAGGTCACCCATCGGTGGCCGCAGATTCTGCCTGGCGGCAAAGACGTGCTGTTCACCGCTTCACAAAATAATAACGATTTTGGGCACGCAGACGTGGAGGCCGCATCGCTCGCGACGGGACAGGCGAAGGTGCTTGTGGAAAACGCATATTTCGGCCGCTATCTCGCATCCGGCTATTTGACGTATGTTTCCGGGGGGACGCTGTTCGCTGCTCCGTTCGATGCAGGGAAACTGAAGCTTACGGGGACGGCGATGCCGGTGTTGACAAATCTACAGGCTGACCTCGCGAGCGGGAGCGCGCAAATTAGTTTTGCCCGGACCGGCACAGCGGTTTACATCGCCGGCGCAACTCTTACCAACCAACTTACCGTCGGCCTCTTCGATAGAAAAGGCCACGCGACGCCGTTGGTTAAGGAGCCGGGTAGTTACCTCAACGAGCGATTTTCGCCCGATGGCAAGCGCCTGGCTTTGGAGGTTGGAAGCAACAGCATTTCCGTTTATGACATCGCGCGCGGAACCATGACACCCATCACTTTCGCGTCGAGCGGATGTATTGCGCCGGTTTGGACCGCGGACGGAAAAATGATTACGTGCACCCGTACCACAAAAGGCCTCGGCATCAGTTGGCTGCCTTCGGATGGGACGGGAAGGATGACATCGCTGACATCTGGAAATGGAGGAGCATTTCAGTATGCGTCTTCGTGGTCGCCGGACGGCAGGACGCTCGCGTTTTACGAGTTTTCTCCCAAGACCGGAGGCTGCTGCGAAATCGGAACGCTGGCGGTGAGTTCCAGCGGGCAGCCAGGTGAGCCGAAGATCCTTTTCGGCCAAGGAGGGGTTAACGGGTACAGTTACCCGGAGATTTCGCCAGATGGCCGGTGGATGGCTTACGATTCCGGCGAATCAGGTTCGCCGCAGGTTTATGTTGTGCCGTTCTCAGGCGCGGGAGGCAAATGGCAAGTATCGGTTACGAGCGGCCTGTTTCCTCGGTGGTCCAAAGCTGGACACGAACTATTTTTTGTCGGAGAAAATAACGTCTCGACGTCAGCCGCGACGCTAGTCGCGGCGCCTTACACCGTTAATGGATATTCGTTCCAGCCGGGTCAGCCGGAGGTTTTGTTCCAGGGTGGATTCGAGATGACCTATCCTAGTCCGAATTACGACGTGGCGCCGGACGGGAAGCATTTCGCGATGCTGGTGCCCGCGGGGGGAAATCCGTCGTCGAGTGCGGCAATGCCCACGGTAGTGATCAACTGGTTTTCGCGCGTGGCGCAAATGGTTGCGGCGGGGCAGAAGTAGTTCTGGAGGTTAGAGGCTGGAGGCTCGAAGCTGGAAAGACAAAAGAACATTCAAAACCGAGGCATTGCGGAAATCGTTTGAGTTGTTTACAGAGCCGCGCGGTGCGGGGGTATAATTATGAGGCACGAAAGGAATTTGAGGAGGAAAAATGACAGACGCTCAAGGAACCGCTCCGGCAGCGGGGTTCAAATTGCCGCCGTTGCCATACGCATTCGACGCGCTGGAACCTTATATCGACGCGAAGACGATGGAGATTCACCACGACAAGCATCATGGCGGGTACGTGAATAATTTGAACAAGGCGCTCGAAGGACACGCCGATTTGCAGAAGCTTTCGCTGGAGGAGCTGCTGCACGGAATCGAGAGAGTGCCGGAAAGTATCCGCACCGCGGTGCGCAACAATGCCGGCGGGCACGCGAATCATTCGCTCTTTTGGCCGATCATGAAAAAAGGCGGCGGCGGAGAACCGAAGGGCGAGATTGCCGAGGCCATCAAGTCGGCGTTCGGCAGCTTCAATGATTTCAAGACGAAATTCAACGACGCGGCCACCAAGCGCTTCGGCTCAGGATGGGCGTGGTTGCTGATGAACGGCGGGAAGCTGGCCATCGAGTCCACCGCGAATCAGGACAGCCCGCTGATGGAAGGGAAAAAACCGGTGATGGGCCTGGATGTGTGGGAGCATGCCTATTATTTGAAGTATCAGAACCGCCGGCCGGAGTACATCGAGGCGTGGTGGAACGTGGTCAACTGGGATCAGATCAATCAGAATTTGTCGGCCGCGAAGAAGTAGTGCGTGAAATTTTTCGCGCTCGATAAAAATAACCGCGCCGCGAAAAAAAAGCTAAATTAAAGTTGCGCAGGAAGGTCACGGATTCGCTGCACGCGCTACCATGCAGCGAATCCGCTGTTTTTACCGCTGGTTTGTGATGCGCGGCTTCGCTAGTCGCACGGGTGCGGACACGGCGGGCAATCGGGGCAGCACGGATCGGTTTCCGCCTGCGCGGCAAGCGCGCTCACGGCAATCGTCGCTGCTACAACACCCAGCATGACCGGTATTTTTCGCATTGTTTTTTCCTCCTGCAGATTTGCATTCGGGCAAACCAGCGATCAGGCTGCAAACTTCGCCGCACTTTTCGCTCGAGCACGAACAGCGCTTCCACTCCCGCTCGATACGCTTGAGCCGCAGCAGCAGAGCGGAGAGCTCGCGGATTTGTTCCGTCACGGACTTGGCTCTCGCTTGCGTCCAGCTGAAAACTTCCGGACACGGACAGCGGCCAGTGCGCGCCAAGTGTAGAATTTCGCGCATTTCGGCGAGCGTGAGCCCGATGGCCTTGGAGCGCTGGATGAAAGCGACGTAGCGAAGGGCGGCGGAGTCGAACACGCGGTAACCGGTGTGGCTGCGGGCGGCTTTCGGCAGCAGTCCAAGGCTTTCCCAGTAGCGGATGGCCTTGGACGGCACGCCGGAGCGTTTCGCGAATGCGGAGATGGTGAGCGCGTCGGGCATGATTGCCTCACAGTAAGGATGAACCTTCCCGCGAGAGGAAGGTGCAAGCGTCAATTTCAAGTACGTGCGCCGCTGGCGCCGTGGATTTTGGAATATCGAAATTACATCGCGGGGAAGAAATGGGCTTCGGCGGCGAGAATGGCGATGGCCGCGAGCGTGGTGACGATGGTCACCAGAATTCCTACCTTGGTGAATTCCCAGAAGGTGATTTTCGTCTTCCACGCGGCTTGCTGCAGGACGATCAGGTTCGCGACGGAGCTGATGGGCGTGGCGTTGCCGGCAAGAGTGCTGGTGCTGGCCACGGCGAGCCAGAGAAAGTGCGCGTGCGGAAACGAACTGATCAGCGGGCGGACGAGAATTACCGCGGGCACGTTGCTGACGAGATTCGCGAGCACCAGCATGGCGCCGCTGATGGAGAAAAGCTGCGACGCCACGGAGCCTTTCAGTCCGGGCGCGAAGAATTGAATGAAGTAGGTGACGGCGCCGGAATTCTCGAATCCCTGCATGACCACAAAAAGCGCGGCGAAGAAAAGAAGCAGTTCCCAATTGACGCGATGATAGACATTTTCCGATTTGACGCGGCCGATGATGAGGATGAACGCGGCGACGCCAGCCGCGGCGAGCGCAAATGAAAAATTCGTGATCCACAGAATGAGGACGAGCACAGCGGCGATGACGCATTTGATGAGCAGCCCGCGGTCGAGGGTGACGGGAATTTCGGGCGTGTGTTCGAGCGGCGGCACGTGCCAGAGCTGGCGGCGAAAAAGAATTGCGAGAATGGCGACGTCGAGGAGCAGGCCGATGAGCGCGACGGGAGCGAGGTGCGCGAGGAAATTGAGAAATGTGAAATGCGCGGTGACGCCGACGAGGGCGTTCTGCGGATTGCCGGTGACGGACATGACCGAGCCGATGTTGGCGGAGGTGGCGAGCGCGAGAAGATAGGGAAGCTTGGGGAGGCGCAGGCGGTCAGTGACGGCGAGAACGATGGGAGTGAACATCAGGCAGACGGTGTCGTTGACAAAAAATGCGGCGAGGATGCCGGTGGTGAAAATCAGCAGGGCGAGGAATTGAAAGGGAGTTTTGGCGATGGCGGCGACGCGCGCGGCGATCCAGTCGAAGAAATGGGCGATTTGGAAATGAGCGACGAGGATCATGACGCCGAGGAGAAAAACGATGGTGTCCCAACTGATGGCCTGATAGGCGGCGCCTAGAGTGACGACGCCCGCGAAGACCATGGCGACGGCGCCGCAAAACGCGGCGGCGGTGCGGTCGAGATGGCTGCCGCGGCCGCTTTCGATGGCAATCAGCAAATAGGTGATGAGGAAAATGGCGATGGGGAGCCAGTGGAACTGCGTCAGAAAGGGGACGGTGGCGAGGGACGGCATGAGCATGAAAGAGGGAGCTTAACGCGGTATGCGGCGAGGGACAATACGAGCTAAGGCGACCGGAGGCGAAGCGACGTCAGGAATCGATGCAAGCGCAATGATTCTTGGCCAAAAATGCAGCAACTAGCGCTGGGGCAATTGAAACTTCATGGTCACGTGGCCGTCGCTGGGACCGTCGACGATTTGATAATCCGGGGGAACCTGAAAGAGCGACGGATCTGGTTCAGCGCGATTGATGTTGGTCAAGCGAGTGGTGTAGTCGCCGTTGAGCAGGTCAGAACACTTGTAGAGCACCGGCATGTTCAAATCGGCAGAGTACCAATTTTCGCAGGTCCTCGTGATCGGACGGTCATTGTTCAGCGATCCGGTGGGGTACACGGTGGTCGTTCGATGCCCCTGCACGGAAACGCCTTCCATGACCTCAGTGCCAAGAGATTCGCTGGTATGTTGCGGACGGTCAGGGTCATCCGGCGCGGCTGATGCGGACTTGACTTGAGGCGAGAGAGCCGTTGAGGCCTCCTCGGAGGACGATTCCTGAGGCGTAAGGACGCTGAAGGGAAGACGGTAAGCAACGTGGTGCTCAGCATCGAGGACGTATTGGACGCCCGCGACGGGATCGCGGATCTCGATGAGCCTCAGACTCGGAGCACTCTGACTCGGGACAAAACCCCCGGGCAGCGGACGTTCCGTGCGCGTCCTGCCAGCCGAATCGCGATAGAAAGACGTGGTCGTGGTTTTCGGAGTGATGCGCGTCCCATCGGCCAGTACGCGAGAGTTTTCGGAGACTTGTTCGTACGAGACGGGCGAGCCGGTGACGACTGAACTCGACTTGAGGGACAGAGGCACGCCGATTGTTGACGTGCGAGCCGACAGGTCGACGGAGGTGGACTCCACTTGAGCTAGAGCTACACACGGCACAAAGAGAACCAAAAGGAAAAGCGGAGTGAAGCGCGGAAAAGATTTCATGGTCACCTCCGAAGAGGCGTATCCGGGGAACCAATTGCTGAATTTAGCAAACCGGCAGAGTGAATGCAAGAAGAGCCAGAAAGCAAACACAATAAAGGCAAAGGGGCGACTCGGGGAGTCGCGACGGACGCAGCAAGCAGCGCCCCTACGACAACGCGCCGCCGGTCGCTTGGTGGAAAGCGGCGTCGAGCTCCCGCACGAAATGAACAGGCAAGAGGCTAACGGGCCTGTGCCGTGAAGGCCTCACGAGGAGGGCAACGACGGAGCGCGAGGGGTGCGTGATTTTCCGTTTCTAAAATAAGGTCTCTTCCGCCATCGGAATTGGGCGCGCGCTCGGTATGCTGGGCATCAAGGGTACGCGACCCGAAGGCTGACGAGAGCGGGTAACGGGCCGGTTTGCATTTTGACCCCTTGTGTCACGGTCAAGAGAATTCAAACTGACCCACGACCGAGGAGCGGCATGGTTGGAATTGGGATGGCGAGCGGTTCTCCGCCGCTGATGCAATTGTCGCCGGTGCATTTGTCGAATGCGTGGAAGAGCGGCGACAAGATCATCGGTCACGCGATCGATCTTCTGCCGAATCTGATTGTGGCTGGCGTAATCGTGGCGCTGTTCGTGATTGCGGCGCAGGTGTGCAAGTCGCTGATCGAGCGGCTGGGCGCGCGCAAGAAAATGCGGCAGAACGCGGCGATCTTGCTGGGGCGGCTGGCGCAGACGGCGCTATTCATCCTAGGACTCCTGATTGCGGTGTCCATCGTTGCGCCATCGTTTACGGTCAGTGATTTGATCAAGACGCTGGGGATCGGCGGCGTGGCGATTGGGTTTGCGTTCCAAAATATTTTGCAGAATTTTCTGGCGGGGATTCTGCTGCTGTTGCACGAGCCGTTCCGCATCGGGGATCAGATCACTGTGACGGGCCTGGAAGGAATCGTGGACACGGTTCAGATGCGCGCGACAATCATTCACACAGAGGATGGGCATCGCGTGGTGATTCCGAATGCGACGCTGTTTACGAATCCGGTGGTGGTGAAGAGCCCGGACGCAGCGGTAAAGGAGTCTCATACAACGGAAACGAAACCGCAGGCCGGTGAAGCGACAGCGTGAGCGGGGCGAGAAGAGAATTTCCACGTCGAGGCCGCCCTACGAAAATCGGCGACGACAAGGCAAAATTTAGTGCGCCCAGGTTTTGGAGGGGTCGGACTGGTACGGGTAGACGTGGACCATCCAGTTGAAGACTTGCGGGATCCAGTGGCCACCGGCGGCGGAGCAGGCTTGCTCGGTGGAGATGCTGCCGGCGAAGCCGAATTTGGTGTGGTCGACCTGCGACTGAGGAGTTCCGAAGGGAGCGAGACAGAAATTAACGTGTTTGTGCCAGCGGGCGACGCTGAGCGGGACGCGCTGGTTGAGTTGGTCTTCGGTGAAGCGCTTGGGCGCGGTGTACATGGCGCCGACGAGCTGGTAACCGTCGCCGACTTTTTTGTAGAGGAGCGAAGTGGGACGCGCGGGATCGAAGGTGAATTGCGCGCGGAGGGCGTTGCTGCGGCTGGTGAAGTGGTAGATGGGCTGCGGGAAGTTCGGGAAGAAAATTTTGTAGCCGTCGGCGAGGGCGACATTGTAATCCTTGTATTTTTCGATGGCCGGGCGGAGGGCGGCGACAATTTGCGCGGCGCGGGCCTGGTCGGCAGCGTTTGCGGGGCGCAGGGCGGTCATGAACATGTGGGCCATGTTCATGTGCATATCCATATCCATGTCGGACATGTTGTCGTTGGCGGCGCGTGTGGCGGCGGGGCTGGCGGAGACTTCGCTCTGCGCGGAAGGCGCGGGCGTTTGCGACATGCCGGGCATGTTGCTCATGCTGGAGGAGGGTTTTGCCGGGGGCGCGGACTGCGATTGAGATTGCGGGAGGCTGGCGGCGCGCGCAGCTCGGGCGTGCAAGCGCGCCGCGACAAGAAACGTGAGGAATGCGGCAAGAAGAACGGCGACGATTTTCGCTGAAAGCTTGCTGGAGGTTTTTGTGGCTTGCGTCATGGGTTATGGCCTCGGCTACTTAGTTAACGTATGGCGGGAGGAAAAGTTTCGGTGAAGCGAACAGGCGTGTAGCGGCAAAGTACTGCCGGCGGTGCCAGCGCAGGAAAGGATGAATGGCGGAGTTTTCGGGTAACATCGGGCGGTGAGCGAAGCGATACAGACGCGGTGCTGCATCGCCGGCGGAGGGCCGGCGGGAATGATGTTGGGATTTTTGCTGGCGCGTGCGGGCGTGGACGTGGAGGTGCTTGAAAAGCATGGGGATTTTCTGAGGGATTTTCGCGGAGACACGGTGCACCCTTCGACGCTGGAAGTGATGTATGAGCTGGGGCTGCTGGAGCGGTTCCTGAAACTGCCGCATCAGGAATTGCAGGAGCTTGCGGGACAAGTTGGCAGCGAAGCGGTGACGATTGCGGACTTCAGGCACGTGCCGACGCACTGCAAGTTCATCGCACTGATGCCGCAATGGGATTTTCTGGATTTCATCGCGGTGGAGGCGAAGCGGTACGCGGGATTTCATTTGCGGATGCGGGCGGAAGTGACGGAGTTGATCCAAGAAAACGGAAAAGTTGCGGGCGTGCGCGCGAAGACGCCGGAGGGAATGCTGGAGGTGCGCGCGGAGCTGACGATTGGAGCGGACGGGCGGCACTCGGTGGTGCGGGAGCGCGCGGGATTAGAAGTGATCAACCTGGGCGCACCGATCGACGTGCTGTGGATGCGCATCCGCCGGCGCGGAAGCGACCCGGGGCAAACTTTCGGGCACGTCGATGCGGGGAAAATGCTGGTGATGCTGGACCGCGAAGAGTATTGGCAGTGCGCGTACGTGATTCCGAAGGGCGGGTTCGACGAGATGCCGCAAAAAGGGATCGAGGCGCTGCGCGAAGATATCGCAAAACTTTCTCCTTTTTTGCGGGACCGCGTGGGAGAGCTGCGCGATTGGAAGGATGTGAGCTTGCTGACGGTGACCGTGGACCGATTGCAGCGATGGCATTTGCCGGGGCTGCTGTGCATAGGGGATGCGGCGCACGCGATGTCGCCGGTGGGAGGCGTGGGAATCAATTTGGCGATTCAAGATGCGGTGGCGGCGGCGAATATTCTGAGTGAGAAGCTGCGCGACGGGACGGTACGCGAAAGCGACTTGCGCGCGGTGCAGCGGCGGAGGATGTTTCCAACGCGGGCGACGCAGCGGCTGCAAGTATTCGTGCAGAACCGCGTCATCCAGCGGGTGCTGGCAACCACGAAACCGCTTGCGCTTCCGTGGCCGATGAAACTGGTGCGGCGATGGCCCGTGCTGCGGCGGATTTTGCCGCGGATTGTTGGCGTGGGGTTCCGGCCTGAACACGTGAAAACGCCGGAAGCGAAAAACGGTTTATCGACGCCGGTTGCTAGTGGACGGTGAGGACCTCGTCGAAGGTGGCGTTGCAATGGTGGGACGGGTCGTCGGTGACAATTTTGGAGACGGTGCCGCTCTTGATGTGAAACTCCAAGGGCTTCTTCGGGAAGCTGGGCAAGCCGGTGAAATTGGCTTTGCCGTTGCTGTCGGTGCCGACCTGCAAATCGGTTTTGCGTTTGTTCAGGAAGCCGTAGCGAAGCTCGACAGTGATTTGGGCATTGTAGAGGGGCTTGTTTGCGCCGTCGCGAATGGTGAAGTTGGCGGTGCAGGCGCCGACGCCGCCGTCGATTTTCGGGATAGCCTGAGCACTTTGGTTCTGAGCGGATTGATCCTGAGAATTGGCGACGAGGGCGACGCCGCAGGCGCAGACAAAGATTGCCAGGCAGAAAATTTGCAAGGGCGGGACGGGCATGCGAACCATCAGGAATAGCCTCCACGAAAAAGATACGCCGGTGAGGGCGGAGTTGCAAATTGCGTGTCGAAGAAGTTCATGAAATGGCAAGGCGAGGCCGCGCAAAGCACAACTGCAGACCGGGGATACGAAAAAGTGACTTGGACGGGAAGTTGCATTAGAATGCCGGGCAGCATTTAGGACTTCCGCGCGTTCCCCGCGAGCGGACAGCCTCAAGAAGCGTGAGTCTCTGCGAAGGGCCGGACATCGAAGGGTAGATGAATATGTTCCAATTAGTATCCGCGGAATGGGTGGCCGAGCGGGTGGAGTCGCCGGAATTTCTGGTGATCGATCCGCGGTCGGTGTTGCGGTACACGTCCGGGCATCCGAAGAACGCGGTGAATTTCCCGGTGGCGAAACAGCGCGACGCGGAAGGGCGTTTGCTGGGCGCGGAGGAACTGGCGCGGCGGCTGGGAAACGTGGGCCTGGACGCGCAGCACACGCCGGTGATTTATGACAATGCGGATGGGCGCAGCGCGGCGTTTCTGGCGTGGATGCTGGCGTATCTGGGGCGCACGGACGTGCACGTGATGGAGACTTTTTGGGAGCAGTGGGTCGCGGAAGGACGCGAGGCGTTTTACCGGCCGGTGCCAGCGGCGGCGCGGGAATTTGCGGCGAAGGTGCGTCCGGAGCTGCGGGCGACGACGGCGGAGGTGCAGAAAAACGCGGCGAAGCTGGTGGATTTGCGCACGGCGGCTGAATTTTCGGGAAAAGCGGAGATCGATGCGCGGCCGGGGCGCATTCCGGGCGCGGTGAATTTGAGCTGCGACCAGATTGGCGCGAATGGGAAGATTTTGAGTAAACCGGAGCGGCTGGAAGAAATGTTTGCGGCACGCGGCGTGACGCGAGGATCAAACGCGATTGCGTATTGCCGCACGGGCGTGCGGGCGGCGCTGGGGTTTTTGGCGCTGGCGCAACTGGGCTATAACGTGGCGCTCTACGACGGATCGTACGCGGAATGGAGCGGCAGCGGCTTGGCGGTGGAAAGCGATTTCGAAAAAAGTGAAAAGGGAGAAGGCGCGCATGTCTGAGAAGAAATTATTTCCGGTGACGGTGGTGGGAAGCTGGCCGCGTCCTGCATGGCTGATTCAGGCGCTGCGGAAACGGCAGTCGGGCGGAGGAACAGAGCAGGAATTCCAAGCGGTGGCGGATCGCGCGGTGGTGGAATGTTTGGACGCGCAGGAAAGCGCCGGCGTGGATATTCCGACGGACGGAGAACAGCGGCGCGACAATTTTTATTCGTTCGTGGTGGAGAAGCTGGGCGGGATGCGGCTGATGAAAGTGTCCGAGCTGATGGACTACATGAAGGACCGCGCGCGATATGAGGAGGTGCTGCGGGCGCTGGACGTGCCGGCGTTTGCGATCAAGAGCCCGATCGTGGTGGGGCGGCTGACGGAGAAAAATGGATTGGCGCAGGACGAAGTGGACTTCGCGAAGAAGCATACGAAGAGGCCGTTGAAGGTGCCGCTGCCGGGACCGTACATGCTGACGCGGTCGAGCTGGTTCGAGGGGCTGTCGGATAAGGTTTACGGCGCGCCGGAAGAATTGGCCAAGGATGTGGTGAAGATCTTGCGCAAGGAAGTGCTGGCGCTGAAGGCCAAGGGAGTGGAGTTCATACAATTTGATGAGCCGATTTTGAGCCAGATTGTTTACGGAGCGGAGAGCACGGAAACGTTTATGTGCGCGGCGCTGCCGAACCGGCGCGACCCGAGCGATGAATTGGAATTGGCGGTGCGGCTGATGAACGAAACGACGGAGGGAATCGACGGGGTGCGATTTGGCGTGCACGTTTGCCGGGGAAATTGGAGCCGGAAGGAGGAAGTGCTGCTGAAGGGAAATTACGGGCCGATGCTGCCGTATTTGATGCGCATGAATATTCATCAACTGGTGCTAGAGTTTGCGACGCCGAGGGCGGGCGAGCTGGAAGTGTTCAAGGAATACAAAAATGAAAAAGAAATTGGGTTGGGAGTGGTGAATCCGCGCACGGATGAGATCGAAAAGCCGGAGCAGATTGTGGCGCGGGTGAAGGAACTGGCGAAATTCTACGACCCAGAGAAAATATTCCTGAATCCGGATTGTGGGTTCGGGACGTTCGCGGAGCGGAACGTCAACACGGCGGAGATTGCGACGCAGAAGATGGCGGCGATTGTGGAAGCGGCGAAGATATTGAGGAAGGAATTTCAGGGTAAAGCGGCGGCGCAGTAAAGGCAGTGACGAGTGACGAGGAAATTGAAACCAAGCAATGACTGAAAAGGAGAGAAAAATGGCGGAGGCGAAGATGTCGGGAGAAAAACTGAATGGGCTACGTCCGGAGAAGCTGAATGAAATACTCTGCTCGATGAAACAGCCGGAAGTGCTGAAGGGCATCAGCGGGCCGTGGAAGTCGCGGGTGGTGTGGCAGGACGGCTTTCGCGCGAAGGCGTACATGCGCACGCACGCGTCGGAGATGGACGAACCCGGAGGCTTGGACGCGACGGATTTGGCGGCGAGCGCGCATGAGCAACTGCTGTCGGCGATTGGCGCGTGCATGACGGTGGGATTTGTGCTGAACGCGACGAAACGCGGAGTGAAAATTCACGACCTGGAGATCGCGCTCGAAGGGAATTTCGACAATATCCTGAAATGGGCGGGACTGGATGATGCGGGGAACCCGGGATACCGCGGGATCAAGGCCAAGGCGTTTGTGCGCGCGGACGCGGATGAGAAGACGCTGCGGGAGATTTGGAAATTGGCGGTGGATGGGTCGCCGGTGACGCAGACGGTAGTGCGCGGGACGCCGGTGACGGCGGAAATCGAAGTGGTGTAGGAAGATAACGGCTCAGGGGACTCGAGTGCGGAAGGCTCGCCGTGGAGGCGGGCGTCAGAAAAAAAGAATACTTCGGGCGGATGAGGCGTCCCGCCAAATAACGCCGGGGCAGGCGCGAAAGGAAAATGCTTTCGTGCGGATGGCAGTGTCCGCAGCGGCGTTCCAGACGATGCTTGAGCAAGTTTCAAAAATAGCGGGATGCACAGTTCGCCTGCCCATGGACGATCAGATCCAATTAAGTGCCTGAAGAAAATGGGGATTCACAGTCCGAAATTTTTCTTCAAATTTGTTAGTTCTTGTTTCTTGGCTTCTTCCTGCGCCCGTCTGTTACGTTCTTCGTGCAACCGGGTTACGTCGGCGAAAACGAAGTTCAGTTCGTCTACCCAAAGCCCTTCGATAAATGCCGAGACGTCTCCCGGGGTCCATATTCTCCCCGCCGATTCGTCTTCCTCGCATGTGCAATCGATGGCCATAACCTTGCGACCTTGAAAATCGACGTGGAGATGACCGTAAGTGAAGGGCTCTCCGTCGGGCATGGAGGTGGTGATTTCGCGAAATGTGAAAACGTAGCGGTTGCCGCGAATGGTAGCTTCTATCCGTTCAGACCAGTCGCCGCGCGTAACGGTTCGGCTCTTGTCATTGATGCGGATTTCAGGATGGACAAGGTCCGGACAATTCCTGATCCAGGCCTCATAGTGAAGCAAATCGTTGTGAAATAAGTTGAATGCGCTTGTGATGACTCCCGATTCTCTCGCGCGTTGCTTGCGCCTCTCGACCTCCTCTAGAATCCGGGCTTCTTCATTTGTCGTCACGTTATTATCCCCTCGCCATGGTTGATCGCCGGAGACGAGCAAGCGCGGATCAGATAACCACCGACAGATTCCTTGGAAACAATTCGATTCCCTTTACAGCACAATCCGACGCGGATTAGCGCAAATGTATCGAAGGGGCGTCTCGAGAATCAGCATTCGCGCAACGGATTATGTGGTTCCTCCTTTATGCCTGTCAATGGTTCTTGCGCCCTCGGCGGCGGGGCAACTCCGCGCACGCTTTGCAAAGGACGCAGAGATGGTGCGAGCCCTGCTGCGTTTCGTTAGAACGGGGACGGAGTTTCAGATGTGTCGTAAAAAAGAGCGGGGGCATTTCGTGGCGGGAGCGGAAAATTTCAGGAGGAAAAAATGAAGACGATAGCGGGATTGTTTCGACTTACATCTACAACACACGACTCCAGCCGTGCTGGATGTACGCGACCGTTCCGGCTGCCCGGCCGGGGGGTGCAGTTTTGGCCGCTTCTGTCTCCCATCCCCGCATGTATTTGACGGGTTAGGATACAGACACGCGCGAAACTGCACTCCCCATATATTGTGGTAGGCGGAAGGGCATACAATGGGTGGGAACGGGGGTGGGAGCCGAGGGCCGGGGCGGCGGAAGCGTGATGTCAGGAATTGATTGCCTTGAACGTGGCGAAGCAAAATGCCGCGTGCGCTGAACCCAGACGCTTCGGTCGCCTGCGGCTCCTGCCCTCAACTAAGCTACCGGCTACGTCACAATAAAGGTCAGGTGCTGCTGCGCAGAATTTGGGGACAGATCAGAGCGTTGTCGGACTCACTTTGGGGGAGGGCCTTCCGGTGGTGGGGGTGGGTAGAGGGCCCTTGGATGCTCAGGGTTCGACCAAATCGTGCACTCGGTTATGTTCCCTATTCCCAGCATACGGCCCCGCGGCCGTTCGCGGGTGACGATCACGCCCGTTATCCGAACGTACATTCCAGTCAGTTCTTTTCTATCGCGCAACATCTCCGGACTAGGTACAACCCCCACCCCGTTGCCGATTTGATTCTCGTAATCTTCTCTATCCAGCGACAATGTGGAGTCGGCATTTACGTTCTGGCCTCCGATCACCAGATAGCCGATGATAGTTACGAGCTTCCCATTGAAGTGATCCGGGGCTCCAAAGAGCTCAACCATTCTGACGAGTTCAGGGGCGTTCTCGGGTCTGATCTCTGCCTGAATTTGCGGCAGAAGTATCATCACGGCACAAAGAGTTAGTTTTATTCTCATCTTCATAACACCCACCTCACTGGCAGCGCGGTATTGCACCCTGGTTGAACCACCCAGGAACTGCGGAGCCGACAAGCACACAGCCGTAGGGAAACTGCGCGGTATCGAACGGATCATAGTACAGAGTCCTGCCTGAGGGGGTTCCACGGTACAGTTGCATGCCCCAGTAGTTCGCAGTGTCCCCATCTTCGTCGCCGACATACTCGCCAAAGTACGGTACTACTTCTATGTTGAAAAAGGCGATACTTGAAGAAGTGGGAATCGGTAGGGTGACTTCGCCCTCGGAACCTGTCGTCACTCCTCCAAAGGTATATTGCCCGTTCGGCAACTGATTAACAAGCCCACCGACCTCGACGCCCCACACAGCGGCCTCGCCCGCAGTGCAGTCCAGAGCGGCCTGCCCTGCAGCGTTCTGCGTGCTGAATGATCCAGACGCCATACAGGAGTAATAATTGCCACTCATTGTGGGCACAAATTCTACCGGTAGACCATCCGAGTTCTCTCCGTAGCAGGAATTGTCCGGACACTGTACTTCGCCTTCACCGCTGCCCAGTGAGCACGGCCCGGAGCCGCCATCCATAACGCAGTCGCCGCCGCCACCGCCACCGCCACCATCGTCTCCACTGCCGCCGCCAAAGGGCGTGTCGGCGCAGTACTGTCGCGGCCCCCTGCCTCTCACCTGCACAAGGCAACCCGCATTGGGTGTGAGGCCCAGTGGATCAGTGGAGGCCAGCGGATTATTCATCGTATAGGCATAGCGGTTCCAGGATTGGGGATTGGCGGGATTTGCTGCGGCTAGTCCAGCCGGGTCGGGCGAGGGCCAGCGGCCCTGGGGACCATAATTCGCGGTTCACCGCATCGTAAGCATTCGCCGTTGTGTTTTCATCCATCCCGGCAAATGCGATGTCCGTGACGCCCGTGCTCCCGGACTGCGCGTAAGGCTCCCCAAACGGGGCATAGGCCAAGTCGTTGTAAACGGTGCGGCTTGGCGTCGATGCGAAGCGTGCGCTACCGATCCAGTCCGCATGCTGGTAATAAGCCATCGAGGTTGGCGTTTTAATTATTTTGTGGTCGAGCGGCTATATCTCGCGCAGAAGCTCGCATTCCTCAAAGACGTGCATGACATCCCCAAACAGATTGCTCGCACCATCGAGGAGATAAACGCATTGCGTAATGCGATGGCGCATGCCTTTTTCCCGGAAAATTTGCGGGCATACCATATGAAAGGCCCGCCAGCCCCTGGGAAGCCAATCCCCGTTCTGTATCGCGGAGACGATATTTTTTCGGCAGCAGGTGCGAGGAAGTTTGTCGAGGATTGCGCTCAGGTTACGCAGTTTTTGCGCAAGAAGCTCAAGCGCAGGCGCGATACCGCCGTTCCATTCTTGCTCTAAGAGAAGGATGCGAAGAAGTTCTTCATTCCGCGAGATGATCTATCCAGACCCCAAGTGTAGCAGTTTTCCCCTGTGTATAAGCTAACCCCCGCATGTATTTGACGGGGTATAGAGGTGTCATGGGCCGAAAGGGCGACACCCAGCCGGTCCCTACACGCCAGAACCCGCATAAACATTGGCTGAAATCATCGCACGCATCAAAAACCCCAGTCATAATGCGGGTTTTGTGTGGTTCCAGCTGCGACGTAGTGTGGAAAGGGAAGAACGCTAGACTAAAAGCAAACCAAGCTGCCCGACATCGGAGGGCCTCGCAACTGATTTTTCCCGAGGCTACTGCTACTGTTGTCCACCTGGACTCGTAGGCGAGCTATTCGAAGATCCGAAAAGTGAAGAAAAGTCGTAGCTTACACCGAACTGGGCGCTCCAAAGCGAGTGTGTTATTAAGTCGGTTCGATTCGACCAACTCACAGCAATTGGAAATTTCACATTCTTACCAACGCCGAACCCATACTTTAGCTGAATGAAGCTTATCGGTCCTTTCTGCGCAAATACTTGACTTGTAGTGGAAGCAAGGCCAACGATGGTTATTCCTGACACTGGCGTGGAAGGCGTCACTTTTAGAATCGAGGGACTAACTTGGTCTTGGTAGTAATAGGTGAGACCAATCGTCGAATTTCCGAAGAAGGACTCAATCCAGTTCTTCGTTGCGGTGCAAAAAGCAACGTCAATTTCAGAGCCCGCCTGTGCATCCCGGAACGCCCCTGCACCAGGGACTCCGGAAGGTGTTGAGTCGTAGAATTCGCCACCTAAGTTAATCGTCCCAGTGAAACGCTTTGTGGCAACCGTGTTTGACGAATCGACCTCCGCTGTCTTTGCGCAAATGTTTGCCCCAAAGGTTCTGCTACCGACTAGCTTTATCGTCGAGGTCGTGGGTTGATTCAGCGGTTTTTTGAAGTCATATTCGAGAGAGAGAGCAGGCTTGGTCGCAGCGGTCAGCATTTGCGTGAGTTCCGACTCAAATACCGAAACTGAAGCCATATATGCCACGATTAATCCGATGAATCGTTTCTGAGGTGCCTGCGCCGCGAGTGCTCCAGGATCAGTCAAGGTCGCGATCGGCGCGGAATCAGTGCAATCCGGTGTGCTTCCGTCGAACAAGACGCCGACGACCTGGGCGTAGTACCTAAAGAAAATTTGATTCCGATTCCCCGATGCCATGTTTTCTTGGGTGAAGCGCGACATACAGCCGTTTTGCCAGGCTTTGTAATTCTGTAGAACCTGTGGCTGAAGAGCCGCGTTAGGGTCCGAACCTTGTAGGGTGGTAACGATGTTCATATAGATCGCGGATGTCGGATCGGCCACAGGCCCCTTCGACGGCAGCTGGTACTTTCCTCGATACAGAGAAAATTTCAGGAACGCGCTGGAAAATGACGGGGCAGTGTTCGCGGCGTTCTGCAAAGATACCATCTGACTTGAACCTTGCGGAGCCGAGGCCGTACCTGTCACGCTTTGTGAAGAAGTTGAAGTGTTTGCCGTCAGCCCAAGTCCAAAGCGGTTCAACATGCTTATCGTACCGCTCTTAAAGCAGCTGGGTATTATTACGACCGAGGACCAACAATATGACGCCAATCCATGTGTCAGAAGAACCGTCGGGACGGCGTCTAGCGTGGTTTGCAACGTCACTGTCTGGTTGTTCGTGGAAGAGACTATGCCGCCGTACTCGGTGGCTAGCGACGCCAGCGATGTGTTTGGTTTCGATACGGCGCTTGTAGTGCCGTTTGAGCCTGGGGGTGCCCCGGTTTGAACGGTGGAAGAACTCTTCTGTAGGGCAGCTTGGGCTCGGAGGGCACCTCCAATGACTTGTCCGTGAAATTGCGGAGCCAACTCCCAGAAGCATGCTATGGCATGTGGGATATCAATGGCGTCTCCGGACTGTGCTCCGCTTGCAATGTTGTCCATAACAGCCGCGCAGGCTGGCGGAGGCGTCTGTCCTAGGGCACGCCCACCAAAAAAGAGAATCTGAGTAACCGCTGTCGCTACGAGAACCAAGCATCGGCGGCAAACAGTCCTTCGAAATCGCATGGTTAGAATACTCGCAAGCTGAAGTAGTCTGACGGCTGAGTGTTCAGGGCGATGCTATCTAGCTCGTTGGATCCAGCGCAGTCTTCGAAAACATAGGCTACGCCCGGATTTGGCAGGTGATTCAGAACCATCACGATGTCGTATATGCCGGGCGGTAGATTGAAACTAAAGTTCTTCGCCGCCATCGGGTTCGGTTGACCGTTGATAAACTGCACCGGATTCACGAAAACTCTATCTATCTTTGTTGTGCTAAAGCTAAAGGTCGACGCAGGCTGTCCTTGGTGGTTTTTAGATAGTTTCGTTTTGCCGGGCATATCGGTTGCGTTCATTTGATACTTAGCTGGCCCAGGAGTACTCAGGGCGATCTTACACCCGGCGCCCGCCGCCACCTGCTCGACGGGCATGATCGTCACGAGCCCATTCCTGTTTGCGGACATCACTGACGGGAGTGGAAGAGCGAACGCCTCTATTATCGGTATTCTACTTTCATCGACGCCTTTAGTCTTAGCCGCGCCGCGGGACGCCATGCCTCTATACGAACTCTGTGCTTGCACGAATGACGCCGATGATGCCACGTATGTATTGACAGCTCGTAGCAGGGTCTTTTGTGGCAGTTCTTGAGCTAGCTTTCCGAGATTGCTCAATATTGAGAACGAGCCAACCGTCTCCGAGCAATTTACGCTGTCCCCGTCGAAGAGTATCCCGACGATTTGCCTGTAGTACTTGTCAAACAAAACCCTTCGACTGGAATCTGCATTCATAGCATTGCGAGTAAATTTCTCGGCGATGCAGGCTTGCCACTGCTGATAATTTTCCCAAACCCTTCTCTGGAGGTTTGGCGGTACCGAGAACGAATCGCCAGGGTCCCGCGGCCCACGCAACGCATCGATAACCGCTTCTTGCGCGTCAGCAACCTGCTGGGACAAAATGTTTATCTCTGGCTTAGGTGAGTCGGGTTGGGAGCTTGTGCCAAGACTCTCAAATTGCGGAGCTAGTTTTGAAAAACAGGTAACGGCCTTTGGTATGTCTGCCAAATCAGCCGGTTCAAGAGCACCCTCGCCGATCTGCTGCATAATCCACTGACACGTTGAGGGCAACCTTTGCGCATTTGCGCCTCTGGCTGATATCAATAACGAAACTCCCAAGATGAGGCCAAGCGTTACAAGAGGGCACTTAGGGCATATTAAGTAACCATTCCATATACGCATTGGGCCACGTCCTCCGCGATACGTGAATTATCTTTAAATAAAACGATGAAGTGGTCACCTTGTATCGCAGACCTGCACCTTTGTCAAGCGGGGACCCTTATCCTGGCTTATGGCCACTGCGCAAGAGCGCAGATATTCAAAATGCGCTCGTATTCCAAGAGCGTTGAAATCCTGACCATCTCTCTTCTGCAAATGTTACGCAGGAGTTTTTCGCTGCACCCACGTCTTATTAACTTGCGGATTCCTATTTTCTTAATCTTGCGGATCAGTTTTTCACGCGCGACCATGTAACCCTTAGAATCGCGTTCCTCGTTTTGGTCATAATTTGGGGGTTCGAATTCGATAGCATCAGCGTCTTCGCCATCGTCCCAGCGGCGATCACATTCTTTCGAGATACGGTGAACCTTGTCGATCACGATATGCGCCCGTTGCAACAAACCACGCGTGTCGCCTTTACAGGGCGAGCCATCAGGAGCTAGGGCTTTCGATTCCGGATGTTGAATGTACGTGTATGCCCGGCGTCGGAAATCACTGACCAGGATTGTTTCAGGAGAGCGAACAGCTTCCATCGGATCGGTGGTGATCTTATATTTTCTTTTATCTTCTGAATCGCAAATGTTGATGCAACGCGAGCGAATCCATTTGGTTTGATCGGATTCCATCGGGGCTGCGAGTGCAAACTGACTCGGATCCACGTTCACACCAAGTGGCGAGATCATTGGTCGCATAAAGAAATTGAAAGGTCGGAAGCCGTCCCAGCTGTGGCATTGCTCTCTCAGGACATTTTCTGTAGAGACAGAAACACGCATCATTTGCGGCATCCTGAACCATTCGGGCTCCACGACTTTAAGTCCTAGAACCTTTTGCACGATCCACAGCCACAGGTCATAAATCCACTCGGGAGCGTCGTGATCGTCGTCCCAGTCCTTCGGGGAGTTGGCGGGCGGGTATAGATATCCGAGCCCATGTGCTTTGGGGTTGATGATTTTGATTTGGTCACCATGCCGCTCGTAGATCACGTATCTTTTCGACGAAATGCTCATTCCAAACAGTTGCCGTTGCTTTCGGACCTTTGCTTGAGGGTCAACGTAATTATCATCGGTAAGGTTTAGCAGCCTCAGGCTGGGTACCAATTTGCGATCATAAGGATTCAGGAACTCGAATTTCGCAGTGATGGCATTTATTGCCTCCCAGGAGAGGGCTTTGATCGATCTCATGATTAGTTTGCCGTGTTCGGAGCTTTGAATCTTTACGGGGTCACCATGCTCATTCGCAACAATGGCGAGCGCGTCGGTGTCAGCCCAAGCCCACACACCACCGGCATCGATTACGCATTTGTCGAGCAGACCCAACAAGAGCCGTCCGCCGCTGGTTATTAAACTGGCGATATAAGGTGCATACCAATTCCCATGTGATTCTTCCATTTCATAGCGGCGTTTAGGTTCATATGTTTCTTGCCCAGCGTAAACGCGCACCTGTACTGGCTTGTTCTCGGGGGTGTAAGCGAGATTGGTTTCTACGAAGAATCCATAAATCGAATTTGCAAAAATCTTGAGCCAATAATAAAGAGCGGGATTGCTTTTGTTAAGTTTGCGCTGCTGAATGACGCTTTGGAACAAATCATCTTCATACGGATCGATTTCGACCATACCGCGCAAGCTAACGGTTTTCATCCCACTTTGTTTGCCTATTGGCACGATGCGAATCGCCTTCAATATGCGGGGGACCTTTTTTGTGCGGATCACACTAGCTACGAGGTCGGGAATCGGCTGCCAGACGGGGCTTTTGTGTTCAAGAAAAACGTTGGCAATGTTGCTGGTAATCCCGTTGTAGTTGGACCGCACAGGCAAAATCACATCGTCGTTTGGTTGTATAAGGGCGAAACCAACAAACTGTTTCCACATTTCCGGTTTGAAACAATCATCCGGTTCCTGCGCAATCTTCATAAGAATTTGTTGAAGCTCTCCCGTAATCGTTGGGAATCCCAGCTTTTCAGCGGTCAAGATATCGAATAGTCCGAAAAGAGCACACACACTCGGATACTCGCTTGTGTAATCCACCGGAACTACTGGCACTTCGTTAAGCCGCAACATCGTTTCAGCCCGTCCGCCACTGTAGCTTTCCATGGCGATGCCAAGAATTTCTTTCGGGACTGTGAACTTCTTCGCGGGCGTTTTGATTCCCATGGCGGATAAATAGCTCTTGGCCCACGATGCGGGGCTGTAGGCCATTTCAGGAAGCAGCGAAACATCATGATGAAGGTCGAATTCTTTTTTAGCGGCATTCAGTAGAGCAGCCGTGCAGCGCACATCCTGCCGCGCATATTCTATTTCCTTGAGGGTGACTTTGCCTGATGCGCCGCCTTCCAGCTTTTGCGGGAGATTGTGGCCCTTGAACGGGCCTTTTTCGTTATCGCAGACGCGTTTCAGAGAAAAACTCTTGTTGTAGAGACTCCACAGCAGCGTTCTAAGATCGAGAAAGCGAGCCTCATTGATTCTTGTCGGCTTGGTGGGCTTCCCGTCTTTTCGCTTCGGAGTCCATTCCCACCAGAAACGAATGAACGCTTTCTTCGAATCGATAGGCGTGATCACGATACGCGGATAAAACTTGGTTTCGCTGCCATTGGCGTTTTTCACCAGCATTAAAGACCATTCGCCTCGATTGGCCTTCGGCCACTCCAAAGCCAGCCTGGACAAATCAAAAACTAAATTGAACCCAACGATCATCGCGCCACGTCTCGCCCATTTGTAGAACACCTTCTTTACGAATTCATCGCGGGTATAGAGTGGAAATCTAGGCGGAAACGTCTTGAAATCGTGATCTGCATTGGCTATGTAGGATTCCAGCGTCAGTCGTTCGTGGTCGGTAAGGTTATCCGCAAAAAACGCGCCCTCCTCAATGAGCTGGTAGCTGTCGCCAGCGAACTCTAAGACACGGTAGAAGCCAAAGGTCAAATCCTGATTCGTATCCCTGCGCGATTCGGTGTCAAAAATCAAAACCTCGCGCGGCCATTTATCTTTGCGCGGCTTTCGTCGGCGCTTGCCGTAACGCTCAACATGAGAAGCGCCGCCTGCGATGACTTCTGTGTGCGCTCTCAGGTACAGATCGCTCATCTGATCTTCTTATAGGGTTGCTTCCTGAGCTGTTCGTTCAGCATGTGCTGGGCAATCAGGAGGGCAGCTTGTGATCGTCTGATACGTTCGACTTTGTCCGTCGTGAATTTGAGGTTGATCCCCGCCTGCCGGACGAGAATGTGGAACCGATCATGGCAACCTGGCGAACAGAACGGCATCGTGAACCACGCCAGATGCTTTTCCCCGCCGACATGATTCTTCTGGATTAGGCCAATTTTACCGCAGACAGCACATCGGCCAACCTTGGCGTTTGACAATCTCACGCGCGCACCATTTTGCTGCGATAGGGACCTTCGTAGCGCCCGTCAGACTCCGCCATGGCCTCGACAATGCGCTGCACTTCGTCGGGCGAGGTGGCAAGACGCACGCCCCCGACAACCTGATTTTTCGGGAATGCACGGATCCTCGAAAAATCTCCGCCAGCGGCTGCGTTAATTGCGACGTACCATTGCCCTACTAACGAGCGCTCCTGAAAATTCTTGGTGCGAACTTCGGTGAATTGCCCAGGCTGAGTGTTGGGGATAAAAAGCGCTTCTCGGTATCGGTCGGATTTCCTGGGCAAAACGCGTCCACTGGCATCTTTATAGAAAAGATTCTTTAAGAACACGTGGCGGGATTTCGGAGACACGCCACGATCCGCCGCCGCACGAGAGAATGACAATGTTGGATCGCGCCGCATATCGGAAGCAACCTGCAATAGCCGCTCGCGCGTGCCAAGATTGGCGGTTAGTTGCGAAACTGGATGCTGCCGATGGCGCTTTTGGGTTCGGCGTTTGTTGTTCTTGCGTCTGTGTGGCATCCCGTGTCGTGGCATTGGTCGTCTCCCTTATCTGAGGCCACTGTAGGAATGCCAAATTTCTATTGTCAATCTGGCACGACCCAATTATTTTCTTGGTATCTATGGACGAGATGGGTCGACTCAACAGATCTTTGAATAGAGTCCTAAGCGCATTCTCGAAAGAATTGAGGAAGATTGAGAAGCTAACCGGCGTCAAGCCTGAGTCAATTGCGCTCTCACTTTATCGACTCAACATGGATAAGGGACGGAAATGGGAAGCGAATCTTTGGAAAGCGACAGAATCCAAAAGGCAATTGCAAAGATGGATTAAGGAGACACAGGAAGAAGCAAAATACTCCGAGTACGCATTTCT
The DNA here is from genome assembly GCA_049281095.1 of Candidatus Acidiferrales bacterium. Classification (GTDB taxonomy): domain Bacteria; phylum Acidobacteriota; class Terriglobia; order Acidiferrales; family UBA7541; genus DAHUXN01. The sequence goes on from JBAPRL010000058.1 coordinate 276,235, forward strand.
CGAATTGGCAGAGCTCCTGCCTAAGTGGGCAAGAAGAAGTTTGTCTGAAATGGCCAGGATGTTGCCCGCTCCGCATGGTGGCAAACGAAGAGTGCTTCGGTTTCGAGAAAAGATGCAAGCACTGCAACGTTTCAAAGAACTAACAGAAAATGCGAAAGCAAAAAAGAGACTCTCAAAAACCAAAGCCTACGAAAAGATAGCAACGGAAATGAAAGTGAGCCCGCATACTATTCGAATCATCTGCGACCCAGGGGAACGAGAACGCAGTAAAAAAGCGCCGAAAAAGGAAACCGACTCCCTTCCGCAAGATCAAGTAAACATAAAGATTACTGAAACAAAGCCAAGCTGATGCTTTCGAAACCCAACTGAATCGTTCAGATTGGGGTAGCGGTGCCGGAGTGTGAATACGGAAGCCTGCGCTTTTTATCTTAGAGGACAATCAGGCGATGTTACAATCCGCACAAGATGCCAGAACCGATAACAGCGCAAATCGCATACGACGGCGAAGCTTTGCGCACTGGAAGCATGGATGTTCGGGACTTGGCTCCTGCTCTTCTCGCTGTTGGTGATTTCCTGCAAGCTGGCAATCGAATCCTAAATGGTGACCGCGCAGAAGTAGCGGTCAAGGTACGTTCAGATTTCAAGACAGGTTCTTTCCAAATTCATTTTGAACTGGTTCAGAGCCTTGCTTCTCAGGCTCACATGTTTTTTTCCAATGAACATCTCAAAACCGCCAAAGAAATAGCGCAACTCTTGGGCCTTCTTACTGGCGGCGGCGGAGGGATAATAGGAGTTTTGAAATTATTGAAACTCGTTAAGGGGAAAAGGCCCATCAAGGGCACCACGCTTGCTAATGGGAATATCCAAATTACGGTTGAAGGGGACAATAATCAGATCGAGGTGAAGCAAGAAGTGGTTCAAATGGCTAACGATCCCAGTATTCAGAAGTCTGCTGCTGACATAATCAAGCCTTTAGCCAATCCAGGCATTGACACCTTCGAGGTGAGAGAGAATAAGGACGCAATTGAAACCTATACCCGCGAAGACCTCCCTGCGTTCCAGTTGACCACAGAATCGCAGGATTTGAAAACAAGCGAGGAGTATCGGGTTACTCCGCTTGAGGTGATTAAACCATCATTTGAGGAAAGCCTTTCTTGGGTGTTCTCTGACGGCGCAGGTGGAAGAGTAAATGCTTACATGAAGGATTCAGCATTTCTGGAAAAGCTGAAGCGGCACGAAATCTCCTTTACAAAGGGTGACATTCTCACCGTTCGCATGAGAATTCGCTCACTGGTGTCGAGTCAAGGACTACATACTGAGAACGCAATCGTGGAAGTTAAGAGCTTTACGAACTATGCCAAGCTGCCACTATTCCTCGCAGTGGACGAACCGAAGCCAGCCCTACCTCCGGCACCTCAGAAGAAGCCCCGCAAGGGACGATAACTCTGTCCCAAAGGTTTCTCATAGGATAGCCACAGATTCACTTTCTATTCGTCGCAGCCTCTTATTGATTTGCGAGGCCCGAAACGCGACGCAGACAAACATGATAAAATGAGTGAGATTGTGAATGTAGATTAGATTCAAAAAGAAAGCGGGCCTGCCGCCTGTTCCAGCAGACGACAAGCCCTAACCACCAAGGGAGAGTGTGCTCCGATGGTAGCTACGCAGACCGTACCTCAAGACTTTCAATCCTGCAATTCCACTTCAATTGTCCCGCATCGTGGAGTCGTTACTCTCTTCGGCTACGGTATCAAAGTTCACGTTGATCGCGGACACCTGACCATCCACGACGGCATCGGCTCTGCCCGGCGCGAAGCCCGATTGCCGCGCGTAGGTCATGGATTGCGTCGCCTCGTTGTCATCGGCTCCGATGGGATAGTTTCGTTGTCAGCCTTGAGGTGGATGGCCAGCCAGAATGTGGCGTTCGTCATGCTTGAACGAGACGGCTGTGTGCTCGCGACGACCGGCCCCGTCCGCCCGTCCGATGTCCGGCTGCGGCGCGCTCAGGCGCTTGCCCATACCTCGGGCACAGCGTTGGAGATCGCGCGTGAACTGCTCGACCAAAAGCTTGTTGCACAAGAGCGACTCATCCGCGAAAAACTGCACGATACCGGAGCCGCCGACCAAGTGGCAGAGGCACGTGAGAAACTAGCGTCTGGGAATTCGATTGAGCGGTTGCGGTTCTTCGAAGCGCAAGGGGCGAGAGCGTATTGGTCCGCTTGGCGCAATCTGCCCATTGTCTTCCCAAATAAGGATATCCCTCGCGTGCCAGGACATTGGCGGACCTTCGGGTTCCGGGTGTCGCCACTCACCGGCTCCCCTCGCCTTGCTGTCAATCCACCTAACGCGATGCTCAATTATTTGTACGCGGTGCTTGAATCGGAGGCGCGACTGGCCGCCGCCGCTCTCGGGCTTGATCCTGGTATGGGCGTCCTGCACATGGACACTCCCGCGCGTGATAGCTTGGCGTGCGATCTCATGGAACCGATTCGACCTCGGATCGACGCGTACGTTCTGGATTGGATCACTCGCGACCGGCTCCGTCGCGAATGGTTTTTCGAGGAACGTAACGGCAACTGCCGGTTAATGGCGTCGTTCGCAGTTCGGCTCTCGGAGACAGCGCCGACTTGGGCTCGGGCAGTTGCACCGCTGGCCGAAGGGCTCTGCCGCGCGCTGTGGAGTGCGCAGGCAAGACCGCGTGACCTCCGACTGCCAACACATCTGACCCAGAGTCACCGGCGTGAGGTGAGAGGTGGTCCTTCTCTTCCCAATGCGGTCCCGCTACAAACGCCGCCGAGGATTTGTAAGACATGTGGTGCGCAAATCGATCCCCGCAGCACTTACTGTGCTGCATGCACGCGCTTGCTTTCTAGGGACACGATGATCGAGGCGGCAAAATTGGGGCGCATCGCGACGCACAGCCCGAAAGCGGAAGCATTGCGCGGAGCAACGCAGCGCCGACAGCGAGCGGGGCAGCGAGCTTGGAAACTATCTGATTTGCCAGAATGGTTGACCGAGGACGCTTATCGCGAAAAGATTCAGCCGAAGTTGGCGACGTTCACAGTTTCGGCCATCGCGTCGGCACTCGAAATCTCGAAGCCTTACGCGACGGATATTCGATCAGGGAAGCGGGTGCCGCATCCGAGACACCGGCTGACGCTGGCGCACCTTGTCGGGTTGGTGTAAGGAAACGGCAAAATGCTTCCTCCCTCCGTTGGGAACGATTGCCCCCACGGAAAGCGGCAAATACCGTTACGGTACCGGGCGGGGTGCGCGAGAACCGTGAAAAGGACAAGGGCATTGTTGTGCTGGTAATATGTGCAGCTTGTGATATACATCCAAATCGGCGAGGGCTGGAGGCTCGATGAAGCTGGAGACGAATCGTGAGAAGCAACTGGACGCGTATCTCCAGCAGGCATCGGCTAAGGATGAGCAGACAGTGCGATTGGTCCTCAAGGGAAAGCCAGAGCGACTTCAAGTTTACCGCGTGCCTATCAAGTACCTGATCTACAACATTAGAAACGGGCGATTCACGGCTGAACTTCTTCAGAAAGAAAGTGAACTGAAGCGCAGCCTTGATGCTACTGCCCCCACGGACGCGAAGATAATCCAGAGAATCCTTCTCGAATTGGATCCTAACGCAACCGAGGCTCTGAAAAAGGACCTTAGTGCAAACGGCCAGCTTGATGCCGGCGTCATTACTCGCGACGGAGCCGTGGTTAACGCGAATCGGCGCATGGCGATTCTGTCCTTGCTGCATGAGGAGACGCATGATCCAAAATTCGAATACTTGCGCGTGGCACGACTCCCAAAGGATGTTGAGGAAAAGGACATTTGGCGCATTGAGGCTAGTCTCCAGTTCGCAAAAGAATTTCGCCTCGACTACAGTCCCGTTAATGAGCTGCTGAAACTGAAGGAGGGTCGAGAAAATGGATTGTCACCCGAGGAAATCTCCGTAACTCTCCTGGGCCGATTCACTCCAGCTGGGGTCCGGGAGCGACTTGAGGTCTTGAAGCTTATTGAAAGCTACCTCGAATTCATCAAAAAACCCGGTCAGTACCACATCGTTCAGGAGCAGCGCAGCATGGAGAAGTTCAATAGCCTACAGGCTAATGTGATTGCGCCCCTGAAAAGACAAGGTGAGCTAAAACAATCTGAGATCGCAAAACTATCCGTCTTAGCGTTTATGCTGATTCATAGGACCGATCTGAGTCACTGGGACATCCGCCTTCTTAACAAAATAGGTGCAGATTCGACGGCGCGTGTTGAGTTGTATAGGAATTATGACGCCATGAAACCGCTCTCGGAGCCAAAATCCAAGCTTGAAGAGAATTTTGCGACTGCGAAAGAGGTCATTGAGACCCAACAAAATAGGAACAAACCTGAACGGCTTCTTCGGAAAGCTTTATCCGCGCTCCAGGGAATCGATAATGATCATGAAGCACTTGCTGAGGCTGCCCTGGCAAGTCTTCTAAGCCAGATAAAAGGTGAAATTGATCGATTGCTTGGGGTCAAGGCAAAAACCCGGTAATGGCTGGCGACAGCGCACGCGTGGTCCTGGAAGAGGACTCATTAACAGTGGAGTTGACTGGGGAGTCTCCACTGCTATCTGGGGTCCATCGCATTTATTTTCTTAATGTCTTGGGCTTTGACGCAAGCGCGGAGCCATTGGGTTACGTCATCACGTCCCATACATCCGCGCCAAGCCTGCTCCTGAACATTGTTGATTACCTTCGAGAGCAGGAAGTTAAAACTGTATTCAATAAGCGTGCTCAGAAGACAATCGAGCAGCTTGACAGCGCATCTTCTGATCTGAGCCAAGGACGAGAAGCTGGTCGCGCTATCAAATCGTCACCGCCGGAGTCGGTTGAGGTCCCAAAGCTTAGGCGTCCACTGAAGCCGTATCAGGTTCCTGCGGTTGCTCACGCGGTTGCGGTCAAAAATGCGGCCAACTTCTCCGTGCCCGGAAGTGGGAAAACCGCAATTGTGTTGTCCGCGTTCGCGATCTTCCGGGCTCGTGGCGAAGTGACAAAGATCGTTGTCATTGGGCCACGGTCATCGTTTCAGCCTTGGGAAGACGAGTTTCAGGCATGCTTTTCGCGAAAGCCCCGCCGAGTCAGGATTTCCGGGACGAAACTGAGTCGAGCCCGGCTCTTTCGTGAAGCTGAGACCGCAGAATTGGTGTTGATGACGTATCAGATGGCAAACAACGACCGCAACAAGCTGAGTCTGCTTCTCCAACAGCACAAATGCCTGTTAGTTCTCGATGAATCCCACAATATAAAACGCTTTGAGGGCGGAACCTGGGCACCGGCGCTTATCGATATCGGAGTCTATGCCCAAAGACGAATCATACTCACGGGTACGCCTGCCCCCAACTCCATCTCCGATCTGTGGTCGCAGATGACGTTCCTCTGGCCAAATCCACCTATCCTGGGCACGCGGGAACAATTCAAGACGCGAATGGGCCATGAAGGTATAGATCAAATTCGTGAGCAGCTCTTTCCCTTCTACTGGCGAATTCGCAAACATGATCTTCAGCTTCCAAAGCCCAGGTTTCGGAGAGTTCGACTCCGTCTGCGTCCGCATCAGCTTGCAATCTATAGCGTGCTCGCGGCCAAGGTTTTGTCGGAAGTAGTTAAGGCTCCAACCGAACGCGCAAAGCTGCGAGTCTGGAGAACGGCACGAATGGTGCGCCTACTCCAGGCTGCATCCAATCCGGCACTGTTGACTCAGTATTCCGAAGAATTCCAGGTTCCCCCCCTCAGTGCAGCCGGACTCCCGGTCGATGAATTGATTCAGCACTACCCGCAATATGAGATGCCCGTGAAAATAGATTTTGCGGTAAAGCTCGCTCGCGACCTCATCCGAAAGGGCCAGAAGGTCTTAATTTGGACTTCTTTTGTCCACAACATTCGCACACTTGAACGGGCTCTGCGCGACTTCAATCCCCGAATCATCTACGGCGACGTGCCCAAGGATGAAGATGAAGATTTGGAGTTCAATCGGGAGAGGATGATTGGTGAGTTTCGCACCTCTCCCCAATACCCCGTGTTGATTGCGAACCCAAGCGCGTGCGCAGAGTCGGTGTCACTGCATCGCGTCTGCACCCACGCAATATACCTGGATCGCACCTTCAACGCCGCTCACTACATGCAATCGCTGGACAGAATCCATAGAGTCGGGATGAATCCAAGCGACAAGGTGCAGTATTACCTGCTCCTGAGCCAGAGCACAATTGATGAAGTAATTGATGAAAGGCTGACGGAAAAGGAAGTTCGTATGCTCAGACTCCTAGAAGATGACATCTCGGTCATGAGCCTGGACTATGGAGAGGGTGAGTTCAGCGAAGAGAGCGAAGAGGATAAAGATTTTTCGGCGCTGATTCAGCAACTACAACGCAATGTCCCAGTTGAGACGCAGGCTCAGCCATGATCGAGAAGCTTGCGGAACTGAATCGAGTCCTACTGGCCGTAAGCGAACTTCGAGACGCGGACGGAATTGCCGACGTTGAGGTGGTAATCGAGCACTGTAAAGCAACCGTTATTGAGGCCCGGATTCCGAAGCACCAACTCAGTCTGGAATTTGCAGTTCAGATTGGCCTGCTCCTCATCAATGGCAACGCGATAAGGCTCACCGACGAAGGCCTGGGTTTCATCGAGCTTAACCCATCCGCTCAATACGATCTCTCCGAGGAACAGAAGCGCGTTTTGTTGCGCACTTGCTATCTGCACGGGGCGCTACGGCAAGATGCCATGGCTGTCTTGAAGGTGTTTTCACAAGGACTCGGAACCGACTCCTTTCGCTGGTCCTTGTATGACAGTCCTCCGCTACCAAACGAGTGGACCGCCCGGCATATGAGCCAGTTGGGGCTCCTTGAACGTCGGGATGACGGTTGGGAAGTGCGGGTAGATTACACACCGACTGTGGCCGAGTTCTTGGGAGAGGGTGAGGGCTGGTCGGAAGAAAGCTTCAGAGAGTACCTTAAGGAAAGAGAAGAAGTGGGAAAGCTCGGTGAGAATCTTGTAAAGGCGTACGAGGTGAGAAGGCTCATGACAATGGGCCACACCGTGGAGGCTCGGTGCGTACGGCGGATTAGCAATTTACGAGTGAATGCGGGTTACGATATCGAGTCGTTCGATTCGTCATCTCCAGCTGTGGCATATAACCGATTTATAGAGGTCAAGGGTGCGCGAGGGCGAGGAATGCGATTCTTCTGGAGCGATAACGAAATCAAGGTAGCGACAAAATTGGGTAAGCGTTACTGGATTTACTTCCAAGGTGCCATTGATGTGGCGAAAGGAGTTGCCCGAGATGAACCCATTCTGGTCCACGATCCTGTGAACTCGATATTAGGCAGCAGCAAGTTCAAGGCAACACCCCAGGGTTTCGTTGTGGAGTCCAACATCAAAGGCAAACCCATTACAGCGTAGGACCTATCATGGCGACACGCACACTCACGGAAAGGGTTCTCAGCAGTACAGTCTCTTCAACAGCTAACATCTCACCCATTGCCACAAGCCCCTTCGGTTATTTTGGAGCCAAGAAACGATTGGCGCTCGATATCGCGAAAATGCTTCCTCCACACAACGCCTGGGTTGAGGCGTTCTGTGGTTCGGCCGCGGTCACAATGGCAAAAGCTCCGGCACCGATAGAAATTATCAATGATGCCGACTCACAGATTGTGACAGTATTTCAGCAATTACGAGAAAATCCCGAAAAGCTTATCCGCCTCATCGAATTCACGCCATACGCACGCTCTGAATTTGAAAACGCGTACATGGAAAACCGGACCGGAGACAAACTAGAGCAAGCACGAAGGTTCCTGGTTGCGTCTATGATGACCGTAAATGGGGCCATCGGAAAACGGGAAACTGGCGTCAAACATAGCGGCTTTTCATATTCACAATCATATGCCCGCAACGGGCATGAGGCACGGGTTAATCGATGGAATTCGATGCCCGAGAGGTTAAGGAAGGTGGTGGAGCGTCTGAAACAAGTTCGGATTGAGCACCGAGACGGGCGGGAACTCTTCAAGATGTTCCTGAACCGACCCGCTACTCTGGTTTACCTCGATCCTCCGTACCTGATGGATCGCGATCATGGCTACAAGGTGGATGCTAACGAAAAAGAATTTCATGTGGAATTGCTTGAACTCTGCCTGCGAGCCAAGTGTATGGTCCTGGTGAGCGGCTATAGCAACAAGCTTTACGATTCATTCCTAACCAAAGAACGCGGCTGGCAGAGGCGGGTGATCGAGACCCATACTCGAAACACCAACGGAAAAGACCTCGTGCGCAAAGAGGTTCTTTGGAAGAACCGATTCTTTACCAAGGCCTCAGAAACTGGTCGGGTTCCGATCAGGCTCTCAAAGAAAGAAAAAGAAAATTTTAAGGTGAACCCTGCCCGGCTATAGCGTCAGAACGTCAGCAATAAGTGTCGGATGGACTGAAATTGAAAGAGACTCGTTCGTCGAGGCACAAACTGTCTTTTCAAAAAGATGGCACATAATGGAAAGAATTAGAAGCCACGAATCGTCTAGCATTTACTTACCCAATCCCGAATCTAATCAACATGCGCAACCCAGGGCGTCGCAGCTTTTTTTTGTGAAATTTCTGACTCAGGAACCGTTCACTGAAATGATCCGCGACATGTATCATTGCCAACCTCTGAAAGGAGAGGAATAATAAGCCTCCTTTATTGGATAACTATGATCGCTCGCATTTACGTTGCTGGTCCGTATACGAACGGCGACGTTGTCATCAACGTTCGGAACGCCTACGAAGCGGCGAATCGTCTCGCCGACTTAGGCTTTGCTCCTTTTGTGCCGCACGCAACGCACTTTTGGCACATGCTTTTCCCCCGCCCATACGAATTCTGGCTAGACCTAGACAACCAATTCTTGCCTTGTTGCGCGGCTGTGCTTCGTTTGCCCGGGGAGTCAAACGGCGCGGACAAAGAGGCCGATCTGGCGCGAAAGCTGGGAATTCCAGTCTTCACGAAAATCGAAGACTTAGTTCACCACTTTAATGGTGCGACCGGTCTGGTAAAAGAATGAAAGTATGACAGGGGAATCCGAGCGGATCAAAGAACGGTCAGTCGACAGCCTCCAACAGATCTATGCGGTCGTCATCGCACTCGCAATCGCTCAGGCTATTCAGAGCCTACTCAAGGATCCAGTTCGTGGCACGCTTTTTGAGTCCAGCCAAATCCTGGTTGGCCTACCAGCATTCGTGGCATTGTTGGTGACGCTTGTGCCCTTCTGGCACGGAATGAATCGGCATCTTGATCGTTGCTATCTGGAAAAGAAAAGCGCAGTCGTACAAGGTGCACTTCTGTTGGACTTTACGACGTTCTTTCTCGAAGCTAGCTTGCTCTTTGCCGCTGGTTGGTCTCTGAGGTCCGGAATCTACAGCTTCATTGCTCTCGGTGCGTTGCTTGTGGTTGACATGCTCTGGGGGTTCGTTTCTCATCAGATTCATTTTCCGCGCCAGAAGTCCCATGTACGTAAGTGGTCGGCTATCAATCTGGTGGCGATAGTGATTGCAATCCTACTCGTTGCATACCCTTTCAATTCCAAGACAATTGTTTTGATGGTGGTAGCCATCATGCGCTCCATCGTGGACTACTGGCTCTGCTGGGATTTTTATTTCCCTCGCAAATAACAAGTTTTCGCGTGCGTAGACCCATACCCCCGGAACCCGCATTATGACTGGGGTTTTTGATGCGTGCGATGATTTCAGCCAATGTTTATGCGGGTTCTGGCGTGTAGGGACCGGCTGGGTGTCGCCCTTTCGGCCCATGACACCTCTATACCCCGCATGTATTTGACCCTCATTTACGGCGCTCCTATACTTGACTTCGCTCGGCGACACGACCTGCTCCCCTCTTTCCGCACAAAACTGAGTATGATTTCGCGCTGCGGAAAGGGGGAGGAGTATGTCGAAGAGTCGGGAAAGCGAGGCGCAGATGATCGGCGCACCGAAGCAACTGGAGAGGCGGGAACCGGCGGGAAGAAGCGGAGACGGGCCCAGGAAACCTGCCGAAGGCTCGCGGTGAAGGTGGGGATCAGCAAGGACAGTACTTCGCGCGGATAAAGCGCGCGATAGGAGATATCGTTGTCCCTGCGTTCATGCCGGAGTGCGGCGGGCGACAATACGAAATCCGTTCGGCGGCGATTACGCGTATAGCAGGTGGGGGTGTGAGCCTTGCTGCATCCGGTCATTAAATGAAGTGGGGAATTTCGCGAAGTGAAACATTTCGGGCGTGAAGCTAGGGCAGCGGAGCATTTCGTGGCGGAAGCGGAAAATTTCAGGAGAGAAAAAATGAAAAGAGCGGCGGGAGTCTTAGTGGTGGCACTGGGATTGTTTGTGGGCGGTATGCGAGCTTCGGCCCAGCAGACGACACCGATGAAAAGGCCGGCGGCGGCGCCAACGATCGCGTCGGTGATGCAAACGCAGCTGGGAATTGTGGAACATGAATTATTGCCGGCGGCGGAGGCGATGCCGGAGGACAAGTATTCGTTCGCGCCAACGAATGGTGAATACAAGGGCGTGCGGACGTTCGCGCAAGAGGTGAAGCACGTGGCCACGGTGAATTTCGCGTTTTTCAGCGCGATCCTCGAACAGGCTCCGCCGCCGGGCGTGAGCGCGAACGAACAGATGAACGGACCGGATGACATCCAGACGAAAGAGCAGATTGTGAAGTATCTGAAGGATTCGTTCGCGCTGGGGCACAAGGCGTTTGCGACGCTCACGATGCGGAATGCGGTGACGCCGCTTGCCAAGCCGCCCTTGTCGTTTTTGAATACGCGACTGGCGCTGGCGAGCTTCAGCTGCACACACGCGTTCGACCATTACGGGCAAATGGTGGAGTACTTGCGGATGAATGGGATTGTTCCGCCGGCGAGCAAAGGGCAGCCGCCAGCGAATCCGGGGGGCAAATAAGGCGCGCAAGTGGGCGGAGCTTCCCGGCAAACGACGCCGGGATAAACTTCAGGCCGTTGCTGCAGACAAAGGCCGCAGAGTCTCAAGCACCATGAGACTCTGCGCTGCCAACTGCGCCGTGAAGACCACGGCGAGAGACGGCCTGGACGATCTAATTTGCCGTTCCAGGCACGGCGAGGGTTTGCACGGCCTGCTGTTCAAATTGGCGACCGTTCCAATGGAAATGCACAACATCGATGTGCTCGGGGCAGCAACTCGGCGTGCCATCGTTGCTTCGGGCCCGAATGATGAGGTTGCCTGATTTCGCGTCGAAGGTGATGCCCGTGCCAGGAGCCTGCGAATCGAAGGTAAACTGCTGCAGAACGTGCAGGCGGCGCGCTGCGATCCCGATGACTTGCACGATGCCTGTATTTTTAGAAGCGCCTCCCCAATCGGTTTCGTTCCCGCCGAGAAGAACATAATTCGGATCGCTGCCTGTGACGCCAAAGAACTGTATCGGAGCTACCGATACGTCGCTGTCTCCGAAGTCCTCGTGCCCATGGTGTTCGCCGTTCTTCAGGCGCACGGAACGCTGGACCTTGCCATCCCTATCGAAGATGACGAGATCGAAATGCTTGAAATCAACGTCACGAAGCGAATCGACGCGCTGACTGTACTGATAGCCGGGAGCGACAGCATCAACGGCCGGCGGGAGTTTCGGCTGTGGATTCGATTGCGCGCCACCCATCAGAATCAAGAGGCTAGCCAGGAAAGCAACCATGGGATGATTTTACGCGCCTGCGCTGTGGCCGCGCAATCTTCGCGAGTTAGGGTGTGCCAGGATTGGGGGGTTCGTGTCGATGGGACTTCGGCGTCAACTTCGGAATGACGAATTCTTGCAGGAGATTGTCAGCGGCGGTTGCGGCTACTCCGACGGCCGTGACTTCAAAAGTCAATCCCACGCCATTGCGGTTTTGCGGCGGATAGTAGAGATTGGAAATGCCGCCTGAGGCAAGGTTTCCGAGGATGCTCGAATAATTGGCTTGCCAGCGGCCGTTGTCGCCCTTGCAGATGACCGCATTGGCGATGGCATACATTACCCGCGCGCGCTTGCTGCCTGTGGCCTTGTAGAAATAACGCGGGTCCTGTTTGAGGATGGACGGAAATATGACGCTGCCGAAGAGCGCGCTGGTCGCGAAGTCGGCGTAAGAAGCGCCGTAGCGCTTGCCGTAACCCTGCCCGCCTTGGCCGTATCCGGGGAATTGATTGTCCGCCTGTTGGATTCCCGCGATGGCCCCGATCAGTACGAAGGTAACCGGATCAATGGCATCCTTCCAGGTGAGTTCGAATTTCTGTTTTGTGTCGAGCGGCGCCGCATTGGGGATATACGTGACATAGAAATTTGGAATGACGCCGAGGACACGCTGCTGCTCTTCTTGTTTGATCTGGCGTTCGGCGATAACCGCTTGCGGTTGGACGCGCACGACGGTGTTCACGGTGGCAAGAGTCAGAGTGAACTCCGGGACAATGAAGCTCTGGCCGGAAGCCAGAGCGCCGGAAAAGTTTTGGTCCGAGAATGGCGGCGCGGTGACGTTCAATTGGAATGGACCCGGAGAAATGTTTGCGAAGGAAAACTGTCCGTTGTCGCCGGTGAGAACCTGCTGCTTCACGGGTGGATTTCCGTGCGTGAGCGTAACCTCAGCTCCGACGATGGGGTTTTGCTGGGCATCGGAGACGGTTCCATTGATGTCCCCCGGCAATTGCGGAGTGAGCGCGGGCGCTGGCGCCGGCTGCTGGGCCAGGGTTGGAGAGGCAAAGCAACAGAAGGCCGCCGCGAACGCCGCGAGAACAAATGGGAGCGCCCAACGGCCCGAGGTGATCATGCCCCTATCGCCTGTGCGCCGGGGGGAGGAACGGGCGGATGCTTTTTCCTGGCGCGATTTCGCACTCATGGAGAAGTTGATTTCCCGCGCATGGTCATGGCACGCAAACTCGCATCCAACACAGATGACAAAGGCGGTTAGAAGGTTTCTTCGCGGCGTTGGAAACGGAAATATGGGCCCATGGCGCGATGGGCGCGAGAAGAAACGAGGGGATTGGCGTGCGTGGTGGTTGGCTCATCGTCGCCCATTTGCGTAAAGAATAATTGTCACAATTTCGCGGGGAAAAGCTAGAAATTATGCAGACGCAGTTTCCAGAGTTTCGACGTATCGGCGCGCCGAGATTGCAGGGAAATGGCCACACGCCGGAAGCGTGGCGCGCCCTTCTTTCGTGGACACAATTTGGCGCAGGGCGGTATACTCCCGAATCATTTGTTTCACGGGTGTGTGTTTCGTGAGTTTGATTTTCGCGCACGCGCCTGGAGGCGGTGTGCAGATATGCGCGCGGAAACATTCGCGACCGCTTTTGCGTATTGGAAGGGGACGTTCCACAGAGGAGAGATTTGATGAAGAAAGCAATTTTTGCGGTGATGGTGTTGCTGCTGGCGGGAATTTGCTACGCGCAATCGGAGCCGGGACCGCTGCTGCTGCAGCAGCCGGCGATGAACAAGACGCAGATCGTATTTGTGTACGGCGGTGAACTGTGGAGCGTGGGCCGCAACGGCGGCGACGCTATCCGGCTGACCACGGGAGTGGGGATCCAATCAGACCCGCATTTTTCGCCGGACGGCAAATGGGTAGCGTTCACGGGAGATTACGGCGGGAATCCGGATGTGTACGTGGTTTCGGCGGACGGTGGAGTGCCGCGGCGGCTGACCTATCATCCCGCGCCGGATGAGGTGGTGGGGTGGACGCCGGACGGCAAGAACATACTTTTTGCGTCCAGCCGCGATTCGTTCGCGGGCGGAGCGGGCAACCTGTATACGGTTGCCGTGGCGGGGGGGTTGCCGGAGAAACTGCCGTTTCCGCTGGCGTTCGAGGGCTCGTATTCGCCGAACGCGGAGGAGATCGCGTACCGGCCGGTGGCGTTTCCGTGGGGCACGTGGTCGCATTATCGCGGCGGAACGGAATCGAAAATCTGGGTAGCGAAAATGTCGGATTCGAGCTACGAGGAAATTCCGCGCGGCGACTGGAATGAATTCGACCCCATGTGGGTAGGGGACAAGATTTACTTTTTGTCGGACGAGAAGGGGCCATTCACGCTGTACGAGTACGATACGGCGACGAAAAAAGAGACGGAAGTGATTCCGAACGACGGGTTGCCGATCAAGGAAGCGTCGGCGGGGCCGGACGGAATCATCTATTCGCAGTTCGGGTCGATTCATATTTACGATCCGGCGAGCCACCACGAGCATGCGGTGACGATTCGCGTGGCGGGCGATTTTCCGCAAGTGATAGGGCATTTCGACAGCGTGGAGAAAGACATTCTCTCCGCGGGGATTTCGCCGACCGGGGTGAGAGCGGTGTTCGAGGCGCACGGTGAAATTCTGACCGTGCCGGCAGAACACGGAGACATTCGGAACATCACCAATTCGCCAGCCGTGGCGGACCGGACGCCAGCGTGGGCGCCGGACGGCAATTCGATCGCGTACTTTTCCGACGAGTCGGGCGAATACGCGCTGCACATCAAGAATCAAAACGGCATGGGCGATGTGAAAAAGATAAGCCTGGGCGAGCCGCCGTCGTATTTCTATGACCCGAAGTGGTCGCCGGACAGCAAGAAGATTGCGTACACGGACAAGCGGCTGAACGTGTGGTACGTGGACCTCGACAAGGGCACGCCGGTGAAGATTGATGCGGACGTATTCGAAACGCCGGAGCGGACGCTGGACCCGTCGTGGTCGCCGGACAGCGAATGGATCGCCTATACGAAGATGATGGAAAACCATATGCGGGCGGTGTTCGTGTATTCGCTGGAAACAGGGAAAAGCACGCAGATCACGGATGGAATGAGCGACGCGCGTTCGGCGGTGTGGGACAAGAACGGCAAGTGGCTTTACTTTACGGCGAGCACGAACGTGGGGCCGACGACGGCGTGGCTGGATATGTCGAGCTATGACCACACGGTGACACGGAGCGTTTACGTGGCGGTGCTGGCCAAGGATTTGCCGTCTCCGCTAGCGCCGGAGAGCGACGAAGAAAAGGCGGAGAAAAAACCGGAAGCAGCGGGCGCGGGTGCAGGCGCCGGCGCGGAGGCAGAAAAAGGCAAGAAGGAAGAAGCAGTGAAGGTCACGATCGACTTCGAGAATATCGACCAGCGCATTCTGGCGCTGCCGATGCCCGAGAAGAACTATGTAGGACTCGAAGCAGGAAAAACAGGCGAGCTTTTCGTTGCGGAAATGCCGCCCGGCCAGGAAGGAGTCTTCGGGGAGCAGGCGGGAATCGACATCACAAAGTTCGATATGAAAACGAAGAAGACGACGCCAGTTATCTCGGGTGTTCAGGACTTCGACATCTCCTTTAATGGCGAAAAACTGCTTTATTCGCAGCAGGGGCACTGGGGAATCGCCGCGACGGCCGCACCGGTGAAACCCGGCGACGGCATTCTGAACATGGCCAACATGAAGGTGTGGGTGGACCCCAAGGCGGAGTGGAAACAGATGTTTCACGAGGTTTGGCGAATCGAGCGGGATTTCTTCTACGCGTCAAATTATCACGGGCTGAATTTGGAGAAGGCCGAAGCGGAATACGCCAAATATTTGCCGGGGCTGGCGAGCCGCGAGGATGAAAACTTCCTGTTCAACCAAATGCTCAGCGATTTGAACGTGGGGCACATGTTCGTCTTCGGCGGAGCAGTTCCCGTGGTGCCGCCGGTGAGCGTGGGACTGCTTGGCGCGGACTATACGGTCGAGAACGGGAGATACCGGATTAAGAAAGTCTACTACGGCGAGAACTGGAATCCGGACCTACACGCGCCGCTGACGCAGCCGGGTGTGAACGTGGTGGCGGGCGAATACATTCTGGCGGTGGACGGGCGGGATTTGCCAGGCTCGGACAACATCTACAGCTACTTCCTCGGCAAGGCCAATCAACAGGTGGTCCTGAAGGTGGGGCCGAACGCGGACGGAAGCGGTTCGCGCGAGGTGACCGTGGTTCCGATTGCAAGTGAGGGGAATTTGCGGCACCGCGAGTGGATCAATCACAACATGGAGGTCGTGACGAAGCTGAGCGGCGGAAAGCTGGCGTACGTGCACCTGCCGGATACCGCCGGGGGCGGTTACACGAACTTCAATCGCTATTACATGGCGCAGGTCGGAAGACAGGGCGCGGTGATGGATGAGCGGTTCAACAGCGGAGGCTCGATTGCGAACTACATCATCGAAATCATGCAACGGAAACTGACCAGCTACTGGTACACGCGGCAGGGCGAAGTGTTCACGTCGCCGCTAGACGCAATCTTCGGGCCGAAAGTGATGATCACCAATCAATTCTCGGGTTCAGGCGGCGACTGGATGCCGTGGGCGTTCAAGCACGTGGGACTGGGGCCAACCATCGGCGAAAGGACGTGGGGCGGCTTGGTGGGAATCTACGGGTATCCGGTGTTGATTGATGGCGGATTCGTGACGGCGCCGCGCGTGGCGTTCTTCAATCCGAACGGTACGTGGGACGTGGAAAATCACGGTGTGCCGCCGGATGTGCCGGTGATCCTGGATCCGAAGGCGTGGCGCGAAGGGCATGACGTGCAACTCGAGAAGGCGGTCTCGGTGGCGATGGAGGAATTGAAGAAGAATCCGCTGCCGACGCCGAAGGTGCCGGCGTTCCCGAACTATTCGAAGGACGTGCACTAAGACGAAGGGCAAACGCCTCACGTCAGCCTGGCAGGAAACGCCGGGCGGGACCCCTTCGGCGCTCAGGGCAGGCGCGAGCTACAGGCGGAAGGCGAGGCTGAACATCAGAAAAAGCAGAGGCAAAAATGCGGGCGCGCGGATTCATATTCCACCGCCGGCGGGATACGGGCCGCTGCCGTTTTCGAATGGCGTGATGGCCGGCGACACGTTCTACATGAGCGGGCACATTGGGCTGGACGCGGCGACGAAAAAAGTGCCCGCAGACGCAGAGCAGGAAGCGCGGCTGATGCTGGACGCGTTCCGCGAGACGCTTTCGCGAGCGAAGCTGGGGATGGAAGATTTGGTTTTCGTACAGGTGTTTTGCTCGGACGTTTCGCTCTTCGATAAATTCAATGCGATCTACCGAACGTATTTTTCGGGAGAGTTTCCGGCGCGGGCGTTTCTGGGTTCCGGGCCGCTGCTGTTTGGCGCGCGGTTCGAGATTCAAGGCATCGCGGTGAAGTGGCCGAAAAGCCGCAGCGGCGAGCCACGGCGGCAGTGAACGTGCGGTCAATACCGAACCATAACAAGACAGAATAAGGCCAGCCAAAATGTCTTTTTGCGCGGGCGGCAGAGGCTGGCACCTACCTGAAGTGTTCCCGTAACATTTGAGGCGTTCTGAGAAGTTGAGCGAGGCGAGCGATGCGCATTGAAAACGCCGACGCGCCGGAGTTTCTCGAGACGGTGCGGAAACTTTTTCGCGAATATGAGGCGAGCATAAAGGTCGATTTGTGTTTTCAGGGATTCGAGAAGGAGCTGGCGGAGCTTCCGGGAGAATACGCGCGGCCAGGCGGGCGATTGCTGCTGGCGTTCGAGGGAGATGAGGCGGCGGGGTGCGGGGCGCTGCGGCGGCTGGAGGGCGAGGTTTGCGAGATGAAGCGGCTGTACGTCCGGCCGGAGCATCAAGGGAAAGCAATCGGAGCGGGGCTGGCGCGCGCGCTGATCGAACAGGCGAGAGAGGCGGGTTACGCGCGCATGCGGCTGGACACGATGCCGTCGATGGCGCGAGCGATCGCGATGTACCGGTCGCTGGGATTTCGGGAGATTCCGGCGTACCGATTCAATCCTGTGCCGGGCGCGCTGTTTTTTGAGTTGCCGCTCGCGGAAGCGAAGTTTTCACGCAAGCTATAGCGACGGTAGCTTCGAGCGCGGCGGATTTTCGGCGGCGATTTCCAAGGACGCCGCAGCGTCGCTGGAAACAGGCAGGCGTCCCAAGAGAAAAGCGGTGAAACCGGCGATGAGGCCGCCGCTGATGATGACGGCTTCCCAGGCGAGGCCGACGGCGGCGGTCTTGACGGCAGGCGCGCCGAAAGGAACGAGCAGGACGACGAGAGCGGCTTCGCGCACGCCAATGCCGCCCTGGGTGATGGGAATCAGGGCGGAGAGTTTGGCGAGGGGCCAGGCGAAAAGCCAGGCGCGGAACAGGAGATGCAGGCCGGTCGAATGGGCGACAGACGAAGTTAGCCAGATAAAGCTTCCCTGAACGATCAATCCAAGGCAAAGAGCTGCGGCGACGTAATGAGGCTTGCGGCGCATGGAACGCGCCGCGCGGCGCAATCGGACCATGCCGCGGCGCCACGCGAAGGAGATTTTTCGCGCGGGAAACCACAGGATCAGCGGGATGATCAGCGCGACGAGTATGACGAGGATAATACCCGCGGTCACAAAGATACGGTGGGCCTCGGCAGGCAGGGCTCCGGGCACGAGCACGACACCGAGAGCGATGAGCAGGGCCAGTGCCGCTAAGTCGAGGATGCGGTCGAGAAGACCTCCCATGAAGATTGCTGCTCTGCTTTGACCGCTGCGAAGGGCGAGCGCGCCGCGAACCACATCGCCGCCGACGATGGATGGCAGAAAAAGCGTGCTGAAGAGGCCGGAGAAGTAGAAACGAAGCGCTTGACGGAGGGTAAGGCGAGCGCCGGCCAAGTTGACCAGCATGCGCCACTTATTGACGGCGATGAGATGCGCGCCTAAATAACCGGCGATCACCAGAGACCAAAGATGCAGAGGCAGGCGGCGCAGCGTGTGCAAAACCTCGGCGAGGGGCAGGAAATGAAAGAGGATGAAAAGGGCGAGGACGCTGCCGCCAATGCGCAGCAGGGCGCGGAGCCAGGGGCGGCGAGTGAGAGCCTTCTTGGCCGTTAGAAGTAGGGTCATTGCCAGCTCAGCGAGCCATTATGCCTGCATTCGGAAATGAATGTGGGTCGGAGGTAAGCGAAGTGCTTGCACCACAAGGCATTCGGAATTAAGGTACTGGCTCGTCTAGGACGGTCAAATTAGGGAGCTACTGTGACCAGGAAGAAAATTCGCGTGGTGCAATACGGAGTGGGGCCAATCGGCGCGTCGATTGTGCGCCTGATGAGGCAGAAAAACGCGCTGGAGATCGTGGGCGCGATTGATTCCGATCCGGCGAAGGCTGGGCGCGATTTGGGCGAGATCGTAGGAGCGCACGATGCGCCGTGGGGAATTGCGGTGTCCGCGGACGCAGCAACCGCGCTGGACAAGCAAGTGGACGTGGTGATGCATTGCACGTCGTCGTATTTGAAGGACGTGACCGGACAGTTGCTGGCGTGCATCGAGGCGGGATGCTGCATTGTGTCGACGTGCGAGGAGCTGGCGTATCCCTTCCGGAAGCATCCGGAGCTTTCGGCGAAGCTGGATGAGGCGGCGAAAGAAGAGGGAGTGGCGCTGGTGGGCACGGGCGTGAATCCGGGATTCGTGATGGACAAGCTGGTGCTGACGCTGGCGGCGGTGGCGCAACGGGTGGATTCGGCGCGCAGCGTGCGGATCGTGGATGCGTCGAAACGGCGGCTACCGCTGCAGAAGAAAATCGGCGCGGGGATGACGCCGGATGAATTTCGCGAAAGAGTGGCCGCGGGAGTGATCAAGCATCATGGCTTGCCGGAATCGGTGGCTATGGTCGGGGATGCGCTTGGCTTTGAGCTGGACCAAATTACCGAGACGATTCAGCCGGTGATTGCGGAGGAGAGCGTGCAGACGGAATTTCTTCGCGTGGAGGCGGGCCAGGTGGCAGGCGTTCACCAGGTCGCGCACGGGATTAACGGAGGTGTGGAAAAAATCTTCATGGAGTTGAGAATGTACGTGGGAGCGAAAGATCCGGCGGATACGGTGACGCTGGCCGGCGAGCCGAATATCAGTCTGACGGTGCCAGGAGGAACGCATGGCGACATTGCGACGGCGGCGGTGGCAGTGAACGCGATTCCCACAATTCTGGCGGCGGTGGCCGGGCTGCGCACCGCGCGGGATTTGCCGTTTGGGTATTTTGCGCCGAATGCCGCGCCGTGAAAACAGCCACTACACTCAAAGACGCGCGGGCCAAAGGCAATCGACGGTTTGAAGAGGAGCTGCCCGATGAAATGGAATATTC
>JBAPRL010000059.1:0-55397 GCA_049281095.1 Candidatus Acidiferrales bacterium
GACTTTGGCGCGAGATTCGTCTTCCGCGCGCGTGTAGGTGCGGCCGAGCAGCGGAGAAACGCCCAGCAGCGGAAACGTGGAGGCGGAGACGCGCGAGGCGGTGATGCGTTCCGGTTCACCGGAACCGCCGGAAATGTCGAAGTCCTTGTTTTGAAACGCGCCAACCGCGTCGAAAGATTTCTGCTCGCGTTCATACAGCACGATATCGGGCGCGGACCCTTCTATCTTGGGATAACCGATCTCTGGCAAACCTTCCCAGAGCATGACCAGGCGCGAGGGATTTTTGAACGGCAACGGGCGAAGCAAGACGGCGTCGACGATGCTGAAAATGGCGGCGTTGGCACCGATGCCGAGGGCGAGGGTAAGAACGGCGACGGCGGCGAAGCCGGGCGACTTGAGCAACATGCGAAGCGCGTAACGCAAGTCTTGCAGCAATGTGTTCATCGCTCTCCTCGCCGTGGGGAAACGGCCGATCGTTAAGAGCCGATCATCTCATCGAAAGTTCAAAGCTCGCACGCAAAACGAGCGACCTGGACACACACACCTCGACAAAGGGAATGTTCAGGCAGATTGGGTTCCGCAGGGGCGAATCAGGAAGCATTATGGAATCAGTGAGTTAGGGAAGGTTATGCGGACGGCGAGAAGCGGGATTGTCCGATTGCGGGAGGGGGCGTCGCGGAAACGGGCAGTGAAAAGGCAGTGACGAGTGATGAGTGACGAGTGACAAGCAGGCGTGGCGGCTAGCATGAGGAGGGGGCTGAGGCACGCCCGACATCTCGATGCGCGACTTCCGAGGCTACGGCTGCGAGGGACCACGAATCCAGCGGCAAAGCGGCGTCGAGCCCGCCTACGGCGGGCAGGCCGCCGCATTCCAAAAAGGGCAAAGGCGAAACGCGGGCGGCGTAAAGCCGCCCCTACGAAAGGCAAAAACGTCATTCGTAGCGGAGGGCCACGATGGGGTCGACGCGCATGGCGCGGCGCGCGGGGATGTAGCAGGCGAAAAGTGCGACCAAGATGAGCAGCACGGCAACGCCGGCAAACGTGAGCGGATCATGCGCACTGACCCCGAAGAGTTGATTGGTCATGAGGCGCGTCAAGGCAAGCGCGGCGGCGATGCCGATGGCCACGCCGATGAGCGCCATTTTGGCGCCTTGGCCAAGCACGAGGCGCAAAACGTCGCTGCGCTGCGCGCCAAGCGCGATACGCACGCCGATTTCATGAGTGCGCTGGCCAACCAGGTAGGAAATGACGCCGTAAATTCCGACGCAGGCCAGAATCAGCGCGAGCACCGCGAAGACGCCGAGGAGAATCATCGCGAAACGGCGCGCCGCGAGGGAGTCGGCGATGGTTTCGTCCATCGTCTCGACGCCGTAGAGCACTTGCTGGCTGTTCATCTGTTCGACGGTGTGACGGATGCTGGGCAGAAGCGTATCGGGAGAGACGCGTGTGCGCATCACGAAGTCCCCACCCTTCGACAGCAAGGGCATAAACTGGTCGGGGACCTGCATCAACGGAAAATAAAACTGCGCCAGAACGGGCGACTTGGCGTTTTCGTCGAGACCCCAGTGCTTCACGTGGCCGGCGACGCCCACGATTTCCGCCTGCACGCCGAGAATTCCCAAATTGATGCGCTGGCCGATGGGACTCTGGCCGGGGAAATATTTTTTGGCGAAATTTTCGTCGATGACGACGACGGGAGTGGAATGAATCGTATCCTGGGCGCTGATGAAGCGGCCGCTGAGGAGCGGCGTGCCCATAGCCTTCAGGTAATCGGGGCCGGCGAGGTAGAAGAGCGCCCAGGTCATGTCCGAGTCGGTTTGCGGCTTGGGTTGATTCGCGTGCCAGAAAGGAAGTTCGGAATCTCCCTGCATGGGGAGGCCGCCGCCAGAGGCGGAGGCGAATGCAACGCCGGGGATCGATTCCAGCGCGGAGTTTAATTGCACGGCCTCATTTCGCAATTGGTCGGGAGGCGCCTTCATCATTTCGGGAGAGAACGCGATGTTAAAGGTGAGCAAATTGTGCGGATCGAATCCGGGATTCACGCCCCAGAGCTGCACGAGGCTGCGAATCATCAAGCCCGCGCCGACGAGCAGAATCAGCGCCAGGGCCGTTTCGGCGACGACGAAAACGCCCTGCATGCGGTGACGCGCGCCGCTCGAGCCGCGGCCGCCTTCCTTGAGCGCTTCATGCAAATTGGATTGGGAGGCTTTGAATGCCGGCGCGAGACCGAACAAAATTCCGGCGAAAAGGGAAACGCCGAGCGTGAAAAAGAGCACATGCGCGTCCAGGCCAACACTGCCGGAGCGCGGCAAGGCTTGCGGGAGAACGCGAATGGCGGCGCGCGTGCCCCACGCCGCGAGAAGCAAACCGAGGATGCCTCCGGCCACCGAAAGCAGAATACTTTCGGTGAGGAGTTGGCGCACCACGCGCCAGCGGCCCGCGCCCAGCGCGGCGCGAATGGCGAATTCGCGCGTGCGGCCCGTGGAACGCGCGAGCAAGAGGTTGGCAATGTTGACGCAGGCGATCAGCAGAACGAAACCAACGGCGCCGAGCAGAACATAAAGAAGGGGAGCGACGTCGCCGACCATGTCGTCTTTGAGCGGAAAGAGCGAGATGCCAGTGCCTTTGTTCGCATCCGGATAAGCCTTCGCCAGATTTTGCGCGACGCCGTCCATGTCGGAGCGGGCTTGCTCAAAGGTTACGCCATCCTTCAAGCGGCCGACGGCGTCAAGGCCCATGCTGACGCGACGGTCGAGAAAAGTGGCGTCGGTCCACTGGCCGAGCGGCACGTAAATATCCGACAGACGGAAGTTGTTCCCACGGAAGTAAAAGGTCGCGGGAATCACGCCAAGCACCGTGTAGGGCGTGCCATTCAAAGAGATCGGCTGGCCAACAATTTGCGGCGAGGCGCCAAATTTGCGCCGCCAAAATCCTTCGCTGAGCAGAACGACAGGCGCGGCACCGGCGTGATCGTCTTGCGCGGTGAAAAGACGGCCAACCACCGGCTGCACGCCCAGAAGGGAAAAGAAATCCGCGGAGACCATTTCCGTGCGCAGGCGTTCCGGCTCGCCCGCGCCGGTCATGTTGAAACTGTCGCCACGGTACGCGGCGAGAGCGGCGAAGGAACGATTGTCCCGCTGCCAGTCGAGAAAATTGGGATAAGAGATGGACGATTCAGAAAATTGCGTGGTGCGCGAATAGAGCGCGACCAACTGCTGCGGGTGCGGATAGGGCAGGGGATTGAGCAATACGCCGTTGATAACGGAGAAAAGCGCGGTGTTCGCACCAATGCCCAGCGCCAAAGTGAGGATGGCAATGGCCATGAATCCGGGCGACTTCGCCAGCATTCGCAGCGCGTAGCGTACGTCCTGCAGCAGAGTGTTCATTGCGCCTCCCGATCCGCCAGTGGCCACGAAGAGCGAGCCAGGCACTTGGCGACGGTCACTTCACAGATACGCAAAGAGCGGGTGCAATGTTCATTGGCCGGTGGTTTTGAGGCACCGGTTATCCGTAAGACTGGCGCAGTGGACGGAAACAGGGCGGGGGTGGTAAAAGCGGTTGAGGCGCGCAAGGAAGCCTGAGCGGGGGGTGCGAGAGCCGCAAAATGTCTGCCCGCTGGGGAGCAGCACCGGGGTGGAGGTTGGAGCGTAGGAAGGGATCGATAAAATATTTCTTGACATATTATATTGTATACATAGACTGCCTGCATTGACGGGGTGTTCGATGTGCGGAAGAGTCTCGCTTCGGGAACCGAATTCCTGCGGACACACCCTCTCGTGCGTATCATATCTTCTGTATCCTGCCCTGAATTCGCCTGCTGGAGGCAATCGATGAGAACAGGATTCGTGCGACGTGTTTCTGTGTCGTGGGGAGCAGCATTGGGTCTCGCGCTGACTCTGGCGATGTTGCTGTTGCCGGGAGTGTCGCGCGCGCAGGTGAGCAACAGCGGCCAAATCTCCGGCACGGTGTATGACCCTTCGGGGAAAGCCATTCCCGGTGCGGAAGTCACCGTGACGAACCCGGCGACCAACTTTTCGCAAACGGTGAAGGCGAGCGGCACCGGCGGGTACGTCTTTTCCGCGCTGTCGTCGGGCACGTACTCGGTGTCAGTGACGGCGGCCGGCTTCTCGAAGATCGTCTTTGACAATGTGGTCGTCCAAGTGGCACAGACCACCGACCTCCCGGTCCACCTGAGTGTGGGCTCCGTGTCGCAGACGGTGACCGTATCCGCTGCGCCAGTCCTGCAGAGCACGCAGAATACGCTCGCCACCACAATCAGCCCGGCACTGATGGAGGATCTGCCGCTCAACGGCCGCGATGTGCTGGAATTCGCCACGCTCGCTCCTGGGGCCGCGAACACCGGCATTCACGGCAACAACTACAACACCTACAATGATATGCCCAACGCCGCAGTCAACATCTCCATCAGCGGCACCACCGACCAGTTCCAACGGTACAAGACCTTCTCATCGAGCTTCTGGGACGTAGCGCCGGCCCGCGAAGGCGCGTTCGAGGAAGCGACGGTTTCTACGGCCGGCCTGGACTCGGCTAACGGAATGGCCGGGTCGCAGGTGCAGTTCGCCGTTAAGCGCGGAACCGACCAGTTCCATGGCCGCGGCTTCTGGCAGGCGGAGAACAGCTACTTCGACGCCAACAGTTGGACGAACAACGCGCAAGGTATCGCGATGCCGAAGACCCGGAACAACTATTTCGGCGGCAACATCGGGGGACCGCTTCTGCCGAAGAGGCTGGTGGGAAACCATAATACTTACTTTTTCGTTAACCTTGAATATAACAAGGTTCCCAGTGTCTTCGTCCTTTCGAACAATACGTTGACCGGTGACGCCAGCGGAGCCACCATCGACAACTGCGCCGGTAGCACGGAGGGCGCGGCCAATGGCTGCTACACCTATGAGGTTTCATCCATCCCCGCGACGAATCCCTCTTGGGTAACGGGCTGCAACGCGAGCACCATGACCTGCACCGCGAATTTGTACGCGCTCGCCTCTTCCTCAGGATTCCCCACCGCTGAAAACTCGTCGGTGTCAAACATTATCGGTGGCGTCGCCGGCTATTACAAGAATGGCTCGCTCCAGCCTCTGACCACGACAGCCGCAGGGCTACAGGCCGATGACGCCTATTTCCTGCAGCGTTTGCTTTACAACGTCAGCCAGCCCTTGACCGTGTGGTATCCCACGACGCGTTTGGACGTGGACATCACTTCCAAGGTGCACTGGATGGATGCTTGGGACCTGGAAGACAGCAAGCTGCCGAGCTACGGGGATTGGCCAGGCTCGCCGTACGTTGGCAACTACACCGGCTTCAATAACACCTACTACAACTGGACGAATGAGGTCACCTGGACAATCTCGCCCACGGTCATGAACACGGCCGCTTTTGGGATCTTGGGCGTTGAGGAAGTGTACACTCCCGGAGCGCAACCGACGGGATTCAGCCAGACTCAAGTTGACGGCGTCCCCTCCCAGATCGAAATGCCCTTTGGAACTTGCACCAACGGTAGCGCTTGCATTCCGGATTACGTTCCCGATGTCGCCGAAGAAACTCCTCGGGACAACCCGGTCTATAACCCGTACGACACGCTGCGCTGGACGCACGGGAACCACAACTTCTACTTCGGTGGCGCTATCTACTACTCGAAAATGCGGGAGCAGGAATGGGACTTCCCAGGCGTGCCGGACTACACAACCGGCATCGCTAGCGGGGATCCCGCCGCGGCCATGTTCAGCTGCAATCCCAACGCGAGCGGATTTTGCAGCGGCGCGTCGAATTTCCCCAACATGAACAATCAGGAGAGCACGATCACCGGTCTCACCGGCCAAGCAGAAGCCGAGGATCTTTATGCCTTTCTTGTCGGGCGTGTCAGCAGCGTAGGTGGCGGCACGGAGGTGAATCCCGCCACGGGTCAGTTCCAACCGGGGTACGGTTACACCGCCATGGAGGCGAAGACGGCAGGCTCGCTTTACTTTCAAGACTCCTGGCGCATGACGCCGCACTTCAGTTTGAACTACGGCTTGCGCTGGCAGCTTACCGGCGCCATCCACAACACCAACGACGAATATTTCAGCGCCACGCCGCAGAACCTGCTGGGCCCTTCCGGCGGAGAGTTTCAGCCCGGTACGCTCAACGGCATCGCCAACCCGTACATCACCGTGAACGAGCATCCGTACAACGGCGATTTCATCCAGCCGGCGCCGAACCTGGGCTTTGCCTGGAATCCGGACTACAGCGAAGGTTTCCTGGGCAAGCTCTTCGGCGGAAGCAAAACGGTGATTCGGGGGAGCTACACGATAAACCAGTACGACGAGGGCTGGGAGACCTTTGAGAACGACACCGTATACAACGGTGCGGGCTATACTCAGTACCTGAACTATTCCGCTGCGGCCGGCAATTTCACGCCGGGTTCCGTATCGCTCGACACGCCGGGTCTCCTCACCTCGGTCCAGGCGACGGCCACACCGCCGTCCTATCAAACGGCGCTACCCGAGTCGACATACTCGTTTTTCGGCTACCCCAGCATCACGGGCATCAACCCCAACCTCAAAGAGCCCTATATCCAGCAATGGACCATCGGCATACAGCGGCAGATTCCGGGCAACACGGTCGTGGAGGTCAATTACGTCGGCAATCACGTCGTGCATGAATGGCAGAACTACAACATCGACGAGATCAACACGCTGAACAATGGCTTCGCCAGTGAGTTCAAGACGGCGCAAGCCAATTTGATCGCAAACGGTGGCACGAACTTCTCGGATAGCGGTCCCACCGACTCGCCCACCCCAATCTTCGATGCCGCCTTCAGCGGCAACGGCATTACCACGTCCCCAACCGATCCCGGCGGTTACGCTAACAGCAGCTACATTACTCTGTTGCAACAGGGCCAAGCGGGGTTAATGGCCAACGACTTTGCCAGAAACTTCCAAACGGCGTGCAACCTGTACGGCGCCGGCTTCAGTCCGTGCGGAAACATCGGCGGGACATACCCCATCAACTTCTTGCAAGTCAATCCCTACGCTTCCGCCAGCGGGGCGGAATACCTGTCGGACCCAGGCAGTTCGACTTACGACGGGCTGCAAATCTCCGTGCGGCATCCGACTGGGCATGGACTCACGCTCGGCGGCAATTACACCTGGTCCAAGGGTCTCACCAGCCGGTACCTGAGTTACTGGACCGACACGGCTGGCGAGGATTTCATTTCGTTGCGGGATCCCGGACTTAACAAGGGGCCGTCCGACTACGACATTGCCAGCGTCTTTCACACCTACTTCACCTACGCGCTGCCTGTCGGAAAGGGTCGAGCGTTCAGCGTGAGCAACCCGTTCCTCAATGGCGTGGTCGGGGGGTGGAACGTCGGCTCGATCATCTCGTGGCAGTCCGGCTCGCCGTTCTGGATCCAAGGCGGCTACGACACGTTCAACAACGAAGATGGCGGCGTGATCTTGAATGGCGTCGACGCCCACCAGATTCAAAGCAACATCGGCGTCTACAAGACCCCGGCCAGTCCGCTGTCGCCGGAATGGATCAATCCGAGCTTCAACGCCACAAGTAAAATTCTGCCCAACACGAATCCGGGAACCATCGGCCAGATGCTTTTCCTCCATGGCCCGGGGTTCTTCAACACCGACATCTCACTCAACAAGGTCTTCCCGATCTATGAGAAGGTGACGTTCAAAGTCCAGGCGGCCTTCCTGAACGCCTTCAACCATCCGAACTGGATTGTTGGTGATTTTCAGGCGCCAGGATACATCGACTACGCGTCGTCGAGCCTGTTCCAGCCCTCGACGACCTATCAAGGCAGCCCGCGCGTGATCCAGTTCCGTTCGGAGATCGACTTCTGATGGAACAGCGTTAACTCTAACACCGGGTCTGGGCCGCAAGGCCCCGGCTGCAAGGAAAGAGCGCCGGGCGTCACCCCGCCGGCGCGACCCGCGAATGTCGGAGTCGTCGCACACGACGGCGGCTCCGCGTACCGATGTACGCCGCCAGGAGCTCCTCGAAAGGCGGCGACAAGTCCTGCATTTGGCAAATCGCGTTTGCGGTTGTACACTCTCGTTCACCAGCAAGATCCCAACTGAATGTTTTGAAGGAGACTTTCCATGGCAAAAGCGGCTAAAGCAATTCCCGAGGGGTATCACACGATCACGCCGTCGCTGACGTGCAAGAACGCGGCGAGCGCCATCGAGTTCTACAAGAAGGCTTTCGACGCGAAAGAGAAATTCCGCATGGCAGGGCCGGGCGGCTCGATCGGGCACGCGGAACTGACCATCGGCGATTCGAACATCATGGTCAACGACGAATTTCCGGGCGTGTGCGCTGCGCCCACCGGCGGCGGGCACTATTTGTTTCTCTACGTCGAGGATTGCGACAAAGTGTTCAACAATGCGATTGCCGCGGGAGCCAAAGTGACCATGCCGCTGGCGGATCAATTCTGGGGCGACCGCATGGGCAAGCTCGCCGACCCGTACGGATACAGCTGGGGCGTGGCTACACACGTCGAGGACGTGACTCCGGAGGAGGTCGACCGCCGCTCTAAGGAATGGATGGCCAAGGCCGCCGGGCAGCACAGCTGACGCGGTTGCTTGCACGGTATCAACAGGTGGCCCATTTTTTGCGTCTGCTCGAAAAGAATGGCGCGAAGAATGGGCCGCATTGGTGCATGGCGTTTGGTAGCTCGCGGCCCTGCTTCGTGCTATGCAGTCGGTTGTGCTTGTGGCGGTACGGTTGCGGGCGCCTGCGTTTGCGCGGTCGGTTCGCGAGGGAGCAGCACGACGCGAAAGTCGCCAAACTCTTCGTCTAGAATATTCGAGTAGATCACGAATAATCCAACCGCGGCGCCAATGAGGAGGCCCTGAATAAGGGGAACCAATATCGCCATGGCAGGCCCCATTTCGCGAAGGAACCCGGTAACCAGTCCCAGCGAAACGGTGGCGACGAACGACAAAACAAGCCCATAGATTACGGCCCGCCATGTGAAGGTCCACCAGACGCGAATCGTGCGGCGCCACACGGGGCGCAGCGGTGCATCCGCGCCGCTGGCTGACGGCAGCAGCGCGATGCGAAAATGGCGGAAGCGCTTTCCGAGGATGTAGCGAAAGACCAGCACGCCTATCGCCGCGGTGATCGCATAAGGAAATACAATCAGCGAAACCTTCACGACGTGTGCGGAGATCGCCGCCCTTTGATAAAGCACCCGGAGCCAGTAGGCGGTACAGAAGGTCAGGAGAGAGGCGGCCACCGTCGTGGGCCAGTAATATGCCCACCAGATTCTCAAGCCGTGGTTCAAGGTCGGCTGGATGTACGCGGCGTCCGGCTGGAACTTTTGCGCAGCCGAAGGCGTATTAAACATGGACGGAGAGCTGAGCATGGGAATGGGCAGATTCTGCTCCGAGTTAGCATGGACGTCAAGTATCGGCTGAGGTAAAACAGCCGCAGTTTCTCGGAGGTCAGCGCGTGGTACATAGTTGGGGAACGGCCATGGGACTAGCCGTCGAATACGTGTGGGTGGTGTTCGCGCTCTACTGGCTTGTTAGCGCAAGGAAGCTCAAACGGGCGAAGCAGCGGGAAAGCCGGTTTGCTTTCTGGTTGCGCGCCGGTGTGCTCGTGGCGATTTTCGAATTTTGTTTTTCGCCGTGGGGAAGGATTGGCTGGCTCGGCGCGCGGTTCGTGCCGGCTACGCGAGCCATGGTGGCCACTGGGCTGGCGATCGAAGTTCTCGGCATCGCGCTGGCGATTTGGGCGCGCTATTGCCTCGGCGCGAACTGGTCCGGCGCGGTGACGCTCAAAGAAGGGCACACGCTGATCGGCACGGGGCCATACAAACGCATACGGCATCCGATCTATACGGGTTTGGCGCTTGGTTTCGCAGGCACAGCGATTGCAGTAGGAGAATGGCGCGCGGTGGTGGCCTTCGGGGCGATATTTATCGCGCATGTGATCAAAGCGCGAAAAGAAGAAGCGTGGCTGGCGCGCGAATTTGGCCCGGCGTTCGAGGCGCATCGCGCACACACCGGCATGTTCCTGCCAAAGTTTTGACGAAGGTTGGACGGCGCGTTCAGGACGCAGCGCGGATTAGGTGAGGGCTTTCGCGAATGCGGGTTCGGCGGCCCTCGGTTGCGCGGGTGCGGGCTTCGCGAGGGCTTCTTCGAGCTTCTCAATCAGCGTGTCGCGCGTGAAGGGCTTCGGCAAGAACAAATCGCCGGGCAACATGCCGGGCTCTTTGTGACATTCCAGGTATCCGGACATGAAGACGACCTTCAATTCAGGATTGTGCTCGCGCAAGGACGCCGCCAGTTGCGGCCCGCGTATGTGAGGCAGGACTACATCCGTCAGCAGAATGTGCACCGGCTGGATCGCGGCTTGGGCCATCGCCAGAGCATCGACTCCGTCGCGCGCGGCCAGCACCTGGTATCCGGCGGCGCGCGCAAACTGCGAAGCCAGCTCCCGCACGTCGGGTTCGTCTTCGGCAATCAGCACCGTTTCCGTACGAGCCGGCGCGGAAAGAATGGTTTTCGGCGTGTACAACGCGTCGAGAGGCTCTTCGACGCGCGGGAGGTACACCTCAAAGCGCGCGCCTTTGCCAAGCTCCGATTCCACCAGGACGAATCCGTTGCTCTGCTTCACGGCGCCGTAGACCGTTGCCAGGCCCAGCCCAGTTCCTTTTCCCTCACTCTTGGTGGTGAAGAACGGCTCGAAAATGTGAGCTTTGGTGTTTTCGTCCATGCCGCATCCGGTGTCGGTCACGGCCAGCACGACGTATTCGCCGGACTTCAGCGGCGGGCGCGATTGCGCCATTTGTTCATCCACGTTTGCGTTGTAGGTCTCGACGGTTAGCTTGCCGCCCGACGGCATGGCGTCGGAGGCGTTCACCACCAGGTTCATGACCACCTGCTCGATGTGGCAAGGATCGGCGCGCAAGTGCCCGATGAATTCGCCCGGGCGGAACACGAAGTTGATGTCTTCGCGCACCAGACGCTTGAGCAGCTTGCCCATTTCCGAAACGACAGCGTTAAGGTCCAGGACGCGCGGCAGCGTCGCTTGGCGTCGGGAAAAGATCAGCAGTTGCCGCGTCAGCGAAGCGGCGCGATCGGCGGCCTTGGCGATTTGCTGGCTGCTTCCGCAGAGCGCGCTGCCCGCGGGCAGCTTTCCCAGCAGGACGTCGCTGTGGCCCTTGATTACGGTGAGCAGATTGTTGAAATCGTGCGCCACGCCTCCCGCCAAACGCCCCATGGCTTCCATGCGCTGCGCGCGGCGCAACTGATCTTCGAGCTTGCGCCTTTCGGATTCCTCGTTCTGCAACGTGATGCGCATGCGTCCAAAAGCCCGCGTGACTTCGGCCACTTCGTCACCACCGTGGGCCTCCAGCGGATACTGGAAGTCGCCCTGCTCGAGCGCGCGAACACCGCCCACGAGCGTCTTCAGCGGCCGCGTAAACGTGTCCGCGATCACGAGCACAAGAATCGTGCCCACCAACACCGCCGCCAGCAGCAGCGCGAGCAGCAAACGATTTACGCGATCCAGGAAGGCAATTGCATCGTTGTAGGACTTCAACACCACCAGGCTGACGGTCTGCGCGCCGTCTGCGCCATCCGTCAAGTTGTGGGAGCTGGTGATGTACTTTTCGTCGTCGATTTGCACCTGCTCCGGGACGGCTCCCAGACCCGCCTGCCTTTCCAGTTCGTGCTCTTCCAGCGGCGAGAAGGTGCTGACGATAATCTGGCTGCCGTGGCGGAAGGCGACTTCGCTCGAGGAAATACGGTGCAGCTCGTTGGCGACGCCGGGATCAATCGCGCGGCCTACCACCACCGTGCCGAGATGAGCGTTGCCTTGCTGCGGCCCCGCGACCACCGGATGCAGCACGACTTGGTAAAGCTGCGTCCCACTCACCCACCATCCGGATGTGGACTGGCTCTTCAGCATTCGCCGCAGGAGTCGCTCCGCGTCGGCAACGGGGAAGTCGCCGACGGCGGTGTGCAGGGCCACGACTTTGCCGGCGGCGTTGGTCATCAGGAACAAGTTGCAATCTTCCGATTGCCACGGGTCTTCGCTGGCGTCGGAAACTGCCGTGGGATCGCCGTCGCGCATCACGGCCAGCGTGGCCAGCAGTTCGGCTTTGTGGCTCAGAGCAATCTGGTGCTGGTGCTCCATCACTTGGAACATCAAAATGGCACGGCTCGACTGCTCTTCGATTTGCTGGTCGATTTTTTGGCGCGCCTCGTGCCCGACCACCAGCAACGTGAAGCACATCAGAAGAGTGGTAACGACAACGAACGAGAGGAGGAATTTCGTGCGCAGCTTGAAGTTGGCAGCCACTTTATAAACTTTGTCGCGCGCCGATGTGAGCCATGACGCCAGCCAGTTCGTTTTTCCTGCGGAACCCGCCCCGGGAACCGGCGGCGCAAAAAACAACGCCAGCGACTTGAGTGCAAGCCGCACTCTTTCCGGGACTTGAACGTTTGGCATGGATGTAGACACTTGTAAGTCCGCCCTTAGAATTTGCGGCCAGCAGCCGAATTGGGAAATAGCGCGATAGTACCAATTTAGGCAGCCAGGAGCACTAGGGAGAAACCATACAGCGCCGCCCGTCCTACTTCCAACTATCTGATAAAAAGCCGGATACAGGAGATGGCCGACGACGGGCGCTCCGCATCGCCCGGAATCACGCCCCCTCCCCTACACCCAAGTTTCGGTACTCGAATACTTCAATACTTCAAGCTGAAATGCAGCAGGTGCGTGAACCAAATGAGCCACACGCTCATCAAGCAGGCGAGCACAATCAGAGTGTCGTGGACTTTGGCCCACCACCAGCGTCCCGAGGTGCCGACGGACACGAAGAAATTCCAAATCGCGAGCAGCGTGCCAATCACGCCCAGCCAGCCGATGATTTGAATCACGCGGAACCACGGGTCCGCGCTGTGGGACAGGATGTTCAGATGAGTTCCCGCGGAAGCAATTGTTCCCACAAACGCCACCCAGAAAATCAAACCGAGCGCGCACTCGACGCGGGCCCATGCGCGGGCGCGGCGCTCGCGTTCGCTGACTTCGAAGTTCTGACCGTAATGCCAGCGTGTAAAAGCGGCGATGGGCCACAGGATCAGCGTCAGCGCGAAAATGGCCAAGACGCCGATCAGGCTGTTCAGCACGAATCCCTTCGACTGATACCAATTCACTTGCTGCAGCATTTCGGCGGGGAATTCGAGGGCGATTTGCCAGTGGCCGCTGGGGTCCCGGCCGAACACCATTTTGTTTTGCGGATCGGCAGGGTCGTACCAAACGTTCTGCGCGGCCTCGTGCCATTCGGTCGGCTGGCCGTTGATTCCTTTTTGTCCGGCGATCACCAGCGTGCCGTCCTTGCCCGGCGAGACCTTCGCCTCTCCCAGCAACGCGAGCAGGTAAAGGATGTTCGTCTGCGGGCGCCGGCTGGCAATGTATGTTCCGCTGACGGCCTCGGCATCCGCTTTCGCGGTGGCGACGGCCGGCGTTTGCGGCGGCGTGTACGGGAAGTAGCGGTCCATGAATTGTTGGAAGAGCGGGCCGCGCGGCTCCACGTCGCCGCGTCCCGCGCTGTTGTAGGACACAAAGAGCCCGACATTCGCGTCCTGAATCAAATGCAGATCACTGTGGAAATAAATGGTGTCGCCGCCGTGCCCGATGACGCGATGGCCATTGCGCGATTCCTCGTAGAACCCGAGGCACATGCCGTTCACTTTCGGGTCCGGCGCATACTGCCGCGTGTGCATCTCCTTCACCGTTTCCGGCCGCAAAATTTGCGCGCCGTTGTACGTGCCATCCTGCAAATGCGCGATCATGAAATGCGTGATGTCCATGGCCGAAATGGACAGCGCGCCCGCGGGGGCCGCGGTTACGATTTCGAACGGCTTGGCGCCGCCCGAGGCGAGTTGGAATCCTTGCGACATCAGCGGCTGAAGATTCGCGGGCAGCGGCTGGCGGAAGCTCGCGTGGGTCATATTCAGCGGCTGAAAAATGTGTTGCTCGATGTAATCGTCGAAAGGCTCGCCGGAGATGCGCTGCACAATATAGCCGGCCAGCGTCGCGCCGTAGTTTGAATACGCGCCCACCGTCCCGGGCGGAAAAATCTGCTCGGGCAAATGCGTTTTCAGGTAATCGGCGATCGACGGAATTTTCGCGGCATCCAGACTGATCAAATCCTTGATGGCCTCCTCGAAGCCCGGCGTGTGCGTCATCAGATCGCGCATGGTGATGGGCTTGCCGAAGGTTGCCGGAATGTGGAAGTCCAAATATTGATTGATGTCGGCGTCCAGATTGATTTTTCCGTCCTGCACCAGTTGCATCACCGCGGTCCACGTGAAGAGTTTGGAAATCGAGCCCACGCGGAAAAGCGTGTCGTCGGCCGACACCGGCTTTTTGTTTTTCAAATCCGAATAGCCGTAACCCTTGGCGAAAATCACTTGGCCGTCTTTCACCACGGCGATCACCGCGCCGGCGATGTCGTCGCGCTCGATTTGCAACGGAACCATGCCGTCGAAGAACGCGCTGAGATCCGCGGTGGTCAACTCCGCGGGTGTTGTCGGCGGCGCCGTCACGGGGCCAGCGGCGGCGGATTTCTGCATCGACATTTTCGCCATGACTGACTTCGAGGGCGGGCTATGCTTTTGTTGGGGCCTCGCCATCAAGCCTTCGCCGGCCGGGAAAAGCAAGAATGCCATTGCAGCGAGTGCGGCGATCGTGAGCTTGGCGGCCGACGATTGTGCCGTGCGAGCGTATCGTTGCCAGAAGTTTGTATGCGCCATTTGACCCCTCAATGCTGGCGGGCCTGCGCCGCCATGGCGGGGACTCTATAATTGGCCGCCCGTGGCGTCAACAAATACGTGGATGCCGGTCAGACCGTTACGTTGTCAGCGTTTTTTTTTGCTCAGCAGAAAGAAGCGGAGCTCACGACGCGCTGCCGGAGGGCTTTTGATCGAAGTTCAGGAAGCGCTGCATCAGGAAATCGCCACTGATGCGCTCGCCATTCAGCGTCATCGCCAGAAGCTCGCCGCCGAGCACCTCCGGAGCGATGATCATATCCGGTTGCACCAGTCTGACGCGTCCCATGTGCTTGCTGTCGTTGATGGCCACCACCGTCTTGGCGCGGCCCTTCAGTTCCTTGACGGCCAGCACGATGAAGGCGTTGTCGGAATCGTCTGCGCGCATGGCCAGCACCGCCTGGGCCTGATCCGCGTTTGCGCGTCGCAAAGTGTCCAGGTTGGCGGCGTCGCCCACAATCACGTCGGCGGGATCAATCTCGTCTGATTCCGGCGCGTGCTGCAAAATCACCACAACGTCCTTCTTGCGCTTCTTGAGTTCACGATAGGTGTTATAGGCGAGAGGCGTGGCGCCAATCACGATGAAATGCCCGGAGCGTGTCATTCGTTTCTCCTTCTGCGTCGTCAAACGCGCGATCACTGGCCCCACAATGGTAGTCAAGGACGTGGCAAAGACCCCTATGCCCAGGATGACCACGGACACCGTAAACATGCTCGCTTCCGCGCTGCTGGGGACACCGTAGTAGCCCATCGTCGTCATGGTGACGACCGTGAAATAAAAAGCGTTCACCAGGCCTTTGATCGGGGGCGAAAACTGGCTGCCGAGATAGAGAGAGCCGAAAACGCCGTAGATCAGGAGCAGCAGCACGCTGGTCAACGCAAACAGCGTGCCCGCCGCCAGGCTGCTGCGGTTAAATTTGCGGTACGCCAGCAGCAGCACGACGAGCAGAATTCCGTCGTAGAAAATCAGCTCGCGGTGGTGCTCGTGGCCCATGGTGAGCGCGCTCAGCACCGTGAACGCGCTCAGGAGAATCGCAATGATCCAAGCGAAGCGCGACCGCAACAGCAGCCCCACGGACATAATCAGCATGGCCACGCCGATCAAGACAAACGGCATGCTCCTGGGCTGGAAGTCCACAATGTGCATCGGGAAGTCTCTAAGCAGGACGCTCCGTTGCACCGCGAAAACGATCCAGAGCAGCACGGCTCCGGAAAAAGCCACGGCCAAAGCGAGCGGAAAGTGTGGGAACCAATGTCGCAGGCGGATGCTGTGAGCGATTTGCTGGAGCGGCCGCGTGAAACGCGCCCAGCGGCTGAGTGGCGACTCCTGGCCGGTTTTTTTCTGGTGCATGGCAGATTCTCGCAGAGCGCACCTACTCTAATATAGGCGGCCCTTCGTCCGCTATCTGCGGACCTGGTCGCTGGGCGGAAGCGGCGGCATCCGACAAATTAGGGCGTCGCAAGGGCATCGCAAATTAAAGATGTGCCGCCCTCGCCCATGGTAACCGAGGACACTCGCCAGATTCCGACGCGGCGCGAGGCTCTGCGCTGCGAATAAACCAGTACCCGCCCCGGGGCGCCCATTTCGCGCACTGCAACGACGAATACTGTCCGCTAGCGCGCAGGCGCCTCCCGCAAGCGGGCAGCCCCCGCCAGGTCTGCGCCGCTGCGTGCCTGCAAACACCTGATTCTCCGCAACCTACGGCCAGGCACTTCGGAACACAATCTGCCTGCGTTCACGCCGGGGAAGCTGCGTCCGTCTAGGGCGCGGCGCGCCATGCGCGCCTGTCTGCTGCTTGCCCGCCGCCTCGACGTCGTGGCGTGTGGCCGGCAGGCAGGTCGGTCCCATGGCCGCTTGGCGTTATGAACTAGGAGGACGAAATGAGCAGACTGCTGCAAGACATCCGCTACGCGCTGCGCATGCTAGCCAAGTCGCCGGGGTTTACGGCCATCGCCGTTCTCACGCTGGCACTGGGCATCGGCGCGAACACCTCGATTTTCTCCGTGGTGTACGCCGCGCTGCTGCGCCCGCTGCCTTACGTGCAAGCGAGCCGCTTGATTACCTTGGGCGAAGTGCGCAGCGCGCAGGAGACCTATTGGGACGCCTCCTATCCCGACTATCTCGACTGGACAAAGCAATCCAAAGTGTTCGAGTCGCTCGCGGGCTACGGTGGCGACGGCTTTGTTTTTCGCGGAACGGCCGGCCCGCAATTGCTTCTTGGCGCGCAAGCCACCACAAATTTCTTCTCGACACTGGGCGTGAAACCCATCCTCGGGCGCGATTTCGCGGCAGGCGAGGACATTGCCTCTGGGCCGAAAGTCGCGCTGCTGACCTATAAGTTCTGGAAAACGCAGTTCGGCGGTGATCCCCGCGTCATCGGCCGCACAATGCAACTCGACGCCAACAGCGTGAGCATCGTCGGCGTGCTGCCGCGCGATTTCGAATTTGCGCCCGCGGGAAACGCGGAAGTGTGGGTGCCGTTGCATATCAGCGGGGATATGGCTACGCGCCGCAGCCTTCGTTGGTTCCGCGTCATCGGCCGCCTCGCACCGGGCGTTTCAGCGCAGCAGGCTCGCGCGGAAATGAATACCATCACGGCGCGCTTGGCCGCCGCTTATCCTCAGCAAGACGCCGCCGTTCAGATTCTGATGATTCCGCTGCGCGAACGCATCGTCGGACAGGTTCAGGCGCTGCTGTGGATCCTCTTCGGAGCTGTGGGATTTGTGCTGCTGATCGCGTGCGCCAACGTCGCCAATCTGCTGCTGGTTCGCGCTGCGGACCGCAGAAGGGAATTCGCCATTCGCGTGGCGCTGGGCGCCAGCCGTGGACGGCTCGCCTCGCAAATGCTGACCGAAAGCCTGATGCTCTCGCTGGCCGGCGGCGCGCTTGGATTCCTCGCCGCGCAGTGGGGCACGCAGGCGCTGGTGGCCGCGATTCCCCAGCAGTTGCTTGATTCCATGCCTTTCCTGCGCGACACCCAGCCCAACGCCGCGATTCTCGCCTTCCTTTGCGGCATCGCGGTGCTCACGGGAGTCTTCTTTGGCCTTGCGCCCGCATGGCAGGTTTCGCATGAACGCGTTAGCGACGCGCTCAAGGAGGAGACGCGAACCGCCGCCGGTGGGGTTCACACGCGTCTGCGCGATGCGCTCGTGGTCGTTGAGATTGCGTTCTCGCTGGTGCTTCTTGCAGGCGCGGGATTGGCGGTGAAAAGCCTGAACGCGCTGCTGCACCGTAATCCCGGCTTCAACACGCAGAATCTGCTCACTTTCGGCGTCAGTCTTCCGGACAATTCCTATCCCAAGGATCCCGACGCGATTCGCTTTGACCGCGAATTCACCGATCGCGTGCGCAACGCTCCCGGCATCCACGGAATCGCCAGCAATAGCGTCATCCCGCTCTCCGGCGGCGGCAACACCATCCGCTTCGTCATTGAGGGCCAGCCCGTTGCAACCGGCCATGATGATGAATGCGACATCCGCGATGTTTCCGGCAGCTACTTTTCAGTAATGAAGATTCCGCTGCTCACGGGCCGCTTTTTTGACCCCGCCGCCGACTCGGCCAGTTCGCCGAAGCACGTCATCGTCAACACGGCGTGGGTGAAAGTGTATCTCCACGGCGAAAATCCGATTGGCAAACGCATCCGGTTCACCTACTCGCCCACGCAGCCGTACCGCGAGATTGTCGGCGTGGTGGGAGACATTGCCGATGAGGGCCTGGACAGCCCGGAGCAGCCGGCTGTGTTCTGCCCGTTTGCGCAGGACACTAATTCCTACATCAACTACATTGTGCGTACCGCGGGGAATCCGGTCGCCGCTCTGGGGCAAGTCCGCGAAGCTCTGGGTGCGACGGATCCGCAGTTGTTTCCGATTCTTCCGCAGACCATGGAGGAAATCATCCAGCAGTCGCCGTCCGTCTTCTTGCGCCGCTATCCGTCCTACTTGATCGGAAGCTTCGCCGCGCTGGCGCTGCTTTTGGCCATGATCGGCCTTTACGGACTGATTTCGTATTCTGTGTCGCAGCGGACGCGCGAAATCGGCATTCGTGTGGCGCTCGGCGCGCAGGAAAACGATGTAATGCGGCTCGTGCTCGGCCAGGGAGTTAAGCTCACGCTCGTGGGCATTGCCGTAGGGATTGGCACGGCGCTCGGACTGACGCGATTGATGGGCAGCATCCTTTATGGAGTGGGAGCGACCGACCCGGTTACGTTTGCAGGCGTTGCGATCTTGCTGGCCATCGTCGCGCTCGCAGCCTGCTACATCCCCGCGCGGCGCGCCATGCGCACCGATCCCATGGTGGCGCTGCGCTATGAATAAGCTTGTAGAGGGGGCCTTCAGGCCGGCATGAATAAGGTCTACCGAAAACGGCGAATCATCAGAGTGTGCCGGCCGGAACGATACAGGCCCAGAACGTAAACCGTGGCTCGGCCCTTGGTGGAAAAAATGAGCTGGCGAATTCGCAAGAGCGGAGTGCCGCGGGGCAGCGCCAGGAGCTCCGCAATTCTTTGGTCCGCGTCGGTGGCGTCGATTTCTTCGTCGGCGTAAGCGAGCTCGATTCCGTATTCGCGCTCCAACGTGACAAAAAGGGAAGTGACTTCAAGGGGCGCATCAACAAGCCCGTGAAATTCATCGGCGGAGAGATAACAGATTTCATGCGCAAAGGGTTCGTCGCCGGCGGAGCGAACACGCTCGATGCGCACCAGACGGCTCATCGGCGGCAAGCCGAGACGAGCGGCGATTTCTTGCTCGCGATTTACCGTGCCGGAGGAAACGATCCGCGAGTTCGCGGCTAGCCCGCGCGCGGCCATCTGCTCGGTGTAGCTCATCAGCTTGTTGAAGTGAATTTTCGGCGGGGCCACGAAAGTGCCCGCGCCGTGCCGGCGCTCAACCATGCCTTCACGGGCCAGATCCACCAGCGCGTGGCGCGCGGTCATCAGACTCACACGGTGAGTCCGGGCGAGCTCTCGCTCCGAATCGACCAGGTCTCCCGGGCGCAAGTGCCCCGATTCGATGCGTCGCCGGATGGTCCTCTGGATTCTCCGGTAAGCGGGCTCGCCATTCGGACTACGCATCTTCATGTGTTCTCCAGGACGAGTGGGCGGCGCATTATACCTGCCGGGCTGTCCGCCATCGGTTAAATCGCGTTCACATATCAAGGTGCTGCGAAAATACGGATTTCGCCTGCTATAGAGCTGTGGTCAGCTTGGGCCAATCTGCTATAGAGCACCGCAGCATTGCCTTGGCTTCTTTATAAACTGCAACTTTTCTCTTGACAAGATAAATCTTGTGCTATATAGCTCCTGAGGAACGGGGGCTTGCTGTTCTAGAGATTCGGGGTGAGGAGGTGTGGTTATGAAGGCGAATCGTCGCGTATTTTTGGGTGTGTTGGTGTGCCTGTTCTGTCTGGCCGCCGCGCTTTTGCGCGCGCCCTCGGCGTGGGCGCAGCAGGCGGCTGGGTCAATTACCGGTACAGTAATGGACGCTTCTGGAGCAGCGGTTCCGAATGCAGCGGTGACCGTGCGCGACGTCGATCGCGGCACCACTTGGACCACCAAAACGGATTCTTCCGGCGTGTTCGAGTTTCCTCAAATCACCGTTGGCAACGTTGAAGTCACTGTCGAAGCGCAAGGCTTTTCCAAGCAGCTTCATCCCGCGTTCACTCTGGTTCTAAACCAGGTCGCTCGCGTCGACTTCCAAATGAAAGTCGGCGAAATGAGCCAGACCGTCGAAGTGTCCAGCGCTCCGCCGCTGCTGCAAACCGATTCGACCGACTTAGGCACGCTGATCAATGCGCAGGCGGCCACGGCGCTGCCCTTGGCCACGCGCGACCTCAATCAATTGACACTGCTGGCACCCGGCGTGGTCAGTCCGAATATTTTCGCGTTTGAGGCCCCGCAGAACACCTTCGGCACCGGCCGTCCCTTCGTGAACGGCGCACGCGAGCAGGACGACAACTTCTCGCTCGATGGCATGGACACCAACCAGCCGGATAACAACGAAGTTTCGTACGTCCCCAGTCCGGACGCGGTCGCCGAATTCAACATCATCACCACGAGCGCCCCGGCGGACTTCGGAAACTATCTGGGCGGTCTGGTGGTGGAGACGCTCAAATCGGGAACGAACCAGTACCATGGCGACGTTTTCGAATTCCTCCGTAACACAGTTTTGGACGCGAATAGTTGGCAGAACAAAGTTTTGGGCGACCCTCGCAATCCCTTGCAGTGGAACGAATTCGGCGGCACCGTCGGCGGCCCAATTATCAAGAACAAACTGTTCTTCTTCGCTGATGTGCAAACCTCCCTTTACAATCAGCCGGCCTCCTCCGTTCCTTTCGCGTCGGTTCCCGCGGCATTTCGCACCGGCGACTTTTCGTCGCTCTGCACGGCAGGGTTCAACGGAGCCGGCGTTTGCAACAATCTGAGCGAGCAGCTTTACGATCCTTTTTCCAGTAATAACCCCGCCACGCGAACACCTTACGCGATGAACCAGGTCCCGGTCAGCAGCACCGTAGCGGGCAACATCATCGCCTCGTCGCTCTTTCCCTCCGCGACAACAGACAGCTATACGCAGCACAATTACGTCAATTCCTATCAGGGCGACATGAAGATCGACTGGCAGCCGGACGAGCAGGACCACATCATGGGCCGCTATTCGCAGCAGTACGTGATCAACAATACGGTCAACAGCATTCAACTGCTGCCGTCGCTAACGCGTGAGTATCCCCTGAAGAATTTTGTTCTCGACTATGACCGGACCATCTCCTCGTCGCTGGTAAACGAGTTTCGCATTGGCTTCCAGGATTTCCCGGCGAATGACCAGCAGTACACGAACCCGATTAGCGCAAACCTTCCGCAGCAGTTTGCCCTGCCCGGCGTGCAAGACACCATTCTGCCGGACATGAACTTCAACGGTGTATATACCGACGTCGGAAACGCGGACCTCGTCGAGATCTTCCACGACACCACAATCGAGGCGGAAGACTCGCTCACCTGGACGCACGGCCGCCACGTGGTCCACACCGGCTTCGAATACTTCCATTACCTCATGAATGACCTTTACCCGGGCAACCAGGGACTTGCAGGGTCGTTTATCTTCACCGGCCAATTCACCGGAAACAGTCCCACCGGAACCGGCGGAGGAAACCCCTTCGCTGACTTCATTCTTGGACTTCCGGAGGCGGTTAACGAAGGAACGCCGCTGCGCTTCCATCTGCGTAACAGCCTGATTGCCGGCTTCGCGCAGGACAATTGGCACGTCACCGACCATTTGAGCGTGAATATCGGCTTGCGTTACGAAGCGACGACCGCCCGCGGCGACAAAGATTCCAACAACAACGTCAACTTCGATCAAGTCACCGGCACTCCGGAAATCGGGACGAACTTCAACACCTACTGGGGCATTGGCGATTTCGAGCCGCGAATCGGTTTGGCTTGGCAGCCGGGCTTTGCTCCCAACACGGTTTTCCGCGCGGCCTATGGAATTAACACGTATATGGAAGGCAACGGCGTTGGCAACATGGCCGTCGTGAACCCACCCTACGTGGTCACCCGCGCGGAGGTTAACGCCGGTCTGGCTTTGCCGACTACGACATTGGACCAGGGCTACTCCGCGTTTCCGGCAGCCACTTGCACGGCTGCGGCGCTCCAAGCATTCTCGCCCGATTGTCTGTCTTCCGCTACCGTACACGAGACCAACCCGAATCTCCGGCCTGCCGTCGACGAGCAATGGAACGCCACGGCACAGCACCAATTCGGGCGCGGCACTACGGTTTCGGCGGGTTACGTGGGCAACAAAGTGACTCACATGACCGATCTTTTCTTGTGGAACCAGGACCAGATCGTAGGCGGCGTACTTCAGCCGGGACCTTACTCACAACCCTTGGTCGCGGCGGGCGCGCAAGTTCGTTACAACGATTCCTCCGCCATCGAAACCTACAACGCCTTGGAACTCACGGCAACGCAGCGTGATTTCCATGGACTCGATCTGCAGGCGGGCTACACCTGGTCCAAGTGCCTGACAAACTCTTTCGGTTACTTCGGGCAGTACGGCGATGAAGAAGGCGTGGGCCAGTCACAAACCTATGGCGGTTCGTTTTTCTTCCAGAATGATTACGACCCCCTGGCCGACTACGGACGCTGTTTCACCGACGTCGCCGGCGCCTTGAACGGCTACGCGCTTTATCAACTGCCCTTTGGCCGAGGGAAGCAATTCGGGAATGGGGCTAACGGAGCTTTGAATCAAGTCATCGGCGGCTGGTCTGCTGCGGTCGATTTCAACATCCACTCTGGCTTCGCCATCGACCCTTCGATGCCGTTTAATGATCAATCCGGCACAGGCGGAGGCGCGAACTTTGCTGACCGCCCGAATTGTGTCCCCGGCGTCTCGCAATACGGCAACGGGCAATTTGAAGAGGTCGGTGCGGGAGTCTACGGCATTCAGTTCCTCAATCCCGCGGCGGTCAGTTTGCCCGCGCCGGGCACCTTCGGCAATTGTGGCT
This sequence comes from Candidatus Acidiferrales bacterium, assembly GCA_049281095.1. GTDB lineage: Bacteria > Acidobacteriota > Terriglobia > Acidiferrales > UBA7541 > DAHUXN01. The sequence continues at coordinate 23,296 of JBAPRL010000059.1, forward strand.
TGGGGGCTTTCCGCGGGCCTTCCCTGAAAACAGCAGATCTGAACATCACCAAGGCGTTCCCGATCAACGAGCGTTTCAATTTGCAGTTCATGGCGCAGTTCATCAACTTGACCAACACGCCGATCTGGGGCGCGCCGAATTCGTCCTGCAATCCGTCCTGCAACGGCGTGATTACGACGGGAACCGGCGGAAACGCTGGCAGCACCGGTGCAGGGAGTTTCGGCCTGATCCAGTCGCTCGATCCCGGCCGGCAGATTCAGTTCGCCTTAAAACTTAACTTCTGACCTGGCGCCACGCCAGGTCACCCGTGGCAGCCGCTCGAAAGGGCGGCTGCTTAATCCTCGGGTATCCCGCCGTCCCATTCACCAGCGATAATCGAGTGTCCGCTTACGCGCAGCAGCCTCCCGCAAGCGGACAGCGCCTTTCCCCCCCTCGTCCCGCGTCGCCCGCAACTTCTTGATTCTCCGTCGTCTATCTGCCGCTACTTCGGAAGCCAATCTGCGTGCGCTTGTGCTCAGTAGAATGGGTGCGTCCAATCGAATGGCGCGTCCGCCATTGCCCGTTGGGAGGACGCGTCCGCCATTGCCCGTTGGGAGGAATTGAATGAACACTCTGCTGCAGGACATCCGCTTCGGGCTTCGCTCGCTGGCGAAATCTCCCGGCTTTGCGGCCATTGCGATTCTGACTTTGGCGCTGGGTATCGGCGCGAACACCGCCATTTTTTCGGTCGTCAACACGCTCTTTTTGCATCCGCCGGGGGTCGTAGCGCCGGAAAAAGTGGTGGTGCAGCGCGCGCGCTACAACAAACTCGGGCTGAAAAATATCGTGGTCTCCGTGCCCGATTACGCGCAGGTGCGCGACAGCAAGCAGATTTTTGCCCTGGCCGCTCTCGAAACTGGCGCGAGCTTCAATTACACCGCAGGGGATTTTCCCGAGAAGCTCAATGGCTCGCTGGTCACGTGGCAGTGGTTCGACGTTTTCGGGGCGAAGCCGATTGTGGGCCGCACCTTTACATCCGATGAAGACCACCCAAACGCCAATTACGAAGTGGTGCTTTCTTACGGCGCGTGGAAGCGGTGGTTCGGCGGCGACGCGAGCGCAGTGGGGCGCACGATTCAGCTGAATCAGCAGCCGTTTCGCATCGTCGGCGTCATGGGCCCCGATTTTCACTGGCCGGACACCAAGACTGATCTGTGGGTGCCGATGGGCCTCGATCCCAAGGAATACGCGGTGAACAACACGTTCAACGAGGATTACCTCTCTGTGGCGCGCTTGCAGCCCAATGTTTCGTTCGGGCAAGCCAGCGCGTACATGAACATTCTCACGCAGCGCGTCGCCGACAATCCCGCGACGGCGTTTGCGAAGACTGCGCAGTGGGGCATGTTCCTGATGCCGCTGACGAACTATGTTTTCGGCGATCTGCGGACGCCCATCCTCATTCTGAGCGGCGCGGTCGCGTTTATTCTGCTGATAGCCTGCGCGAACATCGCGGGCCTGTTGCTTGCAAAAGCTGCGGGCCGCTCGAAGGAATTGGCCGTCCGCGCGGCGCTGGGCGCTTCGCGAGCGCGCTTGATGACTCAGGCGCTCGGCGAAAATCTCGCGCTCGGCGTACTGGGCATCTTAGCGGGACTTTTGGTGGCGCAATTTGGCATTCAGGCGCTGCTGTTTGCCGCGCCGCAGGAAATGGCCAGCGGACTCACATTTTCGCTCGATGGATACGTGCTGGGCTTCACAGTGCTCGCCGGCATCGTCTCCGTGCTGATTTTCGGGATCGTTCCCGCATGGCATATGTCCCACGCCGATCCCTACAACGCGCTGCGCGAGTCGGGCCGCTCGTCCACCGGCAGCCGCGGCCGTCAGCGCTTCCGCGCGCTGCTGGTCGCCGGAGAGTTGGCACTGGGACTCGTGCTGCTCGCGGGCACGGCGCTGCTGCTCAAGAGTTTGTCGCGCATCGGCGATGTGAATCCGGGATTCAGTCCGCGCGGTGTGACGACAGCGGGAGTGTCGCTGCCACAGTCGCAATACAACACGCAGGACAAACAGGAGGCCTTCTTTCACACGGTGCTTGACCGGCTTTCGCAGTCGCCGGGAATTGTCGCGGCCGGCGGAGGGTTCCCGCTGCCATTTGCCGGAAGCGATCCCACAGCTTCGTTCACGATTCAGGGCCGACCGGTTGGTCCCGGCGATCCTGGCCCGCACGGCGCGGTGCGCTACGTGACGCCGGGGTATTTCTCGGCGCTAGGCGTTCCGCTCCTGAAGGGGCGCTATTTTACCGACGAGGACCGCAAAGGTTCGCAAGCGGTGGCCATTATTGACGAAAATATGGCGCGCGCGTATTGGCCGAACGAGGATCCGATCGGCAAACAGCTGAAGCGCAACAGCAACGATCCGTGGGCGACGATTGTCGGCGTCGTGGGCAACATGCGCTTCACGACGCTCGCGGGGGAAGAGCAGTCCGCGGCGATTTCCATGTCGTCCGGCAAGGGCTCCTATTATTTCCCCGTGTATCAGAGCGAAGCGCCGTTTGGCTTCCTGATTGCGAAAACAACCGGAAATACCGCTGCGGCAGACGCTGCAATTCGACAGGCGGTGCATGACGTCGACGCAAATCTGCCCCTCTCCGACGCGAAAACCATGGACGCGCGCATCGCCGAATCGCTCGGTCCGCAGCGCTTCGCAACGAATTTGCTGGCGGTGTTCGCGGGCCTGGCGATTTTGCTCGCGGCGGTCGGACTGTACGGCCTCATTAGTTATAGCGTGACGGAGCGCACCAACGAATTCGGCATTCGCATGGCGCTGGGCGCGCGGCCCATCGACGTGCTGCGGCTGGTTCTGACGCAGGGAACAAAGCTCGCTCTGGCGGGCGCGGCGGCGGGCATCATCGCGGGACTTGTGCTCATGCGCGCGATGCAAAGCGTGCTCTATGGCGTGAGCCCGGCAGACCCGCTGTCCTTTGCCGGAGCGGCGATTTTGCTGCTGCTCGTCGCGCTGCTTGCGTGCTACATTCCGGCACGCCGCGCCACCCGCGTCGACCCCATGATTGCACTGCGTTATGAGTGAAATGTAGCTCATATCCCGTTCGCGGGGGGTTTGCGCGAACGTGCATGAGGCTCTTACTTCGAGATTAGATCTCACGTCAGCCTGCACAGAACGCGGCAGGACGTAAGCTACAATCACTGGCACACGGGGAGGCGCAATGAACATTCTGCTGCAAGACATTCGCTACGCGCTGCGCACGCTGGCGAAATCGCCGGGATTCACGGCCATCGCGGTGCTAACGCTGGCTCTCGGCATTGGCGCAAACACCGCGATTTTCTCCATCGTCAACACATCGCTGCTTCGGCCTTTGCCGTTTCACGATTCTTCGCAGCTCGTCGACCTTTGGGGCCACAGCACGCAGTTCGATTTTCCGAACCTCGGGATGTCGCTGGCGGACATCGCCGACATTCGCGCGCAGAACAAAGTGTTCGCCGATGTCGCGCCCTACGAGTATTCCACGATGACTCTCACCGGCTCCGGCGCGCCGCAGCAGCTCGACGCGGGAGCTGTTTCCGTCAATTTTTTCCCGCTGCTCGGCATGACGCCTCTTTATGGACGCATCTTCACTTCCGGAGAAATGCAGCCCGGCCAGGATCGCGAAGTGATTCTGAGCTACGAGCTCTGGCAGAAACAGTTCGGCGCTGATCCGCGCGCGGTGGGGAAGAGCATCACCCTCGACGGCAATCCCTACGCGGTCATCGGCGTCATGCCCAAGGAGCAGCACCTCGACTACGTCACGGCTCAAAAACTGTGGACGCCCTTAGCTCCCACTCCCAAGGAACTCGCAGCACGCGAGAGTCACGGCACTCCCGCAGTTGCGCGGCTCTTGCCGGGCCGCACGCTACAACAGGCGCAGGCCGATCTGGACGCCATCGCCGCGCGCCTCGCGAAAACCTATCCCGACGCCGACAAATATTGGAGCTTTCGTGCCGCTTCGCTTCAGTCTGACATGGTTGGCGATGCGCGCCTCCCGCTGCTGATTTTGCTCGGAGCAGTGGGCTTCGTGCTTCTGATTGCGTGCGCGAACGTCGGCAATTTATTTCTGTCGCGCGGCTGGACGCGCCGCCGCGAACTCGCCATTCGCTCCGCGCTGGGAGCCACCCGCGGCCGATTGATCCGCCAGTTGCTGGTCGAAAGTTTGCTCGTCGCGCTCGTCGGCGGCGTTTGCGGCCTGCTTTTCGCCACCTGGGGAGTACAAGCGTTGCGTGATCTGCTCCCGCCGGACATTCCGCGCGTGAAGGACCTGAACATCGATCAAGTGGTTCTTTGGTTCACGCTCGGCGCCTCCATCCTTGCGGGAATTTTGTTTGGACTGGCACCGGCAGTTCTCGCTTCGAGCCAGGAATTGACCGCCGTAATTAAAGAAGGCGGCGCGGGCGCGCAGACTGGCGCCGGCGGCGTGCGCCACAAATTCTTGCGGCAGTTGCTGGTTGTCGGTGAAGTGGCTCTCGCGCTTTCTTTGGTCATCGGAGCCACGCTGGCGCTGCGCAGCTTCGCCCGCCTGCGCGAAGTCAATCTTGGCTTTCGCTCCGACCACCTGCTCACCATGACCATCAACTTTGCGCCCGGCAAATTCGCTACTCCGGAACAGTTCACTCCCTACGTCCATCAGATCGTGGCTCTCACGCGCGGTGTCTCCGGCGTCGAAAACGCCGCCGCTTCTCTTTACGCTCCGCTCTCCGGCTTCAGGGGCGAGGCTTCCGTGGATACCGAGCCGGCCCCTCAGAACGCCCAGGTGCCCACGACGAATTTCAATCGCTCGACTCCCGGCTATTTTCAGACGCTGGGCATCCCGTTGCTCGCGGGCCGCGATTTCAGCGACACCGACACCGCGAATGGCGCGCGCGTCTTCGTGGTGAATCAGGCCTTCGCGCGGAAATTTTTCGGCAACGCCAGTCCCATCGGCAAGCGTATCTGGTCCGGCCGCGACGCGAAGAAAAATCCGCAGTGGGGTGAGATCGTCGGAGAAGTGGCAAATTTCCGCGACCAGTCCACCAAGGATGCGCCCGAGCCGCAATTTTTCACGCCATATGATCAGGCCGCGCAATCCGGCGGCATTTCGCTCGTCGTCCGCACCAGAACTGATCCGCTTGCGGTCGTCTCCGCCGTGCAGAACCGCATCTGGTCCATCAACAGCGCGCAGCCGGTCGAGAATGTCGAATCGATGGACCAGTTGATCGCGGATTCGAACGCGGCGCCGCGCTCGCAGACGCTTCTTCTCGGCGCATTCGGCGCGCTGGGATTGCTGCTGGCGGTGGTGGGAATTTACGGCGTGATTTCTTATTCGGTGACGCAGCGCACGCATGAGATCGGCATTCGCATGGCGCTGGGAGCGGAGCCGGGGCGGGTGATGCGTCTGATTCTGGCGCACGGGCTGAAGCTGGCGGTGATTGGCGTGGCCATCGGCATCGTCGCGTCGCTCGCGCTGACGCGGCTGATGGCGACTCTGCTCTTCGGCATCAGCGCCACCGATCCGCTGACGTTTGCCGGCGTGGCGATTCTGCTCACCGCTGTGTCGCTGGCGGCGTGTTACATCCCAGCGCGGCGGGCGATGAAAGTGGATCCGATGGTCGCGCTGCGCTACGAGTGACCGTGCGGGGAAATTTCAAATCGCAACGAGACTAATCCTACCCGCTCTCGTCTAACGCAGCGAGGTGCTTTGCATAAATGATGGCCACACTGCTGCAGGACATTCGTTACGCGCTGCGCATGCTAGTGAAGGCGCCGGGATTCGCCGCCGTCGCCATCCTCACGCTGGCGCTGGGCATCGGCGCAAACACCGCGATTTTTTCCGTCATCAACGCGACGCTGCTGAAGCCGCTTCCCTATCCCGGTACGGATCGCCTCGTTCTTGTCTGGCAGACCTACGGCGGCAACGGTCCCGACAACATCAACATCGTCTCCGCGCTCAACATGATGGACGTCCAGAAACAGAACACCGTGCTCGAGAGCATGGCCTGGTTCGATTCGGCGGGCAAAGGGTACAACCTTGCCGTCGGCGACGTTCCCGAGCGTGTCTCCGGCGTGCGCGTAACTTCACAATTTTTCCACGTCCTCGGAGTCCAGCCGCTTCTCGGCCGCACGTTTCTCCCCGAAGAGGAAACCGCGGGCAAGGATCGCGAAGTCGTTTTGAGCTATCCGCTGTGGCAGCGCCGTTTCGGCGGCGATCCCGCGCTTCTGGGCAAGCAAATTCCCATCGACGGGGAGAGCTACACCGTCGTCGGCGTGATGCCCGGGACGTTTGAATTTCAATTCGACAGCCGCGCCCGCGAGTTGTGGGTTCCCGTCGGCTATACCAAAAACGATTTGACCGACCGCGGATCGAACTCCTTTGTCGCCATCGGCAGGCTCAGACCCGGCGTCACTCTTGAACAAGCCAAAGCCGAGATGGATACCATCGGCCAGCGGCTCGCCAAGCAGTATCCGAATGACGACAACGACATGAGCGCCACCGTGATGCCGTTCACGGAATTTGGCATGACTGATTTGAAAGCCACGCTGTGGGCGCTCCTCGCCGCGGTGGGATTTGTTCTGCTTATCGCCTGCGTTAACGTGGCCAATCTGCTGCTCGCGCGGGGCGCTGCCCGCCAGCGAGAACTCGCCATTCGCTGCGCTCTGGGCGCAACGCGTCGCCGAATTGTCCGCCAATTGGTCACCGAAAGCATGCTCCTGGGATTGCTCGGCGGCATAGCAGGCTTGCTGTTTGCCGGGCTTGCCCTGAAGTTGGTCACGCCGCTTCTTCCCACCGATCTCCAATTCCTGCCATTTCGCCACGTCGGAGCCATCGCAATCGACGGGCGGGTGTTCGTTTTTGCGCTGCTGCTTTCATGCTTAACCGGTGTTCTTTTTGGGCTCGCTCCCGCGCTCAGCACTCATCAGAGCCAATTGATTGATCCGCTCAAAGAAGGAGCCGGTCGCGGCCTAACCAGCGCGGGCGGGAACCGTCTGCGTCACGCGCTGGTTGCCGGAGAAGTCGCGCTGGCCCTCATCGTTCTCGCTGGCGCCGCTTTGATGATTGACAGCATGGGCCGCTTGCTCGGCGTCAATCCCGGATTGAACCCGAAAAACGTCCTCACCATGGGCGTCTCCACCGCGCAGGAAAATCTCTACGTCGGCCCGCCTACGGACGAACAATTCTGCCAGCAGTTGACCCAGCATCTCGGCGCGATTCCCGGAGTCCTCTCCGTTGGCGCCGTGGCCCATCTCCCGCTCAGCGGAGCCAACGCTGGCCGCGGCTTCACCATCGAAGGGCGCCCCGATCCAGGACCCAAGAATGAGCCGGGCGGCGGCTATAGCGTTGCGTGTCCGAATTTCTTTCGCACCATGGGAATTCCCTTAGTCGAGGGCAGGGAATTCACCGACGCGGACACCGTCAATTCTGCCAACGTCGTTGTCATGAACGAAGCGATGGCCCACCGTTACTGGCCAAAGGGCGGCGCGCTTGGCGCACATATCAAGCTGGCCGCATTCAACGACAGCGCTCCGTGGATGACCGTCGTCGGCATCGTCGCCAATTTCCGCCACGACGGTCTCGACGCCAACCCGCGTCCTTATTTCTATCGGCCATTCACGCAGGCTGGCTGGCCCTTCATGACCGTCGTAATGCGCACCCGTTCCGTTCCCGCATCATTTGAACACGCGGCCCGCACGGCGCTCGCCCAAATGAGCGGCGATTATCCCGCATCGGGGGTTCTCACGATGGAGCAGATCGTGAGCGACTCGCTCGGCTCGCGGCGTTTTCCCATGGTGCTGCTCAGCGCCTTCGCATCGCTGGCCTTGATTCTTTCCGCCGTGGGGATCGCGGGAGTGGTGGGCTACTCGGTGGTGCAACGCACGCATGAGATTGGGATTCGCATGGCGCTCGGCGCGCAGCCGCGCGACGTCCTGAAACTGGTGCTGGGCGGGAGCATGTTATGGACGTTCGGAGGCATCGGCGCCGGAATCGCTGGAGCGCTAGGGCTCACGCGACTCCTCGGCGATTTGCTTTACGGCGTGCATCCCGCGGACCCGTTTATCCTGGGAGCCACGGCTGCGGTGCTCGCCGCTGTGGCGTTCGCGGCATGCTACGTCCCGGCCCGGCGGGCCATGCGCGTCGACCCCATGGTCGCACTGCGGTACGAATAGCTGGAGTCGGTAGCCTGCTATCGACTGTCCGGTTACGTGCAATAGGCTCCCGTAAGCGGACAGCCGTCCTCAGAGCTAGTTTGCAGCCCCCTATTAAGCGCTGAATTATCAGTGCATTAGCCTGCATGTCTTCGGAAGGCAATCTGCGTACAGTTCTCGCACACATGCGAGGGGTGTAGCCGATGAAGACTCTCTGGCAAGACCTGGTCTATGCTCTCCGGATCCTCCGCAAGTCTCCCACTTTCACGATAATCGCGGTCATCACGCTGGCCCTGGGAATTGGCGCAAACACGGCGATTTTCAGCTTCGTGGACGCATGGATGATCAAGCCGCTGGCGTACCCGCAGGCCGACCGGCTGATGGTGATGCTCGAGCACAATTCAAAGAAGGGCTGGACGTACAACTCTGTGACGTCGACGGCTGATTTTCTGGACTTCCAAAAGCAGCAGACCTCGTTTGAGCAAACCGCGGCGTGGACGGGCTGGAATTTCAATCTGACCGGCAATGGTCCCCCGGCGCTGGTGGAGGGCGGGCGCGTAAGCTGGAATTTTTTCGACGCGCTGGGTGTGAAGCCGCTGCTCGGCAGGACGTTCACGGCGGATGAAGACCGCGTCGGCGCTCCGCACGTCGCGATTCTCGGCGAAGGTTTGTGGAAGAGCCGCTACGCAAGCGACCCAAAAATTATTGGGAGGAGCATACAAATTGAGGGCGAGTCATACACCGTAGTGGGCGTGCTGGCAGGGAAGTTTCAGTTTCCGCTGCTGGGCATCTCGAATTTGTGGACGCCGCTGGCGCTGACGGACAAGGAGCGCGCCGACCGGGACAACTCGTGGTTCGATTCTTTCGGGAGGCTGAAGCCCGGCGTGACGCAACCGCAAGCAGCCGCCGAGACGACGGCGATTTTCGCGCAATTCGCGAAGGAATATCCGCGGTCAGACACAGACCAGACCATGTTGCTGAGCCCGATGATTACGGAGATCGGCACGAACGAGGGAGTCCCGCAAGTGATGATTTGCTTCTGGCTGGTCGGGCTGATTCTCCTGATTGCCTGCGCGAATGTGGCGAACTTGATGCTGGCGCGCGCGACGCAGCGGACGAAAGAGATGGCCGTGCGCGGCGCGCTGGGAGCAACGCGAGCGCGGCTGGTGCGGCAACTGGTCACCGAATCGCTGGCGCTCTTTGCGTTTGGCGGCGTCGGCGGCGTTCTTTTCGGCGCGTGGGGAATGAGCTGGATCGAGTCTTTGATTCCGGGACGCGTTCGCGGGTATCTGGTGAATTACGGGCAGGTGAATCTGGACGTAACCACGCTCGTGTTCACGCTGGGGACTGCGCTCGCTTGCGGGCTGATTTTTGGGTTGGCGCCGGCGTTTCAGAGCTCCAGCGTCGATTTGAACCGCACGCTCAAGGAAGCGTCCGGGCAGGCTTCCGGCAGCGGACGCGGGGCGCGCGTGCGCAAGATTTTCGTGGCGGGCGAAATTGCGCTGGCGGTGGTCGTCCTGATTTCGACCACGCTGCTGGTGAAGAGCTTCATTATTTCCGTGCGGTCGAGCACCGGATTCAACGCCGCGAACCTCATGGTCGCGCAAGTGTCGTTGCCGAAGACGAAATATGCGGAGGAGCCGCGGCAGCGAAACTTCGGCGACGAGGTGCTGGCGCGCATTCGCGCAATTCCTGGGGTGGCTTCGGCCGGCGCGGCCAGCGCTGTGCCCTTCGGCGGATTTGGCGGGTCGGTCGAAGTGGAAGCGGTGGGCAAGCCCGCGCCGCAGCCGGGAGAGATTCTAGGCGCGGTGTTTACCGCGGCGTCTCCGGATTATTTTGGGGCCATGCAAATGCCTCTCGTGAAAGGACGAGGATTCACTTCGGGAGACGGGCCGGGAGACGCGCCCGTGGCCGTCATTGACCAGACGCTGGCGCGGCAATTTTGGCCGGACCAAGACCCGATTGGACAAAAGCTTCAGTTCGGCGAGAAGCACAAGGCGTGCACGATCGTGGGCGTGGTAAACGACGTGAAAATGTACCAACTGCGAGGACGGCCGCTGCGCGAGATGTATGTTCCGCTGGCGCAATTTCCTTCGCCGACGCTGGGATTTGTCGCGCGGGCGGCGGGGAATGCGCAAGCATTGCCAACGGCGATCCGCGACGTGATTTGGGCCGTCGACGCAGACCAGCCGGTCTCTTCGGTGGAGCAGATGGAAACGTTGATGGCCACCCAAGATGCGGGTAACCGCGTGCTGACCAAACTGATGGTCTTCTTCGGAGTACTGGCGCTGTTTCTGTGCGCGATTGGAATTTATGGCGTGATGGCGCACACCGTGGCGCAGCGTACACATGAAATCGGAATACGCATGGCGCTGGGCGCGGAGCCGCGGAAAGTGATGGGGATGGTCGTGGCGCAGGGACTCAGACTGACGGCGGTCGGAATTGTGATCGGTGTGGGGGCGGCGTTCGCGGTGACGCGGTCGCTTGCATTCACGCTGTATCAAGTCAAGGCGGATGATCCGTCGACATTTGCAGGAGTGGCGTTGCTGTTCGCCGTCGTGGCGGTCGCGGCATGCTATGTCCCGGCGCGGCGCGCCATGAAAGTGGATCCGATGGTCGCGTTGAGGTATGAGTGATGAACACCTCGAATGGCTTGTGGCGCATGGCAAAGTTCTCAGGGAATGCGGCGGCGTGCTCGCTCTTGGTCATGGCGTGCGTGAGCGCAGCGCATTCGCAACAAACGCAACTAACGGACGCGTCGAAGCTGCCCACGGCCGCGCAAGTGCTGGATCGCTACGTCGAAGTCACCGGCGGCCGGGGCGCCCTGCTGCGGCACAAATCCATGACCGTTCATGGCCGGCTCCAGGCGCCCGCGCAGAAACTGGATGTGGAGACGGTATCTTACTCAAGCGGCACGAAGTCCCTGCAGAAAGCGTTCTTGGTCAATGGAAAGGAATATGCATCGGGCTATGACGGGCAGGTCGCATGGGACATGGATCCCAGCGGCAAAGTCACCCTGCATCACGGAGACGAGGTCAAGACCATCGCGCGCGACGCGGACATGTACTACCACCTGCACGTCCTCGACTACTTCAAGTCGCTGGAAGTAGTGGACGTCAAAAACTTCGATAGCCACCAGTGCTATCACCTGAAAGGCGTGAACAACTGGGGCCAGCCCAACGAGCAATTCTACGACAAAGACAGCGGCCTGCTGATCGGCTACGCCTTCAATACCGCGTGGCGCGGCGGAAAAGGCGACGCCACGGCAACGTTTGAGGATTACAAGGACTTCGGTGGAGTTCTGATGCCGGTGAAGACGATCGGACGTGAAGGCAACGATCTATCGATCAGCCTGATCACCTCGGTCACTTACGATGACGTCGATGATGCCGTGTTTGCGCTCCCGGAAGCGGTGAAGAAGGCCATAGCCCAATAGCGAGGTGCGCGATGAACAGACTGGCGCAGGACATTAGGTACGCCGTGCGAATGCTAGCCAAGGCGCCCGGTTTCACGGCGGTTGCCGTCCTCACGCTGGCGCTGGGCATCGGCGCGAACACGGCGATTTTCTCCGTCGTGAATACGGTCCTGCTGCGTCCGCTGCCTTACCCGCACGCCGACCGGCTGGTTTTCATCAGCGAATGGTCGCAGCAGGTTCCCGGAATGAGCATTTCGATGGCGGATTTCAACGACTGGCGCGCCACGCAGACAGTGTTCAGCAGCATGGTGGCGTATCAGCCCGAAAACGTCACGCTGACGGGCCAGGGCGTGCCGGAACGGCTGCAAATGCGCCGCGTCACCGCGGGCCTCTTTCCAACGCTCGGCGTGCAGCCGATTCTCGGACGGCCGCTCACGGCGGCTGACGACAAGGTGGGCGCAGCACCCGTCGTGCTGCTCAGCGACGGTTTCTGGGCGCGCAAGTTCGGCAAAGATCCCAACGTCATCGGCAAGCAACTCACACTCGACGGGGAGTCCTACACAATTATCGGCGTGCTGCCGAGCAGCAAGTTTCACGAAAGCTGGCGAACGTTCGACGTATTCAGCTCGCTCTGGCGGCTCGAGAACGTTTTTGGCGGGCCCGTGCGGCGCGGCGAACATCCCGGCATTTATGCCTATGCTCGCATGAAATCCGGGGTCACTATCCAGCAGGCCAGCGCCGAAATGGCCGGCATCCAACAGCGCCTCGCCAAGCAATACCAGGACGACGCGGGCGAAAGCGCCACAGTTCAGCCGCTGCTCGGCGCCGTGGTCCAAGACGCGGGACTGCCGCTCCTGGTGCTGATGGCGGCGGTAGGATTCGTGTTGCTCATCGGCTGCGTCAACGTGGCCAATCTTCTGATGTCGCGCGCGGCGGAACGGCAGAGGGAAATCGCCGTGCGCCTGGCGCTGGGCGCGGGACGTTGGCGTTTGGTTCGGCAGTTACTCACCGAAAGCGTACTTCTCTCACTGCTCGGCGGCGCGCTGGGATTGTTGCTGGCCGTCTGGGCCACGCCGGCGCTGGCGCGGGCCGCTTCGGGCGCGGTTCCACGCATCGAAGACGTGGGCGTGGATCGCTGGGTGCTGGTGTTCACGCTGGGAATATCGTGCGTGACGGGACTGTTCTTTGGGTTGTTCCCGGCGTTGCAGGCATCGCGCGTCGACGTCAACTCAATTTTGAAAGAGGGCTCGCGAGGCAGCGGCACCGGCGCGGGCCACAAGCGGCTGCGCGATACGTTGGTGGTGATGGAGCTCGCCATCTCGGTGGTCCTGGTCGTCGGCGCCGGGTTGACGCTGAAAAGTCTCTATCGCGTGCTGCGTGCCGACCAAGGATTCAACCCAAGCGGCGTCACGCTTGCAAACTTTAGCGTGCCCGATGCCAAGTACAACACCGCTGACCGGCGCCGCCAATTCTTTGAGCAGATGGGCGACAAAGCCAACGCGATTCCGGGCGTGCAAGTGGCCGGGATCAAGACGCCGATCCTTGGAGGGGCGCAGACTGGTTTCATGGTGGAAGGGCAGCCCAAGCCTTTGCCGGGTCACTATCCTTCCACCGAAATCTCCCTGGTGACGCCGGGCGCGCTGGAGGCAATGGGGGCCACGCTGCTGCGCGGGCGGTTTTTCACCGCAGCCGACAATGAAAAAGCTCCCTTGGTTTGCATCGTCGATGAAGCCATGGCGCAGCAATACTGGCCGGGCCAGAATCCCATTGGCAAGCATCTTGGTATTTCGCTTGCCGAGCTGAAGCCGGGTGAAATGCCGCCTTGGACCACCGTTATCGGTGTGATTCGCACGATTAAGAATTATGGCGCGGACCAGCCGGTGCTCGTCGAAACCATCCTGCCGTATGCGCAGAATCCCAGCGGGAACCGCGGCAGTATCATCGTCCGCTCGGCCGCTGATCCGGCGCATTTGATTCCGGCCCTGCGCGCCGCTGTCCAATCGATGGATCCCGACTTGCCTCTTTACAACGTACAAAGGCTCGAGACGCTGGTCGACGCAAATGTTGCGTCGCGCCAGCTTTCCGTGTTGTTGCTCGGAGGCTTTGCAGCGCTGGCATTGTTGCTCGCCGCGGTGGGAATTTACGGCGTGATGGCCTTCGCAGTGGCAAGCCGCACGCATGAGATTGGCATTCGCATGGCGCTCGGCGCGGATGCGCGCAGCGTGATGCGCCTCGTGCTGGGCCATGGGACGCGCTTGGCGCTCGCTGGCGTGGCGATCGGACTGGTTGCCTCTTTTGGGCTGACGCGAATGATGGCCAGCCTGCTGTTTCAGGTGCGTGCCACCGATCCGGTGACCTACGTCGGCGTCGCGCTTCTGCTGACGGCAGTCGCGCTGGCCGCCTGTTATATTCCCGCGCGGCGCGCGATGAAAGTCGATCCGATCGTGGCTCTTCGCTATGAATGATTTTGGCGGTAGCTGCACCGCGTGTTGTTTTCTTGGTTTTGTTGGCTCGTCACTGGTCACTTGTCACTCGTCACTTCTTAACACGAGCAACACGTAAAGGAGCTCCACGATGGCTACGCTGCTGCAAGATTTGAAATGCGCCCTCCGCATGCTGGCGAAGTCGCCGGGGTTTACGGCGATCGCGGTGCTGACGCTGGCGCTGGGTATCGGCGCCAACACGGCAATTTTTTCGGTGATCAATTCCGTCCTGCTCGAGCCGCTGCCGTTCAAAAATCCCGCGCAGCTCGTCGACTTGCGCGAGAGCGAAAGCGCGCCGGGGAATTTTCCTCTCGACGGCCCGGATTATCTAGATTGGCAAGCGGCGAATAAGAGTTTCGCGTCCATGAGCCTTATCAGCTATCCGCAGGGACTCAACGCCAGCGGCGCGGGCGAGGCCGAATCGGTTACGGTGATCCGCACGCAGGCGAACTTTTTCGGAACTCTGGGTGTGGCGCCGTTCATCGGACGCGCCTTCGCCACCGGCGAGGACGCAGCCGGGAAAAATCACGTCGCGATTTTGAGTTACGCTTTCTGGCAGCGGCACTTCGGCGGCAGGCCGGACGCGCTGGGGAAAACCGTGGAGCTGGACAACGAGGCATACACGGTGATTGGCGTCATGCCGAAATGGTTCAATTACCCAGCGGACACGGATATTTGGACTCCGCAGAACATGGATGGTCCGCTGATGCACCAGCGCGGCTCGCATTGGGCTAGCGCCATAGGAAGAGTCAAGCCGGGCGCGACCATTGAGCAGGCGCGCGACGATTTACTCGCCATTTCCGCACACATCAATAAGGAATATCGCGCGCCCGATGATCAGGACATTCATTCGCTGGTCTACCCGCTGAAAGAGAGGCTGGTGGGAGGTTCCGGGTCGCAGCTCTTGATTTTGTTTGGCGCTGTGGCTCTGGTGCTGCTGGTGGCGTGCGCCAATGTCGCGAATCTATTGCTCGCGCGTTCGACGGGACGGCAGCGCGAAATGGCGGTGCGCGCGGCGCTGGGAGCGGGCCGCTGGCGGCTGGCGCGGCAACTGTTGACCGAGAGCGTTCTGCTGGCGCTCGCGGGCGCCGCGCTGGGAGTTTTTGCCGCATGGTGGGGCGTCTCTCTCCTGCAAAACGCGCAAACCTCGCCCATTCCGCGCATCAACCCCGTTCAGATGGACATGACCGTGCTGCTGTTTGCCATTGGCGTGAGCCTATTCGTTGGAATTTTGTTCGGCCTGGCGCCCGCATTGCACAGCTCGCATTTGGATTTGAGCGAGGAATTGAAATCCAGCGCCAATGCGGTGGTCAGCGCTACGGGAAGCGGGCGCGCGCTGCGCAACACGCTCATCGTCGCCGAAATCGCCATCTCACTGGCGCTGCTGGTCGGCGCGGGCCTTTTGCTGCGCAGCTTCGCGCAATTGCGCAACGCGAATATCGGCGTCGATCCGCACAACGTGCTGACCATGCGGCTGAATCTGCCTCCCGCGAGGTTCAAAACGCTCGAGGCCCAGCGCCAATTCGTGGATCAGCTCGTCGCGCGCACGATCCGCATTCCCGGCGTGGCCAGAGCAGGAGTCTCGACGGAAATCCCTGTCGATGGCGGCAACAACGGCTACGTCACCGTGCCGGGGAACACCAATCCGAAGCTCGCCAATCAGCTCGTCGAAAATAACTGCATCACGCCCGAATATTTCAAGACGTTTGGCATTCCTTTGATTGAAGGGCGCAATTTCACCGAAGAGGATATGCAGCGAACCATGGAGCTGAATCAGCAAATTACGGCGCTGTATCGATCCGCGAAGGACCCGAGCAAGGTCAAGGTTCCGGCAGGTCTGTCATTTCCCGTGATTATCAACCAGGTGATGGCGAAGACTTTTTGGCCGAATCAGGACCCTGTGGGTAAGAGCTACACGGGGCAGGGTGACACCGTACAGCGCATCGTCATCGGCGTCGCGGGTGATGAACGCCAATGGTCAATTCGCCAGCCCGCTATTCCGGAAAATTACCAGCCGGTCACCCTTCAGCTCGATCCCTCAGGCTTTCACGCGACGCTTTCCGTAAAGACGAGTGTTGCGCCGTCGGGCGTACTGAATGGGGTTCGCGGCGCGGTACGCGACCTAGACAGCACTCTCGCGGTGTATCACATCCGCACCATGGATGAAATCATCGCGGAGGACATGACCGACACGACCACGCAAACCTTGCTGCTCGGGGTTTTCGCGGCGCTGGCGTTAGTGCTCGCGTGCGTCGGTCTGTACGGCGTCATGTCCTATGTGGTCACGCAGCGCACGCATGAAATCGGCATTCGCATGGCGCTCGGCGCGCAATCGGGCGACGTTTTGCAGCTCGTCATGGCGCAGGGCGCGATCCTCGTGGGAATCGGCATCGTTGTCGGCGTCGCCGCGGCGCTCGCGCTAACGCAGTTGCTTTCCGCGTCGCTCTTTGGCATCGCCGCCACCGACCCGGCAACATACGTCGTGGTCGCGATCTTGCTCGCGCTCGTCGCGTTTGCTGCCTGTCTCGTGCCCGCGCGCCGCGCCGTGCGCGTCGATCCCATGGTCGCCCTGCGCTATGAGTGACGGTTGGCGCTCGTAGGGGCGACCCTTGTTTACCCTGCCTGCCCTGACGTAGGGAGGGAGGGACGAAGGAGGTTGCCCGGGCGGGACAAAAGTCCGTCCCCCACGAGTCAGAGTGAGGGTTAGCGAAAATAAGGCGAAATTTCTAATCGACAATGCGCGGAATTAGAAATGCTCGTAAGTGCTTGTAAATAAACGGCAGCTTGATTTCTAATCGCCAATTTTGGCGCCTTATTTCGATTTTGGAGTCATTAGGAGACATAAAAATGAGCGTACTGATGCAGGACGTGAAATACGCGCTGCGCATGCTGGCAAAATCGCCGGGATTCACAGCCATCGCCATTCTGACGCTGGCGCTGGGCATCGGCGCGAACACGGCGATCTTTTCCTTCACCGATCAGGTGCTCCTGCGCATGCTGCCCGTGCCAGACCCGCAACAGCTTGTGGTGCTGCGTTCGCCGGGACCGAATCCAGGGCATACATCCAGCGACGGCGACGAGGCGACGGCGTTTTCCTATCCGATGTACAAGGATTTGCGTAACCGCAGTTCCGTTTTCTCCGGACTGCTGGCTTGCTTTGCAGTGGACGTGAACGTCTCGGGGCACGGCCAGACGCAGAGCGCGCGCGGCGAACTGGTGAGCGGGAATTTCTTCGAGACGCTCGAAGTGCAACCGGCGCTGGGGCGCGTGTTCGAAGCCAGCGATGAAACCGCGCCGGGAGCGAATCCGGTCGCGGTACTGAGCTACGGATATTGGACGCGGCAATTCGGTTCCGACCCATCCATCTTGAACAAGCCGCTCACCGTAAATGGAGTTTCACTGACCGTGGTGGGCGTCGCGCGCGCGGGATTCGATGGCGTACAGGTCGGAGCCAAGCCGGATATCTATATTCCCATGACCATGAAGGCGCAAATGGCGCCGACCGATGGACTGGATCTCGCGGAGCGCAAGGACCATTGGGTCGCGATCCTCGGCCGGGTCAAGCCAGGAATAAAGCACGCGAGAGCGCAGGCCGCTTTGCAGCCCGTTTATGCGCCACTGCTCCAAGAGGATGCGAAGCTGCTGAAAATGAACCCGAAGGGAAGCCATTACAAGCCGTTCCTCGCCAAGCCGTTGCAACTGATCGACGGCTCGCAGGGCCGGCAGATATTGCAGCAGAGTGCGACGGAGCCTCTGCTGGTTCTGATGGGCATGGTCGCGCTGGTGCTGCTGATTGCGTGCGCGAACCTGGCGAGCTTGCTGGTGGCGCGCGGCGAGGCGCGGCAACGGGAAATTGCGGTGAGGCTGGCGATGGGCGCTGGGCGCGGCAGGCTCGTGCGGCAATTGCTGACGGAAAGTTTGCTGATCGGCATCGCCGGAGGAGTGGCGGGATTGGCGTTCGCATCGTGGTGCCTGAATACGATGGTGGGCGCGATTCCGTCGGACGCCGGCATGACGGGCCTGACGGCGCAGCTGGATCCGCGCGTGTTGTGGTTTGCCGCAGCGGTCACGATTGTGACCAGCGTGCTTTTTGGCCTGGCGCCCGCGCTACGCGCGACGCACTTGAATTTGCAAGCCACGCTGAAGGATCAGGGCTCCAGCGTTTCCGAAGGCCGCTCGAATATCCGCCTGCGCAAGGTTCTCATCGTTTCGCAAGTGGCGCTGACGGCGGTGCTGTTGGTGGCCGCGGGATTATTCGCGCGGACGCTCGTGAATTTGGAGCACGCGGACCTCGGCGTGAATGCGGAACACATCCTGCAATTTTCGGTCGAGCCGGACTTGAACGGCGACTCGCCCGCACAGACGGTGGCGTTTGGCGACAGCGCGCGGCAAGCGATTGCGGCGCTGCCGGGAGTTCGTTCCGTAACCGCATCGTCCACCGCGATCTTCGCAAATGACGATTCGTCATTCAATATCACACCGGAAGGCTATGCGATGAATCCGGACGAAGATACCGATGTGATGTATGACTCGATTGGGCCAAATTTCTTTTCGACCATGAGCATTCCCCTGATTGCGGGACGCGAATTCACGGAAGCCGATACGGCGACGAGCCAGAAAGTCATCATCATCAACGAAGCGCTCGCGCGGCGATTTTTCGCCGGGCGCAATCCGATCGGCATGCATATCGCGCGAGGATCGGGGAACAGCGTTCATCCGGACATGGAAATTGTCGGCGTGGTGCGCGACAGCAAGTGGGATAGCCCGCGCAGCAAAATCCTGCCGTTCCTGTACAGCCCGTATTCGCAAACAGCGGATTTGGGTGCGCTGACCTTCTACGTGCGCACCGAGCGCGATCCGGCGCAAATGGCGGCGACGCTGCATGCGGCGGTGGAGCGGCTCGACGCGAATTTGCCCGTTAATAATATGAGAACGCTGACGGCGCAAGTGGAAGACGTTGTGTTCAACGACCGGCTGGTGGCGGTTCTTTCGGTTTCGCTGGCGTTGCTGGCGGCATTGCTTGCGGCGCTGGGACTTTACGGCGTCCTGGCCTACGTGGTGGCGCGGCGCACGCGGGAGATCGGCATTCGCATGGCGCTCGGCGGGCAGCGCGGCGATATTTTGCGGCTAGTCCTGGGACAGGGCGCGTGGCTCACGGTGATTGGCGGAGCTATTGGAATTGTGGCGGCGCTGGCGGTCACGCGGCTCGCCGGCAGTTTGCTGTACGGCGTGAGCGCGAGGGATCCGCTGACGTTTGTTGCCGTCGCGATTTTGCTGGCGCTCGTTTCCGGCGCGGCCTGCTACATCCCGGCGCGGCGGGCCATGAAAGTGGATCCGATGGTGGCGCTGAGATACGAGTGATGAAAGGCAGTGGCGAGTGACGAGAAAAGGCAAAAGACGAAACGCGTCGAGGCGAGATTCTTCGTCGGCCATGATGCGGCCTTCTCAGAATGACAAGGAAGAATACCAGAGGTGAACGATGAACACGCTGTTGCAGGACATTAAGTACGCGCTGCGGGTGCTGGTGAAGTCGCGGGGATTCACGGCCGTTGCGGTGCTGACGCTGGCGCTGGGCATCGGCGCGAACACGGCGATATTCACCGTGATCAATTCGGTCCTGCTCAACAATTTGCCGGTAAAGAGTCCGGAGCAACTTGTTCTTCTCACCAATCCGGACGAGCAGGGCGAACAAATTGGTTTTAATGATAGCGTACGCGATTTGCTTACTTATCCCGAGTTTCAGGACATCGCGCAACACAATGCTGTGTTCTCGGGCGTTCTCGCCGTGTCTAGTTTCACAACTTCGAAGCCAGCGGAACCGGAGAGCTCGGAAGCGGGCGCCGAGTCCGCCCCCGCAGAAGTGAAACTGGTGAGCGGCTCCTATTTTCCCGTGCTGGGCGTGAATCCCATCCTCGGCAGCGCGTTTGGCACAGAAGTGGACAGGCTGCGCGATGCGAATCCAGTGGCCGTGATTAGCTACGGATTCTGGCAGGCGCGTTTCGCCGGCGCGAGCGATGTCATTGGCCGCAAGATCCGCGTGTTGCAAACGACGTTTACGGTTGTCGGTGTCACCCCGCCGCAATTCCACGGCGAAACCGTCGGAGACAATCCTCAGATTTTTGTTCCTCTCAGCATGCAGAGTGAAATTTTCCCGGGCCGCGATTTTCTTTCGCCGGAAACCAATCATTTCACCAAGGCCGAATGGCTTCAGGTGATTGGCCGCCTGAAGCCAGGAGTCAGCCTGGCGCAGGCAAAGGCTGCGATTGACGTGGAATTTCAGCAGATGATGCGCGCGCAGGCTGCCGGAATGTCGCCGCACGATAAGCAGCAGTTTATGGCGCAAAGCCTCGCGGTGACCGAAGGCGGGCGCGGCGCTTCCACGCTGCGCGGCGATTTTGGGAAGCCGCTCGAAATCCTGATGGCAGTCGTGGGCCTGATTCTGCTGATTGCCTGCGCGAATATCGCCAATATTCTTCTGGCGCGGGCCACGGCCCGGCAAAAGGAAATTGCAGTGCGTGCCGCGCTTGGCGCGGGAGGTGCGCGCCTGTTTCGCCAGATGCTCACGGAAAGCATTTTGCTCGCCGCGATTGGCGGGGCGGCCGGGCTTTTGTTCGCGGAATGGGCCGAAGTTGCTCTGCTTCGCATGGTTTCCGTCGGAAACGCCCCGCTTCCGCTGGACTTGCATCCAAACGGCAAAATCCTTGCCTTCACATTTGGCGTTTCCGTGCTGACGGGAATCCTTTTCGGACTTGCGCCCGCTCTTCGCGCCGCGCGCGTGGACCTCAACTCTGTTTTGAAGGCCGCCGCTCGCGGTTTCTCCGGCACTTCGTCTCGTCCCGGACGCATGCCCATCGGCAAAGTCTTGGTAGTCGCTCAGGTCGCGCTTTCGCTTTTGCTGCTCGTTGTTGCTGGGCTTTTCGTGCGCAGCTTCCGCAATCTGTCGCAGGTGAATCTCGGTTACGACCGCGATCATTTGCTGCAATTCAGTACGAACGCCGTTACCTACGGCGATCCGCAAGCCGAAGTCATCCCTGTTTACGAACAGATATTGCAGCGCCTTCGCGCCATTCCCGGCGTGCGCGGCGCGAGTCTTTCCGACAACGGGCTTCTTGGCGGCACGGATTCGCAAGATCCCTTCACGCTGGAAGGGGAAGGTAAGGCAAGGGACGTTGAAGAAGCGAAGTTTGACTTAGTGGGGCCTGACTTTTTCGCGGCTACGGGCATTCCGATCCTCGAAGGGCGCGACATCGGCCCGCAGGACAGCGGCAATGGCCAGCGCGTTGGCCTCATCAATGAAACATTCGCGCGAAAGTTTTTCCCGAAATCCGATGCAATTGGGAAACGGGTTGTCGTTCATGAGTCAGAGGGCCGTTTCGACTTTGTGATCGTTGGCGTGGCCGCCGATTCCAAGCACCGCAGCGTCCGCGAAAAACCGTTCCCGCGATTTTACATTCCGTTCTTCAACGCGCCGCAAGCGACGTGGGCGAGAAGCGCTACATTTATCGTTCGCACGTTCGGCGATCCAGCGGGCGTCAGCTCGTCGATTCGATCAGCGGTAAAAGATGCCGCGGCCAATCTGCCGCCCGTGACCATCGAAACTTTCGATCAGCAGCTTGCGGATTCCCTCGCGACCGACCGCATGATTACCGAACTCTCCGGGGCGTTTGGTGCGCTTGCCGTCCTTCTGGTCTGCATCGGCCTTTACGGGATCATGGCCTACGCCGTCTCGGGCCGCAGCAACGAAATCGGCATACGCATCGCGCTCGGCGCGCAGCGAAGCAATGTGCTGTGGCTGGTGCTGAAGGAATCGCTGCTGCTCGTGCTGGTGGGCGTCGTTATCGGCGTGCCGATCGTGTTCGCGGCCGGCAAGTGGATTTCAAGCTTGCTCTTTGGAGTGAAACCCGCCGATCCGCTGGCGCTGGCTCTGGCGGCCCTGTTGATGTTCGTGGTCGGCGTGGTGGCTTGCTACATTCCCGCGGCGCGCGCGATGCGCGTGGATCCGATGGTGGCGCTGCGGTACGAGTGAGGAAAGGCAGTGTCGAGTGACAAGTGATGAGTGACGAGAAAAGGCAAAAGACGAAAAGCGTCGAGGCGAGATTCCTGCCTGCGGCAGGCAGGCTTCGTCGGCCATGATGCGGCCTCCTCAGAATGACAAACAAGAATACACGAGGTGAATGATGAACACGCTGATGCAGGACGTGAAATACGCTCTGCGAATGCTGACCAAGAACCCCGGCGTGACGCTGCTGGCGGTGTGCGCGCTGGCGCTGGGCATCGGCGCGAACGCGGCGATTTTCAGCGTGGCGGACCCGCTGCTGCTGCGGCCGGAGCCATTTCCGAATCTGGGAAGACTGGCGTTGATGTTCAACAAAGTGGGTTCCATCACCGATGAGAATTCGATGGTGCCGTTTGACTACGAAACTGTTCGCACGCAAAGCAAGTCATTCGAGCAGATTGCGGCGCACGAAGGAGGGAATGCGAATCTCACGGGACAGGGCGACCCGGAGCGTATCTACTCGGAGAAAGTCACGCCGAATTTTTTCGATGTCCTGGGCGTGCAGCCGATGCTCGGGCGCGCTTTCACGGCGCAGGAAGGCGTTGCGGGGAATGATGCGGAAGCGATTTTGAGCTATGGCCTGTGGCAGAGCAAGTTCGCGGGCAATCCGCAGATCGTCGGCAAAGAAGCCCACATCAATGGCCGCAGCTACACGATCGTGGGCGTGATGGGAAAGGATTTCAATTATCCGGTTGGCGCAGAACTTTGGGAGCCGCTGGCGTTTACGGACGCGGACAAAGACGAACATAAAAACAATTTCCTTTTCCCGATCGGGCTGCTGAAGCGCAGCGTTTCCGTTTCGCAAGCGGCCGCGGAATTGAGCGGCATCGGCCAGCAATTGACGCGGGAATACCCGCGGACCAACAAGGACATGGGCATTCGCACCGTGCCCTTCCGCACGTACGCGACCGATGAGCTGACGCATGAATTCATGCTGCTGCTGCTCGCGGCGGTGGGATTCGTGCTGCTGATTGCGTGCGCCAACGTGGCGAATTTGCAGCTCGCGCGCGTCGCGGGACGCGAAAGGGAAATCGCCGTGCGCGCGGCGCTCGGGGCGAGCCGCTGGCGCGTGATTCGTCAATTACTGACCGAGAGCGTGATTCTGGCGCTCGCGGGTGCGGCGGCCGGATTGCTTTTGGCCGAGTGGGCCGTCGGTCTGACGGTGAGCTACATGCCGGCGGAGCTTTCGGGGTACGTGGCGGGATGGAACCGCATCGCGCTGGACTGGCGCGCGGTAGCGTTCACAGTTGGGATTGCGGTCTTGGCGGGGATCATTGCAGGACTGGCGCCCGCGCTCGGCCATTCGCGTCCGGATATTTCCGATGCGCTCAAGGAGGGCGGGCGCGGCGGCTCGGGACGCGCTTCGCACAGATTGCGCAGCGTGCTAGTGGTTGCGGAAGTTGCCGCTTCGCTGGTGCTGCTGGTCGGCGCGGGCTTGCTGGTCAAAGGATTTCACGCGCTGCTGGATCAGAACCAGAAATTCGAGCCACAGAGTTTGTTGACCATGAGCATCGCGCTGCCGACGAACAAGTATGGCGATCAGACGAAGCAGGCGGCGTTTTATCAGCAAGTATTGGCGCAGATGAGCGCGATTCCCGGCGTGCAATCCGCGTCGGTGGTGACTCGTGTGCCGGATGCCGACAATTTCAGCTATCACCCATTTACGGGCGAGAACCAGCCGTGGAGCGAGGACATGGCGCACCTTGCGCTCGCGGAATCGATCAGCCCGAATTATTTTCGCACGCTGCGTCTGCCGCTGATTCGCGGGCGCGAATTCACGGACGCGGATGGGGCGAACGCGCAGCGCGTTGCGATCGTCAGCGCGCCTATGGCGGCGCGTTATTGGCCCGGCCAGGATCCTATCGGGAAGCGCATCAAGCAAGGGCAGCCGGACGCGAAGAATCCGTGGCTCACGGTCGTCGGGGTGGTTGCCGACGCGAAATACAATCCTTATTTTCAGGCCATCGATGGCACGGTGTACGTGCCTTACGCACAGGATGCCGACATGGTCGCGCAGTTTTTGCTGCGCACCGCGGGCGACCCGCTCAGTTTCGTTCCCGCAGTGCGCGCGAAGATTGCCATTGTCGATCCGGAGCAGCCGATTTACGAGCCCAAAACGCTCGCGCGGCTCACGTATGAGGAGCTTATCGGCATTTCGTACATCGCGGCGATGATGGCGGTGCTGGGGTTGATCGCTCTGGTGCTGGCATCGTCGGGAGTTTACGGCGTGATGGCGCATTCGGTGACGGAGCGCACGCACGAAATCGGAATTCGTCTGGCGCTCGGCGCGGAACCGCGGCAAGTGCTGCGATGGATTGCGGGGCGGGGAATTCGCCTCGCGGCGATCGGGCTGGGCATCGGGCTGGCGCTGTCGTTTGCGTTGGCGCGGCTGCTGTCGAGCTTGCTGTACGGCGTCTCGGCCACGGACCCGCTGATTTTTGTGGGCGTGCCGGCGGTGCTCGCGGTGGTGGCGATTGCGGCGTGCTATTTGCCGGCGCGGCGCGCGATGCGCGTGGATCCCATCATCGCGCTGCGGTACGAATAGTTTTTGTAGGGCGAGGCCCTTCGTCAGGATAAACAAGCCCCGCCCCTACGGTGAGGAGGAGCTATGGCAAAGATGGAGCGAGTGCGGGAAACGGTTCACGGGAAACTGGACCTCGATGACATGCAGCACAAGTACGCGGCAGGATGGCGGCTGGCGGCGCTCGAATGGGAGCGCGAGGCGGCCGAAGATGAGTCGGTAGTCCCGCAAGGCAACCTGCATGAATTGCCGTTTGGCTTGCGCGTGGCCGCCGACTGCGCGCACTTGGAAGAAGATCCCACGGAAATGAAAGCGCTGAACACCATGATGGAGCTGATCGTTCAGGATATTTCCATGCAGCGCATGGCCGACGAACTGAATCGCGCCGGATTTACCACGCGCAGCGGCCAACCCTGGACCACGGTGTCCATCTTCCAGATATTTCCGCGATTGATTGAAGTGACTCCGCAGATCTTCAACGAAGAAGGCTGGCGGAGCCGGCGGCGCGAAATCGGCCGCGTGACTTGGAATTCGTAGAAGGAGTGCGCGGAGCCGCCAATTTTGCGGCGCCAAAAAAGGGCTTGACACGGTCTGTTCTATCTGTTACACACTGTAACGCTACACGGATTAACACAACATGATGGCTCCGAAAAAACTGGCCAAACCGAAGAACCTCGGCGACGTCGAACAGGCCGTCATGGATTACGTCTGGTCGCACGGTCCGTGCTCCTCGGAAGAGTGCCGCGAGGCGCTCGCCCAAGCGCGGCCGATGAAGGAATCCACCATCCGCACCGTGCTGCGCCGCCTCGAAGAAAAGGGCTACGTGGCGCACGAGCTGAATGGCCGGACGTTCATTTATCGCGCGGCGGAGGCGCGGCAACACGTCGCCGTCCGCGCGGTAAAAAATATCATCGACCGATTCTGCGGCGGCTCCGCGGAAGAACTGGTCATCGGATTAATCGACAATCAAGTTCTGGATCGCAAGCGCCTGGAACGCCTGGCGCAGAAGATTGCGCAGGGCGCCCAGGGAAAGGAAGGGAAGTCATGAGCGCCGATTCTCTTGCCCGCGGGTATTCCACTTTCCTCACCTATTTGGCCGAACCGGCGTTGCGCTCGCTGGCCATCGGATGCGTTGCGGCGATTGCGCTGGCGGTGTTTCGCGTGCAGCGCGTGACCACGCGCCTGTTGGCTTGGACCGCGGTTCTCTGCGCCGCGCTGGTCATGCCGTTGCTCGGCGCGTTTTTGCCGCGAGTGCCCTTGGCTGTTCCCGCCGCGCCGCTGGTGCATAGTTTGCAGACGACACTGCAGCGCGGGCCTGCACGCGTTTTGCAGCACGAGGCCGCCACATCCGCCACTCTTGTGCACAGCGCCGCGACTGCCGTTCGCAGTAACGCCGCGCTGAGCAGCGCGACAGATACGCCGCGGTTCAGCGACATTCCGAAGCGCACAGCGAGAATCGCCGTTGCTCGCAATGCCGCGCACGACGCGGCGCCTGATGCAACAAAGCTTAGTTCCGCCTCTGCGCCCGTGCCTGTTTCTGCAAACCCTGTCGCCGCGAACATTTCTGCGGCATCCGCGCCGACGGCAATTTCGGCAAATTCTCTCGCATCAGCCGCTCCGGTGCGCCGTGTTGTGATTCCGTGGACCGCGCTCGTGCTGGGAATTTATCTGCTCGGCGTCGCGATGCTCTCGACGCGGTTGCTCGTCGGCGTGTGGTTCAGCCGGCGGCTGGAACGCGCCGCGCAAAATATCATCTCTGAAGATATCCATGGGCGCGAAGCTCTGCGCCTGTTGCGCTTCCGCTCCTGTGTCGCCGGATTGGCAAGCGTGCCGCGCCTGAAGGAATCCGACATGCTGGCCGTGCCGGCCACTGTGGGCGTGCGCCGCGCCGTGATTCTGCTGCCCGCGGACTGGCGCACATGGACGGAAGAGCAGCTCGACGCCATTCTGGCGCACGAAGTTTCGCACGTCGCGCGCCGCGACGCCTTGACGCAACTGCTCTCGCTGGTTCATCGCGCGATTTTCTGGTTCAGCCCGCTGGGCTGGTGGATCGACAAGCAGTTGACCGACCTTGCGGAACAGGCGAGCGACGAAGCGGCTCTCGCCGGCGGCGCGGATCGCACGCGTTACGCGGAAACGCTGCTCGGATTCTTTGCGCAGTTGGGAGCAGCCCCGGGCCGCGTTTGGTGGCAGGGCGTCTCCATGGCGAAGGCGGCCAAGACTGGCCGCGCCGAGCGCCGCGTCGACCGCATTCTCGCGTGGAAGGGAACCATGTCCATGAAGAAATCCTTTGCCGTGGCCCTGATTGCGATTGCGGCGCCGGTCGTTTTTCTGGCCGCGTCGGTGCATCCGTTCATCGCGAACGCGCAAGACAAGCCGCCGGCTGCGCCGCAAAATATCGTGCAGCCGG
Source organism: Candidatus Acidiferrales bacterium (assembly GCA_049281095.1). GTDB lineage: Bacteria > Acidobacteriota > Terriglobia > Acidiferrales > UBA7541 > DAHUXN01. The sequence continues at coordinate 50,323 of JBAPRL010000059.1, forward strand.
GCGGGCCTGCTGCGCCTGCGCTGCCCAAGGCGCCTAAAGCGCCAGGAGTTGTCGCGCCGGCAATAGCCCCGGCGCCGAGAGCAGGCAGCGTCACGCCAGCACCGACGGTCACGCCGCCGGCTCCCGCATCCGCGCCCGCGATTGTAGGTCCGATTGCTCCGGCGGCTCTGACAGCGCCGTCTGCCCGCCCTGAGCTCATGCCTGTGCCGGACGCGCCAGCGTATCCGCCGATCATGCCAGGGCCAATTGCTGAAGGGCTGGTGGCGCCTGCCGCTTTGACGGGAGCGATCGTACGAATTCCGTCGGCATCCCCAATAGCCGAGCCTCCCGCGCCAACAGCGCCGAGTGAGCGCATTGCTTCCATCGAACCGGTTGCGCCGATGGCGGCTTACGCCGAGAAGCAGGATCAGTCCGGGTACACCATCGTCAACGGAAATTACACGTCCGGCGGCGGGCCGCGCTACGTCATCATGAGCGCCAAATCAGAAGACGTGACGATGTCCGGTTCGGACGAGGACCTCAATCACGCGCGCGAGTTGCGGCGGAAAATCAGCGGCGATTTCATCTGGTTCGAGCGCGACGAAAAGTCCTACGTGATCACCGACCCGGGCTTCATCGCCAAAGCCAGAGCGCTCTTCGCTCCCGAAGACGCGCTTTCGAGGCAGCAGGACGAACTCAGCCGCCAACAGGACGCGCTCAGCAAGCAGCAAGACGCTCTCGGCGAGCAAATGGACAGCGTGAAAGTGAAGGTGCCGGACATCACGCCGGATCTCGAACGCATACGCGCCGAGTTGGACGCGCTTCGCCAGAACGGCGGAACGCAAAGCGAGCTGGGCCGGCTGCAGTCGGAGCTTGGTGAGTTGCAGAGCCAAGTTGGCCGCTTCCAATCCGACGCCGGCGTAAAGCAATCCGCGATTGGACGCCAGCAAGGCGAACTCGGGCGCCAGCAGGGTGAGCTCGGCCGGCGTCAGGGCGAACTGGGCCACCAGCAAGGTGAAATCGCGCGCAAAGCGTCACAACAATTGCGCGACATGTTCGACGAAGCCATCGCCAAGGGAATTGCCAAGCCGGAATGAAGCAGTGACGAGTGACGAGCAAGCAACGAGAGCCAGGGAAGGAGCAAGCTGATGACTAAAAATTGGACGCGCAAACTAGCGCAACTTGCGGCGGCCGCCGCGGCGATTTTGCTCGCGGCGAGCGTCGCACCTTTCCTCGTACACGCGCAATCCGGCAGCGCGGACGACGTCATCCAACTTGTCACCGGCGAAGCCAAAGCCAGCCTGCACACCTCGGAAAACAGTTTCTGCAGCACCACGAGCACCGGTCGCGCTGTCGCCGTGGCCGTCGGCGACCGCTGCTCGTCGTTCGGAACTTCGGCAGACCTCCCGGTGCCTCTGTACGTCAAGATCACAGCGGGAGAAATCACCTTTCGTGAGGACGGCACCTCCTACGTCATTCGCGACGCCTCCGTCATCAGCAGCGCCCGCGCGCTTTTTTCTCCCGTCCGAGACCTGATGCAACGGCAGGTTGACCTCGGCCACCAGATGGGCGACCTTGGCGCGAGCGAGAGCGCGTCGGCCCACGCGTATGGCCCGGCGAAAGTCAACGTCCCTGATCTGACCGCCGACTTTGAAAAAGTCGAAGCCGATGCGAAGCGCCTGAGCGTCGAGGGCGGCACGCAGTCGGGGCTGAGTGGACTGCAATCCGAGTTGAGCGAGCTGCAAAACCGCATCTCCGAAGTGCAGTCCGAGGCCAGCGAAGCGGAATCGCGCATCAGCGAACAGAGGTCTGAATTGAGTCGAGAAAAGGTACGCGCGATGGACGAACAGATGAAAGCGATGAGCGCGCAGATGAAAGTGTGGAGCAGCCAGGGGCACGAGGCCGCCGAGCAGGCGGCGCAGCAAGTGAAAACGCTGCTCGACCAAGCCATCGCCAACGGCATCGCCAAGCCGGAGTAACGACGCACAAATAAGAAGGAGCGAATCATGAGAACGAGAACAACTTCGGTGGCCAGTCTCGCAGCGGTTGTCGCGGCCGTTTTCTTCGCTGCGAGCGCCGCGCCTTTCCTCGCGCACGCGCAATCGAAATACGCGAACGACACGTTTACGCTGGTCAGCCGCAGCGACGGCAGCAGCGTGGATATGCACCTCCGAGGCGAGGGAGACCACTGCTGGGCCACCACCTCCGACGACAAAGGCATCGGCATTAGCATGGGCGACAATCTTTGCACTCTGCACGATGAGGGAGAAGACGCCGACGCAGCCATGTACGCTAGAATTTCCACCAACAAGATCTCTTTTCGGCTCGACGGAAAATCCTATTCCATCACCGACGCGGCCACGGTGAGGCGCGCGCGCAGCCTGTTCGATCCTCTGGTGTCCATCGAAGAGCAGCAATCGGAACTCGGCGCGAAGCAGCGCGCTCTCGGCGACAAACAGCGTGAACTTGGCAGCCAGCAACGCGAAGTAAAAGTCCAGACCCCGGATATGGGCGCCGATTTTCAGAAAGTCGAAGCGGACGCGAAGCGCCTGAGCACCGAGGGCGGCACGCAATCGGAACTCGGCGACTTGCAGTCGGAGCTTGGCGATTTGCAAAGCCGCCTCGGCGACCTGCAATCGCAGGCCGGCGACTCACAGTCAAAGCTCGGCGACCAGCAATCCGTGCTTGGGGATCAACAGTCCGCACTCGGCGACCAGCAGTCCGACCTGGGGGACCAGGCGGACAAACTAGCGGCAGACATTGCCGGGAAGTTGCGCACGGCCCTGAACCAGGCCGTCCAGAACGGCACGGCCAAATCTGAGTAACCCGCAACATCAGCCGGGAGCCGGAACGCGATGGCGGCGGCGATGAGTCTGATGATGACAATACCTCGTTTTGCAGCTCCTGCGGCCCTCCTCAGCGGTGTTCTCCAATTGCTGATCGGTCCGCTTTGGCGCGCCGTGGGATGGCCGCGGCAGAGTGCAGACTCAAGGCGCAAGGCCGTTTGCTGGAATTGCCTGCGCCCAGGAGGCTGACGCCATGTCCCAAACTTTTCCCACTTCATGGCGTCTAAAGGGCTTGGTTGGGCAAGGGGAGGGAAGTACGAAGATTTTCGTTGTCTATACGAAGACCTTCGTATATAGTCCCCGCAGCCTCAGCAGCTCTCTTGGGGGAGGTGAACCTTGAACACGCTCCTGCAGAATCTCCGCTACGGCCTGCGCATGCTCGCCAAATCGCCGGGCTTCTCCGCCGTGGCGATTCTGACCCTGGCGCTGGGCATTGGCGCCAACGCTGCCATTTTTCAGTTGATCGACGCGGTGCGCCTGCGCACGCTTCCGGTAAACGATCCCTCGACGCTCGCCATTGTTCACATTGACACAAAGAACTGGGGCTCGGGGAATTTCAACGGCCCGTACTCCGAATTTACGTTTCCCTTGTGGCAGCAGGTCGAACAGCGGCAGCAGGCTTTCTCCTCCATCGCTGCGTGGGGCGCCGACCGGGATAACCTCGCCACCGGCGGCGAGGTGGACATGGCCCATGTGCTTTACGCCAGCGGCGATTTTTTCCGCACGCTGGGAGTATCGCCATTTCTCGGCCGGTTGATTTCCGCGGCTGACGACCAGAACGGGTGCGCGGGCGGCGTGGACCTCAGCTATTCCTTTTGGCAGCGGCGCTACGGTGGGACCGCTTCGGCCATCGGAAAAACGATCACGCTCGAGGGGCATCCGTTTCCCATCCTCGGAGTAACGCCGCCCAGTTTTTACGGCGTTTCCGTCGGCGATCGCTTCGATATCGCCATTCCCGTTTGCGCCGAGCCGATTATCCACCAGGGGCAATTCAGCTTCATCACGGGCGACAGGCCGCGCGAGAGCTGGTGGCTTTCCGTCTTCGGCCGGCTGAAGCCCGGATGGAATCTGCAGCGCGCCACGGCGCAGCTTGGCACCATCATGCCCGCGGCGCTGCACGAAACCATTCCGCCGCAATACGATGCGGAGGGCGTGAAGCACTATCTGGCATTCACGCTGGAAACGCGTCCTGCCGCGAATGGCTTTTCCAGCATGCGTGACGACGCTTCGGATCCTCTTTGGCTTTTGCTGGGATTGTCGGGCCTTGTCCTGCTGATCGCCTGCGCCAACCTCGCCAACTTGCTGCTGGCCCGGGCGAGTTCCCGCGAACGCGAAATCGCCGTGCGCCTGGCCCTGGGCGCTTCGCGCGGCCGCTTGATCGGCCAGTTGCTCTCCGAAAGCGCTTTACTGGCCGTTGCGGGCGCAGTTTGCGGGGGCTTTCTCGCGGCTGTCCTGAGTCATTCCCTGGTCGCCTTTATCAGCACGCCGGGTAACCCCGTCTTCCTCGACATGCCTACGGACTGGCGCGTCCTCGGGTTCGCGGGAGGCCTTGCCATCCTGACGACGATTCTGTTCGGTCTCGCGCCCGCGTTGCGCTCTGGCAACATCCCTCCCGGCGCGGTTCTGAAAACCGGCGGGCGCGGCTCGACCGGCGGCCACGAGCGCTTCCGCCTGCAGCGCATTCTCGTCGCTTCGCAAGTCGCGCTGTCGCTGGTGCTGCTCGCCAGCGCGTTGCTCTTCGTGCGCAGCCTGCGCAATCTGATGACTCGCGATCCGGGCTTTCAGGAAAACGGTATTCTCGTCGCTAACGTGGATTTCACGCGCTTAAAGGTGCCGGACGCGCAGCAGGAACTGTTTACGCGCAACTTGCTCGATCGCATTCGCGCGATTCCCGGAGTCGCCACCGCGGCCACTTCGAACCGTTCGCCCGTCAACGGAAGCAGCAGCAATGATTGGGTTCTCGACGACAAGGGCGGCCATCCCAACGGCGCTTCCTGGGAGGATTACATCAGCCCGGGATACTTCGAGACCATCGAAAACGCTAAGCTCATGGGCCGCGACTTCAATAGCACCGACAGCGCGAATGCGCCCAAGGTCGCCATCGTCAATCAAACATTTGTGAAAAAGTTTCTGAACGGAGCGAAAGATTCCATTGGTATGCGCTTTCGCGTGTGGGCGCCTCCGGGCCAGCAGCCGCGTTATTACAACATCGTCGGAGAAGTGAAGGATTCCGTCTATAACGACATGCAC
>JBAPRL010000060.1:0-48870 GCA_049281095.1 Candidatus Acidiferrales bacterium
ACGTAACCGTTAGTTCAATCCAGCCCGCCGGCTCGGATGGATGGACGATTCATTGCACCGGCGCCGCGCAGCCGGAAACATTGTCTGCAAGCGCCATTGTGCTGGCGACTCCAGCTTACGCCGCCGCAAAGCTCCTCACGCCCACCGCCGAACGGCTAGCCGCCGCGCTTTCCGGAATCCCCTATGCGCCGATTGCCGTGATCGCCCAGGGCTACCGTCGTGAGCACGTCGGCCATGCGCTGAACGGATTCGGCTTCCTTGTGCCGCGCACCGAAAAACTGCGGACCCTCGGCGTCATCTGGAATTCCTCGCTGTTTCCGGGACGCTGCCCTCAAGATTCGGTCCTCATGACCAGCTTCCTCGGCGGCGCAACCGACCCGCAAATCCTCGGCATGGACGACAACGAAATCGCCAATCAAGTGCACCACGACATCGCCGGAGTTCTGCAGATCAGTGCTCCGCCCACCGTTCACCATGTATGGCGACACATCCACGCTTTGCCGCAATACAATCTCGGTCACGCGCAGAAAGTTGCCGCGATTCGCGACGATCTTTCCACTCTTCGCGGACTCTTTATTGCTGGCAATTATCTGGACGGGCCGTCCATCGGAAGCTGCGTTTTGCAGGGATTTCGCACGGCGCAAACCGTGCGTGATTATCTGTCGCGCTAGGGGAACCGGGGGCGCCAGTTCCGAAACGCCTTACTCCGCAGTGGGCTTCCTGTATCGGTGCGCGAGCCGTATCTTCCGCCGCTCGCCCGCTTCGTTCCAGCGCCTGCGATCTTCCTCGGTTTCCAGAATCAGCGGCGGAATCGAATGCCGCTCCAGTTTGGCATCGACGGCAACGTACGTCAGATAGGCGCTCGACGTGTGCAAACGCGCGCGCGTCAGAATATTTTCCGAAAATACCTTCACGCCCACTTCCATCGAAGTATCGAAAACGCGGTTGACGCTCGATTTCAGCACAATCAGGTCACCAATGCGGATCGGATTCCGAAAATCCAGATAATCCACCGACGCCGTCACCAGGTAGCTGCCCGCATGCCGGTGCCCCGCAATCGCTCCGGCGATGTCGATCAAATGCATCACGCGCCCGCCGAGCATGTACCCCAGCGGATTCGCATCGTTGGGCAGCACCACTTCCACCATCTGTGAACGCGAGCCACTGACGGGTTTTCCCGCGGGCGCCGCTTCTTCGTTTTCTCTTGCCAGCGCAGCGCTCTTCGAATGCGCAACGACCTTCAAATCCGGCTTCTTCTTCAATGAAATCCCTCAATCGGAATTGGCGCTTGCCATCCGAGCCGCTATAATACGCCACATTATGGGCGCATCCCAAGCAGGCGCAAACCGCAGGCAAATGCTCGAGCAGTTCGTTGAGAAAAATCCGCTCGATGCTTTCGGCCGCTACGGCCTCGCGATGGAGTGCATGAAAGAAGGCGATGTCGCCGCCGCGGAAACTCACTTCAAACAACTCATCGCCGGCCACGCGGACTATGTCGCCGCTTACTACCAATACGGGCGCGTGCTCGCCGCTGGCGATCGCGTTGCTGAAGCGCGAAAGATTCTCACCGAAGGTGTTCTTCGCGCCCAACAGGCCGGCGAAACTCATGCCCAGCAGGAATTGCAAGCCGCCCTTGACGAACTTTGATGAACCGTGGCGAGCTTTGATGACCTCTCCTGAGAACTATGCCTGCAACTTTCCTTCTGACGCCTACCCGGAGTGATTCCTTTCTCCTAGGCAGCACGTCCGCGGATTCTGTTATGCTAAGGCGATTCCGCTGCGATGAATCCCAAGCGCATCCCGCTCTTCCCGCTCGACGTCGTTCTGTTCCCAGGCTGCTCTTTGCCGCTGCACATCTTCGAGTCGCGGTTCAAGCTGATGATTCGCCGCTGCCTGAATATGAAGTTGCAATTCGGCGTTATTCTGGCCCAGAAGCAGGGCATGGCCACCATCGGATGCACCGCGGCGATTGTTTCGCTCGTGAAACAATATCCGGATGGCAAGATGGACATCCTCACTCGTGGCGAGATGCCTTTTCAGGTCAAGGAAGTCTTCGACGACAAGCCATATTTCGAAGCGGCAATCGACTGTTTCGAAGAGTCTCCCGAGTCCTATCCGTCCGCATCCAAGGAATTGACGGAGATTTATGAGCAATGCCATTGGCTGTTGTTCAACCGTGCGCCGGACACGCCGCGCGCAAAGGTCCGGTTCTCAACCGCTTATGCCATGGCAAGCTCTCTTCCGCTGCCGCTTGAGCAGAAGCAATTGCTGCTCGAGAATCGCAACGAAGTCGAACGGCAGGAGCAATTGCTCGAACAGTTGAAGGAGTGGCTGCCGCAATTGGTCTATCTGAACGAGCGCCGTCAGCGTGCCCGCGGCAATGGCCATTCGCTGAATTAGCGCCATTCCAATTTGTTCGATGAGCGATTTTGCGCGCACCGGGCTTTCGCGAGTTGCAACGGCATTAGCGCGGACAGGCGCAGCGGACTATAATGGCTCCAGGAACACAAAGAGCCGCTTGTCGGCAATGAAGCGGCGCAACGCACTCCAGAAAAGGGCTTAGACAAAATGGGCGCAAAACCAAGTTCGCTCGGCGAGTTGCGAAAAAGCGAATGGAGCGAAAAGAAATTCGCAGCTCGCACTGTTAAGGACGAGCTTCGCGAAAATCTCCTGCGCAAATTGCGCGCGGGCGATGAGCTCTTTCCCGGAATTCGCGGCTACGATGACACCGTGATTCCCCAAATCATCAACGCCATTCTGTCCCGACACCATTTTATTTTGCTCGGTCTTCGCGGACAGGCTAAAACGCGCATCCTACGCGACCTCGTCAACTTTCTGGACCCCGAAATCCCTGTTGTCGAGGGCTGTGAAATTAACGACAACCCCTATCGCCCAATCTGCCGAGCCTGCCGCGACCGCGCCAAATCCGAAGGTGATGCGCTTCCCGTCGCCTGGCTTTCGCGCGAGCGCCGCTACGTCGAAAAGCTCGCCACTCCCGACGTGACCATCGCTGACATTATCGGCGACGTGGACCCCATTCGCGCCGCGAAAGGCGGCCGCGATCTCTCCGACGAGCTCACTATCCACTACGGACTTCTGCCGCGCGCCAATCGCGGCCTGTTCGCCATCAATGAGCTGCCCGACCTCGCCGGAAAAATTCAGGTCGGCCTCTTCAACATCATGCAGGAAGGCGACGTCCAGGTGAAAGGCTATCCCGTGCGCCTGCCGCTCGACGTTCTTCTCGTTTTCACTGCGAATCCTGAAGACTACACCGCGCGCGGGAAAATCATCACGCCGCTCAAGGATCGCATCGGCTCGGAGATTCGCACCCACTATCCCGCCACGCTGGAAGAAGGCATCGCCATCACGTCACAGGAGTCCTGGACGCGCCGTGACGGCCACGCGATCGAAATTCCCGCGTACATTCGGGAAGTAGTGGAAGAAATCGTTTTCCAGGCACGCGAAGATAAACGCGTCGATCGCCGCTCCGGCGTCAGCCAGCGTCTGCCGATTTCATGCCTCGAAAACGTTGTCAGCAGCGCAGAGCACCGAGCCGTCCGCAATGGCGAAAAGACCGCTGTCGCGCGCGTGGCCGACATCTACAGCGCCATCCCCTCCATGACCGGGAAGTTCGAGCTCGAATATGAAGGTGAGTTGCGCGGCGCGGAAAATATCGCTCGCGAGCTGATTCGCTCTGCCATGGGAAAAACGTTCACAAAATATTTCAGCGACGCGAATCTTCAATCCGTCGTCCAGTGGTTTGAGGCTGGCGGTGAGCTGAAATTCGCGGCCGCAGGCAAGACCGCCGAACATCTCGCTGAGCTTCGGAAAGTCGAGGGCCTCTTCGATCACGCTGCTGCTCTCGGGGTTAGCGCCAAGGATGACGCCGGCATCCACGTTGCTGCCGCCGAATTCGTTCTTGAAGGCCTCTGGGCACACAAGCGCATCAGCCGCAGCGAAGAGCGAGGATTCTTTGCCGAGCCGCGCAAAGTCCCCGAACCCCGCGAAGGCCAGAGCAGAATGCCGCGGCGGCAATTTAACTAAGGAGGGAAATAGGCATGCCCGCCTCAGCAAAGCCCCTGTTCGCTCAAACATGGTTTAACGGCTTGCGTTCCGTCCTCTACGCCTTCTGTTTTATTGCGTTCTTCGCTTGGATCGCCTTGCAACTTCGCAGCTACGATCGCGATTTCAGCTTCGCCCTGCCCGGCGCAACTGTCGCGCTCGGCATGGTTCTCATGCTCGCCGGCGCGGCTCTCGCGCTTCTGTGCATCGCAACTTTTGTCGTCCAGGGCCGCGGCACGCCTGCCCTTTTCGATCCGCCGCGCCAGTTCGTCGCCATCGGCCCGTATCGCTACGTCAGAAATCCAATGTATATTGGCGGCTTCGCGCTGCTGCTCGGCCTCGCGTTTTATCTGCGCTCGGTTTCAATTCTGCTGATGGCCCTTGTTCTTACGCCGGCGTGCCACTTGCAGGTCGTGCTTTACGAAGAGCCCATCCTCAAGCGCAAGTTCGACGGCGCGTATGAGGATTATCTGGCCACAGTCGCGCGCTGGCTGCCGCGCGTTCCCCGCGTGAACGCCGGCTCCGCGCCTCTCTCGTCATGAAATACGTCCGCTACAAGAAGCACTCCGGGCAAGAAGCCGACGACATCGACCTCCAGGAGTTGATGAATCGCCTCTCCGATTTTCTGCTGCAAAGCGGCTTCGCCTCGCAATACTACGGCTTTCAGGAAATGGACTCGGAACGTTCGATGGAGCAGCTCCGCCAAGCCATTCTTCGCGCGTTGGAAGAAGGCGATCTTCTGCCTCCGGAAATGATGGAGCAGCTTCTCGAAAATCCCGACCTCGACCAAAACCAAAAACTGCGCGACCTGATCGATCAGTTGATCGAGCGCCTGACTCAGGAAGGCTATGTTTCGCCGCAGCCGCCGCACGTCACTCCGCCTCCGCAAGAAACCCCGGGTGGCCAAGCGGGCGCGCCCGGCAAACAAGAAGTCCACGCGCGCTTCGAAATCACCGACAAGGCCCTCGATTTTCTCGGATTCAAAACGCTGCGCGATTTGCTCGCCTCACTCGGCAAGAGCAGCTTTGGCCGCCACGACACGCGCGATCTCTCGACCGGCATCGAAGCCAGTGGCTCCTCGAAGCCCTACGAATTCGGCGACACTCTAAACCTGGACATTCCCGAAACCCTCTTTCATGCTCTGCGCCGCCAAAGCGTCGAACATTCGCCCGCCTTTCCGCTCGACATTGACTACCAGGATTTGATGGTTCACCAGTGCGAATATCAAAGCTCCTGCGCCACCGTGCTGCTTCTCGATTGCAGTCACAGCATGATTCTTTACGGCGAAGACCGCTTCACTCCTGCGAAGCGCGTGGCGCTCGCTCTTTCCCACTTAATTCATACGCAATATCCCGGCGATTCTCTGCACTGCGTCCTTTTTCACGACAGCGCCGAGGAAATCCCGCTGGGCAAGCTCGCCCGCGTGCAGGTCGGACCCTATTACACGAACACGCGCGAAGGCCTTCGCCTGGCGCAACGGATTCTAAACCGTCAGAAAAAGGACATGCGCCAGATCGTCATGATCACCGACGGCAAGCCTTCCGCTCTCACTCTCGAAGACGGCCGAATCTACAAGAATGCTTTTGGACTCGATCCCCTCGTGGTCACGCAAACGCTCGAAGAGGTCTCCAAATGCCGTCGTGCCGGCATCCTGATCAACACCTTCATGCTCGCGAGCGATTACAGCCTCGTGCACTTCGTCCAGAAAGTGACCGAACTCTGCCACGGCAAGGCCTACTTCACCACGCCATACACCCTCGGCCAATATTTGCTGATGGATTACCTCCAGAAAAAGACTAAGCACATCCACTAAAGCAAAAACGCTTGTTTTGTGCATCGTGGAGCGGCTTGTTACAATCAAATGAACAGATGATTAATTTGAAGTCTCTACTTTCGTTGGTTTTGGGAGGCAAGATCATGCCGAAGGTTCAGGCCGGAATGGCGGCGCCGACGTTCACGCTCGGCGGCGTCAGTGGACAGAATTTCGCTCTTGCCGATGCGCTGAAGAAAGGCCCTGTCCTCGCGGCTTTCTTCAAAATCAGTTGCCCCGTCTGCCAGTTCACTTTCCCTTTTCTCGAGCGCCTCTACGAAACCTACGACGATGCGCACGTCACCTTCTGGGGCATCTCCCAAGATAACGCCGCCGACACACATGAATTCCTGAACGAATTTGGCGTGAAGTTCGCTTCTCTGATCGATGCGGACGGCTACAAGGTGTCCAAGCAATACGGCCTGACCAACGTGCCCTCGATCTTCCTTATTCAACCCGACGGCAAAGTTCACACCGCCTCGGTCGGCTTCGCCAAGCGCGATCTTGAGACCATCGCTACGGAACTCGCCAAGGTATCCGGAAAACCCGCTCGTCCCGTTTTTCTTCCCGGTGAAAAAGTCCCCGATTACCGCCCCGGTTGAGGCTCCAAAGGCTAGGTTCCGTCGGAACCTGAAAATCCATTAGAGAGAATCGTCTTCGATCAGCCGTTTCTTGTGCTTAGGAGGCTTGCGCCGCTGGTCGGGAATGACGCGCGCGGCAGGCGGCGTGCCCACGTTTTCGCGCGCGCTTCGCCGTGCTTCTGTTCCTTTTTCGAACTTCGGCTTTTTTCGCTTGCGCGCCATGGCGTTCCAAAATCCTCGCGGCCGCTCGTGAATTCAGTTTACGTAGAGCGATGCGAAGTGTAAATAATCATTGCGGAGAAAAACGAATGCGCAATGAGCAACAATCCATTCGCAAGGCGTCTTTTGTGCCCAGAAAACTCCGCGCCATTCTCACGTCGCTCACTCTGATTCTCATTGTCGCTCTTGCCCTGCGCGTCGCCTTCGCGTGGAACTACGTCGGCCGACATTCTCAGCAAGCCCTGAGCGTCATTCCCTTCATGTTCGAATCTTCCAACATCGCGGTGTCTCTCGCGCAGGGTCACGGATTTGCTTCCCCGTTCCGCGTCCCCACGGGCCCAACCGCCTGGATGACGCCTGTGTACCCTTGGCTCCTGTCGAGGGTTTTTCGCATCTTCGGAACGTACACTTTCTATTCCTACCTCGCCGCCACCGCGCTCAACATTCTCTTCACGACTCTGGCCTGCATCCCGATTTTCTTCGCCGGCAAACGCATCGCCGGCACGGGACTCGGCGCTGGCGCGGCGTGGCTCTGGGCAGTCTTCCCCAACGCCATTCTTCTCACCTTCGAGAGCATGTGGGACGCATGCCTTTCGGCGCTCCTCGCCGCCATCATACTCTGGGCTACTCTTGCCCTCGCCGAATCTTCGCGCCCGCGCGACTGGGTCGGTTACGGCCTTCTTTGGGGCCTCGCGCTCATGACCAACCCCACGCTCGCTTCGCTTCTGCCGTTCTTGCTCGTCTGGCTCGCCTATCGCGCCCGCCAGGAACGTCATTCGTGGCTCGCGCTGCCGACCATTGCCCTCGGCGTGGCCTTGCTCTGCTGCGTTCCGTGGACCGTGCGCAACTACTCCGTCTTCCACAGATTCGTGCCTTTGCGTTCTGTTCTTGGATTGCAATTGTGGCTCGGCAACAACCCTCAGGCAAAGCCGCCGTGGCTGGGCGATCTTCATCCCATCAACGATTCATCCGAGCGTGAGAACTACATCGAGATGGGCGAAATGGATTACATGCGCGTGAAGCAACGCGAGGCCATCCGTTACATCGAAACTCATCCTCGCCGCGAACTCTGGCTCTTTGGCCAGCGCTTCGTTTCTATTTGGTCCGGGGGAACGCCCACTCCTCTTCGCGACTTCGAGCGCAACGATTCCGGTTGGTTCCGCTACGTCCTGCTCTTCAACATTCTCGCCGCGATTGGCGCATTGCTCGGGATTGTGCTGCTTGCCTTCCGGCGTAGCATCTACTCATTTCCCCTCGCCGCTTTCCCCGTCTTTTTCCCCTGCGCCTACTACGCGACGCTCGCCCTTCCGCGCTATACCCTGCCGATGGATCCGGCGGTTCTCCTTCTGGCTACTATTGCGCTTGCCGGAGTTTTCCGTCGGTGGGAATTTCCAAACCGCTCAGGAACACAGCAGGGAGCAAATCGGATTGGGAATGCGAGTGGGGATGCACTGCCTTAAAGCTTGTTCAGCCCGTCGAGTGCAGCAACTTTGTAGGCTTCCGCCAAGGTCGGATAATTGAAAACCGTATCCCGAAAATAATCGACCTTCCCCCCGTAAGAAAGCACCGCCTGGCCGATGTGAATGATCTCCGTCGCGCGCTCGCCTATCGCATGCACTCCCAGTAGCTCGTGCGTGTTGCGCTCGAAAAGCAGCTTCAGCATTCCCTTTTCGTCGCCGAGCATCATGCTTTTCGCCAACTCCGCATATTTCGCGATTCCCATTTCGTACGGAACCCTCTTCATCGTTAGCTGCTCTTCTGTCTGTCCCACCATCGAAATCTCCGGAATCGTGTAAATGCCGTACGGAAAAAGCTCCGCCATGTACACAAACGGAACGCCGAACATATGACAGCTCGCCAGCCGCCCTTGCTCCATCGACGTGCTCGCCAGCGCCGGGAAGCCAATCACATCGCCTACCGCATAAATGTGTGGCACAGCGGTCTGCAGCGACCGGTTAACGGACAGCCGCCCTCGCGCGTCTGCATGCAAACCCGCTGCCTCCAGGTTTAGTTGATCTCCATTCGCCTGGCGGCCCACGGCATACAGCAACACGTCCGCTGTTACTCGCTTGCCGCTCTCCAGCTCTGCGAACACGCGGTCGCGTTGTTCATCGATGCCGACCCGCGTCACTTTTTCTCCGAGACGGAACGTCATGCCCGCCTGTCGCAGGTGATAGCACAGCGCCTCGACAATCTCCCGGTCGACAAAATCCAAAATCGCCGGCCGCTGGTCGATCAGCGTCACTTCCGTTCCCAGCGCCGACAGGAACGATGCATACTCGATCCCCACTACGCCCGCGCCCACCACAATCGCCTCTCGTGGGAGGCCATTCATCCCGGGAAGCTGGTCCGTGTCGATCACCCGTTTCCCGTCGCACACAATCTCCGGACTGTGCGCCGGGCGCGTCCCGCAAGCGATCACGATGTGCTCACCGCGTAGTGTTATTGCTTGACGATTGGCTGATTCAACGACCAACGTGTGCGGGTCGGTGAATCGGGCAGCGCCCTCGAACACCGCGATGCGATTGCGCTTCAGCTGCGCTTGAATGACCGTCGTCTCCCGGGAAATGATCGATTGCACGCGGTACGCCAGATTCTGCACCGAAACATCCGTCTTCGCCCCTCCGTCGCTGCTGTACGGCGCCGCGTCTGTGAAAGCCTTCAAATGCAGGATCGCTTCGCGCAGCGTCTTGCTCGGAATCGTTCCCGTATGCACGCACACGCCGCCGATCATTTGATTGCGGTCCACCACGGCCACGCGTTTGTTAAGCTTCGCCGCCGCAACCGCCGACTTCTGTCCCGACGGCCCCGAGCCAATCACAACCAGATCAAATTCCGAATTGCTCATCCATCAAGACTACAGCCCTCGCGAATTCTGTGGAATTAAAATTCAGTAATGTATTGCTCAACAAAAGACCTATCGACCCAGCATTATAGTGATCCGCCCTCCGTCACGAATGACGCGCAGGCAAACATATCGATCAGCTACGGAAGTTGAGCCACCGAGGTTGGGCTGCGGAAGTCGACCTACTGAAGTCGCGCTACGGAATTACCGCCCGGGAGTTTTTGGAGCCGCGGCACTGGGAGACGTTGATGGATTGCCAGGCGTGACCGGCCGTGGCGCGCTCACCCCTGCCACGTCGGAACCCAATCCCATTTTCTGCAAACTGAGTGCATCGAGCTTCCCTGTCGGCGGCAAACCATTCGCTTCCTGGAAATGCCGCAGCGATTGCTGCGTGCCTGCATCCCATTTGCCCGTGGGGTCGCCCGCGTAATACCCGCCGCGCTGCAACGCCGATTGGATCTCCTGCGTGCGCTCCGCCGACGGCTGCTTGGGCAGAATTACGTGATGCCGAATCCGCCGATGCCGCCGTCTGTGCGCCGGAGTTTTGTACGCAGCGCTCCGTAGACTCGCCTTGCGTGCCTTAACCGGAGCTTCACTCTTCTGCACTGCACGACTCTTTGCACGCGCCTGGCCGGACGCCGCTCGCGTGCCGCTCGGCCCAAAGCACAACGTTGCTGCCGCCAGCAAAACGCTTTGCGCGCTTCGGCTCGCCAGCTTCCGCCAGATTTGCATCCGCTTCCTCATTCCTTGCTTACTTCCCTAGCTGCGGAATCGTCCCGGTCTTAAAGACCGTAAACTGCTGCCCTGTTCCGTCCGGATGAATCACCTTGAACAGTACGTCCTGCCCGGGCCCCAGCTTGGCAACTTCTCGTTTGTAGTCCTCGATGTTGTTGATGGCAGCGTGATTGATTTCCACGATCACGTCGCGCTCCAGGAAGTTGATGTCATCGGCGAAGCTCGCCGGATCCACGCCTGTAACGATCACGCCAGTTTGCGTCGCGCTCATTTGCATCCGCCGCGCGACCTCGGCCGTCAGCGTCTCCACGTGCAGGCCAAAGCTCGACGGCACGGCTTCCGCATCCGCCGGTGCCGACTGGTCGTTTCCCGTGTCATCCGGGAAAACCCTGGCCATGTCCGCCACGCCCACTGTTGTGTTTGCCGTCTTCCCGTTATGCATGAACGTCAACTGCACAGAATGCCCGATCGGCGTCTGCACGATGGGATCGATCAAGTCCGCGCCCGCATGAACCGGATGGCTGTTGACTTCGGTAATCACATCGCCGGGCTGGATTCCTGCCTTCGCCGCCGGCCCTCCCGGCGTCACATATTCCACCACCACGCCATACGGCGCGCCAAGCTGCTTGTGCAGCAGTGCGTCGTGCACTTGGTCCTCTTGGAATCGAATCCCAATCGACCCGCGCGTCACCCGGCCTGCCGTCACCAGTTGGTTGTAAACGTCGATCGCCGTGTTCGATGGCAGCGCGAATCCCACACCCTCAAACCCTCGGCTTCCCGTGTAAATCGCCGTGTTGACTCCAATCACTTCGCCCGCTAGGTTCACCAGCGGTCCGCCCGAATTTCCCGGATTGATCGCCGCATCCGTTTGGATGAAATCCTGAAATTGCGATTGCCCGATTCCTTGCCTGTCCTTTGCGCTAACGATTCCTGCCGTTACCGTGCCATTCAGCGAAAACGGGCTCCCGAACGCAAGCACCCAGTCTCCGACCTTTACTCCGTCCGAATTCCCCAGCCGCGCCGTCGGCAGCGCGTGATCCGCGTCAATCTTGATCACCGCCAGATCCGTTTGTTTATCGATTCCGATAACCCGCGCCGTGTAGTGCGTGGGATCGCCGTCCACCGCCACTTGGATTTTCGTCGCCCCGTCAATGACGTGATCGTTCGTCAGGACGTATCCCTTCCGGTCCACAATGACGCCCGATCCTAGGCTCTTCTCGGCCTCCGGGCCTTCCGGACCTGGGTTTTGCTTGAAAAACTTGTTGAAGAAATCTTGGAAGGAGTCCTGCCCTTTTTCGCCCGGTTTGCCTTTCGGCGCTTCGAACACCTGCGTCGTCGAGATATTCACCACCGCGGGCTCCACGTGGGTCACGATAGTCGAAAAGCCGTTCGACAAGTTGACCGGATCCGGAATCGCTATCATCGCCGGCGAATCCCCGTTGACAGTGCGCTTCGCCGCCACGTGTCCCGGTATCAATGTCCCAACGATAATGCCCAGTCCCAAAGTCAAAGCCAGCAGGACACCTGCGAAAATCTTCCGATGCCGAACCCACGCCACCAATTCTCGGAACTGAATACCCATCATCCCGCTCCCTTCAACCTAGTCGATCTTCTCGTTGTCAGGCTGAAAATAGGATTATAGCACCGGCGGTTGCAGTTGCCCGCTCGTATCACCATTTTCATTGGCTTCGCTGCCTGGTGTCACCTGTCCGCGCGTACAGCCATGCTCTACTGTCCACGCCCGCTCCAGCTCTCCCCGCAACCACAAGCACCCACTAAGCTTGCAATTCGCCCTGCCCTGCGTTACTCTCGCGCCACTGTGCGACCTGGGTTACCACGGCTCCTTTTCCTCTCTGGCAGTCTGCTCGTTTTTGCCACACTATCCTCCGCTCAAACGCAGCCGCCAACGCCCACCACTGTAGTCGTCAAGAAAGCCCCTACTCCCTCGGCGCCCGACTACTCCAACGAAGGCTCTGTTCTCGAGCAGGACCGCACGTCATTTAAGTTCGAAAACGACGGTTCCGGCGAAGAGATTCAATACGCCCGAATTCGGATCCAAAGTCCCCAAGCCTTGCAAACCTGGGGGCAGCTCGTCTTCACGTACTCGGCCGTCAGCGATAAGATTTCCGCCGACTTCGTTCGCGTCCACAAACCTGACGGCCATGTCGTCACCGCTGGCCCCGAGGCTGTCCAGGATCTCAGCTCTCCCGTAGAGCGCGTTGCGCCGACCTACACGGACATTCGCCAGATGCACATCACCGTGCCCGACCTCAACGTCGGCGACACCCTCGAATATCAGATCCATAGCGTTACGGTTCAGCCGTTGGTACCAGGACAATTCTTCACTCAGTGGAACGCTTCCAAACAGATCATCACTCTGGACGAAACCTTTGAGGTCAATCTTCCGCGCGCTCGCCACCTTCACGTCAAAACCTCAAACGGCATCGCCGCTCCCAACATCCAGGACCAAGGTGATCGCCGCATCTATACCTGGCACTCGTCGTTAACCAAACACCCCGATGACTCTTCCGATGACGACAAAGAGAAGAAGAAACAAAAAGAGCCCGAGCTTCCCGATGTTCAGATTTCTACTTTCGCGAGCTGGGAGCAGTTGGGCCAGTGGTACGCGGATTTGCAGAAGCCTCGCGCTGCCGTTTCCGACCCCGTCCGCGCCGAGGCCGAAGAGCTTGTCAAAGGCCTCTCGACTCCCGCCGAAAAAGCCACGGCCATCTACGATTACGTCTCCAAAAACATTCGTTACGTCAGCCTTTCCTTTGGTCTCGGCCGATACCAGCCGCACCCCGCCGCGGACGTCCTTTCCAATCAGTACGGCGACTGTAAGGACAAGGCCACTCTCTTGGAAGCCCTGCTCGCCGCAGAAAACATCGAATCTTATCCCGTGCTGATCAACTTCCAGCGCAAGATCGACCCGGACATGCCCTCTCCCGGCCAGTTCGATCACCTCATCAACATTGTCGTCCTGGATGGCAAGAATCACTGGGCGGATACCACCCCCGGCGTCGCTCCTTTTGGCCTTCTGGTGTCGCCGTTACGCGATAAGCAGGCCCTCGTTATCCCGCCCGCAGCGCCCGCCTCGCTGCAAAAGACTCCCATGGACCCGCCGTTTACTCCTGCAACCACCACTGCCATCGATGGCCAAGTAGACTCCTTCGGCCGCCTCCAGGGGAAACTCACGATTTCCGATGACGGTGACTTCGCCGTGCTCGTTCGAACTGCATTGCGCATGGTTCCGCAAAATGACTGGCCGAAAATGGCTGACCGGCTGGTGCAAGCCTTTCTCGGCAGTAGCGCCAAGTGCACCAACCCTCATTTTTCAAATACCGAGAGTCTCGACCGGCCAATAACTTTTGAAGCGCAATTCTCCGAACCCAACTTCCTCGATTTATCGCGAAAAGATATTGAGGTTCACGTGCCGTCCGCCGCCATGGAAGTCGCTACCGTCAACAAGCCAGACACAGACAGCACCGATCCCATGAAAATCGGCTCGATTCGCGATGACAAGGCAACCTGGAAAGTCACCTTGCCTCCGCAAGTCACCGTTACCTTGCCGGTGCCCGTTCACATCACTCGCGATTACGCCGACTATGAATCAACGTATTCCTCGACCGCCGCCACCGTCACCGTCGAACGTCACCTGCTTGTTCGAAATTCCCAGCTTCCGCCCGCTCGCTATAACGATTGGGAAGCTTTCCGGAACACAATCCTCGGCGACACGAATCAGAAGATCGAGCTCGCAAACGCCTCGCCTGGGAACGGCTCCATTCCAACTGGCATGTCTGCTGACGATCTCTTTCACGCCGGTGTCGACGCGGAGCGGAGCCGCAATTACGCTCAAGCCGCCAAGCTCTACGCCGCTGCTGCCGCGAAGGATCCCGACCGCGACAACGTGTGGAACGCTCTCGGCAATGCCTACAATGAAATGCAGAACTATGCCGATGCCGTTCCTGCGCTCCAACAAGCCATCGCGAAAAATGCCTACGACGCAAATGCCTACAACAATCTCGGCCTAGCCTATCGAGGCCTTGGCCGCTACGATGACGCGGTCACGGAATTTCTGAAGCAGATCGAAGTCAATCCCCTGGATCGATACGCTCACGCCAATCTCGGTGGCGTTTATCTCCAGCAGAAAAAATACGACGCCGCCCAAAAAGAATACCAAACCGCTCTCAAGATCAGGCCCGATGAGTTCAATCTCTACACCGGCCTAGGCGCGGCCGATCTCGGCTTGCATCAAGACGACGCTGCGCTCGCCGCTTTCCATACCGTCCTGGAAAAAGCTCCTTCTCCGATGACCTGGAACAACGTCGCCTTTTATCTTGCCGACAACAATTCGCATCTCGATCTCGCCGAGCAATATTCGGAAAACTCCATTCATGCCATCGAAGCCCAATTGAACGCCACTTCGCTCGATACCGCCGGCCCGACACAGGCCGGCCTTGTTCAAACGCTCGCGACCTTTTGGGACACCGTCGGCTGGATCAAATTCAAGCAGGGGAACCTGAAGGCTGCTGAAGACTATATCCAGGCAGCATGGATGCTTGCCGATCGCTCCGACATGGGTGATCATCTCGGCCAGATTTACGAAAAAGAAGGCCGCCGCGACGATGCCATTCACGCCTACGCGCTCGCTTTGACTTACCCAAATCCTCCCGTCGAAACGCGCGGCCGCCTCGTCGCTCTCGCCGGTAAAAAGCTTGCGGACAAAGAGATTTCCTCTGCGCCTGCCTCCCAGCGCCGCGCCATCACTCTGCCAAATCCGCAAAAAATCGACGCCAAGGCCGAATTTTGGGCCCTTCTTTCTTCTCCCGCTGCAGCGGGCGGCGCAGCTACTTCCGCTCCTTCCGTCGACGCCAAATTCATCGCCATCGACGAAAATCCCGAGAGCACGCCGAAATCCGCTCCCACGGACAAAGATGCTGACCCAAAAACGGCTGACAATCTACGCGACACTCTCCATGACTACGCCGCGACGCTGAGCGCCGCCAAGTTTCCCTACTCCTTCCCCGGAAGCGAATCCGGCAAGATTCTTCTGCGCGGCGTCCTCGCGTGCAGTGCGGCGACTCAGCCTTCCTGCACTTTCACTGCTTTTCCCGCGGAACAAACGCTGCGTATAGCCCTTGCCTCATCCGCTTCAGACTCGTCGCAATAAACGGTCTCTTCTGCGCGACGTTCTACTCCCCCGCTACTCTAGTTTTGCAGCCCGCTGTCCGGCTCCTTTAACTGGCAATAGAATTTCTCCTGTGGTATACACCGTCGCGATCTCTCTTCGCGAGGAGCCCCGATGACTCCCGATCAATCCTTAACGCAAGGCCTGCAGTTCTTGACGCGCTGGAGCCTCGTCGTCATCCTTCCCCTGCTCGGAGTCGGCGCGCTCAGCATGGCGCTCATTCAAACCGCCAAGAACATGCTGCCGTTGCGCCGCTGGTTCCAGCGCAACCGCGTCGAAAACTGGCTCGCCGCGCGCGCCCATTCCCCCCTTGCCGCGCCGGAAGCAATCAACCTTTCTGAGGCGAAAACCGATCTGGTTCACGTTAGCACTGCCGGCGACGCCAACGCTTTCTACGCCCTGCCTATCGAGCAGCTCTGCGGCCAGATCAATGCTGCCATGCAAGTCATTCTCGATTATCCCGCGCGTCACTGGGACCTGCTCCGCTGCCTTGCCAGCCAATCGAAACCGGCGGACCTCGCCGCCATCAATCCGCCGGATCCCGCTATTCAGTCAGCTCGTAAAGCCCTCTTGCGCAAACCCGCCGTCACGCTCACCAACGACGAGCACAACCAAGTCGACGAGCTCGTCGCCGCGCGCAACCGCGTCTCGCACCAAATCCAGCGCGCCGTCGACAGCTTGCAAATCTCCGTCGGCTTCCGCTGGAAATTCTGGATGCAGCTTACTTCTATCCTCGCAAGCGCCGTGCTGGCCGCCGCCGCACTAGCCATCAGCGGCCGCCACTTGAATTCCTCTCACTCCGTTTGCTTCATCGCGCTTGCCGCCATTTTCTCCGGACTTCTCGCGCCCGTGGCCCGTGACCTCGTCGCGGCCATCGAACAGACGCGCACTTGACCCCATGCTCTCAACAACGGTTTGAAAAATGACGGCGCCCGTTTTATCCTCCGGCGAACTCAGCGTCCGCTCCGACGCTTCTGGCGGCGAAGTCCTCGCGCAGGTCGCAGGCTCGCTCGGCGCCTATGGCAGCCAGCTCGTTTTCCTGTTCCACGGCTACAACGACTCCTTCACTGTCGCGCACCAATCCTATGCATCTTTCTTCCAGAATTTCCCCGGCCCGGGAAACCCCCTTCACGACAAATGGCAACCCGCCATCCATTCATGCTACTGGCCCGGCGACAAAGCCTGGGGAAAGTTCTCTGCCCTTAGTTACGCACTCGAATTGCAACCCGCGCAGGATTCCGCAAAGGCCTTCGCCGATTTTCTCGCCACGCTGCCCGCGCCCGCCGGTGGCACCCTCGACGTCTATTTCATCGCGCATTCCCTCGGCAATCGCGTCGTTCTCGAGCTGCTCTCCGCACTCGAAAACATGAAAGCCGCAGGCGCCCTCAGCTCCCAGATGCAATTCAAAGGCTTCTGCATGATGGCCGCCGCCGTGCCCGTCTCGATGGTCGAATCGAATGGCCCGCTCTATCAGTCCGCCATTCTCAGCGCCACGCGCCGCACTCTCTATTCCGAAGCTGACACCGTTCTCCATTTTGCTTTCCCCATCGGAGAAACCGCCGCCCGCGAAGGCTTTTTTCCTACCGCCATCGGACGTTACGGTCAGCCGCAATCCAACTGGACCGCCGAAACCGAAATGTTCATCTCTCCCAGCCACGGCTACAATCACGGCGACTACTGGAGCCAGCCCAACACCATTCCGCAAATCTCCGCCTTCTTCGGCATCCCCACCGCCGCCGCGCCCGCCTCCACTTTCATTCCCGCGCACGCCCTCCCCGCGCCCGACTCTATCGCCCAAAACCAAATCTCTTCTCGCTCCCTCCCCTCCTCCCCCTCCTTCGGCTAATTGCGCCTGGCCAAACGTCTCTGTCATCTCGTTGCCGCCACATCGTGATTGTGCCAACATGTCCGCGAAGGGGAACTGTTCAGGATGACTCGCACAAACCCCACGCATGATTCCGCAACCACCGCTGCCGAGATCCACAAGTATGACCCATTCGCGCGCGGACCTTTTCCCGTGGGCGTGCGCACCATCCAGATTCGCGATGAATCGCGCGACCGCCTGTTCCCTTGCGAAATCTGGTATCCCGCGGCAGCCCGCCATACCAACCAGGACCTTGCCCCAGCAACTCAAGACGCTTCCACCGTTCCTTCACGCGACACGCCGCTGCGCCAGGCCGCCGTGCGCGATGCCTCGCCACAGCCCGGCCTTTACCCCCTGATCCTTTTTTCGCATCACAGCGGCGGACACCGCCGCGCTGCCACCTTTCTTTGCACTCACTTGAGCAGCCACGGCTATCTTGTCGCTGCGCCAGATCACTCCGAAGTCATAGCCCCGGAGTTGATGCGCAAGAGTGAAGGAACCTCCGAGCAAACTGCCGCGCGAATCCAAGCTGTGATTGCCAGCCGCGTGCCGGATATTCGTTTTCTTCTCGACGGTTTGCTCGCCGAGCGTTCCTGGCGTTCACAAGCCGCGATCGATCCATCGTGCATCGGAATCGTCGGACACAGTTTCGGTGGTTGGACCGCGCTCGCCACGCCTGAGGCCGATCTGCGTATCCGCGCGGTGGTCGCCCTCGCCCCTGGCGGAGCCTCAAATCCCCGGCCCGGCATTCTTCCCGTCACGCTCACTTTCGCCTGGAATCGCGACGTTCCTACGCTTTACCTCGTAGCCGAGAATGACGTTTCCCTTCCCCTCGCGGGCATGTACGAAATTTTCGAAAGAACTCCCGCAACGAAGCGGATGTTCATTCTCCATCGCGCTGACCATCTCCACTTCATCGACAATGTTGAGCACGAGCACGAAAAAGTCCGCGCCATGCAGTGGCCGCCGGCGCTGGCCTGGATTCAGAAGGAAATGAAGCCCGTCGCGGAACTCTGCTCCGGCGAACAAGCCCACTTATTCATCCGCGGGCTGACTCTGTGCCACACGGACGCCTTCCTCAAACACAATGACTCCGCACGCCGCTTTCTGGCAGGCAATATCGAAGCCGAACTCGCCTCCCGCTCCCTCTCCGCCACTGCCTACCGCCCCTGACCCAGCCACGCCCGCCTCTAACAATTCCGCCCGCGTTGTGCTAGCCTTGTCGTAGCAGGATTTCCAACGCAGCGGCGGTGAGACACACGGTGACGCAGGAAGCATTTCGCGATCAGCAAACACAGCAACCCTTTCCACCAACCCCTGCCTCGTCGCTCATTTCTAATCGCAACACAGAATTATTAGAATTGCCGCTAACTGACACAAAACAAAGCGCCGGCTATTGTTCTAATCGGGACAAATTCCCGTTTTCAGGCCTATTTGTTTCCGATTCCCGCGCTCTTTCTAGTCGCCAACCCGCGAAATTAGAAATCGAGCTAAGTTGTAGAAAACACAGCACAAACGAATTTCTAATCGATAACTTTGGAGCACTTTTGCGCTCGCGCCTTGCCTGCACTTCTACTCAATTCTCTCGCAACGCCGCGCCCGTTTCACGCGTCTCTCTCGTCGGCTCGCGCTGCACGCCCATAGCTCCAAGCCTCGCGAAAAGGAGCGCGTCCAGCAAAAACTCATGCCCGCGCTGACCCTTTACGAAAAAATCTGGAACGCGCACGTCGTGCGCGAAGTCCCCGGGCAGCCCTCGCTGATTTACATCGATCGCCACCTGATCCACGAAGGCACTTCTCCGCAGGCATTTGCGGGACTCAAAGCTGCGGGCCGCAAAGTCCGCCGCCCCGAGCTCACCTTCGCCGTGATGGATCATTCCGTCTCCACGAAAAATCGCGAATTGCCCGTGCTCGATGCCGACGCTGCGGGACAATTCGAAGCCCTAGCCAAAAATTGCAATGAGACGGGCGTACGTTTGTTCGACCTGCACAGCCGCAATCAAGGCATCGTGCACATCATCGGGCCGGAACTGGGCATCACGCAGCCCGGCTTCACCATCGTTTGCGGAGACAGCCACACCTCCACACACGGCGCGATGGGCGCGCTCGCCTTCGGCATCGGCACCAGCGAAATTGAACACGTGCTCGCCACGCAGTGCCTCTCGCAATTCAAATCGAAAACCACGCGCATCGAAGTGAAAGGAAAACTCGGCGCCGGCCTCGCGTCGAAAGACATCATCCTCGCCATCATCGGAAAATTAGGAATCGCCGGCGGCAACGGCCACGTTTTCGAATACACCGGCGAAGCCATTCGCGCTCTCTCGATGGAAGCGCGCATGACCATTTGCAATATGTCTATCGAAGGCGGCGCGCGCGCCGGAATGATCGCGCCCGACGAAACCACTTTTGCGTATCTCGAAGGCAAGGCGTTCGTTCCGCGTGGAAAAGAGTTTCAGAAACTGGTCGAACACTGGAAAACGCTGCCCTCCGATCCCGGCGCGAAATTTGACGAAACCGTCGAGCTCGACGCGGCGAAGCTTGCACCGCAAGTGACATGGGGAACGAATCCCGGCATGGTCACCGACGTCACGCAGCGCGTTCCCGATCCCGCTTCCTTCGCCAACGACGTTGACCGCAAAGCCGCCGAGCGCGCCCTGGTGTACATGGATCTGAAGCCTGGCACGCTAATCACGGACATTGCGCTCGACCGCGTTTTTATCGGCTCGTGCACGAATTCGCGCCTCGAAGATTTGCGCCTCGCTGCAAAACTCGTCGCCGGAAAGCACGTGGCAAAATCATTGAAGCAGGCGCTCGTTGTTCCGGGTTCGCGCCGCGTGAAAGCGCAAGCCGAAGAGGAAGGCCTCGACAAAATTTTCCGCGACGCCGGATTCGAATGGCGCGACGCCGGATGCAGCATGTGCATCGGCATGAACGACGACGTTCTGCAGCCGCACGAGCGCTGCGCCAGCACCTCCAATCGCAATTTCGAAGGCCGCCAGGGCAAGGACGGTCGCACCCATCTGGTCAGCCCGCTCATGGCCGCCGCCGCCGCCATCGAGGGCCATTTCGTCGACGTCCGCCACTGGCGCAACGGAAACTGAGGCGAGGAGTCGCTTATGAAAACATTGAAGTTCACGTACTGGAAGGATGGAAATTATTATCTTGGATTCCTGAATGATTATCCTGATTACGAGACCCAAGGAATATCCAAAGAGGAGCTAGTCAGCAATCTGAAGGATTTGCTTGTCGATCTCGAATCAGGGGAAGTTCCCTATATTCGCAAGGTAGAAGAACTCGTTGTCGCCGGATGAAGGGGTACCAGCCAAGGAGGGGTGACGTGGACTTGGATCATTACATCGAGCACGCTGACGAACTCGCCCAAAGAGTCATGAATTTCTGGGGCAGTTCCCATCAGACACTTCCCGCGGATTTCATGGAAACATTCGATAAAGCTTGCTGCTATCAACGTGCCAGAGACCTCGCCGCGAATCATCGGCAGTTCGGATCTCTTACATCGGCAGAAGGGGCCGAGGAAAGAGAAACTCGCATCGCATTCGCCAAGAGCTACAAGGCACGCGATGATTCCGCGCCCGCACCAGGTGAGGGGTCCGCGCAATATGCAACTATCACGAGGCAATTCTAGCGCCATGAAGCCGTTCACAAAACATACGGGTCTCGTCGCGCCGATGGATCGCGTCAACGTGGACACGGACCAAATGGTGCCGAAGCAATTCCTGAAATTTCTGACGCGCGAAGGCTATGGCCGCGTGCTGTTCTACGATTGGCGCTATTTGCCGGGCGAAAAACCGAATCCGGATTTTGCGCTGAACAAGCCGCGCTACAGAGGCGCTTCGATTTTGCTCGCGCGCGCGAATTTCGGATGCGGCTCCAGCCGCGAACACGCGCCGTGGGCCATTGGCGATTACGGATTTCGCGCCATTATCGCGCCGAGCTACGCCGACATTTTTTACAACAACTGCTTCAAGAACGGCATTCTGCCCGTGACGCTTTCTGACGTGGACATGGATGAGCTTTTCTCGCGCCTCGAAAAAAATGAAGGCTACACACTGACCGTCGATTTGGAAAATCAGACCGTCAGCGACGGCAAGGGTTTCCAGCGCTCTTTCGAGATCGATCCGTTTCGCAAGAGTTGCCTGCTCAAGGGCCTCGACGACATCGGCCTGACTCTCGAACACGAACCCGACATCTCCGCATACGAAAAAAAGGGCCTGCCTCTGCCCCAGATGGTCGACGCCGTCGATATCAAGTTCTATTCCCCTCGCAGCTGAGCGATCGTGCCTCGAAAAATCAAAGCACTCAATCGTGCAGATTGGTTCAGCGTCATGATGGTGTTCGAATACGTCCACAAAAAGCCACCGACAACCTTCGAGGTTCGCGTCGTATTGATTAGAGCCGTAACAGCAGACCAGGCTGATAGAAAAGGCCGACAGTTTGGACGAAAGGAACAGCATTCATACACAAATGCTCTAGGCGAGCCGGTAAGAGTTCGCTTCAAAGAGATTTTGGATGTGCGCGATTTATCTTGGATCCAAAAACCCGCAGAAGGCGACGAGGTCTTTTATGCCTTTATGGAACAAAGAAGCCTCGCCGAGATGAGGCGTGCCCTGACGAGAAAGATCACAGATGATGCGTCAGCAGCAAGTCTTAAGAGAAAAACAAGAAGCTAGTGCGCGACGGGGTTTTTCAGCAGGCCGAAATCGATGAGGCCGTTGGCGACGAATTGCACAGCGAGCGCGACGAGCAGCAAGCCCATCAGCCGCATCAAAATACGAATGCCCGTCTCGCCCATGTAGCGCCGTACGCGGCCCGCGCCCGCGAGAACCAAATACGCCGCGAGGGACGTGATGACAATCGCCGCGTAAACAACTCCGCGCCGCCACACCGTGTGCGACTCGCCAATGAGCACCATCACCGTGGAAATCGCGCCGGGGCCGGCGAGCATCGGCATTCCGAGTGGAATAATGCTGGCGTCCTCCTTGGCGGCGCCTTCTTTGGTTTCCTCGGGCGTGGTGCGCTGCCCGGACTGTTTGGCCTGCAACATGTCGATGCCGATCTGCAGAAGGATAATTCCACCCGCGATTTTGAAAGCGGGCAGCGTGATGCCGAATAATTTGAAAATCAAACTGCCGGCCAGAGCGAACGCGCAAAGAACAATGGCGCAGGTCAACGCGGAACGGCGCGCCATTTGGCGGCGCTCCGCAACGGAGGCATCCGAGGTCACCGCAAGGAAAAGCGGAATCACGGCGAATGGATCAACGAGAAAGAAAATCGAAGTGAGCGTAAGGAGCGCGAATTCGAGGACATCCGTGAGCGATGATGGCATGAGCAGCGGTGCTTTGCGTCAGACCGGCTGTGAATCTCCGCAGCGACACGGTAGCATTTTCGCGCGTGAGTGGGAAGCGCAGCGCCCGAAAATCAGCGGCGAAAATTCGGATCGAACGCAACTCCCGCCTTGCAGGACAATTCACGAGCTACTTGTGCGGCGCGTTTTTTCGAACGAGCTGAATCTCAAAGAGCTTCGGCCACAACTTTCCCGTCACGAACAAACGATCGTGTGTGGCGTCAAACGCTATGCCGTTCAGAACCGCGTCGGAATTCGCGCGCACGCTCGCCGGCTGCAATCCGCCCAAATCGATCCAGCCCACCACGTGTCCGTCCTTCGGTGAAATAATTGCGATGAGGTCCGTCTGCCATACATTCGCGTAGATTTGGCCATGAATATATTCGAGTTCATTCAGATCGTGGACTTCGACGCCGCCATCGGACACCACGATGCGTTTTACTTCTTGGAAATTTTGCGGGTCCAAAAAACGAAGCGATGAACTTCCGTCGCTCAGAATAATGTGCACGCCATCCTGAGTCAGTCCCCAACCCTCGCCTTGGTAGTGAAATGTGCGCAGCAATCGAAAAGTGGCGCGGTCGTACACAAGTCCTGTCTGCGCTTTCCACGTAAGCTGAACAAGGGTGCTTCCCCAATTCGTGAGCCCTTCGCCAAAGAACTCCGCAGGAAGGTCATAACGTTGAAGCACCAATCCGGTCCGCAAGTCCACCTTGCGTAAAGAAGACTGCCCGTTCAATCCCGTGCTCTCGTAGAGATGGCCGTCCAGGTAGATCAGGCCTTGGGTGAATGCTTTAGGATCGTGTGGATAAGTGTGAAGAATGCGATAGCCGTACGATACGGCCCTGTCTTCAGCTCTTAGCGCCACAACGGAAATCAAAATCGACGACAAGAGGAAACAGAACAGGAACTTCGGTTTGTGCAAGGTGGCCATCTGGCGCGGCCAAAGTATCATTTACGGGAGCTAAGTTCCACGCGACGGTAGACTCGGGTCACGCGGTGGTGGCGCGTTTTGTTTCGGACGCGGTAGCAGCGGAGGACGGCAACGCGGAGGGAGTGTTCCCAGCGGCTTCGCACAGCCTGCAGCCGTGGGGGCGGCGAATAATGGCAGCGTCGCGAGGAAAAATCGTGGCGAGGGACCAATCCAATGCCACCTGAAATTGTTTTTTCAACGAGACGAGCTTGTAGAGGTGGACGGCGTTCCAAAACAGCCACGCGACGTAGCCGTGGACCTGGATTCCCGCAACGCTGACGACGGCATCCCGCGTGCCGAGCGACACGAGCATTCCCTGCGAAACGTAGCGATAACCTTCGAGCGGCTCGCCGCGCTCGCGAAGCGCGATATTGCGCGCCGCAATTTTTCCGTGTCCGATGGCGACAGGAGCAACCTGGGGAGCATCCGCATCGGGAGCCACCGCGGAATCTCCCGCGACAAACACTTCGGGATGATTTTCGAGCTGCAAATATTCATTGACGCGCGCGCGCCCGGCGCGGTCGTGCGGGGCGGGCAGCGCTTCGACGAGCTCGTGCGCGCGCACACCGGCGGTCCAAACCACGGTTGTGACGGGAAGTTTGTCGCCGCCGTTGATTTCGACGGCGTCTTCGAAGCAGCTCGTGACGCGCGAATGGTAGAGAATTTCGATGCCTTCGCGGCCCAACCGCTTCATGGCGTGCGCGCGCAGGCTGGGATGAATGCCGCCGAGGATGCTGTCCGTCGCTTCGATCAAGACCAGGCGGAATGAGTCGCGCGTGAGGCCGCGATAGTAGCGGGCGGCATAGTTAAAAAGGAAATCCTGTAGATCGGTGAGCAGCTCGACGCCGGTGTAACCTCCACCGACGACAGCGATCGTGAGAAGGCGGCGGCGTTCCGCGGCATCGGCGATGTGGTCGGCGTGCTCGCAGAGGTCGAGAATGCGTTCGCGCAGAACGAGGGAATCTTCGAGAGTCTTGAAGTCGTAAGCATGCTCGCGCGCGCCGGGGGTATTGAAATAATTTGTGCGACTGCCGAGCGCAATGACGAGTGAATCGTACGCGATGGGGCCGGCGGCCGTTTCGAGACGGCGATTTTGCAGATCAAGCGAGCGAACCACGCTGCGCAGGAAGCGAAAACGGCGGCGTCCGCGAACGTCGCGAACGGCCTGCGCGATATGGCGCGGGTCGATCTGGCTGGAAGCAATTTGCGGAAGGAGCGGCGTGAAAAGAACGAAGTTCTGATCGCTGATCAGAAGAATTTCATATTCGGGCGTGCGGCGGAACAGGCGTTCGAGATCGACCACCGCCTGCATGCCGGCGAAACCGGAGCCGAGAACGACAACGCGCTTCATACTAATTGGATTGTCTCACGGTGTAGACGGATGCTAGAGGCTGGGGCTGAAGATGGAAAAACAGATCCCTCGTCGGGTGCTGGCCGCACCTTCGCCCGCCTGCGGCAGGCAGGCTCGGAGTGACCTATTGGAGAAAGAGTGGAGATCAGCTCGGAGCTTGCGTGCTGCCAGCGGCCGCGGGTGAACGCGACGCGCGGAAGAGGAGCCACGCGACAGTGGCGCACATGCCGAGCCAGCCAAGCGCGCGAACCGTGGCTGCGATTTGCGTGTCGTGATCGAGCACACCGAGGCTCGTGAATAAATAATTCCAGTCGTGAATGATGTAGTCGCTGTCTCCCACGGTGACAAGGGGAAGCTCCTGAGCGCGCGCGTCGGCCATGTAGGTTGCGATGGGCAGAAATTGTTCGAAAAAGAAAAATGCGCAGAAGGCTGTGCCAGTGACGTGGCGCTGGAAGGCGAAATAGACCGCGAGCGCAAATGGCACGAAGAGCTGCATGAACGTGCCGCCCGCGATGTAGATCCATTGGCTGCCGAAAAAACGGAAAAGAAGATGCCCACCTTCGTGAATGGGGACGAAAACAACGTCGATCGTCAGCAGCGGGCCCTGGTGACGATAAGCCTGGTACAAAAAGAGCAGGTAAAAAATCAGCCAGACGGCCAGCGCCCAGCGGGCGACGGGCTGCCAATCTTCCTCGAGGGGATCGAGGAATGGAAAACGCTCGGTGATGGCGTCAGGGAGGTTCATGGGGCTCCGGCTATTTATCTTCGCGCCGGAATGCGGCGGAAGGCCAAGGCGAGATTCTTCCCTGCGCCCAGAATGACACTACATCAAGGGTTATGGATTGTAGACGCCGAAAATCCAGGGAATGCTAACCAGTCCGTCTTCGACGCGAACGATGACGTGGTCGCCGGGGTGAAATCGATCGAAGTCCTGGCGCGTGACAGCCAGGCGTTCCACGCCACGGCCGTCGCGCCAGGACTTGACGATCAGCTGATGCATCGGCAAGAGGCCCGGAACAGCGAGGCGGCTGACCACCGTCGCTTCGACGTCGCGCGGAGCGGAGCGGTCGAGAGCGCCATTGATGAACAGAAGCGCGCCGAGCAGCCAGGGAATGGGCACCAAGCCGTGGAAAATGCGCTTGAGCAGTTCGACTTCCTGCCCGCGAATGGAGCGGCGCTCGGCCCACATGGCCAGTGCGATAGTGGCGAAAAAAATCACGCCGACAAAAATAAGGATGCCATCGAGCTCCAGCGGCGGATAGAAGAAACAAGGAACGAAAAATGCGACGGCACCGAGGAGAAAAATCCCCAGACGATTGACGAGGCTGCGGCGCATGGCGCGGCTGGCTTCCGCAGGATTCATGCCGCAGTTTTCGCAGACGGCAAGAGCGGCGCGCGCTGCCCCACAATGGGGACAGCGCGTCACTGGTGAGCAAGCTTCCAGATGAGGTGAGTCAGATTCATTTTTGTTTCCTGAGTGACCTCGGTGAACTCGACGACCATGCCTTTTCCCACATCCACGCGGCGAACAATACATTCTACATAGATGGCTTCCGGAAGCACGAGGTGGGCGGAAAATTGCGCGCGAGCCCAGAGCGGCTCATGCGTCTCGAGGTACATGCCCGAGGCGCTGATATCGCGCAGCGTGGCTTCGAGGTGGACTTGGCCCCAAGTGATTTTAACAGCGGCCTGGCAAGGATAGCGTTTGTGCCTGCGGCGCTCGGATCCGCTCACTCAATGCACCTATTCGCAAAGGATCGAAGTTCCTCAGCCTGGACGATGCTAGAAAGCCCTAAGGCAAGTGTCAAGGCAATCCGAATCGATACGGCGCGCTATTTTGCGGGGACGGCGCGCACGGAGGAAGGCTGTTGGTCGAGGCAGGCGATGTTTTCGTCGCGGCCGTTAGCGATGAGTTCGCAGTCGATTTCTTCGGCGCTGCGAATGGCGGCGGCGCGCGTTTGCCCGGAGGCTTGCGCGCAATGGCTGCGTCCATGAAAATCCACGCAGGCTTCGACGCGATAAACGCTTTGGCGAAAAGAGGAGTACACCAGCAGGATGACAAAAATCGCGCCGGCAATAACGATGTACCACTTCATGTTGACGCGGCGCGCTGCGGAATCACGAGCCATGAGCGACCGCGGCGGCAACGGATTTGCGGGCCAGCTCAGCGGCGGCGCGAGCGGGAGAAACGCGCAATGGCTCGATCTGCGCGTTCGGGGCGACGCGGAACAGCTCCGCGGAGAGCACGGACTCGAGTTGCGAAGGCTCCGAAAAGACCCCGCCGGATTTCGCGATCAGAAATGACTGACTCTGCATGCCGAGCGTGGTGATGACGCTCGCGGCGAGAACCGCCAGCGATTTGCCCGCGGAGGCCAGAATTTCCTGCGAGGCAATGTCTCCCGCGACGGCTGACGCCGTCACCAGCGGGAACAGCGGCGGAAAGACGCTGTCGGGACGCTTCGCGATGCGGCCGAGCACGACCTGCCAATCGTGAGTCTCCTGCGCGAGAAGGATTTTGTCGCCGAGCAGCGTCGCGGGACCAAGGCCGTCACGCGCGCGCAACGCGGCCTTCACGGCGCGGCGGCCAACGTCGTATGCGCTGCCGTCGTCGCCGATCCACGGTCCCCAGCCGCCCGAGCGAGCGACCTGCCCCGCCGCGTTGCGGCCGCCGACCGCGGAGCCCGTTCCCGCAATGATCACCACGCCGGGACCATCGCCCACAGCGGCGCTCAAAGCAAGCTCGATGTCCGTGACGACACGAACGGCAGAGTGCGGAAACGCGTGCTTGAAATAAGACATGATGCGACGCGCGACGCGCGGGCGGCCAGCGCCCGCAATTCCGGCGCAAATCGCGCCCACGCTTTCGGCGTTACGGCCGGCCTCCCCGAGAACGCGCCGGGCGGTTTCTCCCAGCACGTCGCAAGCTCGGGCAAACCCAGCGCGCATCGGATTTGCGCCGCCACCGCGCGTTTCCGCCAGCAAACGGCCGGCGCTATCAATGAGCGTGCAATCCGTTTTCGTTCCGCCCGCGTCAAAACCGAGAAAGAGGCTCATTTAGCAGATTGCTCCCTGCGGCGCAGCAAACATCCGGCGACCGCCAACACCAGTTGTTGACACCATTCGAACAACGCGGATAGCATCGCGCGACTTCTGCGGATAGCACGCAATGCGTATCGGCATAATCGACCTCGCCATCATCGTGCTCTATCTCGGGGGCGTGACGCTGTTCGGATTGCGCTACGCCCGAAAGCAGCGCACCATCCGCGATTACTTCCTCGGAGGACGCTCGGCGCCGTGGTGGGCGCTGGCCTGCTCGATCGTCGCCACCGAAACGTCTACGCTGACCATCATCAGCACGCCCGGCATCTCCTACGCGACGAACATGGCGTTTCTGCAACTGGTCATCGGCTACCTGGTAGCGCGCGTCATCCTATGCATCATTCTAATCCCACAATATTTCCGCGGCGAGTTTTTTACCGCTTATCAACTGCTCGAAAAACGATTCGGCACGCGGACGAAGTCCGCGGCGGCGAGCATCTTCGTGGTGACGCGATCCCTGGCGGAAGGCGTGCGCTTTGCGGCCATCGGCAAAGTGGTGAGCGTCGCAATGGGATTCAATGACCGCGTGTCGGTGGGCGTGATCACGCTGCTGACGCTTTTCTATACGTTCGAGGGCGGAATGCGCGCGGTGATTTGGACGGACGTGATGCAATTCTTTTTGTACATCGCCGGTTCGCTGGCCACGTTTTTTCTGCTGCTGCACCGGATTCCGATGGGATGGGCCGGCGTCACGCACGCGGCAGCCGCGGCAGGAGACAAGCTGCGTGTGTTCGACTTCCACTTCAGCCTGACGCAGAGCTACACATTCTGGTCCGGGTTGATTGGCGGCACTTTTTTGACCATGGCCAGCCACGGCACGGATCAAACGATGGTGCAGCGGCTGCTGGCGGCGCGGTCGGAACGCGACAGCAAAAAAGCACTGCTCGCCAGCGGCGTGATCATTTTTGCGCAGTTCACGCTGTTCCTGGTGATTGGCATAATGCTCTACGTGTATCGCCTGCACATACCATTTGCGGTGCCGCAGCATGATCCCGACCGGCTGCTTCCGGAATTCATCGTCACGCAAATGCCTGTGGGCCTTGTGGGAATTGTGTTGGCGGCGATTTTCGCGGTGGCCATGTCGAATGCGAGCGGCTCGCTGAATTCGCTGGCGTCTTCGAGCATGATCGATTTTTCGCGCGCGCGCGGAGCTGCGGTCCAAGCCGATGCCGCGAAGCAGGTGCGGCGTTCGCGCCAGTGGACGATTTTCTGGGGCGTGCTGCTCGGAATGTTTGGCATGATTCATTGGGGGCCGGTACTGGTCGCAGGACTGACGATTGCTTCCATTACTTATGGAAGCTTGCTGGGAACTTTTCTGCTAGTGATCTGGGACCCGCGCGCCACCGCGCGGGGAGCGATCGCAGGCATGATCGCGGGACTGATTGGGATGGCGGCAATACACTTTCTGACGACGCTGGCGTGGACCTGGTACGTCGTGGCCGGAACGATCATCACATTTGCCGTCGGCTCCCTCATTAGCTTGACCGGGAAGCCGGACGAAAATCCCGCCGCGAGTGACGCAGATTTTCCTGCGAGCACTGCTTCATGAGCGCAATGAACGAGAAAACGCACAAAAAACCGCTGGAGTTGGTTCGCGACCTGAGTTTGTGGGCGGCGATCGCCATCGTCATCGGCCAGACCATCGGTACAGGAATTTTTATCGTTCCCGCGAACATGGCGCGCGACGCGGGCTCTGCAGGACTCGTCACGCTGGTGTGGATCATTGGCGGCGCGCTCACGCTTTTCGGCGCACTCAGCGCCGCCGAGCTCGGCGCGGCGATGCCCGAGGCCGGCGGCACGTATGCATATCTCGATCGCGCCTATGGCCGGGTATGGGGCTTTCTTTATGGCTGGATGAATTCTGTGCTCGGTGGCCCGGTGGCTGTCGCCACGATTGCGGCCGGCTTGCTCCAGTTCGCCGGCTATCTTTTTCCTGCGGTGGCCACGCCACTTTTCACGTGCAACATAAACTTGCCGATGGCCAGCCATCCCTATCTGTTTACGTTCACATGGGCGCAAGTGCTTTCCGTCGGTGTCATCGCGGTTGTAACGCTGGTGAATTGCTTGAGCGTCAAGCTGGGCGGGCAAATTCAGATCACGCTCACGGTCATCAAGATTGCGGCAATCGCTGCCGTGATCGTCCTGGGATTCGCCTTTGGGCGGCACGCTGGAAATTTTCACTCCGCCTCAGGGCCGGGATGGCGCGCCACAGGGCTTTCCGGTTTTCTGACGGCCATGGCCGCGGCGCTTTGGGCGTATGACGGCTGGGCCAATCTGACCATGGTCGGCTCGGAAGTAAAGAATCCCGGACGCAACATTCCGCGCTCGCTGTTCGCCGGCGTCGTGGTGGTGTGCGCACTTTACTTGGCGATGAGCGCGGTTTGTTTTTACGTGCTGCCGTTTGCGGAAGTTGCTGCATCCCTGCACGTCGCCTCCGACGTTATCGCGCGTGCAACGGGCGCCAATGTGGCGGCCTGGGTGACCATTGCAACCATGATTTGCGCGCTGGGCTCGCTCAATTCGTCGGTATTGACCAACGCGCGCGTCGATTACGCCATGGCTCGCGACGGACTCTTCTTCCATGTGGTGCGCGGCGTCCATCCCAAATTCCTCACGCCCGTGCGCGCCCTCATTTTTCAGGCGATTTTGGCTTCCTTGCTCGCGCTCACCGGAACCTTCGAGCAGCTTTTCAATTTATACGTTTTCGCCCAATGGATTTTCTACGGATTGCAAACCGCGGGCGTGATTTGGCTGCGGCACAAAGAACCCGATATGCCACGGCCGTACCGAACCTGGGGCTATCCCGTGCTTCCGATCCTCTTCGTGATTGGCGCGGTAGCGCTGACCGTGAATTTATTGATTCAAAGTCCCGTGCGTTCGACCATCGGCCTCGCGCTCATCCTCTCCGGATTGATTTTTTACGCGCGCTGGCGCAAGCGCGCCCCTGCCGAACACCTTTCGCAATAGATTATCAGGCAGTCTCAATCGCACGGAAACCATCCGCTGGCGTTTCTGGAATCGAGCATTCGGGATGAAACAGGTGTGCGAGGATGGCGACGCCCACCGCCAGACGCGGACCGGAGCGCGAGAAATAGCTGTTTGCGTCAACGGCGAATACGCGCTTCGAGCGAACAGCAGGCAAGTCGCGCCAGCCTGATGGAAAATTCGTGCGGCGATATTCCTCGCGATTGCGCGCGACGCCATAGCCGCATTGCATCACCACGATCATTTCCGGTTGCGCCTCGACCACCTGTTGCGGAGTTACGCGGAAAGAAGGCGTGGCCGCGCGGCCGAACAGGTCCTCGCCGCCGGCGCACGCAACCATTTCCGGCACCCAATGGCCGCCGACGTAAAACGGATCAAGCCATTCCAGGCAAACGACGCGCGGACGCGAAGCCGTGGCGGCAACGAAAGTCTCGATTTTCGCGACGCGGCGAG
Source organism: Candidatus Acidiferrales bacterium (assembly GCA_049281095.1). Classification (GTDB taxonomy): domain Bacteria; phylum Acidobacteriota; class Terriglobia; order Acidiferrales; family UBA7541; genus DAHUXN01. The sequence goes on from JBAPRL010000060.1 coordinate 31,524, forward strand.
CCAGGTCCGCGGCGAGGCGATCCGCTTCGGCCAATCGGCGAGTGGCCTTGCCAATTTCGCGAATGTCGTCCCACACGCCCGAGAGCGTTTGCGGATGAAGCGACAAAACATCCGGCGCGCTCAGCATGCGCGCCAGCGCGGCGCCAAGATCGTCAGGCGAAGCGGCGCAGACGTGACACAAATCCTGCGTGATGATGAGGTCAGGCGCGAGAGAACGAAGCAGCGCTTCATCGACGGTGTATATGCTTTCGCCGCGTGACATCAGCTCGCGCACTTGGCGGTCAAGTTCGGCGGGCGCAGCCGATGGATCGACGCGCGGACGGATCAGCCGCGGCTTCTCGGCCGCCTCCGGCGGAAAATCGCATTCGTGGGTGACGCCGACGACACAATCTCCGAGGCCCAGCGCGAAAAGAATTTCCGTGGCGGATGGCAGAAGCGAGACGATGCGCACGGTGCGAGTTTGCCTGCGCCCGGATTTGAACGCAAGTTCACCGTGCGGCCACGGATCGCAGAAGAAAATCCGCGAAGACGAAGCCATCGCGTTCGACAATTTCTCCGGCGTCAACCGAGACCGGTGACTCAAACATCGGCCCCGCGACCACGCAGCTGTGAAATTCGCCGTTCTCACCGCAAGGATCCACGGCGGCCGGGAGTTCGGCGAGGAGCTTCTTGTCGAATGCACGCCCGGCAAAAGCGGGGTCGAGCTTTTTCGGGTCGACGCAAGTGAGATAAGCGCGGAGGCCGCCGGCAATCATTTCGTTTGCTAACTGGAGCGTGTCACGGAGCCATAGCGGAAAAACAGGCGTCATGCCGCATTTCGCGAGGTTGTCCTCGCGATACTTGCGGATGTCTTCGAGGAAAAGGTCGCCGAAGACCATGTGCGTGATTCCTTCGGCGCGCGCCCGGGTCATCGCCTCGGCCATGGCGCGCTCGTAAACTTCGTTGGGGCACGGCGATGGAATTTGAACTTTGACGAGAGGAAGGCCTGCGGCCGCGGCTTGCGCATCGAGAAGCGCTTCGCGCACGGCGTGCATCGCCACGCGTTCATATCTTTGATTGACCGTGGTGAGCAGCGCGGCAATTTCGAGATCGCCCCGCTGGCGCATGACGTGCAGCGACCACGCGCTGTCCTTGCCGCTGCTCCATGCGAGCCAAGCTTTTGGCTTCTTAGGCATTCGCGAATCTATTCGGGATAGATGATGTACTTTGCGCGCAGAGTGCGGAAATTGTCGAGATCGGCCTGCCAGTCCCACACGATGCGCGTGGGCGCCTCGCCGGATTTCAGTTTAGCAATCGTGTCTGCGTTGCCGATGAGCTCGATCATTTTGTCGAGCGAAAAATGGTCTGGGTAGAGCTTGTTTAGCGCCGCGGCGATTTCGAGGCCCATGAGCATCGAGTTCAGCGACGCGCGGTCAGTGATGACAAGAGAGATTCCTTGGCAGACCTGGCCGCCATAAAGCGCGGAATCGGGCGTGAAATTGGTCGGAACAAAGCGCACGCCGGGAACGAAGCGGCTATTCAAATACGCGGCGAGCTGCGGCGCCTGAATCCACGGCGCTCCAAAGAGCTCGAATGGCGTCTCCGTGCCGCGGCCAACCGAAACGCCGCCGGCTTGCAGAATTTCGATGCCGGGATAGAGCAGCGCAGCGTTGAGCGAGCGCAGATTCGGCGACGGAGCGCTCCAGGTGAGACCCGTGGTTTCGAAAGGATCCTCGCGATGCCAATCCTTCATTTGAATGACGTGCAAGTCCGCGCCGATTTTATTTTCCGCATTGAACATTTGCGCCAGCTCGCCGAGGGTCATCGCGTAGCGCACCGGCATCGGAAAATAGCCGACGAAACTCAGCTTGTCCGGATCGAGCATCGGACCTTCGATGGTAATTCCATCGATCGGGTCGGGACGGTCGAGAACGTAAAATGCGATGTGATGGTGCGCGGCGGCTTCCATCGCGTAGCCCATCGTCGTCGTGTACGTATAGAAGCGCACGCCCGCGTCCTGAATATCGAATACAATCGCATCCAACCCGCGCAGCATTTCGTCGGTCGGCCGGCGCGTTTCGCCGTAAAGGCTATAAATTGGCAGGCCCGTGGCCGCATCCGTCGCGGATGCAACATTGGCATCTTCCTTGCCAAAAATCCCGTGCTCGGGGCTGAAAATAGCGGCGAGCTTCACCCCCGGCGCGTGAGCCAGAACGTCAATCGTGCGGTGGCCTTCGCGGTCCACGCCGGTTTGATTGGTGATCACGCCAACAGTCTTGCCCTGCAACGGAGCAAAGTTTTCCTGTTCGAGAACATCAATGCCCGCAAGCGTCTGGTCACTGCGATGATAGACGCCGTCGAGGCCGTAGGAGCGCTCAGCATCGATGCTGCGCTCGATTTTCGAAGTGAAGCCCTGCGTGTCGCCGACATTCAGCGCTGCTGCAACCGCCGTCGCCACTTTCGACCGCACGCTCGTAACACCCGTCCGCTGGTACGGATGCACCGCGTTCGTCAGCAAAATCACAAATGTCTCGCTCGCCGGATCGATCCACACCGAAGTGCCCGTAAATCCCGTGTGCCCATACGAACCGAGCGGAAAAAGATCGCCGCGCGGCGACGAGTACGCTGTGTCAATGTCCCAGCCAAGTCCGCGAACGTTGGGACTCCACGGCGGCGTTTGCGGCGTGGTCATTTTGTGAACGGTGGCAGCGGAGAAGATGTGGCGCGTTGTGCCGCGGATGCGGCCATCGTCGAGAAGCATCTGGCAATAAATGGCCATGTCGTCCACGTCGGAAAAAAGTCCCGCATGGCCTGCGACTCCGCCAATGGCGCGCGAACGCGGATCGTGCACGACTCCGCGCAAAACGTGTCCCAAACCCGAACCTGCTTTTGCGCCCGGCGGAAGATCAATTTCCTCCGTTGGCGCGATTTGCGGAATCCAGGAGGCCGGTGGCAGGAAACGCGTATGCGCCATGCCCAGCGGCCGGTAAAAATTTGCCGCCGCGTACTCGTCGAGGCGCTGGCCGGTGATGCGTTTGACTAATTCGCCCAGCAAAATGAAATTCGTATCGCTATAAATGAAGCGGCTACCCGGCGGAGCCATCGGCGTCTCGTTATCGATCTCCTGCATGAGCGCATCCTCGCCGGCAAGCGCGGCGGAAAGCGGCGGGTCGGGGGCGAGGCCGGACATGTGCGTCAGCAGCATGCGAATGGTGATCTGGTCTTTGCCGTTGGGCGCGAATTCCGGCATGTAGCGCACTAGCGGATCGTTGAGGCGGATTTTCCCTTGTTCCAGCAACCGCATGATCGAAGGCGTGGTCGCGAAAAGTTTCGTGAGCGAAGCCAAATCGAAAATCGTCCCCACGGTCATCGTTTCGCGATGCGGGATCACCGCGCGCTCGCCGAACGCCTGACGATAGATCACGCGGCCGCGATGGCTAACCAGCAAGACCCCGCCGGGGATGGCTCCCTGCTGAATCGCGTCTTGCATGATCCCGTCCAGCACCGAAAGTTTCGCATTCAGCGATTTGCGCGGCGCGACGGAGCCATGCTGTTGCGCGCCCAGCGGCGCGCCGGCAAGCAAAACGAGGATCCAAGCAGCCAGGATGCGAGTAGGAAACATGCGCCGAGAGCGTTTGTTGTGAAGCATGGAGCCGTGTGCTATATACAGCCGCGAAATGGAAGCGTCAACTCTGGAATATTTTTTGCGAGCCGATGCGTGAGCGCGGCATACTGATCGCCACGCTCCTTTTTCTTATGACTCCCGCCGTGAGCGCTCAAAAAAAGAAAGCAAGTACGCCGTCGCGGACGCCAAGCGGCGAAAAATGGGAGCAGCAAACCCTCGCCAAAATGGCCCTCGCGGAAAAGCTCGGTCAAATGGTGATGGTCTACTACTGGGGGCGCTTCACGTCCACGGATGATCCGGATTTTCGCGATTTGCTGCGTGAAGTGAAGGAACAGCACATCGGCGGCCTCATCCTGCAGGCGCAGCGCACGCCCACGGGCGTCGAGCGCAGCCAGGTCTATCCCACTGCGGCGCTTTCAAACGAGCTGCAGCGCGCGGCAAAAGTGCCGCTGCTCGTCGCCGCGGACTTCGAAAACGGAACAGCGATGCGGCTGGCGGATGGAACGTCGTTGCCGTCAGCGATGGCTGTTGCGGCCACCGGCGATCCGCACGATGCATTCACCATGGGGAAGATCACGGCGATCGAGGCGCGCGCCGCAGGGCTGAATTGGATTTTCGCTCCGGTCGCGGACGTGAACGACAATCCGGACAATCCCATCATTAACACGCGCTCTTTTGGTGAAGATCCGGCGCGTGTGGCCAAATTCGTGGCGCAATTTATCCGCGGAGTGCAAGAAAATGGCGCGATGGCGACCGCAAAACATTTTCCGGGTCACGGAGATGTGAACACCGACTCGCATATATCCGTTCCGGTGGTTCCCGGCGATCTCGCGGAACTGAATCGCGTCGAGCTTGTTCCTTTCCGCGCGGCGATTTCCGCGGACGTGGGCGCGGTGATGTCTGGCCACCTCGTCGTGCCCGCTCTTGAGCCCGATAAAAATGTTCCGGCGACGCTCTCGCCGCTCATTCTCACCGATTTGCTGCGCAAGAAAATGGGCTTCGACGGGATTGAAGTCACCGACGCGCTCGATATGGCCGGCGTCACAGCGATTGACTCGCCGCCGAATGTGGCCGTGCGCGCGATCAACGCGGGAATCGACGTGCTGCTCATTCCGCCGAATCCGGACGCCGCGATTCTGGCGATGAAGGAGGCCGTCGAGTCGGGCGAGTTGCCCGTCGCGAAAGTGAACGAGGCAGTGCGCCGCATTCTACGCGCCAAGGCGCAACTCAATCTGGAACAGAACCGGCTGACAGACTTGAACCGCCTCAACGCGGTGTTTGGCTCGCCGAAGTTCAAGACGGAGGCGCAAGACATTGCCGATCGCGGAATCACACTCATTCGCGACAACGCCAAAATTCTGCCGCTCAATGCTGCGAAGCCGCTGCGCGTGCTGCTTGTGGTCATTTCCGGTGATCCGGACCCCTATCCGGGCGCGCTGATCGAGCAGGAATTGCGCGACCGTGCTGGTTCTGTCCAGACCGTGCGCGTGGACACAAATTTCGTGAAAGCGAATTCAGTACAATTGCCCGCGCCAGATGCTTATGACGTAGCCATCGCGACAGTATTTGTGAGAGTCGCGGACCGCAAGGGTACCGTCGGCCTGCCCGCCGAGGAAATCGCGCTGTTGAACAAACTTATTTCTGCCGGCAAACCGGCGATTGTTGCGTCCCTCGGCAGTCCGTATCTCGTCGCGCAGTTTCCGAACGCAAAAACATGGGTTGCTGCGTTCGGCACGCAGGACGTTGTGCAGCGCGCAATGGCTCGCGCGATTTTTGGACAGACGGCAATCGGCGGCCAACTTCCCGTAAGCGTGCCGGGCGTCGCGAAACTCGGTGACGGATTGCGCGTAGCCGCAAATCCGATGGTGCTCGCGCCAGCCCCGAGCGCGGTTGAAGCAAAACTCAAACCGGCGTTCACGATCTTAGACCGCGCCGTGAGCGACGGCGCTTTCCCGGGAGGCGTGCTCGCGGTTGGATTGCACAATCAGCTGGTCGTGCATCCTTTCGGGCGCTTGAGCTACGCGGCGAAATCGCCGGCGGTAGACGCAGACACGATTTACGACGTGGCCTCGCTCACCAAGCCCATCGTCACGGCCACGGCGATCATGTTGCTGGCCGCCGACAATCAAGTCGATCTGGACGCGCCAGTTTCCCGTTACTTGCCGCATCAGCAGGCCGGCCCGAATCCCGAGTGGGCGCAAAAGATCACCATTCGCGAGCTTCTCCTGCATACTTCCGGCCTTCCCGCGTATCGCGAGTTTTACAAAAACGCAGCGAGCGCGGCAGAATTGCGCAAGCAGTTGTACGCGGAGCATCTGGTTTCCGCGCCCGGAACGAAGATCGAGTATTCCGATCTCGGATTCATCATCCTTGGCGACATCGTCGAACGGCTGACCGGCCAGGGCCTCGACCGCTACGCGCGAGAAAATATTTTCGACCCGCTCGGCATGGAAGATTCCTATTTCAATCCGCCGCGCGCGCTGCGTCCGAGGATCGCGCCTGCGCAAAACGATACGGCCGATCGCAAGCGGCAATTGCAGGGTGAAGTGGACGACGCCAACGCGTTCGCGCTGGGCGGCGTCGCCGGGCACGCGGGATTATTCAGCACGGCGGGCGACGTTGCCGCGTTTGCGCAAATGATGCTCAATGGCGGGATATACGCGCAGGAGCGTATTTTCCCGCGCGCGATTGTCGCGCAATTCACCGAGCGCGTGACCGTCCGCGATTCGGCGCGAACCCTGGGATGGGACGTGCCCACGGGAGATTCATCCAGCGGCCACTATTTTTCGCCGCAAAGTTACGGCCACAATGGATTCACCGGCACGTCGGTTTGGATCGATCCGCAAAAGGACCTGTTCGTCATACTTCTGACCAATCGCGTCAACCCCTCGGCCGCAAACGACAAAATCCGCCAGGTGCGTCCGGCGCTGCACGACGCGATCCTTGAAGGCCTTGGGCTCGCAGGCCAGGCCGGCAAACAGTAACCGGAACCGCACAATCTTCGCACTTGCGCGCTTGATGGCGCGGCGATTCACTCCGCACTCCAGTTATAATCCTTCAGAATGGAACGAACGAAAAGCTTAGTCGCGACCGAGCAGCGCAATCCGCGCTCGAGGAATCTTGACCGGAAATCTACGCGCGAAATTCTCCGCATAATCAACCGCGAAGATGCGCAGGTCGCGCGCGCCGTGCGCCGCGAGATTCCGAAGATCGCGCGCGCCGTGGATCAAATTGTCGCGCGCCTACGCAAAGGCGGGCGGCTATTTTACATTGGCGCCGGAACCAGCGGGCGGCTTGGCGTGCTCGACGCCTCGGAGTGCCCGCCGACTTTTGGAGTCGGGCGGACGCTGGTGCAAGGGATCATTGCGGGCGGGAATCGCGCGCTCACTGCTTCCATAGAGGGCGCTGAGGATCACCCCGCAAACGGCGCGCGAGACTTGCGCGCTCGGGGATTGCGCGCCAGCGACGTCGTCGTCGGGCTCGCGGCCAGCGGATCGACTCCTTACGCGATCGGAGCGCTGAAATTCGCGCGAAAGCGCGGCGCGTGCACGATTGCCCTAACGACCAACCGCTCCACCCCTATTTCGCGCGTGGCGCATCTGACGATCGAGCCGGTCACCGGACGCGAAGTCATTGCCGGCTCTACGCGAATGAAATCCGGCACAGCGGAGAAGATGGTGCTGAACATGATTTCCACAGCGACCATGACGCGCCTCGGCTACATCTACGACAACTGGATGATCGGCGTGGCCAAGTCGAATCGCAAGCTGCGCCAGCGGGCCTTGCGGAATCTTGCAGAAGCTACCGGTGCAGACCAGCGAAGCGCCGAACGCATCTTAAGGCAAGCAGCAGGAGACCTGCGCGTGGCGCTTGTCATGCTGAAGTCGGGACTCGGCGCGCAAGCGGCGCGCCACACTTTGGCGGCGCATCGCGGCGACGTTCGCAAAGCTCTCAGTGACGCGGGCAAGCGTCGCGGCGCATAACCGGGACATGACCGGGAACCGAAGACAGCATGGATAAGTTCAACATTCAGGGCGGGCGGCCACTCGAAGGCACGGTGCGCATCGGCGGCGCAAAAAATGCCGCGCTCCCGATCATGGCTGCCGCGCTGCTGACCTCCGAAAAAGTTCAGCTCGACAATATTCCGCGCGTGCGCGACATCATCACCATGGCGAAACTGCTCGCGCACATGAAAGCGCACGTGATCGCGCAGGACGTGCCGCCGTCGGCGATGACCATTCAAACGGAAGAAATCTCACACACCGAAGCGCCCTACGAGCTTGTGAAAACCATGCGCGCATCCGTGCTGACCCTCGGCCCCCTGGTCGCGCGATTCGGCTACGCGCGCGTTTCCCTTCCGGGAGGTTGCGCCATAGGAGCGCGGCCCATTGACCTGCACATTCAGGCGCTCGAAAAAATGGGCGCGAACATGACCACGGAACATGGTTACGTCGAAGCGCGCGCCAAGCGCCTTCACGGCGCAGAAATTCATTTCGACAAGATCACCGTGACCGGCACGGAGAACGTTCTGATGGCCGCTACGCTGGCCGAAGGCGAAACGGTGCTTTCGAATGCGGCGCGCGAGCCGGAAGTGACCGATCTGGCCGGCTTGCTCATCAAAATGGGCGCGAACATCGAAGGAGCGGGAACCGCGACGATTCGCGTGCGCGGCGTCGAAAAGCTGCACGGCACCGCCCATCGCGTGATTCCTGACCGCATTGAAGCGGGGACGTTTCTGGTTGCCGGCGCGATAACCCACGGCGATGTCTTGCTCACCGAATGCGAGCCGCGTCACCTCACGGCAATCATCGACAAACTCGCCGAGTGCGGCGCGGAAATCACCGCGGAAAGCGCAAGCAGCCTGCGCGTGCGCGCTCCGGGCAAGCTGCGCGCCGCCGACGTGACCACCGAGGAATATCCCGGCTTCGCCACCGACATGCAGGCCCAATATATGGCCCTGGCCACTCAGGCCGAAGGCGATTCGGTCATCACCGAGACGATCTTCGAAAACCGTTTCATGCACGCCAGCGAAATCATGCGCATGGGCGCGAATATCGAAATCGATGGGCGAAAAGCGATTGTGCACGGCCCCACGCCGCTGAGCGGCGCGACCATCATCGCATCTGACCTGCGCGCCAGCGCTTCACTCGTCCTGGCAGGACTCGTCGCGGAAAACACCACCTGGGTCGATCGCGTTTACCACATTGACCGCGGCTACGAACGCATCGAAAACAAACTGAAGGCCCTCGGCGCACGCATCGAACGTGTCAACCAGGAATCTTCCTGAACACAAAACGGGGAGGCGATTTGGCCTCCCCGTTTTTCCTTTCACGTTCAGGCTGACGTGTTGTTATTTGCCGGCGGCGTCGGCGGCTGAGGCTTGTTGTCCAGCGCCCGTCGTTTCTGCCGGTTTCTGCTTCTCGCGGGCCTCGCGCAGAAGTGCTTTGCGGCTGAGTTTGATTTTGTTGCCCTCGATGGCCAGGACTTTCACCATCACCTGATCCCCTTCCTTGAGGGCGTCACGCACCGAACGAATACGCTGCTCCGCGATTTCGCTGATGTGCAGCAGGCCGTCGGTGCCCGGAAAGAGCTCCACAAACGCGCCAAATTCGGCAATGCGCACCACCTTGCCGAGATAGGTCTTGCCGATCTCGGCGGTAGCCGTGACCTCGCGCACGCGCCGCAGCGCTTCCTCCGCGGATTTTCCATCCACAGCGAAGATGTGGACCGTGCCGTCATCGTTCACGTCGATCTTCGAGCCGGTCGATTCCGTGATCGAGCGAATGTTCTTTCCACCGGGGCCGATAAGGTCGCGGATCTTGTCCGTGGGAATATTCAAGATGGACAAGTGAGGCGCATACTCGGAAATTTCGCCTCGCACCGCCGGCATTGCCGCCTGCATTTTGTCGAGGATCTCAAAGCGAGCCTTGCGGGCCTGCGCGAGCGCTTCACGCATCATCGTTATGCTCACGCCGAAGACCTTGATATCCATCTGCAACGCCGTGATGCCCTCGCGCGTCCCGGCCACTTTGAAGTCCATGTCGCCGTAGTGATCTTCTGCGCCAGCGATGTCGGTCAGGATGGCGTAGTCATTCCCTTCCACCACAAGCCCCATCGCGATGCCCGCGCAGGGAGCCTTGATCGGCACGCCCGCATCCATCAGCGCCAGGCACCCGCCGCAGACGGAAGCCATCGAGGACGAGCCGTTCGATTCGAGAATGTCGGAAACCACGCGAACCGCGTAAGGAAATTCCGCTTCCGGTGGCATCAGGTTAGCCAATGCGCGTTCTGCAAGAGCGCCGTGGCCCACTTCGCGGCGCCCCGGCCCGCGGAGCATTTTCACTTCGCCCACCGAAAACGGCGGGAAATTGTAATGCAGCATGAAGCGCTTGAAAACGTCCTCCTCGAAAAGCAAATCGAGCCGCTGCATGTCGTCTTTCGTGCCGAGCGTGACGGTCGCCAGAGCCTGCGTTTCTCCGCGCGTGAAAAGCGCTGAGCCATGCACACGCGGCAGCAACCTGGCCTCGCAGGTGATTTGGCGAATCTGATCGAACGCGCGGGCGTCCGGACGGCGATGCTTCTTGATAATGTCGTCGCGGAAAATCCGCTCGCGCAAACGCTCGAACGCGCGGCCGGCGAGCTTGCGTTTTTCCTCGTCTTCCTCGGGAATCTCCGCGAGAATCTCCTTTTCGATGGCGGCCACGCGGCCATAGCTTTCGAGCTTCTCGTATTTCGCCGTGTCCAGCGCATCGTGCAGGCGCTCGCCATATTTCGACTCGATTTTCTTTGCCAGAGAGTCGTCAAATGCCGGCGGCGTCACAGCCGCCTTTTTCGGCTTGACCGCCGCATGCAGCTCGCGTATCGCGCCGATGATTTTCTTGATTTGCTCGTGGCCAAAGGCCAAAGCGTCGGCGACCGTCTCCTCGGAAACTTCCAGCGCGCCGGCTTCCACCATCACGATCGCTTGCTCCGACCCCGCAACCACGATGTTCAGCAGGCTCGTCTTCTGTTCGGCCACCGTCGGATTCACAGTCAGCCGCCCTTCGAGCAAGCCAACACGAACCGCCGCGATCGGCTGATCGAACGGAATATTCGAGCAATAGAGCGCCGCCGAAGCCGCCGTCACGCCCAGAACGTCGGGATCATTCTCACTGTCCGCGGAAAGCACCATGCTCACGATCTGCGTTTCCGTGGACCATCCCTCCGGAAAGAGCGGGCGTAGCGGGCGGTCGATCAGCCGCGAAACCAAGATCTCGCGTTCCGTCGGACGCCCTTCTCTCTTGAAAAATCCACCGGGAATTTTCCCGGCCGAATAGGTGTACTCCCGATAATCCACTGTCAGCGGAAGAAAATCCTTTTCTGTGGGCTTACTGTCCATGCATGCGGTCGAGAGCACCACCGTATCGCCATAACGAAGCACCACGGCGCCATTGGCCTGCCGGGCCATCTTGCCTGTCTCGAAGCTCATCTGGCGTCCGCCAATTTCTATACTCGTTTGATGTGCCATTCAGATTCATCCTTTACGGTCCGGCCATGCCGGACGCATTTACGTTTATGCGGGGACGTCCCGCAACTTTCCTTTGGGAAGAGACAGCGCGCGGCGAGCAAATCCTTCGCGTGAACCTACCGTCGGGCGCGATGAGCTTGCGCACACAAATGCCCACCGAGCCCTGCGAAACGATTCGATGCGTAGGGTATTTTTCGGGCGGGCGTGCAACGGCTCGATGGAAAAGCCGTATTACTTGCGCAAACTAAGTCTGTCGACAATCTCGCGATACCGATCCGGGTCGCGCCGGTTCAGGTACTCCAAAAGCCTGCGGCGGCGGTTCACCATCATGATGAGGCCTCGCCGCGACGAATGATCTTTGACGTGGGCTTTGAGGTGAGTGGTCAAATAGTTGATGCGTTCACTGAGTAATGCGATCTGCACCTCCGGAGAACCAGTATCTTTTTCGGCTCGGCGGAATTGCTCGATAACGCCTAGTTTGGCCTCGCTCAACTCGTTCCCTCCTGAATCGTCACACCCTGCTCTACGCTTGTCTCCTCTGTGTCTTAAAAATCCTAGCACAGAGTTCCGTCGAGACAATAGAAGAATTTTTTGAAACAGCCGTTTCCGGGGATGTTCCTGGCAAGCACAATTGCCCCGAGCGGGGCAACCGTCGCACCGAAGAAGCGCGTCAGTCGCGGCTTCCGCGCACCAGCGCAAGAAACTCATCGCGCGTCTGCTTGTTTTCGCGGAACGCGCCGAGCATCGCGCTGGTCACTGCGGAAGATTGCTGTTTTTCCACGCCGCGCATCACCATGCAAAGATGCCGCGCTTCAATGATCACCCCGACGCCCTCCGGGCTCAGCCGCTGCTCGATGGCTGTGGCCACTTGGTTCGTCAGGCGCTCCTGGATCTGCATGCGGCGCGCGTACATGTTCACCAAACGGGCGATCTTGCTCAGCCCGATCACCTTTTTCGATGGAATGTACGCCACGTGGCATTTTCCAAAGAACGGCAGCAAATGATGCTCGCACAGGCTGTAAATCTCGATGTCCTTCACCACCACCATTTCGTCGTAGCACACGCTGAACATCGCGCCATTGAGAATTGTTTCCGGGTCCTGGCGGTAGCCGCTGGTCAAAAATCGCAGCGCCTTCTCGAATCGCTCCGGCGTGCGGCGCAGGCCCTCGCGGTTGGGATCTTCGCCCAGCAAAACGATCATCCTCCGGACCAGGTCCGCGACGCTTTCTGTCCCAGCAGGCTCGGCCAGCCGGATTGTTTTCGTTCCCGTAGCTTCGCTCATTTTAGGAGTGCTCCTCTTGGAACTCGTATTCGGCGGCTTCACCTGCCGGCGCGCTCTCGGCGATGTATTCGAAGCTGTTCTTCGCCGTCTCTTCGATGCGCACGCGCTCGATGCGTCCGCGTTTCAGCCCGCTCAGCCGCTTGAAAATCACGCGGCAAAGATTCTCCGTCGTCGGGATGCAATCGCGAAACTCCGCCACCTGCTCGTTCAAATTCGCATGATCGAACTCATCCAACACTCGCGCCCGGACAAACTCGTCGAGTTCCGCCAGGTTCACGATCATTCCCGTCGCCGGATCCACCGGCCCCGCGACTGTGATCTCCACCGCGTAATTGTGCCCATGCCCGTGCGGATTCGCGCATTTGCCGAAAATGCGCCGATTCTCCGCCTCGCTCCAATCCGCGCGAAACAATCGATGCGACGCCGGAAACGTATACCGCCGCGTCAACGAAATCTTCATCGCCCGTTCCTCGCGCAGTCGGCGAACAGATCCGGCGACTCATACAACCGGAGATGGTCCAGGCGCCCGCTCCTGATTTTCGGCTCGAGAATTCGCCACAATGCCGCCACGATTTCCTCGCACGTCGGAATTTTCCCCGCCAGCTCCGGCACGTCGTGATTCAAATGCCGGTGATCGAACCGCGCCATCACTTCGCGCTCGAGGATTTCTTTCAGCTCGTTCAGGTCCAGAATCATTCCCGTTTCCGGGTGCGGCTCGCCCGCCACCGTGACTTCCAGAACGTAATTGTGCCCGTGGCCGTGCGGATTATTGCACTTGCCGAAAATGCGCCGGTTCGCTTCTGCCGACAGTTTCGGGTTGTGATAGAAGTGCGCCGCGGAGAATTCGAGTTTTCGCGTCAATGTAATCAAGGGCGCGTCATCGCTCGCTGGCCGGATATTCCCTGCCCTTCCATGTTATTTTACCGCGCCGGTGTTTCCATGTCGAAGCCACAACCACTGCGGCGTACAAACATGCGGCTAACCCATAATATATGATGAATCGCACAGAATAACGATTCGCACTTAACTCTCGCGCATACCACATGTGGTCAAGAGTCAGCGCGACCGCAGCCCCGGCCAAAAACCACCCGCCGGCGCGTCCGCGATCGAAAACCGCAGCCAGAAGTAAAATCAGAAAGAGCCACGGAAACACCACGGCAAGCTCGCGCGCCGCGTCCGCCAATGTGCCGCCAAGTAGCGCGTAGAGATTCTTCGTCCAGCCCTGCCACATCGCGCCAAAGCTGCGATACATTCGCGTGCGCGCAATTCCCTCGCCCGGCGCGAAGTGCAAGCCAAATCCAGCCTGCTTCACGCGCCGCGCCAGCGCCACGTCTTCGAGCACCGCGCCGTCAATCGCGCGATGCCCGCCGGCCTTCTCATACGCATCGCGGCAAATCAAAATGAATTGGCCGTTCGCCGCGGCGTCCGGCAGCGAAGCATCATTCACCGCCGCGAAACTGAATTTTCGCGCCAAGCGGCAATAGATGAACGGAATCAGCGCGCGCTCAAAAACACTTTGCGTGACCTGTTCGGGCGAATAGGAAACCAGCGCGGCATCGTAGCGTTGCGCATCTTCCATCGCGCGGTGCGCGGCATCCGGCAGAAGCGCCGTGTCCGCATCTGTAAAGAGCATCCAATCGCACCTCGCCGCCTGCGCGCCAATCCACAGCGCGTGGTTCTTCCCCACCCAGCCGGGACGCAGTTCGCCCGCTTGCAGAACCTTCAACCGCGGAATATCGGTGGCCAGCCGCGACAAAATCTCCGGCGTGCGATCCCTCGATTGATCGTCAACGACGATGATCTCGGCGATCTCCGGCTGCGCGGCAAGGCTCCTGACCGCCGCTTCGATGTTCTCCTCTTCGTCGCGTGCGGGAACGATGGCTGAGATCTGCTGCATTGCGGTTCGCGGAGGAATCTGCAAATCGAATAGCCGTGCGCTATCGAAAAATATATCATAGGAGGAGAAGGAACACGTTGCGAGACATGAAACGGAAACTTTTCACCGGAGTGACGCTGGGAGCCGTCGCCGGCTTGCTGATTCTCTTCGCCAGCCCCAGCTACAAGGAGGGCCAGGCCAGCCCGGCAGGTTCGGTGGCAAAATCTTTTTCGTTTCAGATGGACGGAAAAGACGTCGCCCTTTCCGACCTGCGCGGCAAAGTCGTTATCCTGAATTTCTGGGCCACGTGGTGTCCGCCCTGCGTCGATGAAACACAGTCGCTCGTCGCCCTCCAGCGTCAGATCGTTCCCAAAGGCGGAACGATCCTCGGCATCAGCGTCGACGACGATCCGCAAGCTTACGCTCAGTTCGTCCAGTCCTATGGCCTCGATTTCCCTACCTATCGCGATCCAAGCAAGAAAATTGCCGAGCAATACGGCACGTATATGTATCCGGAGACGTACATCATCGATCGCCGCGGCCGCATCGCCCGCAAAATCGTGGGTGGTCAGGATTGGACCAGCCCGCAGATGACCGCTTACCTCGATTCCCTCCTCGCCACAAACTAAGTCCCATGCGATTAAGCCCGAAATCGCGCTGCGCCAACCATCGAAGGCAAATGCTCGTGCGAATATCCGTGTACCTGCCCGCGCTTGTCGCGGCGTGCCTCTTCCTCGCTCCGTTTGCGCTTGCAGAACGGAGCTGTTTATCGAGTGAAATGAGCGCCTCGCAATGCGCGCTGCTCTGCGCCGCGAAGCTGTCGAATCAAACACGCATCGCCTCACAAAACCCCAGCGCCGCGCGCGCCATGACCGCCATGCAGGACGCCTCCATGCCCGGCATGAAAAACATGACGATGACCATGCCTTTGCCTCCCGCTGCGGAATTGCTGATGCAAGAAGCTTCCGGCACGAGCCCCAATCCCGCTTCCGCCCCAATGCCCATGCGCATGCTGATGCGCAACAATTGGACTTTGAACTTCATGGCCGACGCCTTCGTCACCGACACGCAGCAATCCGGCCCTCGCGGCGGCGACAAACTTTATTCCACAAACGTTTTCATGGGCTCTGCCGAACACGCCGTCGGCCGCGGTGCGTTTCTTTTCGACGTGATGCTCAGCCTCGAGCCCGCCACGATCACGGGCAGGGAATATCCACTTCTTTTTCAGACCGGCGAGACCGCTTTCGGCAAGCCCATCGAAGACGGCCAGCATCCGCACAATCTCGTCATGGCGCTCGGATTGCATTACGCGCGTCCGCTTGGCAGCCAGGCAATTTTCGAAGCCTACTTCGCGCCCGTCGGCGATCCCGCGCTTGGTCCCGTGGCCTATCCGCATCGCGCATCCGCAGCCGAGATTCCGCAAGCGCCGATTGGCCATCACTGGGAAGATTCAACGCACATCTCTTACGAAGTCGCCACCATCGGACTGAAATACAAAATCGTGCGCCTGGAGACGAGCGGCTTTCACGGCGGCGAGCCCAATGAGAATCGCTGGAACATCGCCACTGGCGCCATGGACTCCTGGTCGACGCGTTTATCGTTTTTCCCCACGCAGGATTGGACCGCGCAAGTTTCTGTTGGCAGAATCACGCATCCCGAGTCGTATGAGCCCGGCGACATTGTGCGCACAACCGCCTCCGTCGAATATTCCCGCCCGCTTGCTCATTCCGGCTGGTCCACCAGTTTCATCTTCGGCAGAAATCACGAAACAGCGACCGGCACTGCCACAAATGCTTTCCTGGCCGAATCCGTGATCCCCTTCCGCCGGAACAATTTTTTCACCGGCCGTTGGGAATCGGTCGATAAGGACGACTTATTCGCTGCGCAGCCGGCCATCGAGCAGCAACTCATGGACACTGTAGGGACAACTACATTTCGTATCGGCGCGTACACGTTCGGCTACACGCGTTATTTCCCGCTTTGGTCGCCGCTCGCAACCGGCTTCGGCGCGAACTTCTCAACGTACACGCTTCCCGCCGCAATTGTGCCGTTCTATGGCCAGCATCCTTTCGGCGTAAACGTGTACCTGCACTTCCAGTTGAAACCGAACAAATGAGTACCGAACACTCCCACGGGCCCGGAACCGCAGCCGCACAGTCCAATCTCGCCACCGATCCCGTCTGCGGCATGCGCGTCGACCCGGCCCGCGCCAAGGCCACACGCGAGCATCTCGGAAAAACCTATTACTTTTGCTGCGAAGCCTGCGCAAAGAAATTCGCGGACGCGCCCGAAAAATATCTTGCCGTGCGTCCCGCGAATGCGCCCGTTGCCGCCATTGCGCCAATGCAGCCTAAGCCCGCCGCCGCGCCGTCCGCCGAGCAAATCTACGTTTGTCCGATGGACCCCGAAATTCGCTCCGCCAAACCCGGCCCATGTCCAAATTGCGGCATGGCCCTCGAACCGCTGACTCCGGCGGCGCCTCCGCAAAAAATCGCTTACACCTGTCCGATGCACCCGGAAATTGTGCGCAGCGAGCCGGGCGCTTGCCCCATTTGCGGCATGGCCCTCGAGCCTCGTGCCGTGCAATCGCGCGAAGAATCAAATCCCGAGTTCACGGCGATGACCATCCGCTTCTGGATCAGCGTCGCCTTGACCGCGCCTCTTCTCATCCTCGCCATGACCGGCAGCATGTGGCGCGCTCGCATCTCGCCGTCAATCACCTCGTGGATCGAGCTTGTTCTCGCCACTCCCGTCGTGCTCTGGGGCGGCTGGCCGTTTTTCGAGCGCGGCTGGGCCTCGCTCCGCAATCGCAGCTTGAACATGTTCACGCTCATCGCCATGGGCACCGGTACCGCCTATTTTTATAGCCTCGTTGCAGTTCTCTTCCCCGGCATTTTCCCCGCGCAATTTCGCGACGCGTCAGGCGCTCTGCCCGTTTACTTCGAGGCTGCCGCGGCCATTACCACGCTCGTCCTCCTTGGACAAGTTCTCGAACTGCGCGCCCGCCAGCGCACTGGCCACGCGCTTCGTGCTCTCTTGCAATTGGCTCCCAAAACCGCCCGCCTCGTGCAGCCGGAC
>JBAPRL010000061.1:0-43596 GCA_049281095.1 Candidatus Acidiferrales bacterium
GGTCCAGGTCGTCACCCGGCGTCCGCATCGTCACACTCAGTGGATGCTCGCCGACGCGTATCTCCAGCGGCTCCTCGCCCACCAGGTAATCCTGCTGCGCGCGCACCCGCCCATCGTCCCACTCGTGGACCAGCGTGACATCGACATCGCGTGGACGCGAACCCATTCGCTTTTCCGTTTTTCCTTTCGCCTTCTACGCGGTCGTCACGGCCACCGCCAGCGGTTCGGTCGCTTGCGCTGTGGGAACGATTTCCACAATCGCGTTGTAATCCGGAACACCGCTGGGATCCAGGCATCCCGCCGCAATCAACACATTCACTTCCGGCCAATGGCCCTGCACGCTGCCGGGCTTTATGCGGTCGATGCGCACGCGTCCGCGAAATTCGCCCCGCGCATTCCGCAACACAATCGCCTCGCCATTTTTTACGCCGAGCCGCTCCGCGTCTTCCTGCGCCATGAAAATATCATCGCGCATCGCGCCCGTCAGCGGATCTTTTTCGCCGTGGATGATGCTGTTGAACTGTTTCCCGCGCCGCGTGGCCAGCAAGAATCGCCCCGCCGGAATTTTCTCCTCCGGCAACACGACCGCGCTGAAATGGCCTTTGCCATCCGGCGTCAAAAATTTGTCCGCCAGCAAGCGCGGGCCGCCATATTGAAAGTTGTCGCCCTTCTTGCGCAGGCCCTCGATGCCTTTGTACGCAGGGCACACGCGGTCGATTTCCTCGCGAATATCCTGCGTATTCTTCCAAGGGAAAATCTTTCGTGCGCGCTCTGGCTCAGCCCGCCGCGCCACCAATACCGGAATTTCCCACTCGTCCTTCGTTTCCGGCAAGCGTGGCCCGCGAACCTCCGGGCTGTAAATAATCCGCCGCTCCGTGCTCGTTTCCGTTCCGCCTCCGCGCTGCTCGTAGCGCGTGCGGCTCGGCAGCAGCAGCACGGTATCGGCGGGCTCAACCAGCATGTTCGAGCTGACCGTAATATCCTGATGAATCCGCAGCTTGATGTTGCCCACGGCTTTTTTTACGCGCTCCGGCTCCGGCAGCGTGTCCACAAAATTCCCGCCGCTTTGCCACAGCGCGTCGATTTCGCCGCGCTCCGCCGCCAGAATCATGTGCGCCGCGGTCAAGCCTTTCCACGTCGGCGGCGCGAATCCCCACAATTCAGGCTGCGCCAGCCGCTGCGCGTTCTCCTCATTCACCGGCACGCCCATCGCGTACGCGCTCGGCTGCCCGCCCATCTCCGCGCCGCCCTGCACGCCGCTGTGCCCGCGAATCGGCATTAGGCCCGTGTGCGGACGCCCCACGTTGCCCTTGGCGAGTTGCAGATTCACGACCGCCCGCACGTTGTCGCTGCCATAACGATGTTGCGTGATCCCCATGCTCCAAACGATGATCGCGTGCCGCGCTTTGCCAAACACCTCCGCGAATCGGAACATATCCGCGCGCGTCAGCCCGGAGCCTTGCTCCAACGTTTCCCATGCAAAGCTTTTCGCTTTCGCCTCCACCTCGCTCCAACCGGCCGTCCTCTCGGCGATAAATGCCCGGTCCAGCCAATTGTTTTCGATCAAGTGTTTCAGCACGCCATAAAAGAACGGCACATCGCCGCCCACGTGTACTTGGAAAAAATCGTCCGCGAAGCGCGTGCCAAAGAGCGCGCTCTTGGGCACCGAAGGAACCCAGTAGCGTTCCAGCCCCGGTTCGAAGTAGGGATTCACCACAAAAACCTTCGTGCCTTTTTTCTTGCGTAATAGAGATAGCTCACCGGCTGATTGTTCGCGATGTTCGTGCCCACGAAAATCAGCAGGTCCGCGCCAATCCAATCCGAATACGAGCACGTTGTCGCCGCGCATCCCACCGTCGCCATCAATCCGGCCGTGCTCGGCGCGTGGCAAATCCGCGCGCTGGTGTCCACGTGATTCGTCCCAAAGAAGCGCGCCACTTTTTGGTGGGCGTAATAGGCCTCATTCGTCAACCCGCGCGACGTCATAAACCACCCGATCCTCTTCGGATCCGTCTTGCGCAATCCCTTCGCCGCCATCTCCAGCGCCGCGTCCCAGGTGATGCGCCGAAATCCTCTGTCGCCGCGATAGCGCAGCATCGGAAACGGCAGCCGCCCCAGCCGCGAAAGATGGCGAATCGGCATTTCGCGCAGCCTGCGCACATTTTCGAGGATCCGGCAGTCCAAGGCCGGCATTGTATTCAGTCGCAGCAATTTCAGCCGCAGCGCGCAAAGGTGCACGCCCTTCATCGTCCAGTCGTGCATGCCCGTAGTGCCCAGCGAGCAGCCGTCGCAGCAGCCGTTGTTCAGAATGCGCCACGCATAGCTGAGTTGGTCTCGGTTTTCCCAGATTGTCCCGAGAATGTCTTTGTAGGCGTTCGGATGTTGCTGGTTCAGCCCGTAGGGGACCAGGCTGATCCACTTTTTCCTTCTGCCGTTGAGCTTTCCCGTCGTTTCTTCTGGCATGTCTTGTGGCATAGGGTGGGTTCGGCCTTGTGCGGCCATCTTCGCTGCCTGTGCGCGACGGCCCCATTCAGCGCGTCACAGCGGGAATGCGCGCCAACCGTCGCTCGTTCTCTTTCTTAGCCTGTTTCCCTCCCACCGTCAAGCGCGCGAACCTCGCTGCCTCGGCGCCCGGCGCGCCGCTAGCTGATCGCCCGAATCGAATAGCGCCTTCCTCCCAGGAGAGTTCTTCCTTGACATTTAGTTAACTCTATGGTACACATAGGTTTTGGCTGGACGTTCCAGCCGAACGGGAAAGAAAAATGGAGACGAGAAAGATGGGCCGCGGAGACGCGGCCTTTTCGCTTTTTATGCGCTTTTTGAATTCTAATCGCTTAACCTATGAAGAATTAGAACTCCATGCAACTCACACAAAACAAACGACCGAAGCCATTTCTAATCGCTTATTTTGTCGATCTTCGCGCCCGAATTTGCAATTTCGGACACTTCGGCATTTCACCACTGCTTTCGATTCTAATCGAGTAAATATTGGGGAAATTAGATTTCGATGCAACTCGCACAAAACAAACGGCAGAGTTCATTTCTAATGGCGGAAATTTCTGCTTTTGGAAAAATTGGCCGTCCATTTTCGGACACCGGCTGGCGTGCTGCCACTGCGGCTATAATCAGGTGCAGGCATCCACATGAGCCGGGAAACCTATCTCATCTTGGCCGACGCGGCGCTGATCGTCCACGCGCTCTACATCCTTTGGGTGGTTTTCGGCGCGATTTTCACGCGCCGCCGTCCGCGACTGGCCGCTGTTCACGTTGCGACAATCCTCTGGGGCATCATCGCCGAAACGACTCCCGCGCCTTGCCCGCTCACGCTGGCCGAAAACTGGTGCGAGGCCCGCGCCGGCATCGCTCCCTACCACGGCCCATTCTTGCTCCACTGTTTGGACGCCACTGTCTATCCAAACGTACCTGTCGCGCTGCTCGTCACGGTCGCCGTCGTCGTGTGCCTCTTCAATTTGGCTATCTACGTTCGACGATTCCACAAGCGCCGTTCCCTCACCTGAATCGTGTCGAACGCTGGCGTCCGGCGCGCCTCTTTGCGCATAATGGCAGCCTTGTTTCAGTGAATATTATTTCAATGCGGCGGGGGGCCACCATGGCGGACAAAATTTCAGACTTCGAAAAATTTCGCGCGGAGATGAACGAAGAAATCCTGGGCTGCGGACATTTGGGCATGAAGCGCTTTTTCGCGCTCGACCACCAGGCTTATGAGCCGGGCGCGCTCTCTGGCAAAACGAAAGAATTGCTCGGCCTCGCCGCATCCGCGGTGCTGCGCTGCGATGACTGCATCACCTATCATTTGCAGCGTTGCGCGGAAGAGGGATGGAAACGCGATGAAGTAATCGATGCGCTCAACGTGGCGCTGATTGTGGGCGGCTCGATAACGATTCCGCACGTGCGCCGCGCATTCGCACGCATGCATGAAATTGCCGGGCTGAAGCCGTGAGGTTTTTGGGGCGGCGTTCAGTCCAGCGGAAGCGCTGTTTCCGTTTCGTCGACGAAAACGACGCCGACGCCCACGCGGTCCTTGTCCTGTCCCACGTCGCAGTGAACCACCGACCCTCGCAGCACCAGATGATTGGGATGCTCGGGCGTGCCGCATTCCACGCGAATATCCATTTGCGATTGCAGTTGCGGCGTATGCGAAAGCCACAAGTAGCCGCCGCGAAGGTTCATTTCCTTGAGCACCGCGTATTCCTGGAATCGCTTCCCCTCGTGCGACTGCCCACTGACCGTCGCCGAGAAGTGCACCGGCCGGCGCTGTCCCAGGCGCGAGGGCCGCAGGTGGAAATCCACTTGGTTGCCGCGAAGCTGCACACCCATTCCGTCCGTTGCGGCCCAAGTGTTCGCGAATTCCTGCCGCGCCGCGTAAAGATAGCCATCCACGACGCGGTCGTTGGAATCCGGATCGTGGTGAAAAAGCACCAGGTTCTTCACGCCGCACTCGCGCGCGAGTTTCACGCTTTCGAGCCAGCTCGAATGCCCCCAGCCCTTTCGCGAGGAAGCCAATTGCTCCGGAGAACACTGCGCGTCGTTGATGAACACGTCCGCGCCGGAGGCGAGCTGCCGCAAATTTTCATCAAGCTCAGGCACGCCGGGCTCGTTATCCGTCGCGTAGACGATGGTCCCGGCCGAGGTTTCAAAACGGTAGCCCAGGCAGCCCTGCGGGTGGTTGAGCCATCGCGTGGTCACTTTTGTGCCGTTGATGTCAAACTGATCTCCTCCCGCAACTTCGGAGAACTGTCGCCCCGACGGCATCAGCGTCAGATCCACGGGAAAATACGGCCGCGCCAGCTGCGCTTCCAGAACCTGACGCAGGCTGTCGCGGCCAAGGTACTTCGATTGAAAACTGTAAAAGTGGAAATCGTTCTGCGGCATATAGAATGGCCGGAAAAAGGGAATGCCCTGGATGTGATCCCAATGGTAGTGCGTGACGAAGATGTGCGCCTGAATCGGGCGGTCGCCGTCCGCGCTTGCCCATTGATTGCCGAGGGTACGCAGGCCGGTCCCGCAATCGAGGACAAAACGTGTTCCGTCGGGTGCAATCAAATCAAGGCAAGGCGTGTTGCCGCCGTAGCGCCACATTCCACGGTCCAGCGTGGGAATGGAGCCGCGTACACCCCAGAAGTGCAGTCTCGCGCAGTTTGGATGCATTGAAGGGGTCTTAAATGGAGCCCGTGCTCCGAAAATCCCGCCCCCGGTGCGGCGAAAACAGATCAATGTCATCGTAGGGTTTGGCGCTGGCCGAAGTCAAATGGGTTGTTGAGCGGCGGTGTCGAGGTGGTGAGCTTGGCGAGTACGGTGTGGAATCGGGCAGCGCGCATTTCGGAAAGTTGCGCCCACCGCGTTTCTTACAGGTAGAATTTGCACATGCATTTCCACGCGCACAGCCACCAGGAGGGCCATTCGCACGGCAACGGCGCCGGTTCCTCCGGCGCGTTGGGCGGTGTGTTGGGCGGCGCGATGTTCGCGACGCTGGCGCTGGTGGTGGTGGAATTTGCCGCGGGCACGCTGGGCCATTCTATCGCGCTGGTCAGCGACGGCGTACATAACCTCACCGACGTTCCCACGATTCTCATTTCGTGGATTGCCGCGCGGTGGTCGGTGCGGCCGCCGACGCCGGAAAAAACCTACGGATATCAACGGGCAGGAGTGCTCGCCGCGTTTGTCAACGCCATGCTGCTGGTGCTGGTTGCCCTATACATTTTTTTTGAATCGTATGAGCGCCTGTTGCGGCCCGTGAGTGTGCGGACCGCGCTGATGATTTGGGTTGCGGTGTTCGCGCTCATCGTGAACGGCGGGATTACTCTGGGACTCGTGCGCGGGCGCAAGGATCTGAACCTGCGCAGCATACTGATTCACAATTTCGGAGACGCGCTTTCCAACGTCGCCATCATTGCCGGCGCGCTGGCGATCCGCTGGACCGGAGTGACCTGGACGGATCCGGTGATCGGAATCGCGATCGGGCTGGTGGTCTTGTGGAGCGCCGTTGGAATCTTGCGCGAAAGCAGCCACATTTTACTGGAAGGCTTGCCGCGGAACTTGCGGCTCGAGAATGTGGCCCACACGATTCTCGAAGTCGAAGGCGTGGAGGAAGTTCACGACATTCACATTTGGACGATCGGGGCGGAATTGCAAGCGCTCTCATGCCATGTGTGCATTCCCGACATGCATATGGAGCAAAGCGAAAAGGTTCTGGCGGCGATCCGCGAGCGGCTGGCGGAACAGTTTCACATCACGCATACGACCATTCAGTTTGAACGCGCGGGCTTGCCCGCTGAAGTGAAGTACTACATGCCTGATCCGATTCCTCCGGCCGATCATTAGTTAGTAGTTAGTTCGGATCGGGAAATTACGAATCACAGCGAGAGTTGCAAAGGCGTGCCGTGCTGCTGGTTGAGCTGCCGCGTCGCCGTGGCGTCAAGATCGGCGACGCGAACAATGTGCGGGGAGTCTTTCCTAGGGTGAAGGCAGTTTGCACAGAAACGGCAGAACAGTGCAAGAAGTTGCGCATGGCCACTTGGGGCCCGACTGGCCGGCCTCGGATCTCTTCTGGAATCTTAGCGATATCATAGCTCGTCCATTCTATCAATGTTGGCCCCAAAACTGCTTTTAGCCGAGCGTGGGTATCTGTCTGTAAGAAGTGACTGGGTCCTGTTTCCTAGATTCAGTTTGCGTGGGGCACGGTTACTCAAAGGGGAGGGAAGATGGGCAAATTTGCAAGGTTTGCGATTTCTCTGGCAGCGCTTGGACTAGCTGTTGGGCTAACTACCGCCGTTGCCAGCGCTTCTTACTCGGGCGTCGCGTACTGCAACGTGAGCACTTCGATTTCGCAGAGCACTCCGACAAGCAGCGGCCTCGCAGCGGCCGAGGGAAGTTCGACTGAGTGCGCCACTTTTTCAGCGACCTCAATCAACTTCAGCGGTGACGCCGATTATCCTAACAATTACAACTTGGGTGGTTTCCTGACGGCAAACGGAGCAGGTTTCGGTATCACCTACATGAACGGTGCGAGCGCCAGCACGAACCTGGACAATTCACTGTGGGTGATCACGGGTACCGCATCCTTCGTGAGCGGCGAGTCATTCACCGTCATACACGATGACGGCGTCCAGTTGTACGTGAACGGCGTCAATGTGCTGTCTGACGGCGGGCCCACGGCACCCGTCAGCACCGCGTATACGTATACGGGAGCAACCGGTAACTTCGGTTTTCAATTCATCTATACCGAGTGCTGCGGCGGGACTGCTGACTTTATCACGTCGCTCGCGCCGCCGACCTCCGGAGCGACACCGGAACCGAGCACGTTTGTGTTGCTGGGTTCGGGATTGCTCGGCCTGTTGGGTGCCGCAAAGCGGCGTTTTATCGCGTAGTCGCCAATAAAGTTGGAATCTATGGGTGAGCCGATGAAATTTGGCTCACCCATAATTTTTTGTGCCACATTTCTCGCCTTACGTTCGATTCTGCGCGTGATGCACCGGGCCTCGGTTGGCGGGCCAGGAAATGCTCCTGACCACCGACGACACGACTCATTTGAGATTGGCCATGACGGTTGAGGCGCAAGCTCTTTCCGAGTGACGCTGCTTTGCGGCGTCGTCTGAATGTGCTATAACCTGTGGGCCAATGGAGACGGGAGAGAGACGGGGAATGTCCGCGAGTATCGCAACAGAATCCTGTCCGGCTCCTTCCGAAGAGGTGATCTCCCGAACGGCGAATGCTTCGGTGTACTGTCCGGTTTGCTCGCGGCTGCTGGAGCGGAACCACTGCAAACTGGTTTGTCCGTGCGGTTACTATATGTCTTGTTCGGATTATTACTGAAATCGGTAAGCGCTTCACACCGCGCTATCTGCGGAAATTGAAATTGAGTCTGCCAGGAGGCGAATAACGTGGCATTGAGAATGACGGAACGGGAAATAGGCGGGGTCACGGCCGTGGATCTGGACGGAAGGATCGTCTTGGGTGAGGAGAGCAATTCCTTCCGGGAGCGGGTGAAAAGCCTGCTGGCCAACAACCATAAGAACATCGTGCTGAACATGTCGAATGTAACGTACATCGACAGCGCCGGTCTGGGGACGCTCGTGGCGACATTCCACAGCGCGCGCTCGCAGGGAGGCACCCTGAAGCTGTGCAATCTTGGGTCGAAATTCAAAGAGGTGCTGCAGGTCACCAAGCTCATGACGGTGTTCGATGTGTATGACAACGAGACATTGGCCGTGCAGAGCTTCAAGAAGTAACCTCTTTATTTGGTTAGGCTTGGCTTTGGCATTTGGGCCGTCAAGGCCAAGTCTCGGATCGTTCATCCGGACTCTTGCCACGCCGCCTGGTCCTCTTGTATAATCCTGGTCAGCGGCTCGTCCCCCACCCTAAAGGTGCAGTGTGAGCGTTATCTGGGATCTGCTGCGAGAGGCTAAGGGTCCGAATGATCTAGACGGTCGCCGCGTCGGAGAGGCGCGTGACCGAGACAGTTCTGAGCGGCGACAAAGCTCCCGAACCAGCGTGTATGTGCCTGTGTTTGTCTACGGCTACACGTCTCCCGATGAGCCTTTCCACCAAGATACGAATACACTTGAAGTAAACGCCAGCGGTGGACTGCTGCGCTTGGATGCGAATGTGCAGTACGGACAAAAGCTCCTGGTGATGAACCGAGTTACGCAAGAAGAGCAAGAGTGTTACGTGGTGACGCTGGCGAAACGGCCCAAGCACGCAGAGCTTCGCGTCGGCGTGGCTTTCGCGAGATGCGCGCCCGGATTCTGGGACACCCGCAGGTAACTTCCGCTTTTCCAGCCAATGAGAATCAATTCTTAAGCAGAGGCAATCGGAGACGTGCTTCGCACCCCCGTCCCGCAGGTACATTTTCGAGGGTCAGACTACCACCGTGGGCCTCGGCGATTTGACGGCTGAGCACTAAGCCGATTCCTGATCCGCCCGGCTTGGTGGTGAAGAAAGGAACAAAGAGATTCGCGGCGCTGGGGATTCCGGGGCCCTCGTCGCGCACCCAGACTTCCAGGAAGCTATCCACCGCGTGCCAGCCGACGTGTACCCCGCCGCCGGTTTCGCTGGCTGCATCGACGGCGTTCTTTACGAGATTGATCAGCACTTGATCCAACTGGTCCGGGTCGGCCTGTATGGTGAGCTCGGGTCCGGGCTCGACGGGAATGCGCATGCGCGGGTCCAAGCCCGCGGCGCGATGCACCCAGGCCGTGACCTGCATAGGCTGAAACTGCGGAGCCGGAAGGCGCGCAAGCCGGGCATAGGCATTCATGAAACGCGCCAAGCCGTCGGTGCGATTGGCAATGACCGCGAGGCCGCGACTCATGTCATCTTCCCAGTCGGAGGGCCGTTGAGAGCGCGCCATCAGTCCGGCGAGACTCTCCGCGACGGACTTGATGGGAGCGAGAGAATTATTTAGCTCGTGCCCAATCACGCGAATCAGCCTCTGCCATGCAAGACGTTCCTCTTCGCGAAGCGCCTGACTTAGATCGGAAATAAGAACGAGCTGATGCGGCTTGCCGCCTTCACGAAAATTGCCACGATGGATTTCCCAGCGGCCCATCTTTCCCGGGAAAGCGATTTGCGCGACGTGGGGAGTTTCGACCGTCAGGCAAAATTCTACGCCGAGTTCTTCGGCAGTGCGGCCAAGGGCACGCTCGGCGGGACGATTGAGGATGCGTTCGCCGGCGCGATTGATGAGGCGCAGGCAATTTGAAGAATCAAACGCAAAGACGGCGATATCGATTTCCTCCATGACTTTGCGCAGAAGCGCGGTGGCCTCGAGCGCGCCGAGACGCTGGCGGCGCAGGGTTTCGCCGAGGGCGTTGACTTCGCGCATCACTTCGCCTAATGCGTCGGCATGTTCCGCGCCGCGAGCGCGAATGGAGAAGTCGCCTTCATGAAGAGCGGCGAGCATGTTGGAAAGGGTGCGAAGGGGAAATGTGATGCGGTTCTGGGCGCTGAAAGCGAAACCGAGCCATGTGACGACAATTATGATCGTGAGCGTCCAGCAGGTCTTGGGATCGTGCTGTCCCGTCCAGAGGAGAATCAGCGCGGTAGCGGAACCGAGCAGCCCTGCGAGAAGGGCGCGGATCAGGATGCGGCGTTCGTAAGCGAGAGGCTTCACAGCCCGTACTTTTGCAACCGCCTGTAAAGAGCGCTGCGGCTGAGCCCGAGAGCCTTGCTGGCATGGCTGACGTTGCCGCCATAGCGGCTCATGGCTTTTTGGATCAGCGCGCGCTCCACATCTTCCAAGCTCATGTCTTCGATTCGCAGGGTCCCTTCGCGAACCGGCCGCAAGCCGAGGTCGCTGGCGCGTACTTCGGCGCCTTCGGCCAGCAACACAGCGCGCTCAATGGAGTGATCCAATTCCCGAACGTTACCCGGCCATGGATGATCGAGCAAGACTTTCGTGGCCGTGGCCTCGAATCCGCTTAGATTCTTGCGGTAACGCTGCGATGACTGGCGCAAGAAGTGAAGCGCAAGAAGGGGAATGTCTTCTTTGCGTTCGCGCAACGGCGGGAGATGAATTTCGATGGTGTTGAGGCGAAAGAGCAAGTCTTCGCGGAAGCGGCCCGCTTCGACTTCATTCTGCACATTGGCATTCGTGGCGGAGAGAATGCGCACGTCCACGCGGCGCGTGGTGGAAGAGCCAACGCGTTCGAGTTCGCCGATCTCGAGAGTACGGAGCAGCTTCGCTTGCAGATTCAGCGGCACGTTGGCAATTTCGTCGAGAAAAAGCGTGCCGCCGTCGGCGAGTTCAAAACGGCCAACGCGATCGGTTTTAGCGTCGGTGAATGCGCCTTTCACATGGCCGAAGAGTTCGCTTTCGAAGACGCCTTCTGGCAGTCCGCCGGCGTTGACGGTGACCAGCGGTTTTCCGGCGCGGGGCGAGAGAGCCTGCAGCGTTCTGGCAATTACTTCTTTTCCGGTGCCGTGCTCGCCGGTGATCAGGACGTTCGCGTCGGAAGGGCCCACGCGAGCAATCAAATCCATGACGGGACGCATGGCGGCGGATTCGGCGATCAACAACGGGCGGCCGTCGGCGCGCAGCAGGCGGTTCTCCGCTTCGAGCCGCACGCTGTGACGGATGGCGTGGGCCAGTTCGATTTGCGTCCGCAGAATCGCGAGGAGGCGCGCGTTTTCCCAGGGCTTCTGAATGAAGTCCTTGGCGCCGCGACGCATCGCTTCGACGGCGAGATTGAGACTGCCCCACGCCGTCATGACGATGACCGGCAAGCTGCCATCGCGCGTGCGAATCTCGGTGAGGAGGTCGAGGCCCTCCTGGCCTGAAGTAGTGTCGCGCGCGTAATTCAGGTCCATGAGGATAGCGTCGAATTCCCGGGTATCCAGGGCGGCGAGCAAGGCGGCCGGCGACGCGACGGCGTCGATGTCAAAGCCTTCGCCTTTCAAGAGCAGGCGCAAGGCTTCGCGAACGTCGGGCTGATCATCAGCGACGAGAATGCGCCAGCGGTGTGAATCGGGTCCGGTCATAGGGAACTAGCCTCTTTATGACTGCAGAATTTTGTCTTCCATCATTCGTATCGAAGAGCGACGAGAGGGTCAACTCGCGCCGCTCGCCGCGCGGGAATGTAACACGCCAGCAATGCGACAAATCCCAGCAGCGCAACCACGACGGCGAGGACAACCGGGTCGGAGGGCTTCACGCCGTAAAGCTGCGATGCCAGCAGCCGCGTGGTTTCCAGCGCTCCGGCCAGTCCCAACGCGAGGCCGATTGCGGCAAGCGTCATGCCCTGGCCGACGACCATGCGCAGCACGTCGCCGGGGCGCGCTCCCAAGGCCATGCGAATGCCGATCTCATGCGTTCGCTGAGCGACGGAATAAGCCATCACGCCATACGTTCCCACGGCAGCGAGAATGAGCGCGAGAGCAGCGAAGATGCTCATCACGAGCATCAAGAAGCGCTGAAATGCAAGCGAGACCGAGCGGATCTGGTCCATGGATTCGATGTGGCCGACGGGCAAATCAGGCTGGGCGTCGTGAACAGCGGTCTCGACGGCGTGGCTGAGGCTGAGAGGCGGCTGCGCCGTGCGCACGAGGATCGAGACGGGGAACCAGGCCTGATAACCCTGGATTGCTCCTGAATCCTGCGCAAGAGGGATAAAAACGGTTGGCGGGACCGGTTCGTCAAGACCGGATTTAACATCACCAACCACACCGATGATCTGGCTCGGTACGTCTCCTCCACTGATTGCTTGGCCGATGGGGTTTCGATTCGGAAATTTCTCACGCACGAAAGCCTCATTGACAATCATCACGCTTGGAGACGTCGACGTATCCGCTTGTGAAAAAAAACGCCCCTGTAAGAGCGGAATGCCCAGAGTGCGAAAGTAATCGGGAGAAACGGTGCGACAATCGGCGGAAATACCGCGCGACTCACCTTCTGATGGAAGCCACACAAATGCGTTACCGCCATCCTCGAAGGGTAAGCCTTCTCCCACGACGGCCGCGCTTTGCACACCGGGGATGGCCTGAACTTTGGTCAGGATTCCTCGATAAAACTGATCGATTGCGGCAGAACGCCCGCTTTCTTCTGCGGCCGTTGCGGCCGCGGGCAACGGTGGAAACTTTTGGCCTGTGGTCCAAGTTTCCAGAACCAGAATCGGCCGCGGATCAAACCCGGGATTGGTGCGCAGCAAATTCGCGAAGGTCTCGATGAGCAGGCCGGCGCCAGCAAGCAGCACGAGTGAAAGCGCGATTTCGGCCACGGCGAGAGCACTGCGCAAGCGACGGCGGGCTGCTCCGGAAGTCGCGCGGCCGACGCTTTCTTTCAGCGAATTGTTGAGGTCGACTTTGAAAGATTGAAATGCCGGCGCCAGGCCGAAGAGGACGCCGGTCAGCAGGGAAGCGAGCACGGCGAAGCCGAGCGCCCAACGATCCAGGAAAATATCGTGCACACGGGGCAAATCGGGCGGCGCGAGCGTCAGGAGCAAGTCCAGTCCCCAATTCGCAAAAAGCAACCCGAGCGCGCCACCGAGAACCGCCAGCAGAAGGCTTTCCGTGAGCAACTGGCGGAAAAGACGAGCGCGGCTGGCGCCGAGCGCGGTGCGAATGGCGATCTCCTTGCCGCGAGCCGCGGCGCGAGACATCAGCAAATTGGCGACGTTGGCGCAAGCGATCAGCAGGACAAATCCGATGGCTCCAAAGAGCACCAGTAGAGGAGTGCGGTAGCCGAATGAAGCCATGGTACGAATCGGCTCAGCGCTGAACGACGCGTGATCTTGCGGCGAAAATCTTTGCGAAGGAAACTGCGTGACGAAGTCCTTCATGGCCATGTTGAGATAGCTATTGGTTTGCTCATACGACAGGCCGGATTTCAAACGCGCGATGACGGTGTAGTTGATTCCGCTCCCAATGGAGTGAGTGACCTGGCCGATCGTTGTCCAAAGATCAATCGAGGTATCCGAGTTCCCTCGCAGGCCGACATTTTGAAAACCTGCTGGCATGACTCCGACAACGGTGAAAGGCTTGCCATCAAGCGAAACGGCCTTGCCAATTAGAGTTGTGTCACCACCGAACTGCGATTTCCATAGGCCATAACTGAGAATGGCCACGTCGGGTCCATTCACTCCATCTTCGTCCTGTGTGAATTCACTGCCCAGCATGGGCGGGAGACCCAACACGCGAAAATAATCCTTGGAGACGCGCAACGCGCGCACACGCAACGGCTGACTTCCGCTGGAAAGATTGAAACCAACGCCTGTGGTCGCGGCGACGTAGGAGAACGGTTCGGTATGCGCCTTCCAAAAATCGAACTCGCGGGCATCGAAGCCGGAATAATCAAGCTGGCCTTTATAGCTAATGGAAATCTGGGTGATGCGGTCAGGGTTGGGATAAGGCAGGGGCCGCAAAAGAACGCCGTAAACGACGCTAAAGATGGCGGTATTGGCGCCGATGCCCAAGGCCAAGGTGAGGATCACGATGGCAGCAAAGCCCGGCTGTTTCGCGATGGTACGAAGGCCATAGCGAATGTCTTGCCACAGGTTTTTCATGGCAGGCTCCCCCCACGGATTTCCGGGCACGTCCGTTGCCGCGTTGCCGCCGCAGCTACGCAGACAAAGGCCGTGTTTTGATAGGGTAACACAGGCAAGACGGCAGGGCTCATAGCAAGGGTGTCCGATTCCGGACAGTGGCGTATCTAGAATGGGACAATGAGTCCGACTGATGAGAGGATCTCGCCTATTCGTAGCGAAGCGACTGAAGCGGATCGGTGCGCGTGGCGCGACGAGCGGGAATGTAACAGGCGGAAAGGGCCACGATTCCGAGGATCACCACGGCAACCGCAGAGGAGGGTATATCAACGGACTTGACGCCAAACAGAAAGCCGGCAAGCACGGTGGTTAGCGCATACGCGCCAGCAAGGCCGAGAACCATGCCGGCGAGCGTCAGCCGAACGCCTTGGCCGACAATCAAGCGAATGACATCGCGTGGTTGGGCGCCGAGCGCCATGCGAATGCCGATCTCGTGGGTGCGCTGCTCCACACCGTAGGAGATGACACCGTAGATG
The DNA here is from genome assembly GCA_049281095.1 of Candidatus Acidiferrales bacterium. GTDB lineage: Bacteria > Acidobacteriota > Terriglobia > Acidiferrales > UBA7541 > DAHUXN01. The sequence goes on from JBAPRL010000061.1 coordinate 14,534, forward strand.
CCGATGGCCGCGAGCACCAGCGCCAGCAACGCAAAAAAACCAAGAAGCTTGGCGTTGAGCGCTTCGGAAGACATGGCTTCAGAGAGAAGGTCTTCCATCGACTTCATCTCCGTGACGGGTTGATCTTTATCCAACGAGAAAATAACTTGCCGCGCCGAAGGGGCCAACGAGTCGGGCGGGGCGGCGGTGCGCAGCACGATGCGCATGACTCGCGACGGAACCTGCGTGTACGGGAGATAGAGTTCTCCCGGGTTGGAGTTGCCAAGATAGCGATCTTTCAAGTCTCCCACGACACCAACAATCGTGATCCACGTGGCACTGGCCGCAGGCCGAAAGGGTGCGGACTTCGATTCCGCAAGATGAATGCGAACGCGCTGGCCAATGGGATTCTGGTTCGGCCAATACTGTTTTGCGAGCGATCGATTCATGATGGCGACGGCGGGAGCATTCGCGGTATCCGCATCGGTGAAGTATCGCCCGCCAACGACCGGGATTTGCATCGTTTGGAAGTACTGCGCATCGATGACGCGGTAGTGAGCGACGAATTCCTGCTTGGGAGGAGGCGACGGCCGTCCCTCGATGTCGAAAGTTGCGAAATCCGTCCATCCCGTGAGCGGCAAGTAATCAATGGCGCTAGCGGACTTCACGCCGGGAAGATGGCGCATTCTTTCGATGGCTTGCTGGAAGAAGTTGCCGGCCTGAACCGCGGCCGGGTATCTGGAATCCGGCAGCGAGACTTGAAACGAGAGCACGTTTTTCGGATTGAATCCCATGTTTCTGTTCAGGATGGCCTGGAAGCCGCGAATCAATGTGCCAGCGCCGATCAGAAGCACGAGAGACAAGGCGACTTCCACAACGACAAGAAAGTTGCGAATCATGCGGCTCTGCCGTCCAGCGGTGGAACTGCGCCCGCTCTCCTTCAGCGACTCGGTTAAATCCGGATTGGAGAATTGAAAAGCGGGCGCCAGGCCAAAAATAACTCCGGCCAGAATGGCAACGGCGAGCGTGAACATCAACACGGGCAGATTCATGCCGATCGACTCTTCATGCGGGATTCCCGTGAGCGTTCCCGCAGGAGGAAGAATCAGTGGCAGCAGATGGAACGCACTGTAGGCGAACAACAGACCGAGGGCGCCGCCGAGTAACCCGAGAAGAATGCTTTCGGTCAGGAGTTGCCGAATCAAGCGGAAGCGCCGCGCGCCCAGCGCCGAGCGAATGGCAACTTCGCGCTGACGGCCAGCCGACCGGGAGAGCATCAAGTTCGCGACGTTGGCGCAAGCGATAAGCAAAACTAAGCCGACCGCGGCGAGAAGCACCAGAAGAGGATCGCCAATATGCCGAGTTATTTGGTCGCTCAGAAGAACGACATTCGCGCCTGTGCCCTGATTGGTGGCGGGGTACTCCATGGAAAGCCGGTGGGCGATGGTGCTGAGGTCCGCATTGGCTTGCGCCAGGCTGATCCCGTCCTTCAACCTTGCAAATACAATCAGGGACGGATTATCGCGCCGGATTTCGTCGGGTGCGAAGGACAGGGGCATCCAAAGATCCATCGGTTGGCTGAATCCCAGCAGATCAAAGCCGGCGGGCAGCACGCCGACAACGGTGAACGGCTTATCGTCAATGGTGATGCTGCGATCAACAATATGGGGATCCGAGCCGAACTGCCGCACCCAGATCCCGTGACTCAGAATGACAACGCGATCGTGGCCGGGCTGTTCCTCGTCGGCGCCAAAGGTGCGGCCTAACACGGGCTTAATACCGAACATGGGAAAAAATCCCGGAGAAACATGAGCGCCCGAGAGCTGCTCCGGGTCGCCCGCGCCGATCAGATTGAAAAACCAATTTTGGTACGCGGCCATGCTTTGGAAAGCTTGACTCTGCGAGCGCCAATCGAGGAAATCCGCGGGTGGAGCGGTGCCATGGATGATTTTGCGATTACTGTCTGTCTCCCAGGCGATGACCAACTGCTGGGGGTTTGGGTATGGCAGAGGTTGCAGGATTACGGCGTTGACGATGCCGAAGATCGCCGTGTTGGCGCCAATGCCCAGAGCGAGTGTGAGCACAGCAACCACGGTGAAGGCCGGGCTCTTGCGGAGCAAGCGGCCGCCATACAGCAAATCCTGCCAAAGCTTTCTCATCGACGTATGGTGCGGCCGCTGTGATCACACCTGAAATGCTGGTAGAGGGAACGCGGCGCAGGCACCGTTATACATCATTGCCGTTACCGTTTCACTATTCATATCGCAGAGCGACGATGGGGTCGATGCGCATGGCCCAGCGGGCGGGAAAGTAACAAGCGGCTAACGCTGAGAGGGAAAGTACTGCCGTGACAGCGATGAGAGTTATCCGACGGCGAGGACGATCAACGTGGCATCGTCTTGAAATTTATCGCCGCTGAACTGGGCGACGCGAGCGAGAACCGAAGTTTGGATGTTCGCGGCGCCCAGAGCGCGGCTTTCCCGCAGAATTTCGAGCAAACGCTGCTCGCCGAATTCCTGGCTGTCCGTATCGGAAGCTTCCGTGATGCCGTCGGTGAAAAGAATCAAGCGATCGCCTTCGGCGAGATCGACCGCGTCTTGTTCGTAACGACCCGTTGCCGAAATTCCCATCGCTTGGCCGCCGCAGGAGAGGCGGATGGTCGCGCCGTCGCGGCTGAGCACGATCGGGGCGTTGTGTCCCGCATTCGTGTATACGATGTGGCGTGTTTGCGCGTCGAAAATGGCATAGAAAAAGGTGATGAAGCGATCCGAAGCGGTATTTTTGCGTATAAAACGATTTACGCGCTCGGTTAGCGCAGCGGGCTCAAGATTTTGCGCGGCGAGGCTACGCACCGTGGCTTGCAGGTTGGACATCAGAAGCGCTGCAGCAATGCCTTTGCCGGCAACGTCGGCAATGCAAATTGCAAAATGATTCGCGTCCAGTTGCAAGACGTCAAAGTAATCGCCGCCAATGCCGTGAATAGGAAGCCATGCGCCGGAAAATTCGCAGCCGGGGATTTCCGGGATTTCCTTGGGCAAAAAGCCAAGTTGCGTGCGCTGCGCTTCTTCCCATTGACCGTCCCCTCCTTGCGCGAGGTCGCGCGCCTCACTTTCGATTTGGCGTTTTCGGGCCTTGCGCGCGCGCTGGCCGTTTTCAATTTCCGTTCGCACGGTTCGCAGAAGGCGGCCGTTGTCCCAGGGCTTGAGCACAAAATCGCGAACGCCTTCACGCATGATTTCGACGGCAAGTTCGACCGTGCCCCAAGCGGTCATGGCCACAATCGGAAGGAGTTCGTCGCGCTCATGAATCTGCGAAAGCAGGTCGAGGCCTTCGCGTCCCGAAGTGGTATCACGCGCATAATTGAGATCCATTAGGACAAGGTCGAAAGAACCACGAGATAACGCAGCAAGCAATGCCGCAGGAGAATTGACCAACTCCAGCTCGTAACCTTCCCCTTTGAGGAGCAGGCGAAGGGCCTCAAGAACGTCGGCTTGATCATCGGCGACGAGAACGCGCAAATCCGCTGATGCCGGCCCGGTGGTTGAATTTGCGATTAAGTTCGACTCAGGCTGCACGGTGCATTCCCAAACCAAGGAGTTGTCCTCTTCAGTGAACTAGCGCAGCTACAAAGCCATTCGCTCGAGGACGTAAGAGACTTGATAAGAATAACTTAACACGCCGCGGCTGGGGCCCTAAAGGTATTCACGCCCGTTTGCGGGATATGCGTGTCGCATTTTCGGACAGTCAGGCTTTAGTAGCCTGCGCGCCGCCATCGACGATCCAGCCGTCGGCAAGTTGTATGACGCGATTTCCGTAGGCGGCCCAGGCCTCATTGTGAGTGACTTGGATAATCGTGGTTCCGTCGTCGTTGAGCTTCTTCAGCAAATCCATGATCATCTTGCCTTGGCTGGAATGTAGGCTGCCTGTGGGTTCATCGGCGAGGATGAGTTTTGGGTTGCCGATCACCGCGCGCGCGACAGCAACGAGCTGCTGTTGGCCCCCGGATAGCTGGTTGGGATAGAGGCCTTTCTTGCCGACGATCTGAAAGCGGTCGAGGATGTCGGCGACCATGCCGTCGCGCTCGGATTTTTTTATGTCGCGATAGGAGAGCGGCAAATCGAGATTCTCAGCGACGGTGAGATTGTCGAGCAAATGATATTGCTGGAAAACGAAGCCGATATATTTTTTGTGCAGCTCGACGCGCTTGCGGTTGTCGAGTTTGTGCACTTCGTGATCGGCGAAATAGAATTGGCCTTTCCAGGCGCCGTCGAGCATCCCGACGATGCCCATGAGCGTGGATTTGCCGGCGCCAGAAGGGCCCATGATAGTGATGAATTCTCCCTGACGCACATCCACATTAATACGGCGCAAGACCCAGGTTTTGCCGGCGCCTGATTCATAGAACTTCTCGACGTCCACCATTCGAATCACGTTGGTCTCCAGGGAAAGCGAAACAACTATTTTACTCGAATTCAAGAACCACGAAAAATAGTCGACTAGAAAGCGCCTCGCCTCACTCTATCTTGCCGCGATCCTGCCTCATTCGTACCTCAGCGCGATCATTGGGTCGACCTGCCTGCGGCAGGCAGGCGCGCATGGCGACGGTAGGCGGCGTGTGTCACTCATAGCGAAGAGCAACCATCGGATCCACTTTCATCGCCCGGCGCGCGGGAATATAGCATGCGAGGGCAGCGACGATTCCCAAAACAATCGCGGCAGCGGCGAAAGTCATGGGATCGGTGGCCGTGACGCCGAAAAGCTGGCTGGCCATCAGACGGGTGAGGCCGACGGCGGCGCCCAATCCGAGAATCGTGCCGATGGCGACGAGCGTCATGCCTTGCCCAATCACCATGCGCAACACGGTGGCCGGCTGCGCGCCAAGAGCAAGCCGGATGCCGATTTCGTGCGTGCGCTGCGTTACGGCATAGGACATAACGCCGTAGATTCCCGCGGCGGCGAGGATCAACGCCAGCGCGCCGAATAAGCCAAAGAGAAGAGTATTGAAGCGATCACCAGCGGCGGACTCAGAAACAATTTGTTGCATGGTTTGAAATGGAGACAGGGTTTCGTCGGGATCAATCGCAGCAACGGCAGCGCGGATGCCAGAGGCAAGCTGCGTCGGATCCATCGCGGTGCGCGCGACAATATCGAGCGAGCCGCGCGGAACTTGCGTGAAAGGGAAGTACATTGTCGGGCGCGGCGGAATTTGCAGGGCGAAATGGCGAATGCCGCCGACGACACCGACAATTTCGCAATTCACGAAACCAGCGCTTCCTTCCCAGACCCACAGGTGTCCGCCAACAGGGTCTTTCCTGGCGTAGTATTTGTGGGCGAGAGTTTCATCAATGATGACTTTGCGCGACGTCGTGGGCTGATCCTGTTGCGAAAACAAACGGCCTTGTAGGAGCGGGATGCGCATGGCCTGGAGATAATCGCCGGCGATGACGCGGTAATCTGCGTCGTCGGCATCGCGCGGTGACGCAGGTGGAATTGGGGCGGGTGTGAAGTAGTCATCGTCGTACTGGTCGCTCAGAGGGAGTTCGCTGACTCCGCCGGCGGCGGTGAGGCCGGGCAGCACCTGAAGCTTTCCAAGAAGGCCGCGGTAAAAAGCGACCTGCTGAGGCATAGACTTTCTGTCGGAAAGAGACATCTGGGTTGTGAGAACGCCGCGTGAATCAAATCCCGGGTTCACGTGCAGCATGCGCCAGAGGCTGTTGAGGATCAGCCCGGCGCCAATCAGCAATGCCACCGACAGCGTAACTTCAGAAACAACCAGCGCGCTGCGGAGCCGTTGGCGTGCTCCGCCTGCAGAAGAGTGGCTTCCTTCCTTGAGCGAATCGTGCACGTTGAGCTTGGCGGAATGGAAGGAGGGAATCAGGCCGCAGAGAACACCGGTAAGAATAGAGAGAGCGGCGGTGAAGACCAGAATGCTTCCGCTGAGTTGCACTTCGTCGAGGCGCGGCAAGCTGGCCGGGCCGAGAGCGCGAAGCGCAGCCACTCCCCAACTGGCGAGAAGCACTCCGAGAACGCCTCCCGCGCAACTCAAAACGAGATTCTCAGTGAGCAACTGGCCGATGATGCGCATGCGGCTCGCGCCGAGGGCTGTACGGATACCAATTTCCCTTTGGCGCGTGTTGTTGCGAGCGAGAACCAAGTTTGCGACATTCGCGCAGGCGATCAACAAAACCAGCCCCACGGCTCCGAGCAGCAAAAGGAGCGGCTCTCTGACCGGCCCGACAATCGCTTCCTGCATCGGAACCAAGTGCACGGTCCAATTCTTAACCGCGTCCGGATACTGCTGGTTCAAAGAATGAGAAATGGCGTCCAGGTCCGCCTGGGCTTTTGCCATGGTCATGCCTGGCTTGAGCAGTCCAATGGGTGAAAGCATACCCGAAGTACGCAACTGCATGCCGGGATTGAGCATCGGCGTGGGAAACCAAATGTCCGTGTTCGGAGGGTAACCGAACTTTGGCGGCATCACGCCGATGATGGTCGTGCTATCACCTTCGAAGATGGCTGTGCGCCCGATGACACCCGCGTCTCCGCCAAATTTTTGTTTCCAAAGCGAATAACTCAGGATGATCGCGTTCGGCAGTTTGGTTTGCTCATCCGCGATTGAAAATGTTCGACCGAGAAGCGGTTTGGCGCCGAGCGTTTCAAAAAAATCGGCGGTGACCATACTCCCTCGAAGCTGCTCGGTGTGGCCGTTAATAGCGAGATTTTCCGGCTGAGGAGCCTCCACAAAGAATCCGCCGAAATACTGGAAGGAATGGTTTCGGGCGCGATAGTCGACGAAGTTGGGAGGGGAGAATGGCGCTTGACCGCCAAAAGAAGACTGTCCCCAGGCCCAGACGATGCGGTCTGAATGAGCGAAGGGAAGAGGATGGAGGAGCACTCCGTCGACGACACTGAAAATGGCGGTGTTGGCGCCGATGCCGAGAGCCAGCGTGAATACGGCAATGGCCGTGAATGCGGGATTCTTCGCAAACATTCGAATGGCGTAGCGCAGGTTATTCCACAGGGTGTTCATTTCATCTCCTATTCGTGACGCAGAGCCTGTAGGGGATCAACATGTGCCGCACGGCGCGCAGGAATGCAGCAGGCAAGCAGCGCGACCCCAACCAGCACAATCGTGACGGCAAGCAACGTCAGCGGATCCGTGATCCGAATGCCGTAGAGCTGGCTGGAGAGGAACCGCATGAGGAAGAAGCCGGCGGTAATGCCAGCGGCCCAGCCAAGCACGGTGAGAAGCATGACCTGACGGATGACCATCTTTAAAACATCGCCGGTTTGCGCGCCGAGCGCCATGCGAATGCCGATTTCGTGGGTGCGCTGCGCGACGGAGTAAGAAATCACTCCGTAAAGGCCAAGAGCGGTGAGCGCGAGGGCAAGTCCCGCAAAAATCGAAAGGAGCAGGGTGCTGAAACGCGGCTGCGCGATAGAAGCGCCGACATACTGGTCCATCGCTTCCACGTTGTAAATGGGAAGATTCGAATCCATGGAATGAATCGCACCGCGGGCGGCGCCCAGCACGGATTCAGGAGCTGCCTGCGTCCGCAACACCAGATTTAGATTGCTGAGCAGCGCCTGCTGATAGGGAAGAAAATATTCGGGCTTGTCGACGCGGCTCAAAGTGCGAGTCTTCACGTCGCCAACAACGCCGACGATTTCGCGCACCGGATCCGGCGCATTCGGAACATCGGAATCGGAAAAGCCGGGCTTCATTCGCTTTCCGACGGGGTCTTCATTGGGGAAGTACTTTTTGGCGAAAGCTTGATTGATGATGACAACATCAAGCGAAGTCGGCGTGTCCGTCAGAGCGAACTCGCGGCCTTCGAGCAACGGGATGCTCATAGTGTGAAAGTAGCCGGGACTGACGATGCGGGCCTCTTCGTCCGGCTCGTTCCCTTTCGCTACCGGGCGGCCCTCAATTGCGAAGCTGATCGTCATATTTTCGCCACTCAACGGTAAAGGCAAAGCCGCTGCGGCGGAGGCGACCCCCGGAATTTGATTCAGGCGATCCAGAGCCTGGCGGTAAAAAATCTTTTGCTGGTTCGTATTGTAGCGGGAGTCGGGCAAGTCGAATGTGAACGTCAAAAGATTGCGCGGATTGAAGCCGGGATTCACGTTTTCGATGCGCGCGAAGCTTTGAATCATCAAGCCCGCGCCCATGAGCAAAGCCAGCGCCAGCGCGACTTCAGCAACGACGAGCGCGCCGCGGAGACGGCTATGCTGCAGGGCGCCGGAAAGTCCGCGGGCGTTTTCCTTGACCGAATCGACAAGATTAGTTTTGGAAGCTTGGAGCGCCGGCGCGAGACCAAAGAGGATTCCGGTGATGACGGCAGCGATGAGCGTGAAGGCAAAGACGCGGCTATCCACTTGAATTTGCGACATTCGCGGCACATCGTGCGGGACCAGGCGCACGAGGGCGCTGGTTCCCCATAAAGCGAAGAGCAATCCCAGAGCGGCTCCAAAAAGTGCGAGCAGGATGCTTTCGGTAAGCAACTGGCGAATGACGCGAAACCGTCCGGCGCCAAGCGCGGAGCGAATGGCCATTTCCTTTTGGCGGGTCATCGAACGCGCGAGCAGCAGATTGGCGACATTGGCGCAGGCAATCAGGAGGACGCAGCCTACCGCGCCGAATAGAACGAACAGAGCCGGCTCGACATCGCCGACGAGGTGTTGCAGTTCCGGTTCGACAAATGCGCCGGCGGAATGAAAATTCGAGTCCGGATACTGTTTCGCGAGATTGGCGTAGATATGCGCAATATCGGCTTGCGCCTGCGGAATCGTCACACCGGGTTTCAGGCGCGCGATCACTCGAAGCAATTCGGCGCCGCGGTCGGTGAGCATGTCGGTGTCGTCCGCGCAGGTGGTCCAAATCTGGACTGGCGGAGTCGTGATGGGAAAATTGAACGCGCGAGGCGCAACGCCAACAACCGTGTAGCTTTCGTTGTTGAGCGAAATGCTGCGGCCGACGATTGCGGGATCAGCATGGAACATCGCTCGCCACAAACGGTCGCTTAGAATTGCGGCGTGATTGCCTTTTTTTTCTTCCGCCGACAGGAAATCACGGCCAAGCTGGGGAGAAACTTTGAGAATGGAAAAGAAGCCGGAGGTGACGATCGCGCCGCTCAGATGAGCCGGCTGGTCGACGCCGGTAAGAGTGTAAGTGCTGTCGTGAAACGAGGCCATGTGGCTGAAGACCTGGTTTTGGCTGCGGAGGTCGAAGAAATCAGGGTATGAAGAGGAGCCGTGGGGAGTCTTGTTGATGGTGTCAAACGATTCGACAGAGACGAGCTGGCTCGATTGCGGGAAAGGCAGCGGACGGAGCAGCACGGCGTTCACGACGGAGAAAATGGCGGTGTTGGCGCCGATGCCGAGCGCCAGCGTCAACACCGCGACGATGGTGAATCCCGGAGATTTTGTGAGCATCCGGAACGCGTAGCGAAGATCGTGCAACAGTGTGGTCATCAATTGTCTCCGCAGCGCCGGACTTTTCCTTGGCCGCAGCCAAAGTTTCCTAAGGTTTTTGCGGCGGCTCGAATTTCGAGTCGTCGACCGGCGCGTTATCCTTCACATCTTTGATTACGTATGTTGCCGTCTGCCCGCTGGTGTACCAAGTTATCTTGTACGGGATGTCGACGCCGTCGGTCGGCCGGAAGTCGGAATAATCGGCTTCCACCGGCAGAGCGCCAAAAATCGTGCGGTCGCGGATCGAGCGGCGTATCAGCAAGCCAGACTGCTGATCGAAAAACAGGAATTCAACCCTGCCATCTGGCGCGGTGGCCTGCACGACATAGGTCATGGTGTCGCCGATTTTTGCCTGGCCGCGCAGACGCTTGCCCTTGTAGGCTTGCAGCGCGGCGATCGGATTCATTTGAGCTTCGCGGCTGAGAACGATTTCGTCAAAGCCTTCGGCTTTGAAGGACCCTTGAGGTGTCGTGATCCAGCCTTGCATTCCATCAAAGAGCGCTCCTGCGGTACCTTGTGGCGTGGTGACCGTCGAATACATTTTCCCGCCTTTCTGATAGGCCACAATCGAAGATGTTTGACCCTGGTAGCTTTCTTCGATCTGAATAACGCGCGTGTTGATTTTATTCAGTGCATCTTCGCCACCCTTGGCTTGCGCAAATTTGGCCAGCACGGTGTCCACTGTGGGCGCGCCTTGTGCTAACGGGGAGAACTGCGGCTCGACCGCTTCGGCAGGAAGCTCGGGAGAGCCCATCGGCTCGTGATGCCCTTGGTGACAGGTGAAGCAGCTGACTTCAGGACGGCCGCCGAAATTGTTGTCGTTAATGGCGAAGAGCATGGTCATCATGCGGCGCGCGGTTTGCTTGGATTGCTTGTCGTCCGCGGGAAAGTTTTGGTCCACGTGACAATAATTGCACTCAACGCCGAGAGCCGTGGTGATGTAGCGCATGCCGGGAAGGAGTTGAGACGCCGGGATATCCTTCAACACCTGAATGTTCTTGTATTCCTGCGCCGCGGTCTTTTCAGCCGGCGCCGGCTGTGACTGCGACTGCTGCGTCTGCGCGCCGAGACCAATGGCCAGCGCCAATGTCACCGCCGCTGCCAACAGAGTCGGATGGATCAAAATCCGCGCTTTCGCGCCGAATTCTTTCATGCCAAACCTTCGCAACGGTTCCTCCATTCTGCCCTCCCGGAATCAGAATCGTGAACTTGGCCTGCCTGCGCCCTATAGAAAGACGCCATGGAGCCTGTTCAGGTGTCTGATTTTACGCGCGTTCCGATTTTCCGCATGCGGATTCTCTGCGCTGGCGAATATCATTCGTAGCGGAGGGCCTCCGTCGGGGACAGGCGCATGGCGCGGCGTGCCGGGATATAGGATGCCAGCAGAGCAACAGAGAAAAGGAGCGCGGCTACAACAACAAATGTGAGCGGATCGGTGGGCTTCACGTCAAAAAGCAGACTGGACATCAACTGTGTGGCCGCCAACGACACGGCAATGCCGACCACAAGCCCGATGGCCGCCAGCCATGCTCCTTCGCCGAGGATCAGACGAAGAACGTTCTCGGGCTGCGCGCCCAGAGCCATGCGAATGCCGATTTCCTGAGTTCGGCGCGTGACGGACTGAGCAACGAGGCCGTAAATGCCGACCGCGGCGAGCAGCAGAGCCGCTCCGGCGAAAACGCCCGCGAGAAGGAATAGGAGACGCTGCGGGGCTGTCCAGGCGCCAAGGGCTTCCGCAAACGTGGAGAATTCCACGGGAATATTCGGGTCGAGCCGATGAAAAATCTCCCGCGCGGCAGGAACAACGAACTGCGGCGGCAACGTTGTGCGCAAAACGATCGCCGGCGAACTGTTTCCTCCGAGCCCGCGCTGGCGGTAGTCCACAAAAATAACCGCTGCCGGAGGCTGGTCCAACCCCTCGGCGCGAATGTCGCCGACAACGCCGACAATCGTGAGCGGCTTCATAATGCCGTCCATGTTGCCGAAGAAAATTTCTTGGCCGATTGGGTCTTGATGCGGCCACTTGTCGCGCGCGAGCGTTTGGGTAATCAGTGCGACATGTGCTGTATTGGGGCCGTCTTGCGCGTTGAAGAGTCTTCCGCGAATCAGAGGAATTCCGGCGGCGCGGAAAAAGTCTCCGCTGGCGACGGCATAATCCGCCGTTCCGGTTTGGTCCTTGTTGAGCGAGAAGCGGTTCCATTCCGCCTCAGTCGCAGGTACCGGCTGGCCGTTGAGAATCAGAAAGAGTCCGTCTGGGAATCCATCTGCGTCCGCTATAGGAAGCGCTCCAGTTACGCCTGCGAATTCCACGCCAGCGATTCCGCGAATCCGCTCTACGGCGTCGTCGAGAAACCGGGTCTGTCGCGTGATGTCCTCCGTTCTCTGGTCAACTGTTCTTTCACCTTCTGGCTGCGTCAGTGAGAACTTCAGAACCAGCAAGTTCTCTCCGCTGAAGCCTGGATTCACGGAGATCAAGCGCAAAAAGCTGCGGCCCAAGAGCCCGGCACCGACCAGCAACATCATCGTGGCAGCGATTTCAGCGATCACCAATGCGCTGCGGACCTTGTGACTCCCCCCGCTATAACTGCGCGAGCCCGCGCTCAGCGCATCGTTCAAATCCACGCTGCCTGCGCGCCACGCAGCGAACAATCCGAGGCCCACGGCGACGGCCACTGTTGCGACGAGCGTAAATAGAAGAACAAGTCCGCTAATGGCAATGCCTTGCTGCGTCGGCAGATTTGCTGGAAGGACGGTGGGAAGAAAATTCGTTGTCCAGAGCGCAAGCAAAATTCCCAGCACGCCACCAGCGATCGCCAGAACCAGCGATTCAGCGAGCAGTTGCTGGACGAGCCGACCGCGGCCAGCTCCAAGCGCCGCGCGCACGGCCAATTCCTTGCGCCGCACGGACGTGCGGGCCACGAGCAGTCCGGCAATGTTCGCGCAAGCGACAAGAAACAGGAGCATGACGGCGCCAAAGAGCGTGAGCAAAGCCTGGCGAACGTTTGCAACCATTTCATCCGCGAGAGGGCTCACCACGGCGTCTTGCAGGAAATAATCAGGATTTTCCGTCTTGCTGTATTCGGAATGAATCCGGCGGGCGATGGTGTCCAAGTCTGCGCGCGCTTGATCGATGGTCACCCCCTCTCGCAAGCGCCCGATGACTTCTCCATCATGGGCGGTGCGGCTCGTTCCCCAGCCGTAGCGCTCCCATGCGGCCCAGGCTGCCACGCCATGAGGAAAATCGAAACCCTGCGGCATCACGCCAACGACCGGATAGACTGTTCCGTTCATCGTCAAGCGGATGCGCGATAGATCATCCGTCTCGCTGAGAAATTGCCGCCAATAACTGTAGCTCACGATCATTGCGGGGGCGCCGTGTGCAACTAGCTCGCCGCCAGCAAACTCACGGCCGCGAAAGGGCTCGACGCCGAGCGTCTTAAAGAAGTCCTGCGACACCAGGCCGACATTCACGCGCACGGGTTCACTGCCTCCGGAAACGGATTCCGGAATCGAGGCGAACATGGCCAGCGTGCTTAGCGTGTGATTCTGAGCGCGAAAATCAAGGAAATTGGGGTCGGCCATATGTGCCCGGTGACCGTGCGCTTCCTGTTCCCACACGCTGACGATTTGTTGCGGATTTGGGTAAGGAAGCGGGCGAAGCAAGACAGCATCGACGACGGAAAAGATTGCGGTGGAGGCGCCGATGCCGAGCGCCAGCGTCAGAATAGCGACGACAGCGAATCCCGGATTCTTGGAAAGCGTGCGTATCCCGAAGCGAAAGTCCTGCCAGAAGTTATTCATTGGTCGCGCCTCCGAATCGTGCGGGCACACCCCGACCTACGGAAAAACCAGCCGGGGAAAATAAACTAAAGCATCCTTAAACTGCTTGCGTGCGCGCGTGCACCGTTTCCTCGACGATGCGGCCGTCAAACAGGTGAATCGAGCGATCCGCGACGCCTGCAAAACGAGGATCGTGCGTCACCATGCAGATTGTGGCGCCTTCGCCATGCAGTTGCCGCAACAGATCCATGACCGCTTCGCTGTTCTTGGAGTCCAAGTTTCCAGTGGGCTCGTCCGCGAGGAGAATGGAAGGCTGGCCCACCAAGGCGCGAGCCACCGCGACGCGCTGCTGCTGACCGCCAGAGAGCTGCGAAGGATAGTGCTTCATGCGGTGCGCCATTCCCACGCGCTCGAGCACTTGCTGGACGCGCTGTTTGCGCTCGGCAGATGCCATGCTGCGATACGTGAGAGGCAGCTCAACGTTCTCGAAGACGGTGAGGTCGCCGATCAAATTGAACGCCTGGAAGATGAAGCCGATTTCCCGATTGCGGATGCGCGTGCGATCCGAGAGCGAAAGATTCGCAACGGGCTGGTTGTTCAGCGTGTAATTGCCATCGGTAGGCGAATCCAGCAAGCCCAGAATCGAGAGCAGCGTCGATTTGCCGCAGCCCGACGGCCCGGCAATGGCCAGGAATTCGCCGACCTTGATTTCCAGGTGGACGCCCGCCAGCGCGTGAGTCTCGATTTCGTCGGTATAGAAAACCTTGGTAACGCCGTCAAGGTGAATCAATATTTGCGTGCCGTTCATGCTCGCTCCTTCGCCGCCAGTATCATACTCTTACTTAATTCGAATACGGTCAAAATTGTCATAGGCCGACATGTCCGACAGAATTACGACATCGCCTACGTTCAAGCCCTTGTCAATCTCAACGTCACTTACGGATACCTTCCCGATGGCTACCTGCACTTGCACTGCTTCCTTTCCATCATCGACTTCTTTAAAGAGGCCGATTGTCTGGTTCTGATCGCCGTGAACGGGGCGCCCAACTTGGAGTACGTCCTTCAGTTTTTCGATGAGTACGGTGCCCTCAACGCTCAGGTTTGGCACAGCGCCTTCCGGCAGCGGCCCGTCCAGATGGACGTCAACGGTGCGCGTGCCATTCACAACGGCAGGGTCAATGCGGATTACATGTCCTGGAATGATGCCGTTATGGGTATCAACCTGCGCGGTCTGATTGAGCTGAATATCCTTCGTTTGCGTCTCTGCGATTTGCAGCGCCGCTTTCAGCTTTGAAGGTTGCGCGACTATACAAAGTTCCTGTCCGGGGGTCATGTCCTGACCGACTTGGGCCGGTTCTTCCTGGAGCACGCCATCGAGACCGGCGCGGACGGTCAGTTGTTCGACCTCATGTTGGTACAAGGCCAGCTGCGCCTGGTCCTGCGACACAGTGGCTTGCTGGACGGCCAGTTGGTCTTGCACCGACGCTGCGTAACTATCTACCTGCTCCTGCGCTAACTGGTCCTCATCCTTCAACTCGACGGCCTGCACTTGGGATTTATCAGCGATGACTTTTGCGACCACACCCTGTGTATATCCCGCTTGGTCCGCTGCCGCTTGCATCTCCGCCTGACGGTATTGCGACCGCACGCTGGCAGCCGTCGAACGCAGCGCCATCAGCGAATTTCCCACGCTGGCTTTGGTGTTGGCGAGCTGAGCCTGGGCGGACTTCAATTGGAATTGCGCGCTGATAAGCTGCTGCTCAAGGGTAGGGTTGGTCATGGTCATGATGACGGAGTTGGGTTTCACGATGGCACCGGGAAGAATGAGACGCTGGGAGACTCGAGCTTCAAAAGGGACAGAAATAATGGTGGTGGTTTCCGGCACAAGTGTGCCCAGGCCGCGGACCTCGAGCAGCATATCGCCGCGCTTAACGGTACCCGCCCAGATCACCGAGCCGTCAACGCTGGGAGGGGCCGGTTTCAATCGTGACAGGCCGTAGGTCACCAGAGGGAGCAGGATAAGGATAGCCACGATATAAATGATCCTGCGGATCCGCTTCTTCCTCTTTACGTCAGGGCGAACGATGTCCAATTCACTTCTCCTTGATCGACAATGATAACCGCAATTCGCATGCCGACAGCGCGCACGGCGTAACCCTCACCTATTGTGGAGCTTAGATGCATTATACACCTGATGGGTCGCCAGTGCACGCCCGATAGTGGGACTTCATTGTCCCGCTATCGGACACCCGAAAATCCCTTTATAGGGGCTGCAGCTGGCACCGTCGCTGGGAGTCTTGCTTGTTGCTGGGAGCGTCAAGGAGGGCATGCGCAACTCCGTAGTCCTGCCAGGGTTATTATCGGCGGCCGCCATTCGGGAAGCCCAATGGCGTCTACATCTTGAACGTGTAGCTGTGCATCTAAGCCGAAGATCGTTTGACCAAAAGCATTGGGGCCGAGGGGTTACTTAATCTTGTACCGGCAATTGGCTCGGGGCTTGCACTCGACGTTCGTAACCCGCAGTCTGGAATTGCCCGCTCGTTTGGATTGCATGAGGAGGAAGCAACGTGTTCCCAGACACTAGCACGATCGGTCGAGCGAAGTCTATTTTTCATGCCGCTCGAGGTTTCGTCATCGCTCACAAGTTCATCTCTGTGTCGCTCCCCGGGATGATTTTGCTCGCTACTTTCATTGTGCCCTTGATTGGTAAAGGGCCGGCTCGCGAACGGCCGGAAAGAGAGAAAGATTCCGCGCAGCAAATCAAGAAGCGCGAGCAGTGGTTCTTTCACCAACGCGCTTTTCCGCTTGGTCACATTCCCGCCGATGCGCGAATCCGAGCCGTGGAACACCTCGAGCAAATGCGCGCAAACAGCGGGACTTTCATGGAAGGTTTCCTCGCCCAGGCGCGGCATGCAAACTCCGGGGGCGCATCCAGTGCGGCGCCGCAGCAAATCGCAATCAATATGAGCAGTTGGACGCCGATTGGCCCTCAGCCTACGACGAGTACTTTTTTCGGGCTAACTTCCGGACGCGTGAATGCGCTGGCTGTCGATCCGTGCGATCCGAGCGGCAATACGATTTACGCCGGCGGAGCGCAGGGCGGGGTTTGGGAAACGACCAATGGCGGCACGAATTGGACTGAGCTGACGGATGCGCAGCTTTCGATTTCGAGCGGCTCCGTAGCCGTCGACCCAGTTCTCGCTGACTGCACCGGCGGCCACACGGGCGCGATTTATTACGGGACGGGCGAGGAGAATTTTGCCTTCGATAGTTTTTACGGTGCGGGCGTGCTGATTTCGCACGATGGCGGCAACACCTGGACGAAGGACAATACGTTTGTAACGGTGACGACCGGAACTCCCTCGACGATCACTCCCACGAATGCTGTGGCGGCCGGGCCATTCATTGGTTCCATTGCTATTGATCCGACAACGAGGGGAGCAAGTCAGGTGCTCCTTGCAGGAATTGAGGGTGTAAGCAGCCCGATCAACTCAGGGATCTGGCGCTCGACTGATGGTGGCGCGGATTGGACGCGCGTGATTCCGACCAGTAATGTCAGCAACTTTCCGGGAGCGAATGATTTTGGAACAGGTGTGGCATTCGATCCGACCGACGCAACCGGCAACACCGTGTACGCCGCACTGGGCATCCCGTTTTGCGCAAGCAGCCCCTGCGACCAAGCGGGCGACGAAGAGTTAGACAATGGCGTTTACAAATCGAGCGACAGTGGCGTCACCTGGACTCGATTGACAGGCTTAGACACCGCTGCTCAGGCCGTCGGCCTCAGCGTTGACGGGTATGGCCGCATCACCATTGCCACAGGTCCCGCCGCCAGTTCGGGTCAACCTGGGGAGCTAATCGTTTCGATCGCCGACATCACAACCGAATCGAGCAATTTGCTGGCGGTTTTCGAGAGCATCAACGGAGGCACTACGTTCACCGAGCTCCCGACGCCGGCCTTCTGCAATAGCCAGTGTTTTTATGACATGGCCGCTATCATCAGCCCGACGAATCCACAATTGATATTTTTGGGTGGAGGGCCGGCCGCAGAAGGGAGTGGCATTTCGCAGCCCTGTGGAGCCTTTCCCGCTGACGACGGAATTTCCGCCGCCATCCGCTCCACCGACGGCGGGAACACTTGGAATGATATTTCCTGCGACAATTCGAGCGGAACGTTCATCCATGTGGACACTCACGCTTTTGCCTTCAGCCCGAATGGCAATTTTTATATTGGAAATGATGGCGGCATCTGGGCTTCCGCGAACGTCGTCAGCGGCTCGCCGGGCGTGCAGACGTGGACGAATCTGAACACGACGCTGAACCTGACGCAATTCTATCCCGGCAATTCGATTCATCCGTCGAACCCGGAGGTAGGATTTGCTGGTGCGCAGGATAATGGCACGCAAATGTTCGACGGGGGATTGAACTGGACGGACACGGAAGCTTGCGGGGACGGTGGATGGACGGCAATTGATCCGAGCACGCCGAGCACTGTTTACGCGGCATGCGAAGACGTTGGCCAGGAAGGGATAGTGAACAAGAACCAGCTGGATGGCGTCGCTGGCACGGATGACGAAAATTGGATCATCCTCGATACGCCCGCCATGGACAGTGACAACGCGAACTTTATTCCACCATTGGTTCTTGATCCGAGTGATTCTCAGAATCTGTATTTCGGAACGTATCGCGTCTGGCAATCGACGAATGGCGGCATTTCTTGGAACATCGCTTCGCAGGACTTGACGGGCACAACGACGAATTCTGAATGCGGAAGCGGGGTATGTGTGGTCACGTCGGTATCGGTGGCGCCGAACAGCTCCAACACCGTGTATGTGGGTACGGACATAGGCGCCATCTGGGTGTCCACCAATGTGACTTCGGCTTCGCCAACCTTTGCGGAAATTGATCAAGCCAACACGCCGGAACGTGAGGTTACGCAGGTTGTGGCGAGCCCGACGATTTCGACGGTTGCTATTGCGGCGTTCTCGGGTTTTTCGGGATTTTCCGATGAAGTCGGGCATCTCTTCGAGACAACGAATGGCGGCACAAGTTGGACGGACATCAGCTGCCACGTGGCGAACTGCGGAACCCCTGGGCCGAACGACCTTCCGAATACGCCCGTGAACGACGTTGTCGTTGATCCGAACGACCTGACAAATAACACGCTGTACGTCGCGACCGATGTGGGCGTTTTTGTTACCACGAATGGAGGCACGAGCTGGTTGGAGCTTGCCACCGGTCTGCCGCACGTCGAATGCACGTCTCTGAAGCTGAATAACACGGCTCGCGTGTTGCGGGTGGGGACACATGGCCGCGGCGATTGGGACTTGCAGTTGCCGGGCTTGCCTGCTTCTGCGCTCACCGGAATTTCGCCGACGAGCACGTCAGCCGGAACGTCCGGCATTACGTTGACGCTGACCGGTCAAGGATTCGCGGCGAATCCGACGGTGAATTTCGGCAGCACACCGCTCGCTTCATCCGGAAGCGGAACACAACTTACTGTGGCCGTTCCGGCGTCGGCATTGGCAAGTTCGGGCGAAGTGTCAGTGAGCGTGACGGGGGCGCAGAATTCACTGAATTTCGGCGTGGAAGGTCCCGTGCCTACGCTGTCCGGCACATCGCCGGGCTCAATTACGGCTGGGAGCAACGTCACGCTTACGGTGACCGGGTCGAGTTTCACAGCGAATTCCCAAGCGGTCTGGACGCCTACGTCGGGCGTCAACGAGAATGTGAGCACCGCGCTCGCGCAATTGCCCGGCGGAACGAGCACTTCGTTTTCCGTGACAGTGCCCTCGAGTTTGCTGTCTTCCACCGTCGGTAACGTAATTCCGTTTGGAGCGCCTAAATCGCGACCGAGCGAGCCGGGACCGTTGCTGCTCATTGCACTTTTCGTAGCGGCTCTGGGTGCCGCTGGATGTTTCGTTATGCCGCGCAGGCGGCGCGCTGTCTTGGGTGCAACGGTTGGGATGGTCTTTCTGTTGGCGTTAATTGCTGGTTGCGGGAGCCCGCAGTCCCTTCCGCCGCCTACAAATTTCGGGAACAGCGTAACGGTGGTGGTGAACGTCATCAATCCGGGACCGGGTGGCGGGCTTTCCAACTCGCAGTCGGTGACGGTGAATCCGTAGTGTCGCTGCGGGCGGACGACGTCAGACGGAGTCTGATCGCCTGCGCTGAGACTAGGACATCTGCCGCAGCACATATTGCAGAATCCCGCCGTGTTGGTAATAAGCGGCCTCGACCGGGGTATCGATGCGCAGGCAGGCAGAGAAGCTTTTTTCTTTGCCCGCCGCATCGCGCGCACGCACGTGCACTGTCTTCCGCGGCTTGAACTGCTCCGCGAGGCCGTCAATCTGAAAAGATTCTTGTCCCGTAAGATTCAATGACTTCGCCGTGTCTCCATTCTGGAATTCCAAAGGCAGAACACCCATCCCGATTAAATTGCTGCGATGAATGCGCTCGAAGCTCTCGGCAAGAACGGCACGGACACCCAGAAGCAGCGTTCCCTTCGCAGCCCAATCGCGCGAAGAACCTGCGCCGTATTCCTGACCGGCAATGACTAGCAAGGGGACGCCTTCGGAGCGGTATTTCTCTGCCGCATCGAAGATGGTCATCTTCGTGCCACTTGGCTGATGCAGCGTCCAACCGCCTTCTGTCCCGGGCGCAAGCATATTGCGTAAGCGAATGTTGGCGAACGTTCCGCGTATCATCACTTCGTGATTTCCACGGCGCGCGCCGTACGAATTGAAATCCTTGGGCTGCACGCCATTCGCGATTAAATACTTTCCGGCGGGGCTGTCGACGGGAATCGAGCCCGCGGGTGAAATATGGTCCGTGGTGACGCTACCGCCGAGGAGCGCCAGGACGCGCAGCCCATTCAAGTCATGGATCGGCCCGGGCTTCGGTGGCATGCCCTCGAAAAATGGCGGCAACTTGATGTACGTGGATTTTGCGTCCCACGCGTAAAGATCGCCCTTGGGAACCGGCAACGCGCGCCAGCGGTTATCGCCGGTGAAGATATTGGAGTATTCCTTGTGGAACATGTC
Source organism: Candidatus Acidiferrales bacterium (assembly GCA_049281095.1). Taxonomy (GTDB): domain Bacteria; phylum Acidobacteriota; class Terriglobia; order Acidiferrales; family UBA7541; genus DAHUXN01. Next base: position 34,810 of record JBAPRL010000061.1, read on the forward strand.
TGTGGTCACCGAGGAGCGCATGAGCACTTCTACTTCCTGCGGAGTAGGCCAAATGTCGCGCAAATAAACGGGCTTGCCTGCTTTGTCGTCTCCGAGCGGATCTTTCTCCATGTCAAAATCCATCCGCCCGGCAAGCGCGTATGCGACCACCAGCGGCGGAGAAGCAAGATAATTTGCGCGGCAGAGTGGATTGATGCGGCCCTCAAAATTGCGATTCCCGCTGAGAACGGAAACAGCCACCAGATCATTTTCCTTGATGGCTTTGCTGATTGGTTCAGAAAGCGGCCCGCTGTTGCCGATACACGTGGTGCACCCGTAGCCCACAAGATGGAAACGCAGTTCCTCCAAGAACGGCGTCAGCCCGGATTTTTTCAAATAATCGCTGACGACCATCGAACCAGGCGCAAGACTCGTTTTCACCCACGGCTTGGATTTCAGGCCACGCTCGACAGCCTTCTTTGCCAGAATGCCAGCGCCAAGCATGAGCGACGGGTTCGAGGTATTTGTGCAGCTGGTGATGGCCGCGATCACGACGGAGCCGTCGGCAAGTTCGAACCGGTCGCCGTTGTTCTGGACATTTGTATGTTTCGGCGCTGCGGTGAGCGATTTCTGGAAAACAGTCTTGGCCTGCGTGAGCGGTACCTTATCCTGCGGACGCTTCGGCCCAGCAATCGTGGGGACCACGTTGGCCAGGTCCAATTCAAGCTTGTCTGAAAATTCCGGGTCGAGCGTCGCGTCCGTGCGGAAGAGCCCCTGCTCTTTCGTGTAGGCTTCCACAAGCTTCACGTGAGCTTCCTCGCGGCCGGTGAATCGAAGATAAGCGAGCGTTTCGGAATCGACCGGGAAAAAGCCCATCGTCGCGCCGTATTCGGGAGCCATGTTGCTGATGGTGGCGCGGTCCGGAAGCGTCAGGCTCGAAAGCCCGGCGCCGTAAAATTCCACAAACTTTCCGACCACGCCCTTCTTCCGAAGCATCTCGGTGACGGTAAGAACAAGATCGGTTGCCGTTGCGCCTTCGTGCAGGCGTCCATGAAGTTTGAAGCCAACGACCTGCGGAATCAGCATCGACAGCGGCTGGCCAAGCATGGCTGCTTCTGCTTCAATTCCGCCAACGCCCCAGCCAAATACTCCCAAGCCATTTACCATCGTTGTGTGTGAGTCGGTGCCAACGAGCGAATCAGGATAGGCGAGTTGCTTGCCGGCTTCTTCGCGGCGGAAGACCACACGCGACAAGTACTCCAGGTTTACCTGATGGCAAATGCCCGTATCCGGCGGCACGACCCGGAAATTTCGAAAACTGTCCTGCCCCCAGCGCAAAAGGGCGTAGCGCTCGATGTTGCGCATAAATTCCAATTCGGAATTGAACGCAAATGACTGAGGCGTTCCGAATTGGTCGACTTGCACCGAGTGATCGATCACAAGTTCCGCGGGAAAGAGCGGGTTGATCTTGGCGGGATCGCCGCCGAGTTTGCGCATAGCTTCGCGCATCGCCGCCAGGTCAACGATGGCGGGCACGCCCGTGAAATCCTGGAGCAAAACGCGCGCCGGCAGGAAGGAAATCTCTTTGGACGGTTCCTCGGTTGGCCGCCAATTGGCGAGCGCGCGAACGTCGTCCGCTTGGACAAATGGGCCGCCTTCCTGTCGCAAAAGATTCTCAAGCAGGATTTTCAGCGAGAAAGGGAACGAAGCGGTTTTTCCTTCGCCGGAGGCTTCCAGTGACGCCAGCCGGAAGATCTCGAAAGATTCCCCAGCAACTTTGAGGGTGGAACGCGCGTGGAACGAGTTTGAGGTAGAGCTCATGAACTTACAGGCCCCTCCCTGGAAAACTTACATAAATATAATAGCGCAATCACCCGTTGACGCTTCCCAATTTTGCCTGTGGTGCTGGTTTCTCAGTTTGCTGCGTCAACTTCGCGCATGCCATAATTTCAGAGTCAACCGAAGCGATGAAAGTCGTCCTCATCTCCACGTACGAACTTGGGCGCCAACCTTTCGGATTGGCCTCGCCCGCCGCATGGCTCCGCGAGGCTGGCGCCGAAGTCACTTGTATCGACACGTCGCGCGAACCGCTCAACCAGCAGGCCATTGGCGACGCGACCCTGGTTGGATTTTACGTGCCGATGCATACCGCGACGCGTCTCGCCGCCGAACTGCTCGGCGAGATTCGGCGAATCAATCCGCGCGCGCATATTTGTTTCTACGGATTGTATGCTTCCGTGAACGAAGCCTGGCTGCGCCGCCTCGGCGTCCAAACAATTCTCGGCGGAGAATTTGAACAAGGATTGATGCACCTCGCCGGCAGGATGGCGAGCGCAAAATCATCTTCAGCCACATCGCAAGAGGAACCAGTGATTTCGCTCACGCGCCAGGAATTCAAGGTGCCGAGCCGGGCCGGACTCGTACCTCTGGACAAATACGCCCGCGTGGCGCTGCCGAGCGGTGAAAACCTCACCGTCGGTTACACGGAGGCCAGCAGGGGTTGCAAACATCTGTGCCGGCACTGTCCGATCGTGCCGGTTTACAAAGGCGTGTTTCGCATCGTCAATCACGGCGTCGTGCTGGCGGATGTTCGCCAACAGATTGCAGCGGGAGCACAGCACATCACCTTTGGCGATCCCGATTTTTTCAACGGCATTGGCCACGCCATACCGCTCGTCGAAGCGGTGCACAAAGAGTTTCCGAAGATCACCTACGACGTGACAATCAAGATCGAGCACTTGCTGAAGCATTCTGAGCATCTGCGCACGCTGCGTGAAACAGGATGCCTTTTCGTCACCAGCGCAGTGGAGTCCGTGGACGACGCGATTCTCGAAAAACTGGACAAACACCATAGTCGCGCCGATTTTCTCGAGGTGGTCCGCAGATTCCGTACGGAAGGATTGGTCTTGCAGCCGACATTTGTGCCTTTCACGCCGTGGACGACCCTTGAGGGCTATCTGGATCTTCTCGAAGTGCTGCGCGCGAACGAACTCGTCGAAAATGTAGCGCCGATTCAACTGGCGATTCGCCTCTTGATCCCCGCAGGCTCGCGCTTGCTCGAACTTGATGATATCCGCGAAGGCGTGGGTCCCTTTAACGACGCGGCGATGGTTTACCCGTGGAAGCACGCCGATAGCCGCGTGGACGGCCTGTGCGAGAACGTTCAGCGGATCGTTCACGCCAGCGAGAAAATGAGCCGAACGCGGGCGCGAACCTTCGCGTTGATTGAAGAAGCGGCCCGGCAAGCTGCCGGCGTGCGTGAAGCGGAAAGGCGGCAGCCGATCCTTGTTTCGCGCGCGACCGTCCCGTACCTGACGGAACCCTGGTACTGTTGAGCTGAGCCGACGGGAGACCAGTTGGCCTCCATCGTTGATGCAAGAAAATCTTTGCGGCAGGCGGACGCGTTCGTTTAACGCTGGTGCGCTGAAAATCAATGAATACCCCACATAAGAAGCTCCTGGTTCTCGCGAGCAAACTCGGCTACCAAACTCGCGGTTTCGCCGCCGCGGCAGCGCTGGGTGTCGAAGTACAGTTCGCTACGGACCGTTGCCATAAACTCGAAGATCCCTGGGGCGACGGCGCGCTGCCTTTGAACTTCGCAAATCCGCGGGAGGCCGCGGAGGAAATTGCACGGCAAGCGAAATCAGACCTGCCGAGCGCAATCCTAGCTTTGGGAGACCGTCCCACAGCAACGGCGGCGTACGCGGCGCACGCGCTTAGGCTCGCTGGAAACGACCCGCAAGCCGTTGAGCGCAGCCGGAACAAACTGGTTCAGCGAGAAGCCCTGCGCGATGCGGGCCTGCCCGTGCCGCATTTTTTTTCTTTTGCTGTTACCGAGGCCATTCAGGCTGTCTTGCCGAAGGTGAAATTTCCCTGTGTGATCAAACCGTTGTCGCTCGCGGCGAGCCAGGGCGTGATTCGCGCAAACGACGATGAGCAGTTTCGAAGCGCGGTTTCGAGGATCGCTGCTCTGCTCGCTTCGCCGGAGATTCAAGTCACTCACGAGGCAGGCCTCGACCGTTTGCTTGTGGAGAGTTACATCCCCGGAAAGGAAGTCGCCATCGAAGGTTTGCTGGATCGTGGGCGGCTCCGAGTGCTCGCAATCTTTGACAAGCCCGACCCGCTCGAGGGTCCGTACTTCGAAGAGACAATTTACGTGACCCCGTCGCGGCTCTCTGAGAATCAGCAGATCGCGCTCCGCGATTGCGCAGCTCGCTCCGTTGCGGCCCTTGGACTAACGCACGGGCCGATTCACGCCGAGTTTCGCGTGAACGATGACGGCCCGTGGGTGCTTGAAATTGCACCGCGACCGATCGGAGGGTTGTGTTCGCGCGCGCTGCGTTTTGGTCCGCAGCGAATCTCGCTCGAAGAACTGCTGATTCGCCACCTGCTCGATTTGGGCGGCGCCAATGTCGACCGCGAACCAGAAGCGTCGGGCGTCATGATGATTCCTGTGCCGCGCAGCGGAATCTTCGAGGGAGTCGAAGGCCTGGAGGATGCGGCACGGGTGCCCAACATAACGGAGATCGAGATTTCGGCGCGACGGAAGGATTACGTTGCGGCGTGGCCTGAAGGTGCGAGCTACCTGGGATTCATTTTTGCGCGGGCCGCGGAGCCCGCCGAAGCAGAGTCCGCGCTCCGGCAGGCCCACGCGCGGTTGCATTTCTGTTTTTCAGCGCGATTGCCGGTGGAGCATCCAGCTACGAGAAAAATTTCTGTGTAAGTTCGGAGCGCCGTCCACGCGGGCCGAATTAGGCCTTGGCCTTTTGCGCCACGTAGCCCGGCGGCAATTGCGCACCCTCGCCAAAAAAGAATTTTTCCATCTGCTCGGCGATGATTGTTTGTGACTGAGGATCCAGGGGGTTGAGGCGATACTCGTTCATCACCATCTTTGAATACTCGATCCACATCTTCCAGGCTTCCTTGGAAACGTTATCGTAGATTTTCTGGCCGAGTTCGCCTTTCCACGGGACGCGATCGAGGCCGGGCATTTCGCGGCCAAACTTCACGCATTTCACCATACGCCCGCCCGCTGGTGCGGTTTCTGCATTCTTTGCGCTGTCATCCGCCATTCGGCCCTCCGGAGATTCCCCACTCCACAATTCGAAGATACTGCAAGTCGGCGTGAATTCCTAGAGAACGAAACCGTCGGATCAATCTGTGACAACCTGTGCAGCAGCGGAGGGAGCGCCTACGATGAAACGCAAGCGGTTGCGAGTTTCGATTTGGTAGGCGCCGGGTAACTGTTGTGATGCGCCTTCGGAACCAACCAGGACGGAAGGTTTCTGGAGAATGAGCGATGCGCGGCCAACATGCACGATGGCGTTCCCAGCCGCGTCCAAACGTATTCCTGTAGCGCCTGCGAGCTCGAGCACGATGTGATCGGAATCGGCACCGGGGTAAAGATGCAACTGAAATCCGATCTGCTGCTGATCGCCGCGCAAAATTACATCCGTGCCGGGATAGATTCCACGATACGCAACAGCGGTATAGTCAGGATGCGATCGCTTTTGCGCACCGGGCGGGCCAACGCTGGTCGGCAGGTTCGAATCTACAAATCGCATGCGCAGCAAGTTGGCATACGCCTGCACAACGATCGGTTTTCCGCGACTTACCTCGCCGGAAGGCATCCCTTCGCCGTGCAGAACAACGTCGGCCTCATCGCTCGATAGAAAGAGGCTGTAAGATGCTGCGCGGGCAGAATACCGGATGGGGCTGGCGGAGAGGTTCTTGCTCGCTTCAAAGTGAAGCGGGGACGCGACTGCAGAAGAGATGGCTCGCTGCTCCACTTGACCTGACGCATGAGGCGCGCTCAAGGCGCCAATCCCAGCCCAGACGATGGCAATAGCAATAGCCATCGGCTTCCTGCGCGTGCATTGCATCCCGTCCAGCCCCCCGGCTTTCATTCTTCCACCCAGCGTCCCATGCCCTCGGCGGCCCTGGCCTGCGTGCAGCCTGAATGCAATTCTTTGCAACTTAAGAGACGAAGAAATCTCTTTTTCCGCCGAATCGCGTCAGAAGAGATTCCATATCGCCCATGCGTTCTTCTCTTTACCGTTGAGCGCGATGGTCATCGAGCACGTGGCGTGCCGATGGCGCGGGTCGCTGGAAACCTAGGCACACGGCCGACGGTTACCGATACTGCAAGGTGATGCGCCGCTGGAGTCTTCGCGTCCGCCAAGCCAAGTAAACTAGACGCTTCCGATCAACACAGGAGCCGAGGCGAAGTGCGATGACTCGCGTAGCGCAAGCAGCGGACTGGAAGCGATGAGCGCTCAAGCCGAAACTGCGCCTGCGTCCGCGCCGAGCACGTGGATTTACGGGCCGTGGACGGATTTGATTTTCGGCTGTGGCGCGTGGTCGGCTCCGCTACTTCTCATTGCAGCGCTGCTGGGGACTTCGCATTTTCATGCCTGGACCGTCGCGTTTTATCTTCTGGCCATTGTCTTCAACTATCCGCACTTCATGGCGACGATCTATCGCGCGTACCGCACCAAAGAAGAATTCGTCAAGTATCGCGTCTTCACGCTGCATCTGACGGCGCTGCTGGTCCTCACCGGCCTGCTCGCGCATGCGTGGTTCCCCCTCGTTCCCTGGGTGTTCACGCTCTATATATGTTGGAGCCCATGGCACTATTCCCGGCAGAATTTCGGCCTGCTGATGATGTTCTTGCGGCGCAACGGCGCCACGGTGAACGCCGCCGAGCGGCGTCTGCTTCACTACACCTTCGTCGCGTCTTACATCATGCTGTTGATCAGCTTTCAGACCGGCGCTTCGGGCGATCCGCTAGTCCTGTCGCTAGGCTTTCCCGCCAAACTCGCGCATCCGGCTGAAATCGTGACGGCCGGTGCATTTCTCGTGTTGAGCGCGGTGGCGTTTTTGCGGCTCGCGAAATCGGGATTGCGCGCTCTGGCCGCGCCGCTCACCCTGCTCCTCTCGCAATTCCTTTGGTTTCTGGTGCCGATTCTTCTTTCGCTGGCGATGCGCATTCAGATTCCGCAGAGCCGCTATAGCAGCGGCATCCTCGCGGTTCTGCATTCTGCTCAATATTTGTGGATCACCAGCTACTACGCACAACGCGAGGCGCGCGCCGCTGGCCGCGGATGGAGCCGCGCCGCGTATTTCGGTACGCTGCTCGCGGGAGGCATCGCTCTCTTCATTCCCGGCCCGTGGATTGTCAGCTACATTTTTCACTACGATTTCGCGGTTAGCTTCTTGATTTTCACCGCGCTCGTCAACATCCATCACTTCATTCTGGACGGCGCCATCTGGAAATTACGCGACTCGCGCATCGCAACGCTGCTCACGGCCCGTGGAGGGCGTGCCGCAGAAGCGACAGCCAGGCAAAGTGCTTCTGCTGCGGCCACCGGCGGCGGCATAGGCGGCGCGTGGCAATGGCTCACCGGCAGCGCGTCTTCCGCGCGTGCGTTTCGCATCACCACAGCCGCGCTGCTCATCACCTGGGGCGCCGTGGATCAGGTCCATTATTTCCTCGGGTGGGACGACGGCAACCTTGCCCATCTTGTCCGGGCCGCTTCGCTCAATCCCTACGACAGCTCCGTGCAAATGAAAATTGCGCGCGTGGAGTCGCAGGAAGGGAATCTTCCGCAGGCGGAACAGGCGTTGACGCGCGCCGTTTCCGTGAATCCTGCAAATCCCGGCCCGCAGGAGGCACGTGCGCGAGTGCTGATCGAGGAGCGCCGCTACCCCGAGGCGCTCGAGGAATACCGGCAACTGCTCGCGATTTCGCCGCGCGATCCCGATGCGCTCGTCAACTACGGCCTGCTGATGATCCAGAAAGGCGATGCCAGCGAAGCGGTTAACGCCTGGCAAAAAGCGGTGGCGATCGATCCCGAGCAAACGAACGCGCAGGTTTATCTGGCGCAGGCGCTGGATCACGAAGGAAATGCCGCTGCTGCCGGCGAGCACTACGAAAGATTCCTGGAATTGATCGCAGCGGATCAAAATCGCGAACAAATGCCGCCCGCGGAAATTGTATCCGCGATGCTCGCGCTTGCCGACGACAATGCGCGGCTGAATCGCACTCCGCAAGCCATTCAGGCGTATCGATCCGCCGCAACACTCGCGGAGAAGGCTGGCGACAGCAAGCTCGAAAGCCTCGCATGGGCGCATCTTGCCGAACTGCAGGAAGCGAACAGCGATGCCACGGCTGCTGCTGGTTCATATCAGCGAAGTCTTCTTCTCGATCAGAAGTCCGGCGACACGACGGCGGAGGCAGCGGATTGGTTCAACTACGGGCAATTCCTCCGGCGCAGCAAAGAATCCGCCGAGTTGGCTTTTGCCTGTGTTCTTCGAGCCGAAGATCTGCTGCGCTCGACAGGCGGCGAGCAATATCAAACGGTGTCCAAAGTGCGGCAGCAACTGGAACAGCAAATCGGCAGTAGGTCTGCAACGGTTCGAAAGAAGCTCTCCGCGTATCTGCTCCAGGCCTCGTCTTTCGGCTCTACCAAGAACTAGCTCTTCGCCATGGTCCTGGTTGGATCGATCATGTTTCGTTTTACAGAAAATCGACCCTCCTAAAACAGTATCAGCGCTACGCGCAGATGTTTTAGAATCAAGGTAGACGACCGCGCCCGTAGCTCAGTTGGAAAGAGCGTCTGCCTTCTAAGCAGAGGGTCGGGGGTTCGAGTCCCTCCGGGCGCGCCACTTTCTCCTTCTCTATCATCTAGATACAGGCCTCGATTTGCGGGGTCTTTTCTTCTGCGGCCGCACTGTCACGAAAACGTAACGGTTTGCGACCGCTTTTCGCTTTCTTCGCTTCTAAAACTGGCACAGTCTGTTGTGTAG
>JBAPRL010000062.1:0-8117 GCA_049281095.1 Candidatus Acidiferrales bacterium
GCCGGGGCGTCGCCAGCATGCGCGGAGTCAAATCATGATAGAGGAACGACGGTAGTTCCTCGGTTGTGCTGGTCAGCTTGCCTTCGCAGGCTTCCAGGATCTTTTCGACTTCGCCCGTGCCGATCACCGCATCGACTTCCGGAATTTGCTCGCGAATTTCGTTGCGATACCGCTCGACCAAGCATCCCGCGACAATCAATTTCTGCGCGCGGCCGAACTTCTTGTATTCGGCCATCTCCAAAATCGAATCGATCGACTCTTTGCGCGCCGGCTCGATGAAGCTGCAGGTATTGACCACGAGCACGTCGGCGTCGTCCGCGCGCGCGGTGATTTCATGGCCGAAGCGCGCAAGGATGCCCATCATCACCTCGCTATCGACGAGGTTCTTCGGACATCCCAGGCTGACGAATCCGATTTTCATGGGTCGCGTCGGGAAAGAATCATCTTAACACACGGCCTGCGGCCGTGCTCGGCGCGCGCTGAAACAGGGCAATCTCTTTTGAGGAATTAATTCCTTCCAGCCAACAGGTCGCGCGGCCGGTTAAAAACGAAGTCGCACTTCGCCGCTTTTGCCGAACAGATCACCGCGCCGCGCAGGACAATTCGCGCCCGCGAGCCACGGGGCAGGATCGGAGGGAACGGCGTATCATGGAAGCGTTGCGCGATGGAAGCGAGCTTGTCATCGCCGGCAAGAAACTTGGCGTCACGCGCCACCGGTCCATTGGGACCTGCCTCGACCAAGACGACGACCTCTGCTCTTCCGGTCACCGTCGTTTTCCCCAGCGATACCGCCCGCTCGCGCACCAGTTCGATGGCGGCGCGTTTCACGCCGGCGTCAATTGCCGCTGCGCCGCCCGCCGCTGGTCCAAGCAATTTCTTCAGCCGTTCGCGCGTCTCCGCCGGCGCCGCTCCCGCGGCAATGGCCTGCTCGTAGGCGTGGATTGCCAAGTCCTTTTCGCCGCGCGCCTCATAGACTTGCGCCAGATGATCGCCCGAGTCGCTCGTTTGGTTGAGGCGCCAGGCTGCCTCGAACAGCGGTTCTGCCTCCGCAAGCTTGCCCTGCTGGAAATAGACCCAGGCGAGCGTGTCCCAAAACGCAGCCAGAGCGTCCATCGCCGCGAGATTGTTCGGCGTGACGTGCTGCAGATCGATCTGGCTCAAGCTGTTTTCCGTTGGGCTGATCGCGCCATCAGCATATTCTTTGGCGCGGTCGAGCGCCGTCTTGTGATCGGCGAGGGTGTACGCAATTTCGTTGGCTACCAGCGGCGACGGCGAAAGCGTGGACGCCTTCTCAAAATCCGTCAGCGCCGCATCCGTCTTGTGCAACTCCAGTTCAGCCTCGCCCAGTCGCAGGTGAACGATGGCGCTGTCCGGACTGAGCACGGCTGCCTTTTCAAGCTCCACGTCCGCTTTGTCGAATTGCTTCTCAGCGATATAAACAGCGCCCAAATACGCGTAAGCATTCTCGTCGAGTGGCTTCAGCTCCAGCTGCTTCTTAAATGCCGCCTCGGCCTGGTCGTATTTTTTTCCGTCGTATAGCGCCTCGCCGAGCAGGGCATTCACGGACTCGTCCTTGGGATTCCCTTCGAGCTGCTTCTGGAACGAGGCGATGGCGTCGTCGTATTTCCCCAGTTGCATCTGTGCCGAGCCCATATTCAGCCACAAATTCGCTTGCTGGGGATTAAATTGCGCCACTTGCTGGAAGAGCTGGAGCGCGTCGCCGAAACGCCGGTCCTGCATCTCCGCTGCTCCGGCTTGCATCAACTCGTTCGCCGTAGCCTCTTCCGGTACGCCGGGGATGATGTTTTCCACGACGAGGCCCTGGCTCTCGTCCGCTTGCACCGCCGCCGCGAAGGCTTGGAAATCAGCGCGACTTCCGGGCGGCAATTCTCTGGAAATGAACCGCAAGGTGCGCTGGGCAGTGATCGAGTGCTCCTGCGCGGTGTACTCGGAATGATACTCGGCGTAATCGCGCTTTACCGCTGCGCCCACGGGCACGTGCGGGAAATCGTTTGCCGGAAGGTCCAGCTCCAGCTTCGCTGTTACGGCCAAGGGACTGCCTAGCTGGACGGGCTTTGAGGAATCTGCCGGCGCATCCGGCAGGCCAAACGCTGGCAATAGAAGCGGCACCAGGACTCTCGGTCGCGACCAGTCGAGAAAGTCTCCCGAAACCAGAACGAAATCCAGCGTAAACGGATCGCGTGTGGCCGTCGGATCGCTCGGCTTGACGCTTGCGACGGTTCCCTGGAGCCCGTCGAGAGTGGCCATGGTCTGCGCCACGGAGTTCCACTGCGCCTGTGGCGTGCGCTCGAACGCCGTGCGCACCGCATATTCATTGTCCCCGCGCAGCACATAATGGATTCGTGCGGTCAATTTTCCCAGCGACGTTACATTGGCGTTGATTTCCACGTCCTGGGTGGATGGGAACGGCGGGTCGAGCGGTGTCTCCGCGAAATACGGCGGAACGTTCGACGATGCAACCAGTGCGTTTTTGCCGCGCGAGTTCGGCGGCAGCAAGCGGAAGGGAAGAGTGTCTAGCGACGGGTCCATCCAGAATGCATCTTTACCGGCGGCTACCCGCACCACGGCATGGGCGATCGCGCCCGGCCACGGAAGTTCCGGGTCGAATTTTTCTCCGGTTGGCAGCAGCGCGACGTCTGCGCGAAAGCCATCGGCGCTGAGCATCGCCGCGAGCAGGGCGCATTTGTCGAACTCGTCCCCGTAACCTGCGCTGAGCACCTTCGCGGCATCATGTATTTGAAATTCGGTCTGTTCGGCAGGAATGCGCAGCAGATGGATCTGTTTTGCCACGTACTCGTACAGCGTTTCGATTTTGTCCGCCTCCGTTTTCTGATCTGCGACCAAATCCTTCGACTTTCCCGTGAGATCGGCTGTCGAGGTGCCAGCGTTGTGGTCCATCCCCGCGAACCATTTCGCAAGCGCGTCCCAGTTCGCAAAGGTTGTCAGCGCGACGTCTGGCGGCTTGGCGGGTTCGGCGGAGCCGTCGCCTGTCGGAACGGCGTTCAATCTCTTCCAGGAATAGATTTTCCGGCCGCCGGCCGTCGAAGTCTTCGGCGGAAATTGCGGCGCCGTCTGGATGTGAATCGTCCGCTCGGCCGGCACGTTGATTTCGACCTCCTCATCGATCGCGGGACGTGCAGACAGAAAGTTGTGTGAAAACCAGAATTCGCCCGGAGCGGGAGGCTTCGCCAGCGAGATCACTTCCTCGTAGCTCAGCGTGTCGCCGGGAGCCATCGCCGGAACGGTGACGTGCGCCTCGCGAAGCTCGGAAAATGCCGGCGCTTCTTTGGCGGCCGGCGCGGGATCGTCGGCAAGCGCATTTGGTTTGGCTTCCACGGTGCTGCCGTTCGCTTTCGTCACGCGCAAGAAACGGAGTTCAAGGTTTTCGTTTGCCGAGTCATAATCGAAGGAAAGAGTTTTTAGCTCGGTGACGCCCTCGTCGGTGCCAGCCTTCACGCGCACGTCGATTTGCTGCGTGCCGGTGCCGTCGTTTTCAAAACGCACTTTGAGGGAATACAGCTCAATGGTCAGTGGAACCGAGGATTTCGTTGTGCTGGCGGCCGCCGCGGTGGCCGGTTTCGCTTGCGTCGATACTTGCGGAGCAGTGGTCTGTGCGGCTCCGGAAGTCGCTGCGCTTGATTGCGCTTCAACGCCATAGGGCGTACAGGCAAAGGCGGCAAGGCCGAGCAAAATGAATCGCCGAGCAATATTTTGGTATTTATAAATGATCATCGCAGGCGCAAGCAGTGTAGTCAGCTTGAATGGCCGCGTAAAGCCCGGCGTCATGCCGTTGTTTCCAGAAATTGCGAGCGGTCGAGAGGGCCGGGCTATCAGTAATGGCATCCCTCTCGCCTCGATCAAATTTACTAAGAGTGGTATAATCGTCCTCGGCATGAGCATCCGGGTGGAGAGCAGCAATGGAACGATGGCAAGGACGTCTGGAAGATGAGCTTTCCATCTCTTAAGCAGTCGCACTCGCGGCACTTCTAATCGCCAACCCACGGAATTAGAAGCGCTCGTAAACTATTGAAAACAAAGGGTCGGTCAATTTCTAATCGCCAATTTTGGCATGCTATTTTTGCTACCGCAGGGTCGTCGAGTCGGATCCGAGGGTTAGCGCAGTGGCGCTTTCGTTGACGGCGAGGCGAGCGACTGCGAAGCCGCCAAGAATGTGTAGTATTTGGGGTTGACAGACATAGGGCCTTTCCCTATACTCGCTGGTTTGTTGGTGGATTTGCAGGCGTAGTTGTGCTTATAGGGGTTTCCCCCCTACCCCGGAACAGAGAACGAAGGAACGGGGTTTTGGGGAGCGGCCGAAATGGGGCGCCTGCCCCGCAAAGCCGTTTGAAGCTCTCCGCAAGTGAAGTGGTTGTGTTCCTGATTTTGTGAGCACGCCCGCGCGGAGTACCTTGCCGGTTCCTTCGGGGTCGTAAGGCCCGTTCTGTTCTGCCACCTTGTGCGCGTTTGCTGGGCCGCAAGCCTCGCAAAACAACGAAACCGGGATTTTTTCGGAGGATAAGAGTGCCGACGTTTGCACAATTGGTCCGACACGGCCGCGAGCAATTGCGGACGAAGACGAAATCGCCCGCGCTGGAAGGCTGTCCGGAGAAGCGCGGTGTTTGCGTCCGCGTGTATACGCAGACGCCGAAGAAGCCGAACTCCGCGTTGCGCAAAGTGGCGCGCGCGCGGCTGACCAATGCGGCCGAGGTGACCACGTACATTCCCGGCATCGGGCACAATTTGCAAGAGCACTCGATCGTGCTGGTGCGCGGAGGCCGCGTGAAGGATTTGCCGGGCGTGCGCTACCACGTGATTCGCGGAACGCTCGACGCGGCGGGGGTCGAGAATCGCAAGCAGGGACGCTCGAAATACGGTGCGAAGCGGCCGAAGGCCGCGCAGAAGTAGGAGAGTCGCAGAATGCCACGCAAAGGATTTGTTGTACGGCGCAAGATTCCCGGAGACGCGGTCTACGGGAGCGATCTGGTGCAGAAATTCATTTCGAGCATGATGTACGACGGCAAGCGCGCCACCGCGCAGCAGATTTTCTATACGGCGATGGAAAACGTGGCGCAGAAAACAAATAGCGACGCGCTCGGGGTTTTCAAGAAGGCCGTGGAGAACGTGAAGCCGCTTCTGGAAGTGAAAACGCGGCGCGTGGGCGGCGCAAACTATCAGGTTCCGGTGGAAGTGAATCCGTTCCGGAGGCAGTCGCTGGCGATTCACTGGCTGATTCTCTACGCGCGGCAGCGTTCCGGAAAGAACATGACCGACAAGCTGGCGGACGAATTGATGGACGCAGCGAACAGCAAAGGTGGAGCAGTGAAGAAGAAGGAGGACGTGCACCGCATGGCGGAGGCCAACAAGGCCTTTGCCCACTATCGCTGGTAAACGGGCGCTGGTACGCGGGAAATTTTCAGATGGCGCGGCAATTCCAACTCGATCGCATGCGGAACATCGGGATCATGGCGCATATCGACGCCGGCAAGACCACGTCGACCGAGCGCATCCTGTTCTATACGGGTGTGACCTATAAGATCGGCGAAGTGGACGAAGGCACGGCCACGATGGACTGGATGGAGCAGGAGCGCGAGCGCGGAATCACCATCACGTCCGCGGCGACGACGGCTGCGTGGAAGCGGCACGGGCAGCTCTACCGCATCAACATCATTGATACGCCGGGGCACGTGGATTTCACGGTGGAAGTCGAGCGTTCGCTGCGCGTGCTGGACGGCGCGGTGGCGATTTTCGATTCCGTCGCGGGCGTGCAGCCGCAGACAGAAACAGTCTGGCGGCAGGCGGACAAGTACCGCGTGCCGCGCATCGCGTTTGTCAACAAGATGGACCGCACAGGCGCGGATTTCGACCACGTGATTCGAACGATGCGGCAGCGCCTTTCGGCTCACCCGGTTCCTCTGCAGTTTCCTCTCGGCAAAGAAGACAGCTTCATCGGGATCATCGATTTCATCGAAGAGCGCGCCATTGTGTGGAAGGACGAAACGCTGGGCGCGGAGTTCGAATACATCGCGCTCGACCAATTGTGGGATCCGGCGTTCCAGAAAACGCGTCCGGACATTGCCGCGGCGCTCAAAGCGTCGGCGGTGAATGCGGAATTCTACAAGGAACATCGTGAAAAGGTTGTCGAGTACATTGCCGAGCACGACGACGCTGTGCTGACCAAGTATCTGGCGGAACATAAGCTGGAGCCGGCGGAGCTGCGCGCTTCGATTCGCCGCTCGACGCTGGCGTTGAAGCTTGTGCCGGTGCTGGCCGGATCGGCGTTCAAGAACAAGGGCATTCAACCGTTGCTCGATGCGATCGTGGATTATCTGCCTGCGCCGGCAGATGTTGCTCCGGTCGAGGGCATCAATCCCGATACCGAAGAGCCGGAACTGCGCCGCGCCGCGGACGATCAGCCGTTTTCCGCGCTGGCTTTCAAAATCATGACCGATCCTTACGTCGGCCATTTGACTTACATTCGCGTCTATTCCGGCGTTTGCAAAACCGGCTCGACCGTTTACAACCCGGCGAAGCGAACGCGGGAGCGCATTGGCCGCTTGCTGCGCATGCACGCGAACAAGCGCGAGGAAATTGAAGGAATCGATTCCGGCGACATCGCCGCATGCGTGGGCTTGAGAAATGTTTCGACGGGTGACACGCTTTGTAGTGAAGATAAGCCCATCATTCTGGAAACCATCGAATTTCCCGCTCCGGTGATTTCCGTCGCCATCGAGCCCAAGACTAAAGCCGACCAGGAAAAAATGGGCAACGCGCTGGCCAAGCTGGCGCAGGAAGATCCTACGTTTCGCGTGCACACCGAACCGGACACCGGGCAGACGCTGATTTCCGGCATGGGCGAACTGCACCTGGAAATTATTGTGGACCGCATGATGCGCGAATTCGGCGTGCAGGCCAATGTGGGCCGGCCGCAGGTGGCTTATCGCGAGACCATCACCAAGCAGGCGCCGGGCGAAGGGAAATACATCCGTCAGACCGGCGGCCGCGGGCAATACGGCCACGTGAAACTTTCCGTGCATCCGCTGCCAAGCGCAGGCCACGAAGACATGCACGAGCTTTCGACAGATGAGATCGATGAACTGGCAAAGCAGGTTGCGGGCAAGGGCGGGAAATGGCGCTTCGACAAAGAGCATCGCATGCTCTTTATCGACAAAATTTTCGGCGCCGCGATTCCCAAAGAATATATTCCGCCGATTGAGAACGGAATCAAGGGAGCGATGGAAAACGGCGTGCTCGCCGGCTACGAAATGGTGGACATCGCCGTGGTCGTGGAAGACGGCAGTTATCACGAAGTGGACAGCTCCGAAATGGCGTTCACCATTGCGGGTTCGATGGCCTTCAAGGAAGCCTGCGGACGCGCGCACCCGAAACTGCTCGAGCCGATTATGAGGGTCGAGGTAGTGGTGCCCGAAGAATACATGAGCCAGGTGTTCGGTGATTTGAATTCGCGCCGCGCGCACGTGCAGGGCACGGAAAACCGCGCGGGCAGCCACGTGATTCGCGCGGAAGTGCCGCTTTCGGAGATGTTCGGGTACGCGACGGACCTACGCAGCCGCACACAAGGGCGCGGCAGTTTCACGATGCACTTTTCGCATTACGCGCAAACGCCCGCAAGCGTGTCCGAGGAAGTGATTTCGAAGGCGACGGGCAAGGTAGGAGCGAAGTGAGCGAATCACCCGATAAGTTTCGGCGGGAGTTTCTGGAAAAGCTGAAGTACATGCTTGGAGAGAAGCGCTGGCTGCAGCTGGTGGAAATAGCGGAGAGCGGCGAATTGGAGAAGCACCGGCAGGGGTTCTTTGAAATGATCCAGAGCGACGAGCCGGAACAATATCTGGAACGGTTCAAGTTCAAAAGAGAGTTTCCGGGGGCTTTCAACTAGGAAACAAGCACACGCTGAGGAGCAGAGCGAGACATGGCGAAGGAAAAATTTGAGCGCAGCAAGCCGCACCTGAACATCGGGACGATCGGGCACATCGATCACGGAAAGACCACGCTGACGGCGGCGATCACCAAGGTGCTGTCGAAGAACAACCCCAAGGTGCAGTTCCGGGCGTTTGATTCGATCGACAACGCGCCGGAAG
>JBAPRL010000063.1:0-38835 GCA_049281095.1 Candidatus Acidiferrales bacterium
GCAATGATGTTACCTTCGGCGAGCGGCGTATCCAGCACGCGCTCTTCGCCGAATTTATCGTAAAGGCCCTGGGTCGCTTTGAAGACGCCGCCCGAAAGGCCAATGTCTTCTCCCATCACAAAAACGCGTTCGTCGCGTTCCATTTCCTGCGCCATCGCTTCCGTGATGGCGTCGATCATTGTTATCGTGCGTGCCATTTTTTCGCGGTCCCCTTTATTCCTGCGCCCAGATGTGATCCGCAAGCTCGGACGCGTCCGGATACGGACTCTGCTCCGCAAACTCGACGGCTTCGTTGATTTCCTGGGTGATTTCTTTTGCGATTCTGTCTTTCGATTCGTCGTTCAGGAGTTTCTTGTCGCGGAGAACTTTTTCGAAGAGTACCACCGGATCCCGCTTCTTCCACGCTTCCACTTCTTCCTTCATGCGGTACTTCGCCGGATCAATTTCCGAATGGCCATACCATCGATACGTCTTGCATTCGATGAACGTCGGCCCTTCGCCCGCCCGCGCGCGCGCAATCGCCTTTGTGGCCACGTCGTAAACGGCGAGTACGTCGTTCCCGTCCACCACGATGCCCGGAAATCCGTAGGCCTTTGCGCGATCCGCCAAATCTTTGAGCGCGGTTTGCAATCGCAGCGGCACCGATTCTGCCCACAAATTATTCTGGCAGACGTAAATAATCGGCAGCCGGTGAACGCCTGCAAAATTCAGCGCTTCGTGAAAGCCGCCAAGACTCGTCGCGCCGTCGCCGAAAAACGAAACGACCACGGTGTCGCGGCCAAGCTTCTTCAACCCAAATGCCACGCCCGTCCCAACCGCAAGCTGTCCGGCAATGCTGCTGGCCGGCGTAATCGTGTGGATCGGCGGATAGCCCATGTGCGCCGGTGTCGACTTCCCCCGGTCCGGGCTTGTTGCTTTGCCGAAGAGCTGCGCGAAGCACAAATTCAGTGGCGCGCCCTTGATGATGTTCGAGGTCCAGTCGCGATGCGACGGCGCAATCCAGTCATCCTCGCGTAGCGTGTACGCCGCGCCGACCTCCGCGGCTTCTTGCCCCACTCCTGAGTAAAAATTCCCCGCATACTTACCCTGCCGGAAGAGAATGCGCGCCTTTTCGTCGCACATCCGGCACTTCACCAGCATGCGATAGAGCCCAAGCATCAGCTCGCGGCCATTCTCGCTTCGCCGCCCGTTTTCGCTTTTTTCTGTCTCGAGTTCGGCCACGCCCCGGCCACCTTTGGCTGCCATTTCTTCTCCTATTATTCTGCGGATAGAGTAGACAACACACTATAACACGAATTTTTCGCCCTGAATCCGCTTCCTGATTACTCTGACGCGAATTTCTTGGCCCGCGTTTCCTATCAAATTCCGATCTTTCGCGTTGCCAATTTGTCAATCAACTCGCGGTCCGCCTCCAGAAAATCCATCTCCTGGAGTTTTTCTCGCTCGACCCACTCGATTTTCTCGAATATGCGGTTTTCAATTTCGCCTGATTCGATGCGCGCTTTGAAGAAAAGCAACTGCACCGGTCCGCGCATCTGCGCGTATTTGTGCTCTATCCGGAAAACCTCCTCTCCGATCTTCGCCCGCATGCCAAGCTCTTCATCCAACTCGCGCTCCAGCGCTGCCTGTGGCGTTTCACCCGCCTGAACTTTCCCGCCCGGGAACTCCCACTTGAGCGCGAATTTGCTTTTGCGGCTCCGTTGGCACGCGAGGACGCGCCCCGCCCGCACGATGATCGCTGCCACAACTACCACGGAGGGTCATCCTGCGCGGCGCATGTGCTGAACGTGAAGGCGTAACATTCCAGTCCCGTTTTACGGGACACAACTTGCAGCAGCCGCTGCTTCATCCCCGGATTCCGCACCAGGTTGTACATGCGAGGCGAGTCCACATTGACCACCGTCATTCCTGCTCCATTGCGCGTTGCGTCTTCTCCCAATTCATCCACTTCGAGTGGCTTGCCTGCATGCAGCAGCTCGACAATCTGAGGCTCTCCATTGGGCGCCATCACCAGGTTCACTTCTTTCCCTGTGTAATAAAGAAGTATCGATGATGGTGCGCCTGTTGCTGATGATTTCGCGCACTCCTCGGCGCTGATCCACGCACCGGAAAGATAAACCGTATCCGCATCGATCTTCTCCGGCAATTTATACTCGCTTGGTTGTTCCGAATTTCGATTCAGGAAACCGGATAGATTCCCGACCTTGCCGCGCTTGTTCCCCAAGTAAAGTTCCGGCGTTGTCCGGTAACACGCCGCACCCGGTTTATCCGTATCGCGCACGGGAGCCATTACAGTCGGGAATTCCACATCCGGATTCGCCTCACGCAGCAGCGTCTGAACCGCTTCTTCCGTGCCGCCGTAATCGCCTTCGCCGAAATGGAAAAACCGGATGTAGCCGTCCTTGTCGATCAAATATTTCGCCGGCCAATAGCGATTCGCATAGGCGTGCCAAATGGCATATCCGTTGTCGAGCACCACCGGATAGCGAATTCCGAATCGCTCGACGGCAGTGCATACGAATTTGTCGTTCGCCGCAAACGAGAATTCCGGAGTATGCACGCCGACTATCGTTAGGCCTTTATCTGCATATCGTTTATGCCACTCCGTCATGTAAGGCAGCGTGCGCAGGCAATTCGCGCAGGTGTAATCCCAGAAATCTACCAGCACGACACGCCCGCGCAGCCCGCGCAACTCGATCGCCAACGAATTCAGCCAAGTCGCGCCAAATTCCGGCGCGTGCACCTTGCCCTTTTCAATTTCCATGCGCTGTCCGCCTTCTGCGCGCGCGCTTCACTCCATCGGAGGACAATTCCGGGTGCAGCAGCCGAAGCAATTCCTGGGCGCCGCAAACAAGTGGGGGTCCAGGCGTGTTCAATAATTCATCGGGCATCACAAAGACTTTTCGCTCGCGCACGGCGCTCACGTCCCGCCACGCGGGATTCCTAAGCGCTTGCTCTGGTTTGGATTTCGCGCCCGTCGCGGCCCATGCGAGCACGATCACTTCGGGATTCGCGCGCGCCACGTCTTCATCGGAAATGGGTGCACCCGCGGGCACGACCATCTCGCCGCCGGAAATATGCACAAGCTCCGCCACCCAGGGCGGCGAACTGATCCGCGGATTCGGCCACGCCTCGCAATAGACGCGCGGCCGGATCTTAGCGTGTTTTGCGATTTTCCCTACTCGCTCGAAATCTCTTCGCATTTCTCGAATCAGCGCTTCCGCTCGAGCGGTTGCCTTCGCCACCTGTCCAAGCATGCGGATATCAGCCTCCACATCAGCAAGGCTCCTCGGGTTCAGTGCCAGGAAGGCAACTGGCAGCGCCAAGATCTTTTGCACGGTTTCGGTCTTGAACGGTACAGATCCAACAATCAGCGTCGGCCGCAATCCCATCATCGCGGCAATGGTTTCCTTAATGCCGGCATTACCTGCTGCATTGCCTGTCAAAGCCCAGCAATCTCCCACCTCGGGCAAGCCGCTCACATCCGCCACGTCTTTGCACCACTTGCTCACCGCGACGAGCTGCCGCCGTGCGCCCAGCGCCACCAGAATCGAAGTCACACTGGGCGCAAGCGACGCGATTCTCTGTCTGGATTGTTTCGCAGCTGGACTCATCCGAAGCTTCGATTCTATCGGCTCGCGAGGCTCTGCGCAAAGCGGTACGCATCGATTATCGAGCAGCTATTGTGGCCGCCCAGGCGGGATCTTTCAACCGATCGTCCATTCGACCAGGAACGGGGAGGGTAGTTATGCTGAGCAACCACATCAACGCGGGAGATCGAATGGACATCGATAAGACTAGAAGCATGGCAACAAGGCCGTGGAGATCACCGATATGCACCATGAATTCTGGAGCCTCAACCACCATAAATGACTCTAAACAGGCCAGCGGGAGGGCACATGTGACCTGAGGTGCGGGCCGACGGCTCGATGACATCAATTCGGGCGCTACAGTTCTGGAGGCGTGAGGAGGCACGGCCAGAAAGGCGTAACTGGTAAGAACGGGGGGCGAGGGTGGGGAAAACGGGGGCGAGGCGCCCTTGTTAAACTGTATTTACAAGCGGCCGGAGAAAGGGCTGTGACAACTGGCCTTTCGCGGGAGCGCCCAGGGTAAACAAGAGGCTAGGGTGACTGAATGGCAAAGATGTTGGTCGAGGCGAGACTCTCCGGAAAAGCTCCGGAGCGAAAAAGGAGCGCTTCGCCCAGAATGACAATGTGAAAGGGAATCACGGCGGGGGAGGCGGCCCGCAAGCCACAAGTCCATGCAAAACGTAGAAAATCGACAAATGGAGCGGGCAGCTAACGAGGCGCGCGCCAAGAAGTACGAAACTGGAGCTGCGCCGGAGCGGGGCGTAACCGCAGACCAGCCGCGGCAGGCAGGCCTGCCGGGGTCCTTGCTTCATCAGGACAAGCAGGCAGGAAAGAAGTCCGTGCAGAAAGCGGAAAATCGACATCTCGAGCGACTTGTTAGCGTTATGCGGCCTGTCGCGCTGCTGCTCGCGCTGTTCGCGCTGATGGAAATGGCGCCGTGGCCGGCAGGTAGAGACGCGATTCTCTTTCTGGGTGGCTACTTGGTTTTCGCGGTGGCCGTTTTGCTCATCGAGCAATTCGCTCATCTTGCCAAGTTCGCCCTTCCGCCTGAGATCGATGTGATTGGACTTGCGGTGTTCATTGCGCTGACGCCGTCTCTTTCTTCGTTTTGGTTTTTCTATTTGTTTGGTGTTTTTGCGATGGCCACGCGAGGCCGCAAGAACGGGCCTTCGTCATACCGCTCGCGTCCGGGCAGCTTGTTCATGAGCGATGCAGCTCTGGTGAGCTGCGGAGCGGCCATCGCGAGCGTGGTTCGCGCGGTCTGGCTCGCGCCTACCGGCGCTGGAGTTCTGCAGTGGATCGGACTCGCGGCCGCGACGTACTTGGCGGGCCTGTGCGTGGCTTGGCTCGGCATTCGCGAGCGGACGATCGTTGTTGAAGACGGTTTCATCGAACTGCTGCTCGGGATGATTCGCGTTGAAAAAGGATTGGGAGAGTCGGTGCGGCTGCTCTTAAGTGAACTAGCGAGGGAGTTCGACTGCCAATGCGCTGTCCTGGTGATTTGCGACGAAGAGATCGAGCGATTGTTTACTTGGAAAGGCGACCAGGACCGCCGGCACGTCGTGCCTCCTGAAGTATTGCCACTAACGAAGGCGGGGGCGTATCTTTCGGAGGACTTTTCGCTGACGGTCTGCTGGAATTCGCTCGAAGGGCGCGCACGGGGCTTTGGCTGGGACAGGGAGACGGGCGCGCTGACGAGAAAACTCGAACCTCCGGCGGCGAGCGTTCGAGAGGAGTTGGGCGCGCAATCCGTGATGGCGGCGACAATGCTTGCGCAAGGGCATCCGTCGGGGCGAATGCTGTTAGTGAACGGACGACGCGGATTTACGCGGCGCGATTTGCGATGGCTCGAGCGATTGGTCCGGCATTTAAACGTTCCGCTGGAGAATGTTTTTCAACTCCGGCATCTTCGCACGCGCGCCGTCGAGGCCGAGCGCAGCCGCATCTCGCGGGACCTTCACGACGGGATTCTGCAAACGCTGCTGAGTTTGAATATCCAACTCGGCGTTCTGGAGCGCAAGGCTTGCCAGGTGCCTGCGGCTGCAGCGGAAGACATCGCCGCGCTGCGCAAGACGGTTCTCCAGGAAGGCGAAGACCTCCGGCAAATGGTGAAGGATTTGCGGCCACTACGAGTGGAAAGCGCCGATCTGCGAGAAATGATGTATGGTTTCGCGGAGCGGTACCACAATGAATCGGGATTGGTGGTAGATTTGTTCCTGGAAGAGAACGATCTGCGCGCGCCGGACCGAATTTGCCGTGAAGTATTCCAGATATATCGTGAGTCACTCAATAACATAAAAAAGCATGCGCACGCCAGCCACGTCGTGGTAAAACTATGGCAAGACGACACGAAAGTTTTTCTGGTTGTCGACGACAACGGGCAAGGATTCAGTTTTTCGGGGAGATTTGGAAGTGAAGAGCTGGATCGGCTGCGCCTGGGTCCGATCTCGATCAAGGAACGGACAAGAACGGTGGGGGGTGTCCTGACGGTGGAATCGAACCCAGGGCATGGTGCGCGTCTGACTATCGAAATCCCCGTAATTTGAAGAGCTGAAATGACAAAAGGGAAAGTACCTGTGCGCATCTTGATCGCCGACGACCACGCCATCTTTCGCGACGGTCTGCGCAAGCTTTTTGACGGTACGGACGAGGTCTCCATTGTCGGCGAAGCCTCGAATGGCAATGAATGCGTGCGAATGCTGGCGAAGTTGAAACCAGACATTTTGCTGCTGGATTTACGCATGCCGGAAAAAGACGGGCTGGCTGTTCTCGAAGAAATCAACTTCGACTCGGTTCCGACGCGCGTGATCGTCTTGACGGCGGCGGAAGACGACCGTGACGTGGTGCGCGCGATGCGCCTGGGCGCGCGGGGCGTGGTGCTGAAGCAGTCGGCGAGCGATTTGCTGCTGAAGAGCATCAAGAAAGTTCACGACGGAGAAATCTGGCTCGATAACCGTATGACCGCGGAGGTGATTGACGCTTTCAAGCGTTCCGCGGAAACGGGGCAACGGCGCGATAAGCCTTTGCTAAGCGATCGCGAGAAAGAAATCGTCCAGCTAGTTGCGCAAGGATTTCGCAATCGCGAAATCGGGGAAAAACTTTTCATTAGCGAGCAAACCGTCAAGAATCACCTGCACAATATTTTTGACAAGCTGGGCGTGTCTGACCGCCTGGAGCTGGCCCTCTACGCGATCCATCACCGCCTGATCGACCAAACGTAGCGGGGTTTCGTGGTAAGTTTTCTGGATTACTGCAGGATGATTTTCCGCAACGCCAGCCGTTGGTGCATCTTTGGCTCCGCCGGAGTTATCTTAAACAACAGAGTGTGATGGCTGAGGAAAAAAAAGCACGAATATGTCCCCGTTGCGGGAATCCGCTCCCGGAAGGAGAAGCGGAGTGCCCGCAATGCGAGAATCGCTTGGCGTTGTTGCTGCGCTCGCGGGAGACGGTGTTGTCGCTGTGCGCCGTGATTCTCATCGTTTTCTTCTTTCTCACCGGCATGATCACACAAAGCTACCACCAAAAATTGGACGCGCTGGGAAAGCAGTGGTTTGCGGCGGGCCAACAGCAACTGAAGGCGAATAATGCGGTCGCGGCCCTATCTGATTTTCGTAACGCACTGGTCTACCATCCCGATGATCCGCAAGTCCAATTTCAGCTCGCTCAGGCGCTCTCGGAGGAGGGACGGAACGAGGAAGCGCAGTCGTATTTACTCGGGTTGCTCGCGCGGTCTCCTTCGGACGCGCCGGTGAACCTGGCGCTGGCGCGCATTGCGGCGCGTTCGGGCTCCGAGGCCGATGCGTTGCGCTATTACCACGGCGCGATTTACGGCGTTTGGCCAAACGACGCGGAGACGAATCGGCTGAATGCCCGGTTGGAATTGTGCCGTTTTCTGATTGCACGGGGTGATCTGCCGAGCGCGGACGGTGAACTGATCGCACTGGGATCGGAAATTCCACAGCAGCATGGAGCGCCTCTACATGAACAGGCTGGGGAACTTTTTCTGCGCGCCGGCGACCTGAATCGCGCCCTAGAGGAGTTTCAACGAGCAATGGAGGAGCCGCGTCCGCCGCTTGGAGCCATACGCGGGGCGGGACTAGCCGCGTATCAGATGGGAGATTTTCAGTTGGCGGAGCGATATTTGGACCGGGCTCACCGAGAGAAAAGGGACAACCCTGAAATGGATGCAGCGCTAGAGACAACAAGACTGGTGTTGGCGTGGGATCCTGACGCGCGAGGCTTAACAGACGCGCAGCGGCGCGAGCGCGTGCGGCACGATTTGGCGCAAGGCATTTCGCGGGTTGAATCTTGCGCCAAGAGCAGCGGTACGGATCTGACCGAAAAGACCGCATCGCAATCGATGTTGGCAACGTTGTATGCGCGGGCCATGGCCATGCAGCCTGAACTTACGGATCGCAACCTCGCACGGCATCCGGAGCAAATGGATGCGGCAATAAATCTCGTTTTTGCAATGGAGTCGGCTGCCACCCAGAAATGTGGACCGCCAACGGGACTTGACGAGGCGCTGGGGATTCTAGTCAAGTACCGGCAGAACGGAGAGCGATGAGCGAGACCGCAAGCGCGACGCCCAGCACAAATCCGGTTCCGGCGCCAACGGATGGGAAGATCCCGCGGGAAGGAAATCGGCTGGAGCGGCTGTGGACGGGTTGGCGCCGTAAGGCGCTGACGCTGCGTGAGGGCCAGCTCTTCCTGCTTCTGGCCGTAATCATAGGATTGTTTTCCGGCTTGATCGTGGTCTGTTTTCGCGTGGCAATCGACTGGACGCGATTCTGGCTTCTGGGCTCGTCGATGGAGCCTTCGCGGCTGCGCGTTTTGCTGGCACCGACGCTCGCTGGATTTGGCGTTGCGTTGCTGGTCATCTATGTGTTCAAGCGGTCGCGCGGCAGCGGCGTCAATCAGACGAAAGCGGCCGTTTTCATTTTCGACGGATATGTTCCGTTCCGCACGGTGATCGGAAAATTCATCACGTGCGCGCTGGCCATCGGGAGCGGACAATCGCTCGGACCGGAAGACCCATCCCTACAAATGGGAGCCGGAATCGCCTCCACGCTGGGACGAGGCCTGCGCCTCTCGCGCGACAAACAGCGGTTGCTGGCACCGATCGGAGCCGCGGCAGGGCTGGCCGCGGCATTCAACGCGCCCATTTCAGCGGTGATCTTCGTTATCGAAGAAATCATCGGCACGTGGAGCGGGGGAGTGCTGGGCGCAGTGATTCTTGCAGCGATTTCCAGCGTCGTGGTGATGCAGGAATTTCTCGGCAGCGCACCGATGTTTCGTGTGCCAGCGGCCATCGAATTTCGCAGTCCCATCGAGCTGCTCGGCTATGCGGTGCTGGGCGTCATCAGTGGCGTGGCGTCGCTCGCGTTCTTGAAGTTCATTGCTTACCTTCGGCCGCGCTTGCGACAAGTGCCGCGGTGGACACAGTTCATTCAGCCGGCCGCGGCCGGACTTCTGATTGGCGTCATCGCGATCTGGCTTCCGCAGGTTATGGGTAGCGGTTATCCCATTATTGATCAAGCGCTACACGACCAGTTCCTCTGGAAGACGCTGCTGCTGCTCGGGCTGTTCAAGATACTGGCAACCGGGATTTCCTTTGTTAGCGGGACGCCCGGCGGCATGTTCGCTCCGACGCTATTTATCGGGGCCATGCTCGGCGGCGCGGTAGGCGGATTCGAGCACCTGCTGATGCACCGGCCGGAGGAATCGGTTGCCGCATTTGCCTTGGTGGGCATGGGCACATTTTTCGCGGGTTTCCTGCGGGTGCCAATCACTTCAGTATTCATGGTGCTCGAAGTGAGCCGCAGCTACAACCTCATTGTTCCCGTAATCCTCTCAAACATGATTGCATACTTTATTTCGCGAAAGTACCAGCGCGTGGCGCTGTTTGATTTCCTGGCGCGGCAGGACGGATTCTTTTTACCTTCCATTGAGGAAATGCGCGAGCAGACAGCGCTGCGGGTGGAGGACGCCATGCGTCCTGGCAATGGAATTGTGTTTCGCGAGGACAAGTTGGCCGAGATGTTTCGAGGAGCTGAGTCATCCGCGCCTGCACAACTCTTGCTTTGGCGGCGAGAAGGAGGCTGGAGAATCGTGGCGCGCGATGAGTTACGCCAATTGACACCTACTGCTTCCGGCAATGTCGAGATCCCGTCGAAGGGGCCCGTGCCGCAACTCTATCCGGATCAACATCTGGACGAGGCCCTTCGGATTATTGGAGACTGGCCGCTTGTGCCGGTAGTCAATCGCGCCAACGTGGAAAAGCTAGAGGGTGTTCTTTCGCTCGAGGATATCCTCCACAAATATCGTATCTCCTGAATTTTCCTAGAGATGGACGACCTAGTACTTTCGTACGGGCAAAGCGTTGGCAAAAATGAGCCTTGCAGCCTATTGAGCGGTAGGACGCTATCCGCCTATGCTGTCAAGTATTACAGAAGCGCAAGGTGGACCTTGGGACAAAAAGAGCGTAGGTCGACGCGTCGTTTCCAGATGAGATTGCCGCTGAAGGTTCGTTGGACCGGAGAAGCCTCGGTGGGCGAGGCGGCAACGGAAACGAAAGAAGTCAGCTCGCGCGGAATTTACTTTTTCCTTCCCAAGGACCTGAAAAACGGGGCCCCCCTGGAAATCGTGATGACGCTGCCGCACGAGGTTACGTTAGCTGGGCCGGTGAAAGTTCGCTGCCTGGGTCACGTGGTGCGCACGGACTCTGAGCGGGAGCAAGACATCGGCATTGCCGCCGCGATTGAACGATACGAATTCTTGCGCGATGGAGAAGCATCATCGCTGAACTAGAGTTCTTGCCCATCTTTATTTGGAGTTGGGTAGGAAAACCAGCGGACGCGGGTCCCTCAGCCTCGTCCGCTGGTCGTTTTTTTTGCAGTACTTACGCCAGTTTAGTAGGCAACATAGGGCGCCCCGGGAGCCGATTGGCCGTCAATTGCGTTGTAGACATTGAGGCCGAAAAAGAACGGCAACCCCCAATCGAACTCCCCCGTAAATGGCCCAGCTAGGCCGTTTATTACCGCGTCGTTGCTGTCCGCCGAGTTGTCGATGAATGCATCGGCATCTACCACAGTAAAACTGACCGTCCCCGAAGTGCCATTCGTGATGCCTTCATTCTCGGCCGTGAAACTTACGTTGGCGTCCGGGCAGTACCAAAAGGGAGCGTCTTCACATTCTGTACCCGCCAATCCCGACGACACCGGATCGAAGTACAAAGCATTCGAACCGAGGTCTACAAAACCTGCATCGGTAAAGCTGGTATCGTCGAAAATTGTCGTGAAGTTTCCGTAGTTAGTGTCCACTCCATAAATCGTCGCACTGCCAAGCCCGTTGTTCGATTCCGTGCCGATGCCGAAGACCAAGTAGCCGGTCAAGCTGGCTTCAGCGGTGGCCACCGGGACCGAAGGCAGCTCGACGATGGAACCATTATTGTCGGTCGTGAACAGCACGATCGGGTTGGTTACTTGTGCAGAAAGGGCTTCCGTTGTTACTTGGCAGCCTGCTGCAGGGCATGTGTAATACCAGTCAGGGTTTGCGCCGCCAGGGGCGCATGCGCTGCCACAATCCTGCGCAAAGACCCCTATCCCCAATATTCCGTTCGCTCCTAAGGTGGCCAAAGTGTCGGCAGAGGAACCTTCATCGGCGCACGCCACGGGCATAGGAGGGTTCGCCGCACCTATCACTTGAATCGGCGAGGAGGGGGCTGTCTCACCGGAGATCGAGACATCCGCGGTTTGTATGGGACCCCAGGCGATGCCGGACGCGAAGGGTGCGCACTCGGCTATGGCGTTGTTGTTCGAGTCAACTTGTTGGGGCAGCGAAAGCGTCAACTGGGACGATAGAATCCGCAAGCCCTCGGAACCAGTGTCAACCAGAATTCCACCAATTGTTTGGCACTGCGTCGTGCTGCCAGGAACGCAAACCGTAACGCTCGTAAATGCTCCGTTCGTGTACGGGCCGAGGTTGGCTGCCTCAGTGGGACCGGTGTTAACCGAGATCGTCACCACGTTTGGTCCTGTGGGCGCGGTTCCGCCTGGCGGGGTCGGAGAACTTGGCGAAGTACTCGCGCTCGAACAGCCCAAGGATGACAGCAACAATGCGGACGACAGCAAGGCGATGAATGCACGTACGGGGCTCCGGTTCATCGGATTTCCTCCATCTGAACTGTTGGCGGTACCATGCTGGAGACATAAGCTCGGCCTACGACCCATCTCATGTGTCCGCCCATTTCCACGACCAAACCGCCCTGCTTGAGCACGACGGGCCCGCGGACAACTCGGCGACCTGTCTGCGCTTGAGCAGCTTGCGTGTATGCTGTGAAGTAGGTTCCTAAAACCTGCTGAAGGTTAGGTCGCGTGGGGCCTTGCCAAGTAACGGCGAAGACCTGCCCACTGGTTGACAGGTATTCGCGCACCAAAAGGCCGGTTGGCGCTTTCACTTCCTCGATTGTATACGAGGCGTTTTTGGTGCTTTGGAGTGTCCCTTGCAGACGAGTCTGGTCGGCTTGCACGGACGTGATGTCGCCGCCCAGAGAAGCTCTCGCTGGAAAAGGACTGACCAGCATCATAAGCGTTGCCACAACTGCAAGTAGAATGGATTTCACGGAGTCATCTCCCCTTGAAATTCTGATGCATAGCCGTAGTCATCGGTGGTCTTTTGTCGGGGCATAGTTTCGTTTTGTGTACCCCTGCACCCGGCCAAGCCCGAAATACTGCGCGCGACGGTGACGCCCAATCTTTATTCCTTGCCACAGAGAAGAAAAGTTCCTTTTTATTTCGCACGGATTCCAGGTTTGCAGAACTGCCCACAACACCACTCTTATGCTGCAAGCCTAGCGGGAACTGGAGTGGTTTTCGCTTCTTTTGCCAGCGCTCTGGTGAACTTACCCATTATTCATCGCAGAGCCAAGAATCCCGCCGTCTCGCAGTTTATACGGTGGCGCTCATCGTTGTCGGAATCGCCGCTTTGGTTCTCACCCACAGTCTCGAGCTATTCAACCGCATGTCCTGAATAATAGCGCGCCCAATCGGCATGCTATGCGCAGCCAGCCGGGCGCCCTGGGCTGTAAGGGTTGATCGTCGTGTATCGCAAGGGGCTGATAGTGCCTTTACGAAATCCTTAGGCTGCGCTTACGACTTTCTAAGGCCGCGGCCTGCATCGTTGCTCACGTGGTTGCGGCCCTGTGCGCGTGCGCAGCGCTGGAGACCAGTGAACCAATAAGAACTCGTGCGTAGAAGCAAAAAGCAGCGGATCGGCTAACGATGGTGCCCATTTCGACTTTGGTGTTCATTGGCCTGGTCACAGTCGGCATAGTTTTTCTGGTTTATGTATTCGTTCAGTTTTGCCGTGAAGCAAGACGCCGGCGATGACACAAGGAAGCACGCAAGGGATTGCATTCAATTGTGACAAAAATCACGGCTGCTGGTTTGTAACCGTGAGAAGAATCAGCGCGAATGCTGATCCTGCGATGCCTGAGGTTTTGCGCAGGGTAGCATTACAGAGAGGAAGGATGGCATGTTCAAGCTTCAGTTTGCTCGCGCGGTGCAGTTGACTCTTTGCGCGGTACTCGCAGCGGTAGGGTTTACGCCGTGCTTTGCACAAAGCGCCAGCTCGGGTACTTCTACGGGACAACAGCCCAGCGCATCGGATCGACAGGCTGCGATTCTCAAGGAACTCGATGCGATGAAAAAGCGCATCGCTGAGCTGGAAGCGGAGCTGAAAAAGAAGGATTCACAAGAGCAGCAACCGAAGAGCGCGACGACGGCGCCGCCAGCAAATACGAATAGCCCAGGCGCTGCTTCTGCAGCGCCGCCTTCGGCGCAGACGGCCGATCCACCGGCAGTGGCGGCTGGCGCGGCCCAGACAACGAACGGCGATGCCGTCTCGGCGCCGGCACAAGAGCCTCCATCGACAGTCGCGAACCAAACTGAATCGTCGTCGGTGACGCCAGCGGCACAAGAGTCCACATCTCCGACGGCCGCCACTTCCCAAAAGCCGGCGAAGATCACCCCTTTTTCAGACCATGACTGGACCTGGCTCAACGGCAGCCCGCGCACAGAGACGCCGGCCTTCGACTCGAAATTCTTCACGCCCGAGATCAGGGCAGATACGACCTATACCTACGACTTCAACCATCCGACGGACCACTCCATGGGTGGATCCAGCGAGCTTTTTCGGTCGCAAGAAGTCCAACTCGAGCAACTCGGCGTTGGTGGCGACTTCCACTATGATAATGTTCGCGCGAGGTTCATGACGCAGTTCGGGATGTATTCGGCGACAACACCGCGGAATGACGCCAGCCCGGGAAACGGCCAATGGGATCTGGACACGGCTTATCGGTACTTGTCGGAAGCGTACGGCGGGTACCATTTCGACGTGATGCATGGAATCAACGTCGATGCGGGAATCTTCTTGTCGTACATCGGGCTGTTCAGCTACTACAACTTCGACAACTGGGCCTATCAACCTTCGTACGTTTCCTCGAACACCCCGTGGTTTTTCAACGGTGTACGAGTCCAGATCTTTCCTACGGCGCATTTGAAAATTGAGCCGTGGTTCATCAATGGATGGCAGTCATACGCTTCGGCAAATCACACGCCGGGCTTGGGCGGACAGCTCAAGTGGACTCCGGCAGGTTGGATCAACGTCATCTCCAACAACTACGGACTGGGCCAGGATGATTTGTTCGTGCCCGGCCGCGAACGGATCCACACGGACGACAGTGTCGAAGTCAAGTATTTTGACAGGCCAAACAATTCTCTCGACAAGATGGCGTTCTCGTTGACCGGGGATCTGGGATGCGAATATGGCGCCGGAGTGAGTTGTGACGGAAACAAGAAAGGCGGCCCTAAGCAGAGCTTCATCGGATATATGGCCTACAACCGCTTCTGGTTCCACAAAGACTTGTTCGGGATGACGCTAGGCGGAGGAGAGATAAATAATCCTGGGCGGTACCTAGTTTTGCTGCCGCCCATCGATGGTGAGACGGCCATTACCGCAGCGACGAATTCGCCGTATTTCACTGAGAATCCGGGCAACCCGTTCAAAGCCTGGGATTCGTCATTCACGTTCGACTATATGCCCAAGCAATACATCACGTTCCGCTGGGAGTACGACTATCGCCATGCGAATGTGCCTTACTGGACTGGCCGAGGTGGGATTACGCCTCCTGGTGGGAACAATGGTTCTCCCGAAGACTATGCGTGCATTACCGGCGCGTCCTCCGGGCAAATGACTCTCGCTGCCGCGGAAACGGCCTGCGGTGGCGGAATCAGCAGCGTATGGTTCCCGGATCTTCGCAGAGATCAGTCGTTCATCGACATGGATATACTGGTCAAGTTCTAATTTGGCGCCCCGGCCGTAAGGAATTGGGTTGGCTGGATGCGGCACGGCGAGTTCAAAGTGATTTGCAAATAGTGCGCTGCGCGGAAGGGTTTACGTGATGAAGGATGCGATTTTTATCCTGACGATCCTGATTTTTTTCGGCGCCAGCATCCTGTACGTTTATGGTTGTGAGCGGTTGAAGTAAAGGGGCGAAACATGCTCACGAACATTCTGCTTCTCGGAGCCAGCACAGGCCAAATGGCCGGTGACATTGTTCTGATTGTGATTTGCGTGCTGATGTGTGGGTACCTCTTCGCAGCCCTGCTCTGGCCGGAGAAATTTTAGGCATGAGCGCAAATGGGTGGTTTCAAATATTGCTGTTTCTGGCGGTAATCTTCGCCATCACCAGGCCCCTGGGCACGTTCATCGCCCGAGTCTTCAACCGAGAGAAAACATTCCTGGATCCATTGCTGCGGCCCGTGGAAAAATTCATCTATCGCCTGACCGGGGTGGACGACGAACGCGAGATGCGCTGGACCGAATACGCGATCGCCATGTTGATGTTCAGCGTCGTGTCCTTGGTGCTCCTCTACTTCATCGAACGCACGCAGCAATGGCTGCTGTTCAATCCTCAAAAACTGGCGAATGTTGTTCCGGATATCGCCTTCAACACCGCAGTTTCGTTCACAACGAACACGAACTGGCAGGCGTACACGCCGGAAACAACGATGAGCTATTTGACGCAAATGGCAGGCTTGGCCTATCACAACTTCACGTCGGCCGCTGTTGGCATTGCGATGGCCATTGCCCTGATCCGCGGGATTAGTCGCCGTGAGATGAAAACGATCGGGAACTTCTGGGTGGATTTGACGCGCGGGCTGCTTTGGATTCTGCTGCCCCTTTGCCTCATAGGCTCGCTCGTGCTGGTTTCGCAGGGCGCCATCCAGAACTTCAAACCATACGTTACCGCGCAGCTTACCGATCCTCAGAAGACCACGACAACAGGGGCGGACGGGAAAACGGTTACACAAACAGTCAGCCAGCAAGTGATTCCTCAAGGCCCGCTCGCTTCGCAGGAAGTCATTAAGGAGCTTGGGACCAATGGCGGCGGGTTTTTCAATGCCAACAGCGCGCATCCTTACGAGAATCCCACGCCGCTCTCAAATTTTTTCGAGATGATCCTGATTTTCGCTATTCCGTCCGCGCTGACGTACACGCTGGGGCGCTTGACGGGCTCCCAGCGCCACGGCTGGGCCGTGTGGAGCGCCATGGCGATCATTTTCTTGGCGGCGGTCACGGTCGCGTATTGGGCCGAGGCTCGCGGGAACCCGCAATTCATAGGAGTGGACCAAACGCACAGCGCGTTGCAGCCCGGCGGCAATATGGAGGGCAAGGAAGTTCGTTTCGGCATAGTCAACTCGGCGCTTTGGGCAACAGTCACGACGGACACGAGCTGTGGCGCGGTGAACAGCATGCATGATTCCTTCACGCCGCTCGGAGGAATGATCCCGCTCACCAACATAATGCTCGGCGAGGTGATCTTTGGCGGTGTTGGCTCGGGCCTGTATGGGATGGTGGTGTTTGTCATTCTCGCGGTGTTCATCGCTGGATTGATGGTGGGCCGAACACCAGAGTACTTAGGCAAAAAAATCGAAGCATACGACGTGAAGATGGCGATGCTCTCGATACTCGTGACATCACTGGTGGTCCTGATTTTCGCCGCGATTGCCGTGATTGAGCCATTCGGAACGGCGAGCATCTCGAATCCAGGCCCGCACGGGCTTACCCAGGTGCTGTACGCTTACGCTTCGTCGGTGGGGAATAACGGCTCCGCGTTCAATGGACTGAACGCCAACACGCTTTGGTACAACACGAGCACCGCGGCAGCAATGTTCCTTGGCCGATTCTTTATGGTCATTCCCGTGCTTGCGATTGCCGGCAGCTTGGCGCGGAAGAAAGTAACGCCTCCTTCGTTGGGAACGTTCCCAGTTACTGGCCTGCTTTTCACTGTGCTGCTCATTTCGACAATATTGATCGTGGTGGCGCTCACTTTTTTCCCGGCGCTCAGCCTGGGGCCGATTCTCGAGCATTTGCTGATGGCTGCTGGCAAGGCGTTTTGAGGAGCATATGGCCGCGGCATCCAAAACGAAGGCAAGTGCCTTGATGGACGAGAAGATTTTGCTTCGCGCGGCGGGGGATTCTTTTCGCAAGCTCCATCCCCGCACGATGGTCAAAAACCCGGTCATGTTCGTTGTAGAAGTCGGCGCGGTCATAACGACCGTTCAACTCGCATGGAACGCCTTCTACCATTTGGGGCATATCGGTTTTGGGCTGCAGATCACTCTCTGGTTGTGGTTTACGGTTCTCTTCGCCAACTTCGCTGAGGCGATGGCCGAAGGCCGCGGCAAGGCTCAGGCCGACACGTTGCGGAAAGCGCGTGCGGAAACTCAAGCTCACCGTCTGACGCACGACGGCTGCGTGGAGACGGTGCCGGGTTCGAAATTGCGGACCGGAGATGTCGTCATGATTTCCGCGGGCGAATTTGTCCCGGGAGACGGAGAAGTGATCGACGGCATCGCCTCGGTGGATGAATCGGCGATCACAGGCGAATCCGCGCCGGTGATCCGGGAATCGGGTGGTGACCGATCGGCGGTCACGGGCGGGACGCGCGTCCTATCTGACGAAATCAAAGTGCAAATCACCGCCAATCCGGGGGAAACGTTTCTTGACCGCATGATCAGCCTGGTCGAAGGAGCTTCGCGCCAGAAAACGCCGAATGAAATCGCGCTCAACATCCTCTTGGCCGGCCTGACCATCATTTTTCTGCTTGCCGTCGTGACGTTGCAGCCGTTCGCAATCTACTCCCAAGCGCCCCAGAACATTTTCGTGCTTGTATCGCTTCTGGTCTGCCTGATTCCCACGACCATCGGCGGGCTGCTCTCGGCCATTGGCATCGCTGGCATGGACCGCCTGATCCAGCGAAATGTGATCGCCATGTCCGGCCGCGCCGTCGAAGCGTCCGGCGACGTGGATATTCTGCTGCTCGATAAAACGGGAACGATCACGCTGGGAAATCGCGCGGCGACGCAGTTCCTCGCAGCGCCGGGCGTTGCCGAGAAGGATCTGGCCAATGCAGCGCAGCTTTCTTCGCTGGCGGACGAGACGCCCGAAGGCCGCTCCATCGTTGTTTTTGCCAAGGAAAAATACGGGCTGCGCGGGCGCGACTTATCGGTTCACGAGACAAACTTTATACCCTTCTCGGCGCAGACACGGATGTCCGGCGTCAACCTTGACGGCCGCGAAATCCGCAAGGGCGCGCCGGAGGCGATCGCGCGCTATGCGGCTGAGCACGGCAACCGGGTTCCCAGCGAAGTCCAGAGGCAGGTGGAAGAGATTTCCAATTCGGGTGGAACGCCGCTGCTTGTTGCGGAAAACCGGCGCGTACTGGGCGTCGTCTCGCTGACCGACGTGGTGAAAGGCGGGATGCGCGAGCGGTTCGACCACCTCCGGGCGATGGGCATCCGCACGATGATGATTACCGGCGACAATCCGCTGACCGCCGCGGCAATCGCGCGGCAGGCCGGCGTGGATGATTTTCTCGCGCAGGCCCGGCCGGAAGACAAGATGGCGTTGATCCGGCGCGAACAGGCGAGCGGGCGGCTGGTGGCCATGACCGGCGACGGCACGAATGACGCGCCCGCGCTTGCCCAAGCTGACGTCGGCGTGGCGATGAACACGGGCACGCAAGCGGCCAAGGAAGCAGGGAACATGGTGGATCTCGATTCGAATCCGACAAAGTTGATCGAGATCGTTGAAATCGGAAAGCAACTGTTGATTACGCGCGGCGCACTGACCACATTTTCGGTGGCAAACGATGTGGCCAAGTATTTTGCGATTATCCCGGCAATGTTCGCCGGAGCGTTTCCGCAGCTTGGCGTACTCAACATTATGCGCCTCGCGACGCCGCAGTCGGCGATTCTCTCCGCCGTGATTTTCAACGCGCTGATTATCGTCGTGCTGATACCTCTGGCGTTGCGCGGCGTGCGCTATCGCCCGCTGGGCGCGGCCGCTCTGCTGCGTCGCAACCTGTTGATTTACGGTCTTGGCGGAATCATTGCGCCATTTCTCGGAATCAAGTTGTTGGACATTGTGATCCGATTTTTGCATTTGGCTTAGAGGAAACGAATGAAGCAGCAGCTCAAAATCGCGTTTTGGATGACGATCGTTACAACGCTGCTTTGCGGACTTGTTTATCCGTTCGTTGTCACAGCTCTCGCACAGGTGCTTTTTCCGGCGCAGGCAAATGGAGGACTCATCCGGAGAAACGGCACTGTGATCGGTTCGCAGTTGATTGGCCAGGTATTTTCTTCACCTGGATACTTTTATTCGCGGCCTTCCGCAGCGGGCGCGGGCTATGACGGACTCAATTCCGGCGGGTCGAATCTGGGTCCCACGAACCGGCAATTGATCGACCGGATAGAAAAAGACGTTGAGAGCCTGCGAAGAGAGAATCCGGGATCTTCCATCCCGGTGGATATTGTCACCACATCCGCCTCAGGTCTGGATCCGGATATTACGCCGGCCGCCGCGGAATTTCAGATTCCGCGCGTGGCGCACGCGCGCGGCATGACCGACGAACAAGTGAGCGCACTCGTTAGCAAACACACCACAGCCCGGCAGTTTGGCATCCTGGGCGAAGCGCGCGTCAATGTACTGGAATTAAATCTCGATCTGGATGCCGCGCACCCGGCGCACTAGCGAGATTCGACCCCCGCTGCCGTGTGCGCGCTTGGCGGTTCGAAGCGGTAACCAATCCACGGCTCGGTTAAAATAAACTTCGGGTGGGCAGGATCACGCTCAATCTTCTTGCGCAATTGGTTGATGGTGACTCGCAGATATTCCGGTTCGTTTCCGTAATCCGGCCCCCACACCGATTGCAGCAGCCGGCGGTGCGTCAGAGGTTTTCCCTGATTGGCGACAAGCTGGCGAAGAAGTTCAAATTCCTTTGGGGTCAGGTGGACTTCGCGGCCCTGAACCTTCACGCGCCGTGTTTCGAAGTCGACGCTCAGATCCTTCGACAGAATCGCGGGAACTTTGTCTTGCGGCGAAGTCCGGCGAAGCGCGGCGCGAATGCGCGCGAGAAGTTCCTGCATGCCGAAGGGCTTGACGACGTAGTCATCCGCTCCCGCGTCGAGAGCCAGCACCTTATCGCGCTCGGCATTGCGGACGGTAAGCATGATGATGGGCACGTCAGAATTCCGGCGGATTTCGCGGCAGGCTTCCAGGCCATTCATGCCGGGCATATTCACGTCGAGAAGGATGATATCCGGTCGCTTAGCGCGGAAGATTTCGAGAGCCTCCGCGCCTTCGCGAGCCTCAAAGATCGTATATCCCTCCGCCGTGAGCGTGGCTCGCATGACGCGGCGGACCTGCGGTGCGTCGTCCACGACGAGGATTTTTGCTGAAGTCATCGGCGGCCGGCGGCCTCGTAGTCAATCGGCAACGTGAAGGAGAAGACCGAACCGTGGCCCAATTGGCTGGTCACACTGATGGAGCCGCCGTGCGCCTCGACAATTGCCTTGGCGATTGGCAGGCCCATTCCGGTCCCTTGCACGAGGTATCGCTGGTCTTTGCCGCGATAGAATTTATCGAAAATCATGCCCTGTTCCGGCTCATCGATTCCGGGCCCTTGGTCGGCGACGCTGATCAGAATCGAATTCGCGGTCGCCTCGGCGGTGATGATAACAGGGCGGTCCTTCGGCGAATAAAGATTCGCATTTTCGAGCAACTGCGCCAGAACCTCCTTCGCGCGGCCCAAGTCGGCTCGGACCGGCGGAAGCCCGGCTGGCAACTCGGCGCGCACTTCACGTGAACCGAGGGCATTGCGACACTGGGCAAGGGCGGCGTCAACCAGCTCCTGGACCGGTACTGCGCTCAGGTCCAGCACGAACTCCCCAGCTTCCAGCTGGGCCATTTCGGAGGCTTCTTCCACCAGATGATTGAGGCGGTCGGACTCCTCATCAATCACGGTGAGAAGTTCGTGCTGTTGGGACGGGTTCGCGTGGCGGTTCGATAGAAGGCTCGTTACCGAAGCCTTGATCGATGTCAGCGGCGTGCGGAAATCGTGGGTGATGGAGTCGAGGAGAGCGGACTTGAGGCGCTCGCCTTGCCGGTCGGCTTCTGTCTTGCTCAATTGCTCGACGGCGCGAGCGCGCTCAATGGCGATGCCCACCAGCGTCCCCATGGCTTCGAGCGTCTGCCAGGAAAGGGGCGAGCCGGAGATCCCCACACTGCCGAGCGGCCGCAAACCGAGGCGAATCGGGGCGTAGCAAAAGCCTCCGCCGGCGTCGATGAAAGGTTCGTCCCGGCTAAACGCGGTTCGCATCCTCTCCTCATCCACATGCGCGGCGCCAAATCCGGAACGATAGAATTTCTGCTTGTCGGCAAGGAAGAGCGCTGCAGCGCCAGCTTCAAAGGCTTCGACGATGTGGTTCGGAATGGCGTTGAGCAATTGGATGACGTTTCCTTCTCCCAGAAGTTTCTGGCTGAGGGTGTACAGCTTTTCGATTTCTCTTCTGCGCTGATTGGAGGCGTGCGCTTCTTTGCGGATTCGTCCCGAGAGCTGGCTGCCTACGATGGCGGTAACGAGGAACGCGAAGAGCGCGACCCAATTCTGAGGGTCCGCAACGGTGAACGTGCCAATGGGCGGAAGAAAGAAATAATTGAACGCCAGCATTGCCGCCACGGACATGAAAGCGGATACAGCCATCCCCCACACGGCGGAAACTGCTAGAATCGCTAAAAGAAAAGACAGAGCCACGGTTGTTTGGTTTACATCGGGCAGAGCTTTTCGGTAAAAGAGGGTGATAGCCACAACGATGCTCAACGCCCCTATGAATCGCGCGGCTTGCCGTTGGGCAACGGTTGGCATGTTTGGATTCTAGCGCAGTTGAATGAGATTCCGGTGAGGAGACGCTTCCGTTGCAAAAAAAACCAGAGGATTGGCTGGCAGTCGCCTCGCCTTCGCAAAAAACGAAGGGCATCTTCAAGCTCTTCCTCGGATACGCACCCGGCGTCGGCAAGACCTACAGCATGTTGAGCGAAGGGATTCGTCGTCATAGCCGCGGGGAAGATGTGGTCATTGGCGTGGTCGAAACGCACGGCAGAAAAGCCATCGAAGAACTTGCCACTCAGTTGGAAGCAGTCCCGCGCCGGAAGATCGAATACAAGGGAACGATTTTCGAAGAAATGGATGTGGACGCGATTATTGCCCGGCGGCCGGAAGTGGTTCTCGTCGACGAGCTTGCCCACACGAACATTGCCGGAAGCAAGCATCGCAAGCGCTATGAAGACGTGCAGGAGATTCTGGCAGCCAAGATCGACGTGGTTTCGACCGTGAACATCCAGCATATCGAGAGCATCGCGCCGGTTGTGCGCAACGTTACTGGCGTCACCATCCGGGAGACTGTACCGGATTGGGTGCCGTTGATTGCAAACGAGACGGTCATGGTGGACTTGACGCCCGAAGCGCTGCAGAACCGCATGCGCCGCGGTGACGTCTACGCGCCTCAGAAGGTCGAACAAGCGCTCGGAAATTTCTTCCGACGCGGAAACCTGATTGCCCTTCGTGAGCTCGCGCTGCGGCAAGTGGTGGAACAGGTGGACCGCAGCCTCGAAACCTATATGGCAGCCAAGGACATTCAGAAAAACTGGGCTGTTCGCGAACGTCTCGCGGTGTGCGTGCATCCGAACCCGTACGCTCAATATTTGATCGCTCGGGCGGCTCGCATGGCCAGGCGTCAGGATGCCGAATTCTATGCCGTCCACGTTGACACGGGAAGAGACCAAAGTAAGGAAAGCGAGAAGTCGCTGGCCGCGAATCTTCAGTTTGCAGAAAGTATGGGCGCCAAAGTCATACGTTTGAAGGGAACCAGTGTGGCGGACGCCGTTGCCGAGTTCGCTCGCGAGAAGCACATCACACAGGTTATTTTTGGGCGCTCGGCCGTCAAAGGCTGGAAAAAGTACTTGTATCTTTCTCCCGCGCACCGCTTCCTGCGAGAATCTCCTGAAGTCGACGTGCACATCATCACCCAAGCGCTAGACTGACCAATATCCTTATCTGTTGATTCGCGGGATTGGGTTTGGAGGGAGCGAAACCGACCCTCCCTTTGTCATTGCAACTTACGCGATCTGTTTTGGTTTTGATGCCCGCCACAGAAATCTGGGGGATCTTAATTTGATCGGGGGCCTACTCTAAAGTTAGAGTGACAGCACAGAGGACGTCACGTTGGCATGAGCCGAACAGGCAAGAGCATCGACGCTTTGGGCGTGGATCAACTTGAAAAAGTGCTGAAGGAACTCGTGAAACAGACGAAAGCGACAAAGCAGCTGCACATCAGCTATCGAGGCCTCATGAAAGATACCAGACAGGTTCCCGATCACGCTGTCCGACTTCGCGCTCTCATCGAAATTGGCAAGCTGCACGGCTTCTACCCAAGAAGGGGTGAGCGGGCAAGCGTCGATGTCTACGACTGCTCACAGCGGCCCATAGCAAATCACGGTTACTCCTTGAAGCCGGCATCCCGCCATGGCCATGAAACTCCTTGGAATTGATACAGGCACGGGCGGCACGCGCGCCGTTCTGCTGGACGAGACCGGCCGCGTCGTCAGCTCGTCCACAGCCGAGCACGCCGCCATCTCTTCTTCTCATCCCGGCTGGGCCGAGCAGTATCCCGACGACTGGTGGCGCGCCGCCTGCCGCGCGATTCCCGAATGCCTCGAGCGCGCCGGCGTCAATCCAGCCGAAATTGCTGGCATCGGCCTCACCGGACAAATGCACGGCCTCGTTCTGGTGGATAAGGACTCCAAAGTTCTTCGCCCGTCGCTCATCTGGTGCGATCAGCGCACGGGAGCGCAATGCAAGGCCATCACGGAAAAAATCGGCGCGGGGCGCCTGATCGGCCTCACCGCCAATCCGGCACTCACGGGCTTCACGCTGCCGAAAATCTGGTGGGTGCAAGAAAACGAGCCGCTAATCTGGTCGCGCGTCCACTCCATTTTGCTGCCAAAAGATTACATTCGCTTCCGGCTCTCTGGCGCCCGGGCAATCGACGTGGCCGATGCCTCCGGCACGCTCCTCCTCGATGTCGTGAACCGAAAATGGTCCGCGCCCATGATCGAAGCATCTCGCCTGAGCGAAGACATGCTGCCGCGCGTTTTCGAGTCGCCGGAGGTCGCGAGCTGTGTCTCCGAAGAAGGCGCGCGCGCCACCGGACTTCGCGCCGGCATTCCCGTGGTTGCGGGAGCGGGCGACCAGGCCGCGGGAGCCGTCGGAATGGGCATCGTGCGTCCGGGCGCGGTCAGCGCCACGATCGGAACTTCCGGCGTCGTCTTCGCCGCCACGGCGAGCCCGTTCCTCGATCCGCACGGACGCATCCACACGTTCTGCCACGCCGTTCCGAATCGCTGGCACGTCATGGGCGTCACGCAGGCGGCAGGATATTCTCTGCGCTGGTTCCGCGATCAATTCGGCGCCGCACCCGCTGCGCCGGGCGATCCGCGGCGCGACCCATACGATCTCCTTCTCGACGAGGCCGGTCAGGCTCCCGCAGGCTCCGACGGATTGCTTTGGGCGCCCTACTTGATGGGCGAACGCACTCCGCATCTCGACCCGCTGGCACGCGGCGCCCTTGTGGGCCTGACAGCGACGCACAGGCGTGCGCACGTGATTCGCGCGATTCTGGAAGGCGTCGCCTTCAGCCTGCGCGACACGCTTACGATTTTTTCTGAATTGAAGCTCCCAGTGGAATCCATTCGCCTGGGCGGTGGCGGCGCGCGCGGCGCTCTCTGGCAGCAGATTCAGGCGGATGTGTACGGAATGACGGTGGATCTCGTCGAAACCGAAGAAGGCCCCGCGTATGGAGTCGCGCTGCTGGCCGGAGTGGGCGCCGGCGTCTGGGCATCCGTCGAAGAAGCCTGCGACAAGTCCGTCCGCGTTGCGACGCGCGTCCAGCCGGAAAAATCCCACGTCGCTCTGATGAATGAGCGATACGCGGCTTTCCGAAAATTATATCCGTCGCTGCGCGGCGTGATGCACGATCTCGCGTCTCTTCCTGTTTAGTTCGAACCGGCCTTAAAGCTGCACGACGAGTCAGTGAGCTTGGTGGGCGCGATGTTGAGCTCCTGCAGGTGGTTCTTGGCCAGCACTGCGTTGAAGCCGGCGATGTCTTGCGTCTGCATTGCCCTCCAGGCCGCCACGGTGCGGTTGTAGTTGCGACAGTCGCTCTCCCAAGTGGAGATCTGCGTCGGCGTGGGCGCCATGTCGAGGCCCACCTGCATCATGCTGACCATGGTGTTGTAGTTGTCGTTCAGTGTCACGAAGGATTGCAGCTCATTGGGCGCCGGAGCGGGACGGCCGAAAGGTCCGCGGCCGCCGGTCGGCATCACGCCGCCGATCTTGGTCAGGCTGGCATCGAGCGTTTTGGCTTGCGAGGCGACATCGCCGGGCAAGTTGCCCTGCATCACGGACGCAAGCTGCGCCTTGACGGCGTTGACTTCATCATGGCCGTCGTAGCTCTGCTTCATACCGTGATACGCGAGTAGCGTGAGCTGGTTCTGGGCACGCAGATCGGCCATAAGCTTAGGGCTCTCGCCGACGCGCGGGTCGTTCATGACGGTTACTTGACGCGTGTAGACCTGTCCATCCACGATGAGCTTGAGCGTATAAACTCCCGGAATCACCTGCGGCCCGTGCGGACCAGCGGTAGTTGTGCCCGCCACCATGTTCATTTGGTTTTCGAGGTCGTGCTGGAAGGCGGGCGGGTCGTCATAGAGCAGGTCCCAGTTGAAGCGGTTCTCACCGACATCGGTGGTGAGCGCGAGCGACTGGGGCGACGCCAGCCAGTAGCGTGGATAAGCTTGGCCCTCAACGGGCGGCGGCAACGCGCTGGACATGGTGCGCACAAGGTTGCCATGCGAGTCGAAGACTTGAAGCTGAATCGGCCCATTGGGCTGATGGCTGAGGTAATAATCCACGATCACACCATACGGTGGATTGGGCGCGTGGGGTACTTCGACAGAGGTGGGCTGGTCCCAGTTGCTGTTGATGCGGGCGCGAATGGCCTCTTCGGGCTGAAAGAGATAGGCGGAGGAAGAGCTGATGGCCTTGGCATCGGCGGCTATCTGGCGCAGCGGAGTGATGTCGTCGAAAATCCAGAGCCCGCGGCCGTACGTGCCGATGACCAGGTCGTTCATGTAGTTATCGGTATGGATGGTGAGATCGCGGATCGAGGTGCTCGGCAGATTCTGGCGCAGCGACTGCCAGTGATCACCATTGTCCAAGGTGACGTAGACGGTCGTCTCAGTGCCAGCGAAGAGCAGGCCAGGCTGCTCGGGATCGGCGCGCAGAACATTCACCCAGCTTCCGGTGCGCTCGTCGCGAGGCAGACCGTTGACGATGCTGGCCCAAGTCTTGCCGCCGTCGGTGGTGCGCCAGATGAGCGGCACATCTTCGTCCTGATTGGTGGGCGCGGCGGCAGCGGGACCGCGCTGGCCGCCGATGCGGGCGGCGACGTAGGCGGTATTCGCTTCATCGCCGGCTTCGATGGTATTGAAGTTGGTGTTCGGCGGCACGTCGGTGATGTTGCTGACGTTGTTCCAGTGTTTGCCACCATCCATCGTGTTGTAGATCTGTTCGTTGGTGCTCACGGTCCAGACCACGCCCCGCTTGACCTTGGAAATGGAGAAGTCGCTTATGGATGGCGGGGGCGGGCTGAAGCTGCCCTCGCGTTGCGGCTGCGGCGGCTCCGGCGTGCCGCAGGCCACTGATGGCGCGCCTTTGGCCACGGTGAGGTCGGGGCTGAAGGCCTTCCAAGAATGCGCGCCGTCGCGCGAGACCACCAGGCACTGGTAGGCGACGTAGAGGGCGCTGGGATCGAAGGCGCTGTCGAACTTCTTCTGGAAGTCGCGGCCGGAGCGGTACTTTGTGGCATCAGCGCCGAAGTTGGGCGCGACGTTCTCCCACTGCCCGGTCGACATATTGATTTTGACCAGGCCGCTGCCGCCGCCGCCCGGGCCATAGCCGACCGCATAGAGGATGTGGGGGTTTTCGGGATCGGGCGTGATGACGCCGAATTCAGAGGAGGGCACCGGGCTCCAGTCAGCAAAAAAATTGATCTGGCCCCAGGTGCCGCGGCTGCTGTTCATGACCGCGCCGGTATCCTGCTGCGAAGTT
The DNA here is from genome assembly GCA_049281095.1 of Candidatus Acidiferrales bacterium. Taxonomy (GTDB): domain Bacteria; phylum Acidobacteriota; class Terriglobia; order Acidiferrales; family UBA7541; genus DAHUXN01. Next base: position 27,166 of record JBAPRL010000063.1, read on the forward strand.
ACGATCCAGTAAGGATACTGGCTGTCAGTATTGACGTGGTAGACCTGGCCGATGACCTGGGTATACCAGAGGCTCCAGGTCTCGCCTCCGTCGACGGTGACGCTGGCACCCTGATCGGCGCCGACCACCATGCGCTTGCCGTTGGTGGGATCGATCCACAGCTTGTGGTAATCCTCTCCGCCCGGTGCGCCCTTGAAGGCGTGGAAGGTAACGCCGCCATCGGTGGAACGGTACATGGCGGTGCTGACGGTATACAGAATGTCAGGATTCTGCGAGTCCACGAAAACGCCGCAGCTATAGGCGCCCTGGCCGTTGCTGATGCGCGTGTCCTTGCCTGCCATGTGCTGCCAGGTGCTACCGCCATCGTCGGAGCGGAACAGTCCCGAGCCGTTTTCGATATTGTTGCCGATGATGTAGATGCGCTGGCCGCTGGTGTGCATGGCGATCGCCAAGCCAACGCGGCCCGGGAAAGCCGGAATCTTGATCTCGGTCCACGTCTTGCCCTCGTCTGTGGATTTGAAGACCAGCGGCGGCTTGGTCTTCGGTCGAGGCCCGGTGCTACCGCCACCGCCGAAACCGCCCCCCGTGCCCTGCGTGTCGGCCAGCATGATGCTGGGGTCGTCGTAGGCGTACTCCACTCCGCGGGTGCCATCGTAGTCGGCGGGCTTGAGAACGTTCGTCCAAGTCCGGCCGCCATCAGTGGAACGGTAGATACCGCCGCCGTCGTGCGTGGCATCGCCGAGCGTGGAGGCGATCACCAGGTTGGGATCGTTGGGATCGACCACGATGCTGTCGATCTTCACCGTGTTATCCAGGCCAATGTGCTGCCAGGTCTTGCCGGCATCGGTGGACTTCCACATGCCGTTGCCCAAGCTGCCGCCAATGGGGTCCCCTGCGCCTGCATAAACGATATTGGGATCGGAGGGAGCGACTTGGATTGCGCCGACGCTGTCAACACTCGTCTCTTGGTCGAAGATGGGCAACCACGTGACTCCGGCGCTGGTGGTTTTCCAGATGCCTCCCTGGGGCGTGCCGACATAGAACACACCGGCCTGGCCGATGACACCGGTGACGGAGGAAATGCGGCCGCCGTGGAACGGCCCAACGTTGCGCCACTTAAGGCCGGCATAGAGATCGGGGTTGACCTGCGCCGCCGCGCTCAAAGTTAATGCCAGCATGCTGGCGAAAGCCAGCCCCCAATACGCAATGCACGAAATTCGCTTCATGATGTATGCACCCCTTGTAAGAATCCAGACGCGCAAACCGGGAAAGTATACTGCACAAGCCTCGCAAGTCGGCACTCCCTGTCGCCAATACAGGCAGGGTCGGATCGCATCCACAAGGCCGCTCAGGTTTTTCAGGAGATCATGAACGCGCCGGACCAGGGCATTCCTAACAGCCTTCTCAATTCGGCGAGATACATAGCCATTGTTCCTGAAGACGTGAAGTTCGCCTTCATCTTCGGCGGCAACTACGGCCGCGGAGTGGCCACCTGTCGCACCGGCCATGGCTGGAGCGCCCCTATGTTTGTGGCCATTGACGGCAGGAGTGTGGGTTATCAGATTGGAGGCTCTTCTGCCGACATCGTGATGCTCTTTATGAACGATCACGCTTTGCACAGTCTGCTCAGTCACAAATTCAAGCGGGGAGCTTGGACGGTGCGGTAGTGCAAGCTGACAGGAGTGGCGACAGAGCCATGTATGGCCCCGACGTCGACCGCCACGACATTCTTGACGGCAAAATTGCCGTTCTGATTAGAGCAAGAACTCGACCCTCGCTCCGAGCCTGATCGAAAGGTCTTGGTCATCTGCACAGTGGGGAGCTGTGCACGACAATTGCGCGACGCATAGCGAGACGTATCATTTCTCCGTCGTCCAATATGGCGGGTAGCCGTAATGTTGATGAAGATGAAGTTCGTATTCGCGGCTAACGGGCTGGTCGGAGTCCCATTCGGGGCTCTTCCGGATGGTCTCGCGAGACATGCCTGCGTAAATTTCTCGCTCGGCCCAGCTGACCTGTTGGATCCATTGAGGTCTCAGCAATACCTTCTTACCAGGCCACCAATTCTTCGTGTCAACGATGGCGTACCGAATTTCCCAGGTCTCATCGTCGAACAGAAAATCTTCCAGGTGGCCAATCTCACCGTCGGTCGCTCTTATGTGGTAACCCGTGACTTCCCGGGTGCTGCGCAGATGTGAGTCGGTGGAAGCGTTCTTCGTTCCGGTGTTCGATTTGATCCGCGGCGCATCCGCGAGCGCCTTTGGAGTCGGCCATGAACCCCATACACCCGTTCCCTGCCAGTAGTAGGGCCATCCATAATGTTCGTGATGCTCGATTTCGTGCTGACGGGAAACAGGCTTATGCAGATCAACGCTGGGGCTGCTCTCGACTTGCTCCCAAGTCAGATTCACGTGGATGTGGAGTGGACTCCAAACGGGATGCTGCAGAGCCACAGGAGAGATTAGGACCTTCCTTCCCGAAAGAATATCGTCGGTTGCAACGACAATATAACGGATGGTCCACCGCTGGTCATCGAAATACAAATCGTGCACCCTCCCGATATCTGTAAGTTTTGCTGCTATCGTGTACTCGCTTAGATCCTTTGTTCTGCGCAAGCGCATCGGTTCTTCTTTGTGGGCGGCCAAAGACTCGCAGTCAAATCTCGTCCAGATCGGCTCCTGTAGCCCTTCGACTCGCGGCCGCCATTGATCCGCGTTCTGGGCAATTGTACTCTTGGAATCGCCATCCGAGAACTTAGTCCGCTTGGGGTCCTGGCCCATTTTTCCGCGACTTTGCTGCGGCATTTGTCTGTCGATCCCCCAAAATAATGATACAAAGTTGTCGTGCAGAACGGAGACAGGCCGCGACTGCTTCTCGATTCGGTGATCCTTGGAATTGTAGGCGGCCTGGGCGCACAGCTCTTCATGTGGATGTTGCGGCTCGCTCAGAATGTTTTCCTCGTTTGGATCGCCGGTTACCACCCTCCAGGGCTCCCCGAAGAGGGTGGAGTCCTTCGGCAAATTATCGGCCCCCATGGGTTATGGTTTGTGCCGATCGCCACGACCTTAGGCGGATTGATATCGGGGGCGCTTGTTTACGGCCTGGCGCCCGAGACGGAGGGCCATGGTACAGATACCGTTGTGAAGGCAGTTCACTGGACCGGATCGGTCCTTCGGGCGCGCGTGGCACCGGTCAAGATGCTGGCTTCAGCTATCACCATCGGCTCAGGGGGATCGGCTGGCCGCGAAGGCCCGATAGCTCTGATCGCTGCGGGTTTTGGTTCGGTGTATGCGAATTTCTTCCATCGGCCAGAGCGCGAGAGACGATTGTTGGTCTTGATGGGGATGGCGGCCGGGCTCTCCGCTATCTTCCGTTCGCCGATTGGGACCGCCATATTCTCCGTCGAAGTTCTCTATAGCGGCATGGACTTCGAGGCCGGGGCGCTTATCTACTGCATGCTCGCCGCGATCGTCGCCTATGCCGTGAACGGCTGGTTTGTCGGTTGGCAGCCATTGTTCCTGGTTCCGTCCCACTTGTACGTTGCGGGACTGGCAGGCTACGGCTGGTACATTGTTCTTGGAGCAGCGAGCGGCATCGTCGCCACAATTTTGCCTGACGTATTTTATCGTGTAAGAGATGGGTTTGTAGCGTTACGCGTTCCCACATGGACCAAGCCAGCCATCGGCGGGTTATTTCTAGGCGTGCTGGCTCTGCGATTGCCGCAGGTACTTGGTGGCGGCTACGGTTGGATTCAGGAGGCGATCGACGGCCGGCTGGCCGTGCGTTTACTTCTCGTGCTTCTGGTCGCAAAAATGCTGGCATTGTCCCTCACGGTTTCCTCGGGCGGATCAGGCGGCGTGTTTGCCCCGAGCCTTTTTATCGGCGCAATGTTGGGAGGAGCGTTCGCAGGAATCTTCCACCAGCCGCCAGCGGGCTTGGTGATTGTTGGAATGGCGGCGGTTTTCGGCGGTGCAGCGCGCGTCCCAATTGCAACGTTGCTGATGGTCGCGGAGATGACAGGTGGCTACCAGCTCCTCGTTCCCGCGGGACTGGCCGTCATGCTCAGTTTCCTGATTCAAACCAAACTCTCATCGTTTTTCAAGTACGGCAGCTTATACGAAGCCCAGGTAGCCGGGCAGGCCGATTCGCCAGCGCACCGTGCCGAAAACGTCCGGATCGCAGTGCGGCTGTTGGATCAGGGCAAGGTCTCCTTACCACCGCAAGTTACTCACCTGCATATCGCGGCACTCTTGCAGTCGGGGCTCGCATTGGATCTTCCGGATGGCTCTCAGCTGATGGTTGGAGCGCTTCGGCCCGAAAGTTCTTGGGTGGGAAAACAGATTCAATCGCGCAACCTCACGGGGGCCCTTGTCGATACGAAGATTGTGGCCGTATTGCGGGGCAAGTCAGTTCTGCTCGCTCGGCCCGACACGGCCTTGCAGCCAGGCGACCGGCTCCTGATGATCGCTCCGCCACAGGCTCAGGCGGACTTGGCAAAACATCTCTCACCGCCTTCCGCCGTAAATCCGCAAACCATCACGGCGGGCGCTCACGAGTCGTGAAATACGCTTCAATTGTTTTCGCTGCGCTCTTACCGGCCAGCTCCTCCATTTGCTGGTCAGTAGCATCGCTCATCTGAGCCGCAGTTTGAGGCGAGATCATGCCGTCATGAACCGCTCGTTCGATGAAGCTTCTTTCTGCAGCGATCAGCCGTATTCTGGCTGTTTGCAAGTCCTGGCCAGCGCGTGCCTCATCCTGAGAATAAAGATCGGCACCTCGGCCAAGTAGTTGATCTTTCCACCAAACCCAGTTCCATCGGACAGATGCGTACTGTCTCCCACCGAGTGTGAACTTACTCAGGAACACATACGGGGTGGCCTGCGGGGCCCGGCCTGTTCGAATCACTCGTCATCACAACTGAGTCTCCGTCACCGAAGACAGCCAATCAGCTCCTGCTATTCAATCGCGACCTGGGACCCGCAATGGCAGGTCGCGGGCAATTTACAATCCGGCCGTCGGAGGTTCAGGATCCCGCTTTGGCTTCCTGCGTATATCCACCAATTTCGTGCAGCAGCCGTCGCGCGGAGACAGGAACAGCAATCTTGCCGTCAAGAATTTCATGGCGGTCGACATTGTCGCCATACATAGCTTTATCTCCGCTCTTGTCGGCCTGTACCACGGCGCCATCCAGGCTGACTCCGGCAAAAACGCCCTTGGCACGCGAATAAGACAGTATCTCCGCATTCAATTTAAGATCGGTGTCAGCAGAGGCGTTCCGCCCCACCGGCCCGGCTGCCACAGAGGCGTCGGCTCCGAGTTTGAATTTGTCGCTGAGCAGACTGTGCAAAGCGTGATCGTTCATAAAGAGCATCACGATGTCGGTAGAAGAGCCTCCAATCTGATAGCCCACACTCCCGCCGTCAATGGCCACAAACATGGGGGCGCTCCAGCCATGGCCGGTGCGACAGGTGGCCACTCCGCGGCCGTAGTTGCCGCCGAAGATGAAGGCGAACTTCACGTCTCCAGGAATAATGGCTATGCATCTCGCCGAATTGAGAAGGCTGTTAGGAATGCCCTGGTCCGGCGCGTTCATGATCTCCTGAAAAACCTGAGCGGCCTTGTGGATGCGATTCACATCATCGTCGCGGTCGGACGCGACAGCAGTCAGAGCTACAAACAGACCTAGCGTTGTGACAACCAGAAGACGTTTCAACATTGTTTTTCTCCCCCTCACATTTGAACTCAACTTCACTGCCGATCGACGATCGATTCCCGGAGTCAGCGGCGGTTGTCCGAAACAGAATCTTAGGCACTGAACAAAACGGTTTCTGTCCAATAAGGCACACATTGCAATTTGGGTCGCAGCCGAAGGGAGAAAAGCGGACTCGAGCCCCCGGGGGCTCAACCCGACCTGTCCGAAATGGAACAGTTTCCTTGCTGGCGCAGTGCGATAGTTTTGTTTCGGACTTAAAGCTTGCTGGCCTGCTACCACGGGCCTGGGAAGAATATGAAATGTCAACGCAAAATTCAGTCGTCGCGATATATCGCACGCACCCCTCGCAGCTCTCTCCGCACTCGAGCGAGCGCGTAGCAGCGGCGGCAGCGGGTTATTTTTTTTCGATTTGTTTGGGCAAGACTGTCTCGACGGCCTTGCCCATCGGTGTTTACTTTCTCCGAAATCTATAGGGAGCTTCATATTCACTAGTCACCCGCAAATATGCACTCCATATGAGCCTGTCAAACATGGGTAGCCAGTTCCACTATAAGCCGAGGCAATCCGCGGATTGATCCGATGGAAAAGCTCAATGCACATCGAGACAACTCCAGGGGAGTCCCGTTCGCACCACTGTATGTGATTCGTGTCACAGACGCGATCCCCGGAGTAAACGAAGATAAAAAAAGAATGCTTCCCACGAATAATGTGGGGGCGTTGAAGACGGTACTAATTCTCAATCAGCCTTCGACAAGCAGATAGAGACATTGGCGCAACGGTCATCGCCGCATTTGGCGAAAACGTCATGAAGATAAGTCCGATCGCGGGAAAGCCTGCCCCAGCATCGATGCTGGTGAATGTGCCCAGGCTCGTCACGGCCTACTATACGGAAGAGCCTGACCCTTCCGTTCCCGCCCAAAGGGTCGCTTTCGGCACCTCAGGACATCGGGGTTCTGCGTTCGACAAGGCCTTCAATGAGTGGCACATCCTGGCTATCAGCCAGGCGATTTGTCTCTATCGAAAGCTGCACCAGATTAATGGCCCCCTGTTTCTTGGCATGGATACGCATGCGCTCTCCGTTCCGGCGCTGGCGAGCGCGCTTGAGGTGCTGGCAGCCAACGGGGTGGAAGTGATGCTCGCGGAAGGAGACGAATACACTCCTACTCCAGTTATCTCCCACGCGATTCTGACGTACAACCACGGGCGCAAAATCGGACTCGCCGACGGTGTTGTCATCACCCCGTCGCACAATCCGCCACACGACGGAGGCTTCAAGTACAACCCTCCGAGCGGCGGACCCGCGGAGGGCGTCGTCACGGATTGGATTGAAGAGAAAGCAAACGAATTTCTCGAGGCCAAGCTGCAGGGCGTGAAAAGAATTTCTGTCGACAAGGCTCTTCAGGCTTCCACCACGCACCGGCACGACTACCTCAATGCTTATATTGCGGATCTCGCGAACGTGGTTGAGATGGACGCCATTCGCGGCGCGAGACTCCGCATCGGTGTCGATCCTCTCGGGGGCGCTGGAGTCCACTACTGGGGGCCGATTGCGGAGCGATACGGGCTGAACCTCGCGGTTGTCAACGAGGCGGTCGATCCGACGTTTAGTTTCATGACCGTGGATTGGGATGGCCAGATTCGCATGGACCCGTCTTCGGTCTACGCGATGCAGCGTTTGATAGGGATGAAGGAACGCTTTGACATTTCCTTCGCCTGTGACACGGACCATGACCGTCACGGTATCGTGACCAAAAGCGCAGGACTGCTGCCGCCCAACCATTACCTCTCCGTCGCTATCTTCTACCTGTTTCAACACCGTCCGAAATGGCGCAAGCAAGCGGCCGTGGGCAAAACCGTGGTGAGCAGCCAGATGATCGATCGCGTCACCGCCAAGCTTGGCCGGAAGCTTTATGAGGTGCCGGTCGGCTTCAAGTGGTTCGTGGATGGTTTGCTCGACGGTACGCTCAGCTTCGGTGGAGAAGAGAGCGCGGGGGCGAGCTTTGCTCGGCTGGACGGCAATGTTTGGACGACGGACAAGGACGGAATTGCCCCGGCTTTGCTCGCAGCGGAGATCACAGCACGGATGGGCCGCGACCCTGGCGAAATCTACCACGAACTCACGCGCGAATTCGGTGAGCCTGTCTATGACCGCGTTGAAGCCTCAGCCACTCCGGACCAAAAGGAACTTCTAGCGAAGCTCTCACCCCAGCAGGTCAAGCTCAGCGAGTTGGCGGGCGAAAAAATTGAGAGGGTCCTCACGGTCGCGCCGGGCAACGGTGCTCCCATCGGCGGGTTGAAAGTGATGTCCGAAAGTGGATGGTTTGCGGCGCGTCCGTCAGGAACCGAGAATATCTACAAGATTTATGCGGAGAGCTTCCGGGGAGCAGATCATCTGAGTCACATCCTGGAGGAAGCCCAAACGATTGTCAGCGCTGCTTTGGCGGCGGTGCCGGTGCGGGAGCGAGACAAAGGAAGGGTGGCGTCATGAGGGCAACCCGAACTTATAGATTCGAAGATTCAGTCTAGAAGACTTTCAGGCCAGAAACCATGAGTAAACAAACACGTGTCGTCCACCCGATATACGGCCCCCTACCCATGGAAGTCGAGGGTTTCGATTCCTTGGCAGAGCTTGCGCTGGACATGCGCTGGTCGTGGAGCCATGCCACCGACGGGGTGTGGCGGGCGCTTGATCCCGTACTATGGGAACTGACGCAAAATCCTTGGGTTGTCTTGCAGACCGTCTCGCGCGATCAACTCGAGCGCGTGCTGACCGATCCTGTCTTTCGTAAGAACGTTGATGGTCATCTGCGGGTCAAGCGTCAGGCGGCGGAGACACCCGCATGGTTTCAGCAAAAGCATCCGCAGTCTTCCCTGACTTGCGTCGCGTATTTCAGCATGGAATTCATGTTGAGCGAAGCGCTCCCAATCTATTCGGGCGGACTCGGCAACGTAGCCGGCGATCAACTCAAAGCTGCCAGTGATTTAGGCGTGCCGGTGGTCGGAGTGGGACTGCTCTATCAACAAGGTTATTTTCGCCAGGTGATTGATAAGGACGGAGCGCAGGAGGCCCTCTACCCGTACAACGACCCTGCACAATTGCCGATTACGCCGTTGCGCCGTCCGAACGGGGAGTGGCTTCGGTTGGAGATCGCCTTACCCGGCTACTCGGTCTGGCTGCGTGGGTGGCAAGTCCAGGCGGGTCGAGTCAAACTCTACCTCCTGGATAGCAATGACGCGGCAAACCTCCCCATTCATCGAGGGATAACCAGCGAGTTGTACGGCGGCGGGCCAGAGTTGCGCCTCAAGCAAGAACTACTTCTCGGGATTGGCGGCTGGCGTTTGCTTAGCGCGTTGGGCATAAAGCCGGAAGTCTGTCACTTGAATGAGGGGCATGCGGCCTTCGCTACGTTGGAGCGTGCCCGAAGCTTTATGGAAGAAACCGGGCAGCCCTTCGAAATCGCACTGGCCGTCACGCGAGCGGGAAACCTCTTCACGACCCACACAGCCGTGGCCGCCGGATTTGATCGCTTCACGGCCGCTCTCATCGAGCAATACCTCGGAGGATATGCAGAAAAGAAACTCGGCATAACACTCTACGATTTGCTGGCTCTGGGCCGCCAGAATCCGAACGACTCGTCGGAGAGTTTCAACATGGCTTATCTCGCGATTCGGGGAAGCGGAGCCGTGAATGGCGTGAGTCGCTTACATGGAAAGGTTAGCCGACAACTCTTTGAACCTCTTTTCCCCCGCTGGCCAGCGGACGAAGTTCCCGTCGGGCATGTCACCAACGGAGTTCACATGCCGACCTGGGACTCGGCAGCAGCCGACGATCTCTGGACGGAAGCGTGTGGAAAGTCCCGCTGGCTAGGGCCGACGGAGAATCTAGAGCCGGATATTCGCCGCCTGTCTGACGGCGCGCTCTGGCAATTCCACACGGCTGGCAGCGCATCTCTAGTTAAGTTTGCTCGCGAGCGATTGTCGGCGCAACTGGCGACTTCGGGGGCGCCGGCGGAGGCGATCGAAGAGGCAAAACATCTATTTGATCCCAATGCGTTGACGTTGGGCTTTGCGCGGCGTTTCGCGACTTACAAAAGACCGAACTTGCTGCTGCACGATCGAGAGCGGCTGCTCCGTCTATTGAGCAATTCGCAGCGTCCGGTGCAGCTCATCATTGCCGGAAAGGCACACCCAGCGGACAAGGCGGGACAGGCCTTGGTCCAGGAATGGATTCAGTTCATTCGTCAGCCTGAGACGCGCCCGCATGTAATCTTCCTGAGTGATTACGACATGCATTTGACTGAACAACTGGTACAGGGCGTCGATGTCTGGATCAATACGCCACGTCGGCCCTGGGAAGCTTGCGGAACAAGTGGCATGAAAGTGCTCGTGAATGGCGGAATCAATCTATCGGAATTGGACGGCTGGTGGGCGGAAGCATACACCCCTGAAGTGGGGTGGGCATTGGGGGATGGTCGGGAGCACGGCGATGATGCCGCCTGGGACGCTGTGGAAGCCAACGCTCTCTACGATCTCCTCGAGCGGGAGGTGATCCCGGAGTTTTATACCCGAGACGTGAGCGGAATACCCACCGCATGGGTCAAACGGATGCGGGAAAGTATGGCACGGTTGACACCGCGCTTTTCTGCTCACCGCGCGGTCTGTGAATACACCGACCAACGCTATCTCCCGGCGGCCACTGCCTACCAGGAGCGCGCGACGAATAAAGGCGCATTCGGCAGGGAAATGGTCGATTGGCGGCAGAGCCTGGAACAGAAATGGGCCGCGCTGCGCTTCGGAGAAGTGAACCTTGAAACTCGTGGCGGCCAGCACGTATTTGAGGTTCCGGTCCACCTCAACGATCTCGCGCCCCAGGCGGTGCGAGTTGAGCTCTATGCAGACGGAATCGGCGACGGTGACCCCGTGCGCCAGGAAATGAAGTGCGCGGGGCCGCAACCTGACGAATCTCACAGCTGCATCTTTCAAGCCATGGTGCCCACGACACGTCCGGCGAGCGATTACACAGCGCGAGTGATACCTCAGCGTTCCGGAGTGGCAGTCCCCTTGGAAGCCGCTCAAATCCTATGGCAACGATAACGATAACGTCCGAACGCGAATTGCACGATTACGTCTCGGAGATCTCCGAGCACGCTGACGTTCGCTCGGGCTCTCCCCTGCCCTTGGGAAACCAGGAAACGGGCGGAGGGGTCAATTTCGCCATTTTCAGCCGTTACGCCAGCCGCGTTCGCTTGGAGTTGTTCGATCATCCCGAAGACGCAGCGCCCGAAAACACGCCGATGTTCGTCCAGATCGCGGAAGGCTTAGGAATTCGAAGCATTCTTCACGCGGACTACAAATCCACCCGAGCAAAACTCGCGTCATTCGGATTGCAGAGCGCTTATGAAACCAAGTAACCCCCAAGTCCTCACGGTCAATGGAGGTTCGTCGAGCATCAAGTTCGCGCTGTTCGATGCCGGTGACTCGCTCCAACGGGTTTTGCGGGGCGGAATTGAACGGATCGGACTGCCGGAGGCCACCTTACGGGTGAAGGGCTCGACTCAGACGGACAACATTTCACGTTTGCTGAAGGCGCCGGATCACACCGCGGCGGTCGGCGCTCTGATGGATTGGATTGAGGAACGTAGCGGGCGCGACGCATTGGCAGCGATTGGGCATCGCATCGTGAATGGCGGACCGAAATATTTCATGCCGCAGCGAATCACTCCCGAAATGGTCGAGGAACTACACCGCCTGAGTCCATTCGATCCTGACCATCTGCCCGAGGAGATCGTGTTGACCGAGGCGTTTCATCGCCGATTTCCTGACCTGCCTCAGGTGGCGTGCTTCGACACAGCTTTTCACCATGATATCCCGCGGGTCGCCCAGATCTTGCCGATCCCGCGCCGGTACGAAGCTCAGGGCGTGCGGCGGTATGGGTTCCACGGCTTGTCGTATGCGTT
>JBAPRL010000064.1:0-11360 GCA_049281095.1 Candidatus Acidiferrales bacterium
CCCGAGGGCCCGCAGGCTCTTGTGGCTGATTCTCGCCTTCGTCGCCATCCCAACGCTCTCAACTCTTTTCTTTGTGCGGCTGCCTGTCGCCGCACAATCTTCCTCCGCGGCGGCGAAAACCGAGGCCGCCCAGCACAATAATCTCGGCGTCGCTTACATGAATCGCCAGCAGCAGAAAACGGCCCTCCGGGAATTCAAGAAGGCCTACGCGCTGGATTCCCATCTCTACGCCGCGCGCTTGAATCAAGCCATCGCGCTTTTGAACCTGGAGCAATTTCCGGAAGCGCAATCACTCTTGAGCGCAGTCGCGATGCGCGAACCGAAGAATCCCCGAGTCTGGTATAACCTCGGCCTTCTTCAGAAATCTCTCGGCCATCCCGACATTTCTGCCCGGGATTTCGAACGCGTGATTGTCTTTGACCCCAACGATGCCGACTCAGAGTATTTTCTTGGCCAGGATTACATGATGCTTCACGAATACGCCAAGGCCATCGCTGCCTTCGGCGCCGCCTTGAAACTCAATCCGTTTCACGCTTCGGCCGCCTTCGCCATCGCTCAGGCGTATCAACGCTCCGGCGATACTCCTCGCGCGCGCGAGTTTCTCGCACGTTTTCAGGATGAAACGCAGAAGAAGCTTAGCACGCCGATGAGCATGATCTACGGTGATCAGGGAAAGTATTCGCTCGCTGAGGAGGTTCCGCCGGGCATCGAATCCGTTCCGGCGGCGAGCGCCGTCCACTTCGCGGACGTAACCGGCGCATCTGGTTTGCCCGCCCGCCCCGTGCCGCTCGACACTTTGCTGCACCAAAATGCCGCCACCGCTTCTTTCGGCTCGGGCGCATGCGTGTTCGATTTTGACGGCGATGGCCGTCCCGGCATTTTTCTCGTCAATGCCGACGGCAGCGGCCATCCGGCTCTTTTCCGAAACATGGGCAACGGCCGCTTCCAGGATGTCACGCCGCAATCTGGCATCGCCATCCCCGGAGTCGGCATGGGCTGCACCGCAGGCGACTACGATAACGATGGTCGTCCTGATCTCGCCGTCAGCTACGACGGCGGAGTTGCGCTCTTTCACAACGAAGGCAGCGGAAAATTTCGCGATATCACGACGTCGGCCGGTATTCGCGTCACTGGCCAGGCCATGGGGCTGACGTTCGTTGATTACGACCACGATGGCGACCTCGATCTTTACGTCGCGCGCTCATCCACGGACACGCAATCGTCTTCCAAATCCATCAACGAACTTTGGCGCAACAACGGCGACGGAACTTTCACCGAAGTCACCTCGCAAACTGGTCTCGGCGGTCCTGGCGCAAGTTGGGGCGCCACGGCAAGCGACATCAATAACGATCGCGCCGTCGATCTCGTGGTCGCATCGGTCGACAATGCTCCCGTCGTCTACCTGAATCCTCGCGAAGGATTGTTCCGTGCTGTCCATCCCTGGGCTTCCGCCATTTCTCCCGCCGTCGGAGCGGTCGCTTTCGATTTCAACAAAGACGGCTGGATGGACCTCGCTTTCACTCATGGATCAGCGCCCGCACTTTCTTTGTGGCGCAACGTCGACGGCAAGAATTTTGTCTCCGTCAATTTGCCGAAGCTCGATTGGACTCGCGCCTGGGGCCTTGCCGCACTCGATTACGACAACGATGGCTGGATCGACCTCGCTGCGGTCGGCGAAGATTCATCCGGTGCCGGCCACGTCGCTCTCTTGCGCAACGAAGGCCCTGCTGGTTTTCGCGACGTCTCGAAAGACGTCGGCCTCGACAAAATTCGTTTGCTGCACCCGCGCTCCATCGTCGCTGCTGATTTCTTCGGCGACGGCGCTACCAGCCTCCTGATCTCCCAGAACGGCGGCCCGCCCGTGCTCCTGCGCAATGTCGGAGGCAATCGCAATCACTGGCTGCGTCTCGCGCTCCACGGCCTCGCCGACAACAAGAGCGCCCTCGGAACGAAGGTCAACGTTTTTGCCGGCGCGCTCCAACAAGAAATGGAAATTGCCGCTGCGTCCGGCTACCTCGGCCAGAGCGACACCGCGCTCACCTTCGGCCTTGCCAGCGCAAGCCACGCTGACATCGTTCGCATGCTGTGGCCCACCGGCGTTCTTCAGGACGAAATCAACCTCCCCGTGGATTCCACACAGTCCATCACCGAGCTCGACCGCAAGGGCAGCTCTTGCCCGCTTCTGTTCGCGTGGAATGGCCATACCTTCCAATTCATTTCCGATATGCTCGGCCCCGGCATTTTGGGCCACTGGCTTGCTCCCGGCGAGCGCAACATTTCGAATCCGAAGGAGTACATGAAAGTCGATAGCTCAGCCGTTCAGCCGAAAAACGGCCTTCTGAGCTTTCGCCTTCTCGAACCGATGGAGGAATTGGACTATCTAAATCAGGTTCGCCTGCTCGCGATTGACCATCCGGCGGACGTCGACGTCTATCCCAATTCGCATTTCGCCATGTATCCGCCGTTCCCTGCTTTCCATGTGATCGCCGCTCGTGGCGCGCATCCGCCTCTCGGCGCGTGGGATTCACAAGGACACAATGTCCTGCCGCTGCTCCTGAAGACCGATCATCGCTTCGTGAAGGGCTTCGCCATCTTGCCTTACGACGGTTTTGCGAAACTTCACTGGCTTGAGCTCGACCTCGGCGCGTGGAATCCGCGCAATCCGTTGTGGCTCGTCCTCGACAGCTTCACCGATTATTTTTCCGCCAGTTCGCTCTACGCCGCCTGGCAAGCCGGACTGAAGCCCATTTCACCATACGTCGAGGCGCAGGATTCCTCAGGACACTGGCAGCGCGTCGTCGACGACATGGGCTTTCCCGCCGGCCTCGAACGCACCATGACTGCGGACCTCACCGGCAAACTTCCCCCGGGCACGCGCCGCATCCGCATTGTGACCAACCTGAAGATCTACTGGGATCGCATTCTCGTCGATAATTCGCCCGCCGACACTCCCTACCGCGTTTCCGAAGCTCCACTTTCGGCCGCGCAGCTTCAATTTCGCGGCTACCCGAAATACATCGAAGGCTCGACGCCCGCCGACCTCAGCTACATCTACAACGAAGTCAGCTCCACCGGCCCCTACGCGCAGCAAGCCGGAAACTACACGCGCTATGGCGACGTTCTCCCGCTTCTCCAGCGCGCCGACGAAGAATACGTGGTCTTCGGCTCGGGCGACGAAGTCGCTTTGAATTTCAATCCCTCATCTCTTCGCAAATTGCCGCCCGGCTGGGTGCGCGATTATTTCTTCTATGCGGATGGTTTCGACAAGGATATGGATTTTTACGCCGACTTCGGCGGAACAGTCTCGCCCCTGCCGACTCACACTCTCCACTCCTATCCTTATCCGCCGGGCATCAGCTATCCCGACGACCTTCGTCACCTCGAATACCTTTTGCTCTACAACACCCGCGCCGTCTCTGGCGCTCCACCATCCAGCTATCTCTTCCAGTACCGCAAGGATGAGGGAAGCGGCCAGCCAAACGTCCAGCCCTAGTGTCTTTCTGGCCTGGCACACCACATCAAATGGGAGCCGGCCGATTTCACAGCCGCGCGTCCTTTAGAAATTGTCGTGATTTTGTCGATCTGAGCAGCGCCTACGCCCTCATCAAGAAGCAAAGCTCCCATCAGGCGCGGGCAATCGTCGAGGGCGCTTCCGTTTCCATTCGTAATCTTTGCGAAGCTTGCCCATGTGTTTCTTCAGCTGCGTCAAGACCTCAGCGAACGCCGCCCGAATGCTGCCCGCGGCGTCATCGCCCTCGCCCGTTGCATGCAAAGTGCCCGTAGGAAGCGAAAGATTCAAAGAGAGCGCAAAGCTATTTTTATGCGGGATACGCTCAAAAGCGCCATGCAACTGGACCAGGTCGGGAGCGAAACTCTTCAGGAACTTTTCCAGTCTTTTCACATGTATGTTCACCTCTTTCTCCAACTGCTCACGTAATTCAACTTGCTTGTAACTGAATGAGGTCTTCACCGGTACCCTCCTAGATTGGAAAACGCGGAAGGAGAAACCATCGCGTATAGCATGGTGGGCAATAAAAGCATAGCAGTCCGCTGGCGCCGTCGCAACCCACTCGATTGACACCTCCACAGACTCCGCCTACGCTGGAAAATGCTGGACGCTCCGCTGCAAAGCGTTATGGAAAATCACCACCAGATTCGAGTCGGGCCTGCCGGATGGTCCTATACCGATTGGGAAGGCATCGTGTATCCATTGCCACGGCCGCGCGATTTTCACGAATCCACTTACCTGGCGCAGTTCTTTGACGCCATCGAGATTAATACCTCTTTCTATCAGCCGATCCGTCCAAAGCTTGCGGAACAATGGATTGAGCAAGTAGCCGCGAATTCTCGCTTCCAGTTCACAGCGAAGCTCTGGCAGAAGTTAACTCACGGAACCGAAGCCACGGAGGAAGATGTTCGAAACGCTCGCGCCGGCTTTGAAGTTCTCCGCGATGCCCAGCGCCTGGGAGCCGTGCTTTTGCAGTTCCCTTTCTCATTTCACAACACGCCCGAAAACTTGGCGCACGTCGAGCGTCTGGCCGACCAGTTCCGCGAATACCCGCTCGTTGTGGAAGTGCGGCATTCCTCCTGGAACGATTCCACGGTGGAACGAATGCTCCGAAACCGCGGCATCGGCCTCTGCAATATCGACCAGCCATTGATCGGGCGCTCGGTGCGTCCGAGCGAACGCGCAACATCGGATATTGGCTACGTGCGCCTGCACGGGAGGAGATACGACACATGGTTTGCCGACGACCCTGAGATTCCGCGGTACGAGCGCTATAACTACCTTTACGACGTCGACGAACTGCGCCCCTGGGCTGAACGCATCAAACGTGTTGCCGCGCGCGCCAAATCAACCTTCGTCATCACCAACAATCACTACGAAGGCAAAGGCGTCGTGAATGCGCTCGACCTGCTTCACCTGCTCGGCCGCGCGAAGGTCAAAGTACCGGAGCCGCTACGCGAACACTACCCGCGTCTTGAAAAAATTGCCGATGAGCCGGCGCTCCAGGGAACACTATTTCGGTCAACGTAGACCAGCGCTCGTGAAGTGATCTCAGGAAGTCTTCGTGCGATTCGTGCTTCCGAAACTGACCGCGCTGGTATTGCCGCCGCAAATCACCACGCCCACTTGCTCGCCTTCGTTCACTTTATATTGTCCGGATAAGAGCGCGGCGAATGCTGCCGCCCCTCCCGGCTCCGCCACGATCCGAAGCACCTTCCACAGTGCGATCTGCGCTTCTTGGATGGCTTCATCGGTGACGAGAATCACACGATTCACGTAGCTTTGCGCCAGCGGCAACATCAGCTCGCCAACGCGCTTGGGCGCGAGCGAATCGGCCGCGATTCCTCCCGCGGGACTATCGACCGGCGCACCGGCGGCGAGCGCGCGAGTCAGCGTTGGCGCTGCTTCCGGCTCAACGCCGATCACTCTGACGCGATGCCCATACCATGCAGCAATGCCGCCGATCAGACCGCCGCCGCCGACCGCAACCAGCAGCGCATCGAGCCGCGGGCATTGTTCTTCAAGCTCTAAGCCCACCGTTCCTTGGCCTAGCAGTGTCTCGAGTTGATCGTAGGCGTGCACCGTCAGCGCCCCGCTCTCCGATGCCCATTTTTCGCTCGCCGCCAGCGCGTCCGCGTAGCGGTCGCCGCCAACAACCAAATCCGCTCCATAGCTCCGGATGCGATCGATCTTTTCTTGCGAAGCGATACTCGGCACGAAAATCCTTGCAGGCTTTCCCAGCGCCTTTGCGGCAAACGCGACCGCCGCTCCATGATTGCCGCCTGACGCCGCGACCACGCCCGCCTCGGGAATCTCACGCGACAGCAGATTCGCAAACGCGCCGCGCGCTTTGAAGGAGCCGGAATGTTGTAAAGACTCCAACTTCAAAGAAATGCGGGCAGACGGCAAACCAAAGTCCTGGCCGTCGACCTCAACCACCGGCGTTCGGCGAACGTGAGGCCGAATGAGTCCATCGATCTGTGTTATGCGCTTCGGATTGATATCAGTCTGCGACATTTGTTGCATCTCGAGCAGCAGAAAACAAACTTAGTGCAGCACGAAAAGGTAATGAGCTACAAGTGACAAAATGGACTGTCGTAGGAAAAACCGTCGCAATCCACTTACTTCTTGAAGAGGTCCTCAAACGCTTTGCGGGCATCATCGGGGCGGCCGGTGGAAGCAGGCGCGGGAGCCGAAACGCTCGGATAGTTGACTGGCGAGGTGTCTTTTTCGACGGTCATACGAAACTCAAAGAACGTGCAGTTGTTTTTCGCATCCTTCCGCGGGATACGCTCAGGTATCGGCTGTGTACATTCGAACTGCGCGCCCGTGTCGAAATGGACGCACTGTTTGCAGGAGTGCAGTTCAAGCTGGCATTTGGGACATTGCCCGTTCTGGTCAAATCCCGGAGCCAAAATCGTCCCGCAGTTCGAACAACGCGCGCGCATGACCGTGCCCACCATTCGCGGAGTGCGCGGACCCATTTGCTCCTGGCGCGGCCGGGGCTCAGCTGGCCGTTCGCGCTCGCGTTTCTTGTCTTCGCGCTCCCGGTCGCTATAGCCCTTGTGCTTATACTTCCGCTCCATAAATTTCCTCCGGGGAGTAATTCATGATACTCCGAAACGACACAGCAGCTCGAACAATTCAGTAGACCGCCGAAAAATTAACCGAGAGCTGGTCTGCGCGTAAACGAGTCACCACAGTGATCAGGGCCTTTATGCTTCGATGGAATAGACCAGCGGGAGAACTCACCCAGCAGTTTCCAGCCTCGCCTTTCATTGCGATTAAGAAGCCGACGCAGTTTCCGTCCCGAAGTAAACGCCGGCAGGTGCGCCGAATCGGTCCATTCTGCTTCGCGCAACACAATTGAATGTGCGTTGCGCGTGGGAAGACCAGAGGTTTCTCGTGAACAACACCGGTTCGCGTTCTCACACCTGTATACAGCCAACCCCCCCGCCAGGGCAAGCATGAAAATAACTTCGGTGCTTTATGCGCTGAGGTCCGGGAAGGCTCAGTAGTTCTAGTCCTTCGCCCACGAGCGGCAAAAGCCCTCCGCCGGTAAATCCGGAACCAGGAACTTCCGCGGGGCTCCCGCAAACTCGAGAACCGCTTCCGCCGCGAGGTATCCGCTGCGCACAGCGCCTTCCATGGTGGAAGGCCATCCGGTGCGCGTCCAATCTCCCGCAAGGAAAAATCCGCCGATCTCTGTCCGCTGCGGCGGCCGCCACGCGTCCGAACCAGGGCGCGGCGAGAACGTCGCATGGACTTCTTTCACCACGTTTGCTTTGCGCAATTGCGCGTTACGCGCCGCCGGCAGAACTTCGTGCAATTCTCTGATGCAAAGATCGACGATTTCTTGCCGCGTCTTTGGAATCAGTTCATACGACGCGCTGATTACCAGCTGAAGATATTGACCTGTATCCTTCGCACTCCCGTCACCCGAACCATACAGCAGGCTTTTATTGAAGATCCATTGCACCGTGTGATCCAGCAGCGTTAGAAACGGCTTGTCGAGCACTCGCCTGTCGTACCACAAGTGGACACCCGTTATCGGCGAAGTCTGCAACTGTTTCAAATTCGCGAAGGTGGAGTTGTTTGCGCGCAACTCTTCTGGCAGCAGTTCGAGTAGCTCGTCGTGCGGTACGGCGGCAATGCACGCATCCGCTCGCGCTTCGCTTCCCTCGTCGAGGACGACTGCTTGGAATTTCCCTTCTGCAAATCGGATCTTTCGTATGACAGCGCGCGAGTGAATCACTCCCGCTCGATTTTCAATTCCCCTCCGGCACTCGGCGTACAGTTCCCCCAGCGGCACCGACGGAATTCCCAGAATGTAGCCCTGGCGATTCCGCAGAAACGCCTTCCAGAAAACGTCGATGCCATAGCGCGCATCCGTGAGGTGCAGCTCCTCGTCGAGCGCGCTGACCAGAACCACGCGCCAGAATCGGCGGATCGCCGCTTCCGTCTGCCCATTGCGTTGCAACCACTCCAGCACGGTCATTCCGGCGCCAATCTCGGGATGACCTCCAGAACGAGCGATGTGCAGCAGCGCTTTTGCAATCGCCCGCTTGTCGCGCCAGGTCAGCGCGCCAAACCGCAGGAACGATAGGCTGGTGTGAAACGGAGGCGGCAATGCCGATGCATGGATTGAGCTGACCCGCCCTTCCTTATCCGCAAAAAACAATCGGTCGTAATGGCGGATTTTCGAGGCGGCGCCGGTTCGTTCGTAAAAATCTGCCAGGTTCGTGCAACAACCCAGAGTCACATGCTGGCAATTGTCGATGTGGCTTCCGTCAGGCAAGGCGTATGACGTCGCGCGGCCGCCCAGGTACGGCCGCTTCTCAAACAACTGCACGCGAATTCCCGCATCAGCGAGCGCCGTGGCTGCCGACAGCCCCGCCAGTCCGCCGCCAATCACGATCACGCTCTCGCAAGCCATCGTTTTCCTTGAACCACCCCATGCGCGCTCGCAGGAGAATCCACAGCTTCTCGGCCGTCGAAAGCCGCGCTGGTCCGCCAGTCAAAATCGCAAAACCGCGCTTCTCGATTTTGTCCAGTATTCCGGAATAAATGCGTGCCATGGCCCACAGTGCCGCGCGGCTATCCGCGCTCACCATCGATAGCAGCTTCCACCCTTCACGGTAAAACTGCCAGGCTCGCTCCGCTTCGAAACGAAGAAGCGCAACCGCGCCTTGGCTCGCCGTGCTCTCCGTGAATTCTTGCGCATCGCAGCCGAACCTCGCAAAATCTTCGCGCGGCAGGTACGTTCGCCCCATCGCTTGGTCGCCGCGCACGTCGCGAAGAATATTCGTGAGTTGAAAAGCGATGCCGAGCTTCTCTGCCAGCGCCGGAGCTTCCGGGTCCGTGAAGCCAAAAACATAGAGGCAGCATAGTCCGACCGCGCCAGCCACGTGATAGCAATACTTCCGCAAGTCCTCGAATGTTTCGTACGACGAAACCGTCAGGTCCATTTCCGCCCCGGAAATCAAATCGTGCAGATAACGCGGCGGAATTCCGAAATGTGAAACGCTATGCCGCAGCGCTATCCAGACAAGATCGCTTGTATCCGCGCCCGCCAACGCACGGTCCATTTCTAAACGAAGCTGGCCAAGCCTCTTCCGCTTCTCTTCCAGCGCGCCCGGCTCATCCGCAATGTCGTCGACGCCGCGCATGAAGGCATAAAGCGCACAGAGCGCGTCGCGCTTTGCGTCAGGCAGCAGCACGAAGCCGTAGTAAAAATTTCGCGCCGCGGAACGCGCGATTTTGCGGCAACGAAGGTAGGCAGCAGCGACGGCGATATCAGACATGTCGGCCGGCAAGTGAAGCGCTTTCGGGCTTCTGGCCGTCATCATGGCGAGAACGAAACGAAGCCGCGATGCGCGAAATCATCGCGCGCCCCAGCAAACGCGCTTGCAAACGCCGATCGAGCGCCGGCCGCCGATTCAACGTATCGTAGCCCATCGCCTCAATGGCGTCGAGCACAGCGCAACCGCCGCGCGTGAACAGCTCCACGTCGACCCGAAATTCTCGCGAGACGCGGCTCGCCAGCGGCGCGCCGGCGGCAAAGAGGCCGCGCGTACAGCCGATCAAATCCTTCATCAAATTAGTGTACCGGCCGTCGAATCTTCTCTGCGTGATGTCCTCTTCGCTCACGCCGTGGCCCGCGGCCACATTCAGCGGAATGTAGATGCGCCCTTTTTCGAGGTCCCGTCCGACGTCCTGCCAGAAATTCGCAAGCTGCAACGCTGTGCACGTGGCGTCAGACAACGCCTGCCTCTCCGCATCCCGATAACCCATGAGGTAAAGAACCAGCCGTCCAACCGGATTCGCCGAATAGCGACAGTAGCTAATTACTCCCTCCCACGTCGCATACCGATGAATGGTCTGATCCTGTCGAAACGCAATCAGCAAATCGCGAAACGGCTCGATGGGAATATCCAGCTTTTGCGCCGTCTCACCGACGGCAATCAGCACCGGGTGCGTCGCCGCGCCGCGATAGGCGCGCTCCAATTCAGCGTCCCAGTCATCCAGCAGCTCTACCGCGCGCTTTGGATCGGCGATTTCGTCGCCCAGGTCGTCGGCCCAGCGGCAGTACGCATACACATTATAGAAATGCTGATGAAGGCGCGACGGCAGCAGCCACGATACAACTCTGAAGTTTTCGTAATGATGCGTTGCCAGCCAGTGGGTGTAATGTTCGGCTTCAGCGAGCGAGCAGCCATCAGGAGGCAAGTGGCGGGCAATTTCCAGTTCGTCTCGTCCGAGCATCGAGCCGATCAAGCCCAGGGATTCACAGCCGTCTTTAGGTCGCTATTGCCATGCTTCATCTCTTCGAAGGCTCGCGGCAATTCGCTGAGCGGAATCTCTCCGGTCACAAAGTCGCTGGCGCGCACGTCGCCGCGCGCAATGGTTTCCAGCGCTTCCCGAATGAAGCGTGGCGTGTGATGGAACGTCGCTTTGATCGTGATTTCTGAATAGTGCAGCAGGGCCGGATCGAATTGCACGTGCGTTCCGTGCGGGCATCCGCCGAACAGATTGACTCTGCCACCTTTCCTCACCATTTGCATGGCCCACTGCCAAGTCGCGGCCGAACCGACCGCTTCGATCACCGCGTCGGCTCCGCGTCCGCCTTCCGTCAGTTCCCGAACCATTCCCACCGGCGTATCCATCGTGGAAACATCGAATGCCGCATACGCTCCCAGCCGCTCCGCCGCTTCAATCTGGCTCTTCCGCTTGCCGAGCGCTATCACGCGAACATCCCTTGCCGACAGTGCGCGGATGAACTTCAATCCGATCGGCCCACAGCCGACAATGACCGCTGTATCCCCCGCGCGAATATCGGTTTCATGGATGCCGCGCAGCACGCACGCCAGGGGCTCGACCATCGCCGCATCGCGATAGCTGACGTGCTCCGGAATCTCCAGCAGGTTTTGCCGCACAATCCGCGCCGGAATTCTCACGTATTCCGCGTAAGCGCCGTTATTGAAGAGCAGGTCGTCGCAGAGATTCGGCTGGCCCTTACGGCAATACAGGCACACGCCACAGGGCGCCGAGTTCGACGGCACCACCCGCATACCCGTGCGAATCGTTCCGCTGACGGACGACCCTGTTTCCTCGACCACGCCTGCCAATTCATGTCCAAATATCGCCGGCGGCTGGATCATTCGAGGGTGCGACCCCTGCTTCCACACCTTCAAATCCGTTCCGCACGTCAGGGCAACTTGAACGCGGATCAAAACTTCATCCTCGAGCACCTGGGGTATTCCGACGCGTTCAATCTTCAGATCTTCACGGCCGTAAAGAACAGCCGCAGTCATCACGCCGTTGGAACTCCTCTTCATGCTCCCGTTCGTGC